>DASVUK010000161.1:0-10206 GCA_036387095.1 Pseudomonas sp.
GTTTTCCGAGGCAATCAGCTCGATGTGCTCTTCCTGGCGCTGAGCTTCTTGCTCCATTGCGGCAAAGAGATCGGAGTCGTACTTGGCGAGAGTCAAATCACGGCTGAACATGGCGGTCCTCAAGGATCGGGGCAGAAAAGGGGGGCATTCTAACTCATTGGCTTTTATCTGGCATATGAAAGCCAGTCATGAGCAGGACAAGCGGTTTTCATCTCGCGTGCTGCTGAATTTGTAGGAGCCAACTTGTTGGCGAGGCGGTAGTCCTGCGTAGCCATTGATATTGCTCTCGCCAACAAGTTGGCTCCTACAGGGAATGCATGCAGGTCAATCGAACATGAACAGCGCATCATTGCTGAATTGTGCTTCAAAGCGGCCCGGCGGCATCGGGCGGCCGAAGAGGTAGCCCTGGACTTCGTCGCAGCCATGTTCGCGGAGGAATTCCAGCTGTTCGTGGGTCTCGACGCCTTCGGCGATCACTGCCAGGTTCAGGCTGTGGGCCATGGCGATGATGGCGCGGGCGATTTGAGCGTCCTGTTCTCCTGATGGCAGGCCATCAACGAAGGTACGGTCGATTTTCAGCACGTCGATGGGGAACTGCTTGAGGTAGTTGAGTGATGAGTAGCCGGTGCCGAAGTCGTCCACGGCAATGCTCAAGCCCAGGCATTTGAGGCCGTCAAGAATCTGCATGGCTTCGCTTACTTCGCGCATCAGGATGCTTTCGGTCAGTTCCAGCTCCAGGCAGGCCGGAGGCAATCCGGATTCCTTGAGGATATTGGCGATCCGTGTGCCCAACTGGCCATCGGAGAACTGCCGGGCCGAGATGTTCACCGAAACCTTGGGCACGCGCACCTTCGCCAGGTGCCAGGCCTTGAGCTGGCGACACGCTTCGGTCAAGACCCAATCCCCGACTTCCACCACCAGGCCCAGCTCTTCCAGAACGGGAATGAACTCGTTGGGCGATACCAGCCCGCGACGTGGATGACGCCAGCGCAGCAGTGCTTCGGCGCCGGTCAGGCGTTTGCCGTCGCCGCTGAACTGCGGCTGATAGAAAAGAGAAAACTCTTTCTGTTCCAGGGCATGGCGCAGATCGCTTTCCAGCTCCAGTCGTTCGAGCGCCGAGGCGTTCATGTCGGCCTGATAGAACTGGAAGTTGTTTTTGCCGCGTTCCTTGGCGTGATACATCGCCGTATCCGCGTTTTTCATCAACTGGCTCAGCTCTTTGCCATCTTGCGGGCTGAGGGCGATACCGATGCTGGCAGTGACGAAGAACTCGCGGCCTTCGAGCACGAATGGCGTTATCAGGCTGGTCAGGATTTTTTCAGCGACATTGATCGCCCGGCTCAAGGCCAGCTGGCGGGTCGCACCCGGTTGCAACAGCAACGTGAATTCGTCGCCCCCCATGCGCGCTACCGTGTCGTCATCGGTGACGCAGGCCAGCAGGCGAGTGGCCATTTCCTGAAGCATCCGGTCGCCGGCGGCGTGGCCGAGGGAGTCGTTGATCGGCTTGAAGCGATCAAGGTCCAGAAACATCAGCACAACCCAGAATTGCTGCCGCTCGGCCTGTTGCAGGGCCGAATGCAGACGATCCTGGAAGAGTGTGCGGTTTGGCAAGTGGGTCAGGGCGTCGTAATAGGCCAGGCGATGGATGCGTTGTTCGCTGGCCTTGCGTTCGCTGATGTCACTGAAGAAACACACATAGCTGGCCAGGTCGCCTTCATCGTCCAGCACCGCGTTGATACCCACCCACGCCGGATAATGCTCGCCGCTGCGGCGCTTGAGCCACACTTCGCCTTCCCAGCTGCCATTTTGGTGCAGTTGCTTGACGATGTACCTCAGGTGCGCTTCCTGATGCTGATCGACTGTCAACATGGTCGGCAGTTGATCAAGTACCTGTGCGACGGCGTAGCCGCTGACGCGGCTGAATGCTTCGTTGGCCTGGACGATATAGCCGGCCGGGTCGGTAATGATGATTGCTGACGTTGAGTGTTCGAAAACCGTCGCCGCCATGCGCAGGTCTTTCTCTGCCCGGCGCTGCTGACTGATATCACGCCCGACGCCCAGAATGCCTTCGAACACGCCGTGCTCGTCCCAGACCAGCACCAGTCGCAGTTCGATGGGGATCTTGCGGCCATCGGCTCGCAGGGCGTCGAAAAGAAATAGCTGGGTCGGGACTTCCAGTCGCAGCTTCTGGAGCTCTTCGGGCTGGTCCAGCGCTTTGTTGATGCGCGCCAGCAGTGCGGTTATACCCGCCAGCTGCGAGGGGTTGGCAAGGGTAGAGTTCCAGCCATTCTCAAGGACCCATTGGGCGCTGTAGCCCAGCATCGTCTGTACCGAAGGGCTCACGTAATTGGGGGTGAGGGTGCTGTCGGTGGAAAAAATCACGTCGCTGATACTTTCGGCGAGCATGCGGTAGCGATGTTCGCTGTCACGCAGGGATTCGCTGGCTTCGAGCTGCTCGGTAATGTCCTTGGCGATACCGATGATACGGGTGACTTGATCGTCCTTGTCCCGGGCAAGGGCTTGCTCGCGGATGTCGAAGCGTCGCCACTTGCTCGCGCTGTCACGAAAACGCAGCAGACAATGCAGCAGCTCGCTGTGCCCACGATGACGCTGGCGCAAACGCATGTCCTGATAGGACTGTGCGTCATCGGGGTGCAGCAGGATTTCCCAGAAAAACTCGCCCATTCGCAGCAATTCGGTTTTGCTGTAGCCCAGCGTCTGTCCCAAATGGTGATTGCTGTAGATCATCCGCTGGCTGAGCACGTCCTGGACGTAGAGATGATCCGGCACCGTGCGCACCACATCGGACCAGAAGCTTTCGCGCTCCTGAAGTGACAATTCGACCTGCTTGCGCCGGGTGATGTCTCCGATGCTGAGAATCACTGCATGGAAGTCATCGATGTGTTCCGGAAGACGCAGCACCAGCCACAAATGCTGGTCTTCGCCATTTTCCTGAGTCAGGTGGATTTCCAGCTCCAGCTGGCTTTGCCTGGAAATCACTGCACGAAGCACCTGTTCACCGATGCCTTGGCGGGTGCGTGGGCAGCCTTCGATCAAATATTCCCAGGCTTGTTGGCTGGACCCGACCCGCAGCAGGCTAAGGGCGACCTGATTGACTTCCGTAATGCGCAACTGCCGCAACAACGATTTCAAGTGGCCGGGTTGAGTCTGTAAAAGGCCCTCTAGCTCGTCACTGTTCTGGACATTCAAGGCCTGCAGATGGTCGGGAAGGCCCGACATGTCCAACACGCAGATGGCAACGCCTGCGCCTTCGAAAATATCCTGATAACGGCGGCGGCTTTCGTGTAACTGGCGCTGGCGACGACGCAGACTGACCAACGCCAGCAGCGGAAGGATCGAGCATAAAAGGCCGATCACGCATTTGCCTATCAAGGGGGGAAGCAGTTGCTCCCGAGCCTTTTTCCCGTCAAACAAGCCGCGCAATTGCCAGCCGCTATTGGACACCGGCTGGAGCAGCACTGTTTCGCTATCGCCCAGACTACTGCCGCTTGGCTCATCGTCAGACGGGCTGTCGCGAAACAGCATGCGTTCGGTGCTGCCGTTTTCGAGCCGCCACAGAGGCTGGAAGTCCTGGCTAGTCTGTCGGATCAGGGATTTCAGCCCGTCGGGTGTCATCCGCAGCGCCCAGTACCCCTGAACCTCGCCGGGTTTGCGCACCAGCAGGTAAATCTGCGAGCCGTCTGCGGCGTTATCGTAGTAATAAGGGCGGCCAGCTGCCTGTTGCATCGACCTCTTGAGAAAGTCGGCGTCCCGTGGGCTTTTCGCGCTGTCGGTAACGATGTCGCCTTCGGCATTGAGGAGCGCAATGCTGCGCAGCGCAGGCAGAGATTGACGCAGCGTCGCGGCCACTTCCGATTGGGTGGCCGGATCCTGGGATTGCGGGATGCTATCGGCCAGCAGATTGAGCGCAACCTGCGCGCTCAAGGCCATGTTCAGGCTCAGGCGGTCGGCCAGTTGCACGCTGTAATCAAGGCTGCGCTGACGCTGACGCTCCTGGGTTTCCTGAAACTGCTCGATCAACTGCCATAACAACAGCGCAAGCATTAACAAGACCAGAGCCGCCAGCGCACCTTTCAATGAGCCGCGCAAAGGCGTAGCGGCTGCGCCTTTTGCCATAGGCGATGAATACGGGTGGATTGGTGTGGACAAACTGTAATCCTGACTACTTGAACTGAAGCAGCTAATGCGAAATGCACTATAAGCCGCACGCCCAGAGGGCGGGTAGCATGCCTATAGTTGTGGCAAAGTGCCAGACCCATTGGGCTGGACGGTTTGCCCTGTCGGGCGCATTCGGGTAGCTTTGCCCGACGCGCGGCCCTGACTCCTGCATGAGTGATTCCACTGCTTGCAATTAATGATCCCGATCCCAACTCTATCGTTCATCGCTTAGTCGCAGTGTTTGATTCAAGGCTCGGAAGCGTCAAACGGCAAGTGCCGTCGATAAATAAAAGCTTTTTTCAGGACGGGGCACTAAGCTCGCGCTCTATTCAGCCCTATTCAACAGCCACATACACCAGGTTTTCATTCCATGGCCCAATACGTCTTTACCATGCATCGGCTGAGCAAAGTTGTGCCGCCGAAGCGGGAAATCCTCAAAAATATCTCCCTGTCGTTTTTTCCGGGCGCCAAGATCGGCGTTCTCGGCCTCAACGGCTCGGGTAAGTCGACTCTGTTGAAAATCATGGCCGGCGTTGACACCGAGTTCGATGGCGAGGCGCGACCGATGCCCGAGCTCAACATCGGCTACCTGCCTCAGGAACCGCAGCTGGACCCGACCAAGACCGTGCGTGAAGTGGTCGAGGAAGCCGTCAGCGTGATCAAGGACGCCCAGGCGCGTCTGGATCAGGTCTACGCCGAATACGCCGAGCCGGATGCCGATTTCGACAAGCTCGCCGCCGAACAGGCCAAGCTGGAAGCGATTCTGCAAGCGGGTGATGGCCACAACCTTGAGCGTCAGCTGGAAGTCGCCGCCGATGCCTTGCGTCTGCCGGCATGGGACGCGAAAGTCGCGGTCCTCTCCGGTGGCGAAAAGCGTCGTGTTGCCCTGTGCCGCCTGCTGCTGTCCGCACCGGACATGCTGCTGCTCGACGAACCGACCAACCACCTGGACGCTGATTCCGTCGCCTGGCTTGAACACTTCCTGCACGATTTCCCGGGCACCGTGGTTGCGATCACGCACGACCGGTACTTCCTGGACAACGTCGCCGGCTGGATTCTCGAACTCGACCGCGGCGCCGGTATTCCTTACGAGGGCAACTATTCGGGCTGGCTTGAAGCCAAATCCGATCGTCTGGCCCAGGAATCCAAGCAGCAATCGGCCCATGAAAAGGCCATGAAAGAAGAGCTGGAGTGGGTTCGCCAGGGCGCCAAGGCGCGTCAGTCCAAATCCAAGGCTCGTTTGCAACGCTTTGAAGAAATGCAGTCGCAGGAATTCCAGAAGCGCAGCGAAACCAACGAGATCTACATCCCGGCCGGTCCGCGCCTGGGCGACAAGGTCATCGAGTTCAAGAACGTCAGCAAGGGCTATGGCGATCGCGTGTTGATCGACAACCTGTCGTTTGCCATGCCTAAAGGCGCGATTGTCGGCGTGATCGGTGGTAACGGTGCCGGTAAATCGACGCTGTTCCGCATGTTGATGGGCAAGGAACAGCCGGATTCGGGCAGCATCGAAATCGGTGAAACCGTGCAGCTGGCCTGCGTGGATCAGAGCCGTGACGACCTGGATGGCAGCAAGACTGTGTTCCAGCAGATTTCCGACGGCTCGGATCAGATCCGAATTGGTAACTACGAAATCCCGTCGCGCACCTATGTGGGGCGTTTCAACTTCAAGGGTGGGGATCAGCAGAAGTTCGTCAAGGACCTTTCCGGTGGTGAGCGCGGTCGTTTGCACCTGGCATTGACCTTGAAAGAGGGCGGCAATGTGCTGCTTCTCGACGAACCCTCCAACGACCTCGACGTGGAAACCCTGCGTTCCCTGGAAGAAGCGCTGCTGGATTTCCCTGGCGCTGCCATTGTGATCTCTCACGATCGGTGGTTCCTGGACCGTGTGGCAACGCACATCCTGGCCTACGAAGATGACTCGCAAGCGGTGTTCTTCGAGGGTAACTACACCGAGTACGAAGCCGACCGCAAAAAACGCCTCGGCGACGCCGCCGCCCAGCCACACCGGGTACGGCACAAGAAACTGGCCTGATTATTCGGGTAATACAAGAACGGAGCCTTCGGGCTCCGTTTTTTATGGAAAGAACACTGCGCCCTTGTAGGAGCGAGCTTGCTCGCGAAGAGGCCGGTACATGTGTCTTGCTCAACCATCGAAAACCGCTTTCGCGAGCAAGCTCGCTCCCACGATTTGAAGATCCCTCGGCGGCACAGCCGTTGTAGGCGCGAGCTTGCTCGCGAAGAGGCCGGCACAGTCGCCTTGATCAACGACTGAAAACCGCTTTCGCGAGCAAGCTCGCTCCCACGCTTTGGAGATACTCGGCGACACAACCCCTATAGGCGCGAGCTTGCTCGCGAAAAGGCCGGCACATTTGCCTTGCCTAACTATCGAAAACCGCTTTCGCGAGCAAGCTCGCTCCCACGATTTGGAGATACTCAGCGACACAACCCCTGTAGGCGCGAGCTTGCTCGCGAAGAAGTCAGCACAGTCGCCTTGCTTAACGACTGAAAACCGCTTTCGCGAGCAAGCTCGCTCCTACGGTCCAGTATCGTTTTCAGGTGAGACGTCCGGCTCGATCAACACCACCTCGATCAACTGATCGCCTGCCGGACGTTTCCACAACACTTCATCTCCCAGCTGCGCCCCCAGCACCGCTCGCCCCAGCGGTGAGCCCCAATTGATCAGACCGACAGCCGCGTCAGCCTGGTCTTCACCCACCAACTGAACCCGCTGCTCTGTGCCTTGTTCGTCGGCAAACGTCACCCAACTGCCGATCTGTACTTTTTCGGTAGATCGGGCTGGCGTCACGACCTGAGCGCTCGACAGGCGTTGGTTGAAGTAACGCAGGTCGCGTTCAAGATCGGCCAGTCGCTGTTTGTCGGTGTTGTCGGCCAGAGCTGACTGCGCGCTGTGCTGCGCTTGCAGTTCGGCCACTCGGTTCTGCAATTGCAGCAGACCGTGGGCGGTGACGTAGTTGGGTTGCTGGCTGACGAGGCGCTCTACCGGCTGGCTGGCGTCCGCAGCGGCGTTATCTTCATTGACGAAGGCGCGGCTCATGATGTTCTCCTGTTCATGAGAATTGGGCCACGCGTGTCATCGATTAGTTTCGTTCGATCACCCGGTCGTTTCAATGCGAACGGTAAGCTTTGGCTGCACCTTGGGTTTTTTGCTGTTCCCAGGCTCGGTCGCGGTCATTCCAGATGTGATCGACGTCGAGACGGTCGCGGCTTTCCAGCATGCTTTGGCACTGACGAAAACCGTCGCTCCAGCCTTGGGCGTAGGTCGTGTCCTTGAGGTAGCGCGGCACATCTTTCTTGTACTGCCCGCCGATTGAACCCGCCGCCTGCCGGCCACTGCCACAGCCGTCCTGAAATCCGTCGGCGAATGCCGGAGGATAGCCTTCGGCCAACAACTGCTCATGAGTCGACTGACAGCCCGCGACTAACACCAATAACCACAGTACAACCCAACGTATGTTCATGACGGATTCCTCGACTTGTAATCAAAGTCTAGAGGCCCGTCTGTGAGCTATTCGTAAAAGCCGTGTCGCAAATCTGTGATCTGGTCAGCTTGCAGCTTCAGTAGTGATACCACTTCACCTCTAGCATCACTTCATTTTGCGGCGAGGCCAGCTGGCTGAATTCACGCTGGGCGCTCAGGCGCAGGCCCAGGTTGCGGGACAGCTCCCATTGCTGGTTAAGGCTGATGTTGCGGCGCACTTCGCCATTGGTGAAGTAGTCACCCTTGGTTTCCAGGCTCAGGTTGCCCAGCGGATTGCGCCACAGCACGCCAGTGTTGAAGCCGGCAGCGGGCGAGACAAACTCGGCGAAGTCGTTGTTATGTTCGACCCGCACTGTCCCGAGGGCAAAACCCAGAACGTCCTCACCCAATTGCCAGGTGCCACCCGCGCCGCCATTCACATGACTAACCAGGGTTTCATCGCCATGTTTGCCCAGCACGCGCTCCAGGCCACCAGCCACTTGCCATGACCAGGGTTGCAGCAGTTCGTTGCGTGGCGTAAGGGAGCGAATGGTTGCCAGATCCAGTTGTTGCAGCTGCCAGTGATTACCTTCGTACTGGCGCAGTTTGAGTTGCAGAATCTCGATCTGCGCGCCCAGCGGAAAGCCGTAAGCGTTGTCGTTCAGGTCGTGATACGCCATGCGCAAGCCATATTCGGCGAACGCCTTGTCGTCCCGCGTGCCTGCGCCAATCTGCCAGGTGCGCGATTGATGGCCATCCTCCGGCAAGCCGGGTCGGGCAATGTCCAGGGCTGGCGGCGGGTTCTGATTGATGGCGCGAAGCAGCTCGAAACTGCGCTGGGAACGCTCGCTGTCGCGCTCCAGGCCGTTGGCCCGATAACGCTCCAGTCGATACGCCGCATCCTGAATCAATGCCCGGCGTTCTTTGGGTTGGGCCAGATAGTCAGCGGTTTGCATTTGCTTCTGATCGGCGCTGACCTTCAACACCCATTGCTGTTCGTCGCTGTTGAGCGGTTTGGCACGCTCCAGCAGCTCACGTTCCCGCGATGGGCGGTAGTCGATCTTCTCCACCAGACCGGCCGCTTTGACCGCCTTGACCGTATCGGTGGGTATCGCGGTCAGCGGGAATTGTTCGGTCAGTTTCAAGCCGGGGCGAGCGACTTGAAGCAGCTCCAGCAGGCGATAGGAGCAGTTTTCATCAAAGAAAAAGTAACCGAAGCGGATCTGTTTCAGCTCCCAGACGTGCTCGACCATACGCCCGGTCTCTTGCGGTGTGAGGTTCAGCCTATATTCCCACAGGTCCCGGTTTTCCAGGCTGCGGTATTCGGAGAGTTTTTCCTGATAGGGCACCAGAGCGAACAAACCCGGATAGCCGCCCGCCAGGCCTTTCCAAGCGTAGAGAATGCTGTTGTCCATGCCTTCGATATAGGCGCCGAAGTTGATGGCGTAGCTCAGCAGTGCGGTGTGATTGGTTTGTACGTCGGCTTGGTCGATGCGCAATAACGTATGGCCAAACATCGACGAGGGGCTGTTCAGGTAAGCGGCCGGGAAGATCAGCACAGCGCTGTCGGGGGCGACATCCTTGAACCATTGCTTGAATTCTTTGCAGTCGACCACAGGCAGGTCGGTCAGATGCAGTTGGTCACGCAACCAGCGGGTGCGGGCCGGGTAGACACATTGGGCATGTTTTTCGCCTGCGCTGGCAGGCGCATGGATTGCATCCAGCGTGGCGCTCAGCTCAGCCTTCGGGTCGTGGGCACCGTTGGCGGCGAGAAAGAATTTGGGGTCGTCGACATAGCTACGCCAGCCG
Source organism: Pseudomonas sp. (assembly GCA_036387095.1). GTDB lineage: Bacteria > Pseudomonadota > Gammaproteobacteria > Pseudomonadales > Pseudomonadaceae > Aquipseudomonas. Next base: position 9,470 of record DASVUK010000161.1, read on the forward strand.
CCGAGCTTGGCGGTTTCGTAATGGCCCAGGGAAATCCAGAACGGCTCATTGGCCAGTTGCTGCAAACGGTCGGCGCTCGCATGAGGTGCGGCGGACAGCGGGGCGCAGGCAAACAGCGCCAAATACACAAGGCGTTTGAGCATAGAGAGCAACTAGTCAGGGAATCGGGCGCGGGAGCGCAACAACTCCTGCCCCTCCGGACGGAGGGGCAGGCGCAACGAGCTTAAGCCTGGGTAGCGTATTTCGCCAGGGTTGGATCGTTTTTCAAAACATTGATGGTGTTGTTGTGGACGTCGTCAGCAGTCGCGTCGGCTTTGCTGAAGATCTGGGTGAAGTGCTCGTGGGTGACTGCGGCGAAATGCGCACGGTCTTCCGGTGCAACGCCCAATACCACCGCGTAAGTGGTCAGTGCTTCGCCTTGGCCCATGGCCATGTCTTTGGAAAGCTCATCCATCATGCCGTTCATGGCAATCCAGGATTTACCGCCGTAAGTGAGCGCGCTGTTGGTGGAGCAACCGTTGGTGCCTGAGGTCATGCCGAAAGTGGCGTTACCGGAGGTGCCGTTAGTGGTCGATGCGAGAAAGTGAGCGGGAGTACCGCGCTGACCTTCAAACAGCATGTTGCCCCAGCCACAATCCGGGCCGCCTGGAGCCTGGGCCATTGCGTTGATGGAAACAGCTGCGAAGAGAGTACCAAGAAGAATCCGTTTCATAGCTTTGTTCTCTTTATATTCAACC
>DASVUK010000162.1:0-13710 GCA_036387095.1 Pseudomonas sp.
GGGTCATCGTTGCACCAAAAGCAGCGTGCCATAGGGCTCCCAAGGGTGGAGGCGCGGCCGAATCGGGTATACTCCCGCTCTTTAAATCGCAGCCCCAGTACAGGTGAATTTCGTGAGCCAGCCTACGCCAGCCGTGCGTACCTTCCAAGACTTGATCCTCGCCCTCCAGCAATACTGGGCCGAGCAAGGTTGTGTGGTACTTCAGCCCTACGATATGGAAGTAGGCGCCGGTACTTTCCACACTGCCACGTTTCTGCGCGCCGTCGGCCCGGAAACCTGGAACGCAGCCTACGTACAACCAAGCCGCCGTCCAACTGACGGCCGTTATGGCGAAAACCCTAATCGCCTCCAGCATTACTATCAGTTCCAGGTCGTACTCAAGCCGAACCCGGACAATTTCCAGGAGTTGTACCTGGGTTCGCTGAAGCATGTTGGCCTGGATCCTTTGGTCCACGATGTGCGTTTCGTCGAAGACAACTGGGAATCGCCTACATTGGGCGCCTGGGGTCTGGGCTGGGAAATCTGGCTCAACGGCATGGAAGTCTCGCAGTTCACTTACTTCCAGCAGGCGGGCGGCATCGAGTGCTACCCGGTAACCGGCGAAATCACCTACGGCCTGGAACGTCTGGCCATGTACCTGCAGAACGTCGACTCGGTCTATGACCTGGTCTGGGCTGACGGTCCGTTCGGTCGCGTGACTTACGGCGATGTGTTCCACCAGAACGAAGTGGAGCAGTCCACTTACAACTTCGAACACGCCAACGTCGACAAACTGTTCGAACTGTTCGATTTCTACGAAAGCGAGGCCAAACGCTTGATCGAACTGGATCAGCCTTTGCCGCTGCCAAGTTATGAAATGGTTCTGAAGGCATCGCACACCTTCAACCTGCTGGATGCGCGACGGGCCATTTCCGTGACCGCGCGTCAGCAATACATCCTGCGGGTGCGCACCCTGGCCCGTTCGGTCGCGCAAGCCTATCTGATGGCCCGCGCCAAACTGGGCTTCCCGATGGCACCGCCCGATTTACGTGACGAAGTGTTGGCTAAGCTGGAGGCGCAACAATGAGTGCTCAAGATTTCCTGGTTGAACTGGGCACCGAAGAGCTGCCGCCCAAAGCGCTCAACACCCTTGCTGACGCCTTTCTGGCCGGTATTGAAAAAGGTTTGCAGGCTGCGGGCCTGACCTACAGCGCCAAGCAAGTGTATGGCGCTCCGCGTCGACTGGCCGTGCTGATCTCCGATCTATCCACCCAGCAGCCTGATCGCAGCGTGAATCTGGACGGCCCGCCGCGCCAGGCGGCGTTCGATGCCGAAGGCAATCCGACCCAGGCGGCACTGGGCTTTGCCAAGAAGTGCGGCGTCGATCTGAGCGAAATCGATCAGAGCGGCCCCAAGTTGCGTTACAGCCAGAGCATTGCGGGCAAAGCAACGGCAAGCCTGTTGCCAACCATCGTTGAAGATTCCCTGAACGACCTGCCGATTCCCAAGCGCATGCGCTGGGGTGCCCGCAAGGAAGAGTTCGTGCGCCCGACCCAATGGCTGGTCATGTTGTTCGGCGATGACGTCATTGACTGCACGATCCTGGCCCAGACTGCCGGTCGCGAATCCCGCGGTCACCGCTTCCATCACCCGCAAAGCGTGCGCATCACCTCGCCTGCCAGTTACCTGAGCGACCTGCGTGCCGCTTACGTGCTGGCAGATTTCAACGAGCGTCGCCAGATCATCACCAAGCGCATCGAAGTGCTGGCTACCCAGCACGAAGGCACTGCTATCGTGCCGCCGAGTCTGCTGGACGAAGTGACTTCGCTGGTCGAGTGGCCAGTGCCGCTGGTGTGCTCTTTCGAAGAGCGTTTCCTGGACGTTCCACAGGAAGCCTTGATTACCACCATGCAGGACAACCAGAAGTATTTCTGCCTGCTGGATGCTGAAGGCAAATTGCTGCCGCGCTTCATCACGGTTGCCAACATTGAAAGCAAAGACCCGCAACAGATCGTCCTGGGTAACGAGAAAGTCGTTCGCCCACGTCTGACCGACGCCGAGTTCTTCTTCAAACAGGACAAGAAGCAGAAGCTGGAAAGCTTCAACCAGCGCCTGCAAAACGTAGTATTTCAAGCCCAATTGGGCAGCGTCTTCGACAAGGCCGAGCGCGTCTCGAAACTGGCGGCATTCATTGCCCCACGCATTGGCGGCGACGCGCAACGCGCTGCACGTGCAGGGCTGCTGTCCAAGTGCGATCTTGCGACTGAAATGGTCGGCGAATTCCCTGAAATGCAGGGTGTGGCCGGGTATTACTACGCCAAGGCCGACGGTGAAGCAGAAGATGTCGCCTTGGCATTGAACGAGCAATACATGCCGCGTGGCGCGGGTGCAGAACTGCCAACCACGTTGACCGGTGCTGCTGTCGCTATCGCCGACAAGCTGGACACTCTGGTGGGCATCTTCGGTATCGGCATGTTGCCCACGGGCAGCAAGGACCCGTATGCATTGCGTCGTGCGGCACTGGGCATCCTGCGCATCCTGATCGAGAAGCAGCTGGACCTGGATCTGATCGAAACCGTGAAATTCGCGGTCAATCAGTTCGGCGCCAAGATCAAGCCGGCCGGTCTTCCAGAACAGGTGCTGGAATTCATCTTTGACCGCCTGCGTGCCCGTTACGAAGATGAAGGCGTGGAAGTCGCGGTGTATCTGTCGGTGCGAGCCCTGCAACCGGGTTCGGCTTTGGATTTCGATCAGCGCGTTCAGGCTGTTCAGGCGTTCCGCAAGCTGCCCGAAGCCGCAGCATTGGCCTCGGTCAACAAGCGTGTGTCGAACCTGCTGGGCAAGGCCGAGGGCAAGATTGCCCAAACGGTGGAACCCAAGTACTTCGACAATGCCCACGAGTTCTCGTTGTACTCGGCGATCCAGCAAGCGGATCAAGCCGTGGCACCAATGGCCGCTGCGCGTCAGTACAGCGAAACCCTGGCACGCCTGGCAGCCTTGCGGGAGCCCGTCGATGCGTTCTTCGAAGCGGTAATGGTCAATGCTGAAGATGCCAATGTGCGAGCCAACCGGTACGCGCTGCTGGCGCGTCTGCGTGGGCTGTTCCTGGGTGTCGCAGATATCTCGCTGCTGGGCTGACAGTTGAGGGCGCTTGCTTGAAGTTGCTGATTCTTGATCGGGACGGGGTGATCAATCATGACTCCGATGCTTATATAAAGTCGGTGCAGGAGTGGATTCCGATCCCCGGCTCGATCGAAGCGATTGCACAACTGAGCAAAGCCGGCTGGACGGTGGCGGTCGCCACCAATCAGTCCGGCATCGCCCGGGGTTATTACGACATTGCCACTCTGGATGCCATGCATACGCGTCTGCGTGAACTGGTAGCCGGGCAGGGCGGTGAAGTCGGTTTGATCGTTTATTGCCCACATGGCCCGGATGAAGGCTGCGATTGCCGCAAGCCCAAGCCCGGCATGTTGCAGACCATCGCAAATCATTACGCTGTTGATCTGGCGGGTATATGGTTTGTAGGTGACAGCAACGGTGACCTGCAGGCTGCGCTGGCCGTCGACTCTCAACCGGTTTTGGTAAAGACCGGCAAGGGCAGCAAGACCCTGGCCGGAAAACTGCCTGCAGGTACTTTGGTTTTTGACGATCTGGCGGCAGTTGCCGCAGAACTTATCCACAAGAGCGGTCCGCAGAACCAATAGCGGTACGCTTCATTGAGCGGGCATAAGTCCCGTACGGTAAAAGTAGCTATGTCGATGATGCAGGCAATCAGAACCTTTTTCTTTTACCTGCTGCTGGGCACCAGTTCGCTGCTGTGGTGCACCTTGAGTTTCTTTATCGCGCCGTTCCTGCCGTTTCGCGCACGCTATCGTTTCATCAACGTGTACTGGTGCCGCTGCGCGCTGTGGCTTACGCGGGTATTTCTCAACATACGGGTCGAAGTGATTGGCCAGGAAAACGTCCCCACAACGCCTTGTGTGATCATTTCAAATCACCAGAGCACGTGGGAAACCTTCTTCCTGTCTGCACATTTTCAGCCGTTGAGTCAGGTGCTAAAGCGCGAGTTGCTGTATGTGCCGTTCTTTGGCTGGGCCATGGCCATGCTGCGCCCTATTGCTATCGATCGTGAAAACCCAAAAGCGGCGCTCAAAGAGATTGCCAAGAAGGGCGACGAACTGCTCAAGGATGGTGTCTGGGTGCTGATCTTCCCTGAAGGCACACGTGTGCCGTTCGGTCAGGTGGGCAAGTTCTCCCGAGGCGGCACCGCCTTGGCGGTTAATGCAAACCTCCCGGTACTGCCGATTGCCCACAACGCCGGCAAATACTGGCCGAAAGAGGGCTGGGCCAAAAAGCCCGGTACGATCCAGGTCGTCATAGGTGCACCGATGTTCGCCGAAGGTACGGGACCTCGTGCAATTGCCGCGCTCAATGATCGCGTGCAGGCATGGAATGAAGCGACTCAGGCTGCCATGGGATCGTTGGCTGTACCGGCCACGAGCAATGAGAAAGCAGCCGTCTGATTTTGTGGATAACCTGTGCACCGTTTTCTTGAAAACTGTAAAAAACAACGCCAACCTCTTAATTTCACTGCTTATTTCCAACGCTCATTAATGAGCCAAAAACGTGCATAAGTTTTTCTGAGCACATAAAAACCGACGTTGATGAGTCGGTTTTTTTTGGGCTTCAGTTACCCGCAAGTTCTATCCTAAGCTGCTTTTTTTTAGCGCTGTAACAGAAGAGCAATCAGCGCGCTCCATCCCGTCTGATGGGACGCCCCCAAGCCTCGACCGGTTTCACCATGGAAGTATTCGTGGAACAACACCAGATCCTTGCTGTGGGGATCAGCTTGCAGTTGCACATAACCCGCCATCGAAGGTCGATTGCCGTTTTCGTCTTTCAAGAACAGACGGGTTAACCTCAAGCTGAGTTCATCGGCGACCTCATTGAGGGATGCCAGATAACCTGAATGCGTCGGGAATTCGATCGAAAAGTTCTCATCGTAATAGCGGTGAAATTCTCTTAACGACTCAATCAGCATGTAATTGATCGGCATCCATACAGGGCCGCGCCAATTGGAATTGCCGCCAAAGATCCGCGACGGCGATTCGGCAGGTTGGTAGTCGGCACACAAGGAATCCCCATTCATGCGCATCTTGAACGGGTTGGCCGCATAGGCTTTGGAAACGGAGCGAACACCAAACCCGGATAGAAACTCATCCTCATCCAGCATCCGTTTGAGCAGATCCTTGGTTCGCTGGCCCCTGAGCAAACCAAGCAGCAAGCGATTGCCCTTGCCAGGTTCAGTCCAGCGCGAAACCAGACTGGCGAGATCCGGACGGTGCTTGAGAAAAGCCAGCAGACGTTCGCGCAACCCCGGCAAACCTTCATGTTCGCGCTGCTCCAATACCTGAACCGCAAACAGCGGCATCAACCCAACGATGGAACGAAAACGGACCGGCTGCCGTTCTCCCATAGGGCTGCGCAGCATGTCGTAGAAAAACCCGTCCTGCTCGTCCCAAAGCCCTTGCGCATCGTCGTCAACGGAATTGATCGCGCCAGCGATGTACAGAAAGTGCTCAAAAAATTTCACCGAGATATCCACATACGCAGCATTGCGCTTGGCCAACTCAAGAGCGATGCGCATCAGGTCAAGGGCATAGGCGGCGATCCAGGCAGTGCCATCAGCCTGATCCAGCTCGTATCCAGGCGGTAGCTCGGCCGAGCGATCGAACAAACCAATGTTATCCAGACCGAGGAAACCGCCTTGAAACAGATTACGGCCCTCGGCGTCCTTGCGATTGACCCACCAGGAAAAATTCAGCAGCAGCTTGTGGAAGATTCGCTCAAGAAAATCTGCATCGCCTTCACCTTTAAGCGTCTGTTCCATCTTGTAAACCCGCCAGGTTGCCCAGGCATGCACTGGCGGGTTAGCGTCATCGAAACGCCACTCATAGGCCGGCAACTGCCCATTCGGGTGCATGAAGCGATCCTGGACCAGCATCAACAGTTGCTGTTTGGCGAACTCCGGGTCGATCAATGCGTAAGCGACCGCTTGAAACGCTTGGTCCCATGAGGCGTACCACGGGTATTCCCACTTGTCCGGCATACATACGATGTCGAAATTAGCGAGGTGGCGCCAATGCTTGTTTCGCACATTGACCCGTTCGGGGGAGGGCGGCGTCTGAGTCGGATCACCGTTGAGCCAGCAATTCACATCGAAGTAATACAGCTGCTTTGACCAGAGCAAACCCGCCAATGCCTGGCGCTGCACATTGCGGGCATCGGCGTCCGTCAATTGATGTTGCAGGGCGGCATAGAAATCATCAGCCTCGGCTCTGCGCTCCAAAAACAGTTTCTCGGCATCCACCGCAGGCGCTTCAGGGTGGGACAAACGCAGGTAAATAACCTGGGTGGCAAGGCCTTCAAGCTGGAGCAAGAAATGCGCAGCGGCCCGGGTGCCAGTACTTCGTTGAACAGCCTGTTCGTCACCCGCTACCAGATAATCGTTGATCCCGTCCTTGAATGGCCCCTCGACCGGCGTTCCTCCCAACCTGTTGGTGTTGGTTTCATTGTTACAAAACAGCCATTCGAACTCGGCATTGGCTCCCCAAGCCATGGCGTGCTTGGTGTCTTGCTCAGGGTGCTGCGCTACGATGTGCCCATCCTTCAGACACAACGAGGGTAGCGCAGCACCTTCGGTCCAACTCCATGTGTTGCGCGCCCAAAGCTGGGGGAGCACATGAAGCCTGGCCGCCAGCTCGCTACGATTGTGCACAGTGATGCGCATGAAAATATCGTCTGGCTGATACTTGGCGTATTCAACCGTCACGTCGAAGTAGCGGTCTTGCTCAAACACACCGGTATCGAGAATCTCGTATTCAGGATCGCCCAGTCCGCGACGCCCGTTCTCCCTCACGAGCTGGTCGTAGGGAAACGCCGCCTGTGGATATTTATAGAGCATGCGCATGTAGGCATGACTCGGGACGCCGTCAACGTAGAAATACAATTCCTTGACGTCCTCGCCATGGTTGCCCTCGGCATTATTCAACCCAAACAGTCGCTCCTTCAGGATCGGGTCCTGCTCGTTCCATAGTCCAAGTCCCAGGCACCAGTGCTGGGACTTATCCGAGAATCCGGCAATCCCGTCCTCACCCCAGCGATACGCTCGGCTGCGGGCATGATCGTGCGGAAAGTAATCCCACGCATCGCCATCGGCGCTGTAGTCCTCACGCACCGTTCCCCACTGACGCTCGCTGAGATAAGGCCCCCACTCGCGCCATCGCTGCGCATCGGCCTGAGCCAACCGCTGGCCTTCTACAGTGTTCAGGATGCTGAGCGTAGGCTTTGCAGTCATCGGGAGTTCCAAGAGTGGATGCGGAGTGGAGAAGTGTAGGGCGCACCTAAATGAACCTCATACAGCATTGCTGCTTATTCAGTCCTGGTTCAGCTTTTATACCGCCCACAAAAAAGGCCAACGCTTGATCGACGTTGGCCTGATTTGTTTAGCAGTGCAACCTCTTAGAAGTCGAGGTTAGACACGGCCAACGCGTTGCTTTCAATGAAGTCACGACGAGGCTCGACCGCATCACCCATCAGGGTGTTGAAAATCTGGTCGGCGCCAATTGCGTCTTCAATTGTCACTTTGAGCATGCGGCGCACAGATGGGTCCATCGTGGTTTCCCACAACTGATCAGGGTTCATTTCGCCCAGACCTTTGTAACGCTGGATGGTGTGGCGCTTGGTGCTTTCGGCCATCAACCAGGCAAGGGCTTCCTTGAACTCGTTGACCGGCTTCTTGCGTTCGCCGCGCTGCACATAGGCGCCTTCTTCCAGCAACGTACTGATCTGCAGACCTAGAGCAGTCACAGTTTTGTAATCGTTGCTGCCGAAGAAATCACGATTGAAGGTCACGTAGTTTGACAGGCCATGAGAGATCAATTCGACCTCCGGCAGCCAGACGTTACGTTCACGATCTTCACGCAGGCTGGCTTTGTAAACCAGACCGGACTTCTCACCAACGCGCAGACGCGCATCGAAGAGGGCGAGCCAGGCTTGCATGCCTTCGTGATCGGACAGCTGCTCAAGGGTAACCGGAGGCAAGTAAACGAAATGCTCGGTCAGTTCTTGAGGATACAAACGCGACAGGCGCTTGAGGGTCTTCATGACCATGCGGAAATCGTTAACCAGACGCTCCAGCTGCGGGCCGGAAATACCAGGTGCCGACTCGTTCAAGTGCAGACTGGCATCTTCCAGAGCGGACTGAGTCATGTACTCTTCCATGGCCTCGTCGTCTTTTATGTACTGCTCCTGCTTGCCTTTCTTGACCTTGTAAAGCGGCGGTTGAGCGATGTAGATGTAGCCACGCTCGATCAGCTCAGGCAACTGACGGAAGAAGAAGGTCAGTAGCAGAGTACGGATGTGCGAACCGTCGACGTCAGCATCGGTCATGATGATGATGTTGTGATAGCGCAGCTTGGCGATATTGTATTCGTCGCGGCCAATGCCGCAGCCGAGCGCGGTGATCAAGGTGCCTACTTCCTGAGAAGAGATCATCTTGTCAAAACGTGCTTTCTCGACGTTCAGAATCTTGCCCTTGAGTGGCAGGATTGCTTGAGTCTTACGGTTACGCCCCTGCTTGGCTGATCCGCCAGCAGAGTCCCCTTCCACCAGATACAGCTCGGAGAGGGCAGGGTCTTTCTCTTGGCAGTCAGCGAGTTTGCCAGGCAGCCCCGCGATATCCAGCGCGCCTTTACGGCGGGTCATCTCACGGGCCTTACGCGCGGCTTCACGAGCGCGGGCGGCGTCGATCATTTTGCCAACAACGGCTTTGGCTTCGTTCGGGTTTTCCAGCAGGAAGTCAGAGAAGTGCTTGCCCATCTCCTGTTCGACCGCAGTTTTCACTTCAGAAGAAACCAGCTTGTCCTTGGTTTGCGAACTGAACTTAGGGTCCGGTACTTTCACCGAAATAATTGCAGTCAAACCTTCACGTGCATCGTCGCCAGTAGTCGCGACCTTGTGCTTCTTGGCCAGACCTTCCTGCTCGATGTAGGTGTTCAAGTTACGCGTCAATGCGGAACGGAAACCCACCAGGTGAGTACCACCATCGCGTTGCGGAATGTTGTTGGTGAAGCACAACAGGTTTTCGTTGAAGCTGTCGTTCCACTGCAACGCGATTTCAACGCCGATGCCATCTTCACGCTGGATGTTGAAGTGGAACACTTGGTTGACTGGCGTTTTATTGGTGTTCAGGTATTCAACAAACGCACGCAAGCCACCCTCGTACTTGAATAGTTCTTCCTTGCCGCTGCGTTCGTCTTTCAGGACGATGCCCACACCGGAGTTCAGGAAAGACAGCTCACGAATACGCTTGGCCAGGATATCCCAGCTGAAGTGGATATTCTTGAAGGTGTCGGGCGACGGCTTGAAGTGAATTTCAGTGCCGGTGGAATCGCTTTCACCGACGATGCGCATGGGTTCCTGTGGAACACCGTGGATGTAGGTCTGCTCCCAGATTTTGCCACTGCGACGCACCGTCAGCAGCAGCAGTTCGGAAAGAGCGTTAACCACAGAAACACCTACACCGTGCAGGCCGCCGGATACTTTGTAGGAGTTGTCATCGAACTTACCGCCAGCGTGGAGCACGGTCATGATGACCTCTGCTGCAGACACGCCTTCTTCTTTATGCACGTCTACCGGAATGCCGCGACCGTTGTCACGGACGGTAATCGATTCGTCTGGGTGGATGATGATGCTGATGTCGTCGCAATGGCCAGCCAAAGCTTCGTCGATCGAGTTATCAACCACCTCGAACACCATGTGGTGTAGACCGCTGCCATCGTCAGTGTCACCGATGTACATACCGGGACGCTTGCGTACGGCATCTAGCCCTTTCAGCACTTTAATGCTGGAGGAGTCGTACGTTTGGTTTTCGCTCATGCAATCACTCCCGATGGTCGTGGGTCTGGGTGATACGGCCCTGTTCCACGTGGAACAAAGCAACTGGCGTTTCCGTCTGCCAGCCTTCCCTCAATAATTCGTGGTCTACACAGGTGATAAAAACCTGGCAGCGTAATTCTTCCAGCAAACGGCATAGCGCCTGGCGGTGACGCTCGTCGAGTTCCGACGGCAGATCATCCACCAGGTAAATGCACTGGCCGCGTCTAGCCTGGCTAACGAGATGTCCTTGGGCAATACGCAGCGCACACACAACCAACTTTTGCTGACCCCGGGACAAAATATCCGCGGCGTTGTGCGCGCCTAATCTAAGGCGCAAATCAGCGCGTTGTGGTCCGGCTTGCGTATGGCCCATTTGCTGATCCCGATGGAGAGAAGAAGAGAGCACCGTACTCAAATCTTTTTCTTTATCCCATCCTCGGTAATAGCTCAGGGTCAAACCTTCGAGCTCAACCAGCTCGCTCAAGGTTTGTTCAAAGACTGGCTTCAAGGCCTTGATATATGCTCGCCGAAACTCATCAATCTCATCGCTGGCCAGGCATAGCTCGCGATCCCATGCTGCTTGCGAAGCGACGTCAAGTGTACCATGCCGCAGCCATGAGTTCCGCTGCCTCAAGGCCTTCTGCAGGCGCTGCCACGTCGACATGAAGCGAGGTTCCACGTGGAACACACCCCAATCAAGAAACTGCCTCCGTATCTTGGGCGCACCTTCCAGCAAGCGAAAACTGTCTGGATTAATCAGCTGCAGGGGCAATGTCTCCGCCAGTTGAGCGGCGCTTCGCGCGTTCTGCCCATCAATGCGAATTTGAAACTCCCCTTGGCGATCCCGAGAAACACCCAAGCTGCTGTGTCCACCCTCGGCAAGCTCGACTTGTCCGAAGACGGTGCATGACGGTTGTTCATACTGGATGACAGGCAACAAACGTGCGCTGCGAAAGGATCGGGCCAAGCCAAGCAAATGGATGGCTTCCAGCACGCTGGTTTTGCCACTGCCATTTTCACCGTGGAGGATGTTGATACGCGGGGAAGGGGAGAAAGTCACCGGGTGCAGATTGCGCACCCCGGCGACCGAGACGCGACTGAGAGACATCTAGGTAGCGCTGAACATGCTGGTTACAGCCGCATCGGCATAACGACATAGGCTGAGTCGTCATTGTCAGACTCTTGCACCAATGCGCTACTGTTGGAGTCAGACAGAATCAGGCGAACCTGTTCTGTAGTCATCACGCCCAGCACATCGAGTAGATAGCTGACGTTAAAACCGATTTCCAGCGAGCCACCGTTGTAGTCGACGCTGATTTCTTCTTCCGCTTCTTCCTGCTCGGGGTTGTTCGCCTGAATTTTCAACTGGCCAGGGGCCAATTGCAGGCGGATGCCGCGATATTTCTCGTTGGAAAGGATCGCGGTGCGACTGAACGCCTCGCGTAATGCCTGCCGATCACCAAGTACCAGTTTGTCACCGCCTTTCGGCAATACACGCTCGTAGTCAGGAAACTTGCCATCGACCAGCTTCGACGTGAAGGTGAACTCGCCAGTAGTGGCGCGAATATGATGCTGGCCCAACACGATGCTGACAATGCCGTCTTGCTCGGTCAGCAAGCGAGCCAGTTCCAGAATGCCTTTACGTGGCACGATGACCTGATGACGATCAGCCTGTTCGATCTCTGCCGTCATGGAGCACATCGCCAGACGGTGGCCGTCGGTAGCGACAGCACGCAGAATGCCGGCGCTGACTTCAAGCAGCATACCGTTGAGGTAGTAGCGAACGTCCTGTTGGGCCATTGCAAAACTGGTGCGCTCGATCAAGCGGCGCAGCTTGCTTTGAACCAGGTTGAACGTCAACGAACCGGGCCCTTCTTCCACGGTAGGGAAATCGTTCGCTGGCAGCGTCGACAAGGTGAAGCGGCTACGGCCAGCTTTCACGACCAGCTTGGCGTCATCGAGCTTGATATCGATGAGTGCGTCGTTAGGCAGGCTTTTGCAAATATCCATCAGCTTGCGCGCGGGAACGGTAATTTCGCCCGGCTCAGCAGGTTCTTCCAACTGAACACGGCCGACAAGTTCGACCTCAAGGTCAGTACCGGTCAGCGATAGCTGTTGGCCTTGAACAACCAGGAGCACGTTTGAGAGCACCGGCAAGGTCTGGCGGCGTTCAACCACGCCGGCGACCAATTGCAGGGGTTTCAACAGGGCTTCGCGTTGAATGGTGAAGTGCATGGTCTAGTCCCTTGCCTTAATAAGCTGCGCTGGTGTCATCAGGTAGTCAGAGTACGCAGCAGGTTCTTGTAGTCCTCGCGGATATCCGCGTCGGATTCCTTAAGCTCGTTGATCTTGCGGCATGCGTGCAAGACCGTCGTGTGGTCACGGCCGCCAAATACGTCGCCAATCTCAGGCAGGCTGTGGTTGGTCAATTCCTTGGACAGCGCCATCGCCACCTGGCGCGGGCGAGCCACAGATCGTGACCGACGCTTGGACAGCAAGTCGGAAATCTTGATCTTGTAGTACTCAGCTACGGTGCGCTGAATGTTATCCACACTCACCAGCTTGTCTTGCAGCGCCAGCAAGTCTTTCAGCGATTCGCGAATCAATTCGATCGTGATGTCGCGACCCATGAAGTGCGAATGCGCAATGACCCGCTTGAGCGCGCCTTCTAGCTCACGGACGTTGGAGCGAATGCGCTGAGCGATGAAGAATGCAGCGTCATGTGGTAGATCCACTTTCGCCTGATCCGCTTTTTTCATCAGAATCGCGACACGTGTTTCCAACTCCGGCGGCTCAACCGCAACGGTCAGGCCCCAGCCGAAACGCGACTTGAGACGTTCTTCAAGGCCTTCGATTTCTTTTGGATAACGGTCGCTGGTCAGGATGACCTGCTGGCCACCTTCCAGTAACGCGTTGAAAGTATGGAAGAATTCTTCCTGGGAACGTTCTTTGCGAGCGAAAAACTGGATGTCATCGATCAACAAGGCATCCACCGAACGATAGAAACGCTTGAACTCATTGATAGCGTTCAGTTGCAGCGCCTTGACCATATCGGCCACAAAACGCTCCGAATGCAGGTACACCACCTTGGCATTCGGGTTCTTCTTTAATAGGTGATTACCCACAGCATGCATCAAGTGGGTTTTACCCAAGCCGACACCGCCGTAAAGAAACAGCGGGTTATAGCCGTGCTTGGGGTTGTCGGCGACCTGCCAGGCAGCGGCGCGGGCCAGCTGGTTGGATTTACCTTCGACGAAGTTTTCGAAGGTGAAAGTCCGGTTCAGATAGCTTGTGTGCTTGAGCGCGCCTTCTACCTGCACGGTACGCTGTTCGGCACGCGCTGGGGCTTGCTGCGAACTGGCGCCCGCCATCGGATCGAAACTGGCTCGCGAAGGTTCGTCGTGAACAGGCATCGATTGAGCTGGGACAGGTGACGGAACAGGAGCCGCAGTCGCTGCAACAATCTGGTTGCTTACCATGGCCTGGGATGCAGCAGCAGCCAGAGGAGCATTGGGTGCTGCGCGAGGCGCAGAGCTACGCTTGCTTCCTATCAATAAGGAAAGGGCGGGCGCCAGGCCTTGACCATGTTCGCCGAGTAGCTCCAGCAAACGACTCAGGTATTTTTCATTCACCCAATCAAGCACAAAACGGTTCGGCGCATAGACGCGCAACTCGTCGCCTTCGGCTTCGACCTGTAGCGGACGGATCCAGGTGTTGAATTGCTGGGCAGGCAGCTCGTCGCGCAAAAGCTCCACGCACTGCTGCCAAAGTTCCACTGACACGGATATC
>DASVUK010000163.1:0-36704 GCA_036387095.1 Pseudomonas sp.
TGAAATAACTCATTGTCCCGTCCCGCGAATCATCCAGCTGGCGTGTCAGTCCTCAGCTAACTGTTTTAAACACTGCCGGTGCCCTGTTTATCCGGTGATGCGGGGCTGTGTGTGCCGTGTTGTTAGTCATGGGCTTATTGCACAGGAAGATTCGTTATTCATTTTTCTTTGTTTAAAGAATTTGTTTAAAGGGACGTTTGTTTATGTCCGTGAACTATTCGTGCGCGCCATCGTTTGATGCTTTCTTATCTGAAGTATTGAAGGTTTTCAGCCTTTATCGGTTAGGCAAGGCGGCAACTGCCCAGCCTCAAACCCATTAATCATTCATTGATCGTCGACAAGGAGTGCCTATGAATGAGGACTTGCAGAACGCTCTTGCGTTCTATAAGCCCGCGCCACCCGGTTGGTTTGCCGGCGCGCAGGCCAAAGCGGAGGCTTGTGGTATCTGGCTTTGGGAAACCCTGCAAGGTGACTTTCATGAAGATCCCAGTACCGGGCAGATCGTCACCGGCACGCTGATCTCCATGATCCCGCTGGTGGATCAGCTCTGCGACATCCGCGACTTTATCGCCAACAGCCGCAAGATCCATGAGGACAGCAGCAATACCTGGGCCTGGGTCGCCATGGCATTGACCCTGATTGGGGCTGTGCCCGTGTTCGGCTCACTGGTCAAGGGCTGTTTCAAAGTACTGGTTCAGTCTTCGCGGCGGCGCTTTCACACGAAATGGAAAGCAGAGCAGCGGGATGCCTCTATTGAGTGGGGCATGAAAACACTCAGTCGCTATCTGGACATGCCAACAGTGCGCGAGACGATGGCTCGAATGAAAGTCCATAACATTTATCAGTACTTGGCGGACAGCATCGACCAGCTCAGGGCTCGGTTGAGCGTTGACCTGTTGATGGAGGGCTTCAATGCACTAAGAGGTGCGAGTCGGCAGTTAATAGAGCGCGCCATCCTCTGGGGGCCGGCTTCTCTGAAACCTCCAGCAGAGTTGCTGTTGACGACCATTGAGGCGGTATTTATCAAGGCCCCCACTGAGTTGAACAAGGCCTTGCACCATGTAGCGGATTACCTGGACGCCTTGGGCAACCGCTTGCGAGTAGAGGCGGACAGCGCTTATCGGGCACGGCCGGGGATTAATACTCATGTATTGGGCCAACGGCAGAATGCGGAACTTGAGTTGCTTGAGCGGAAAAAGCCGGATTGGGTGGATGAGGTTGCGAAGCCAAAGTATGCCCCTTTGGAGGATTTGCCTGCAGATGCCTTGAAGAGCATTGATGAAGGCTGGCCGGGCATCATCAGAAGTAAGTTCGACACCTTTCACGGCCCTGTACACCCGGTAAGCGTCGATCCGGGCAGTCGTCTGTATCTTCCAAAAGTGAGTGGCGGCGCAACTTTGCCGTTTGGAAAAGCTGGAATGAAAACGGCGAATACCTCGTTTACACCGTGCCACCGGGTGATGTCCTCAAGGTCTGGGAAGGCCGTGCAGCTTCCCAGACGCTCGAATTGGCTGACCGCTACAAGCTCGAAGGGGGACGTAGCCAAATTGTCTTGGACCCCAAAGATCTGAAACCAGACTTTTCCAGCCCACGGCAGAAGACCGGTTGGGGCTATGACGACAGTACTGGTTATCCCGACCTTGATCCTCCGGCGCCCTTTTTGGGCTTGCCCGACCTGACCCATAACTGGCGTAAGCCTGATGCTAATTAATAGGTGCCCTGAAATGGCCATCCTTCACCCACTTGAATGCTACCTGCTGGAAACTTTCAGCTCAGCCGAATACATCGCCGTCACCCGCGATGCGGTGATAGAACTAATTGATGCCCATGAGGCCGCCTATGACCGAGCCCAGCGCGAAGCTGATCCCCGCAATCGGGCCAAACCGGTTTGGCAGCAAGGCGATTTGATATGGGGTACACGAATATTGCCCAATATCCGACCCGCTCGGCAGCGTTACATCGAGGCCTACGTCCGGCGAACTCACAACGATCCCAAGGCGTTCGGAGGAGTAGGCAATACCTTGAGCAACTGGAATCGAGGTATGAGTGAGTTCTGGGATGGCTGGATGACCGATGAGGAGCGACAACGCATCGAGCTGCTGCGAGACCGGGCTACTGAACTAGACAAACAACTTGGCCGAACTGCTGGCGGTGAGTGGAACGAAGGTTCATTGACCTATCGCGGACAAGGCATCTTCTACGAGGTTTCAGATTTACCTCGACGTATCCCTTGCTATGAGCTGGACCCCAGCGTGCGCATCGAAAAAGGCGGGCAGGCAACCCAAATGGGTATCTATTTACCGGATGTGGATTTCGCCCCGGCATGCTTGCTGTACCCCACTAAATTCGACGGGGGCGTATGCGCTTATCGAGGCCTCAAGCGTAGCGACTATGTGAGTAAGGCGACAGGCAAGCGTGACTACCGTTGGGATGAAAGCCAATGGACAGAAACCGGCTGGACGCTGATCCGCCGCGTAGAAGATGAGTTCATCGACGTGCCGGAATGTGGCTTCTTCCCCAAGGGCGAACCGGAGGAACTCTATACCTGGCCAGAGCGCGAAGCGCAGTTCATCAGCCGGGGGGACCGGCCACATATCACGGCTCAATCGGGAGAGCCTGCCCGCCACGCTGGCAAGTGGTCGATCTTCACCCGCAAAGGTTTTGAATACGTTGACCTGCAACAAGGGGAGTTTTTGCCTTTGCAGGACGGCCAACCGGTGAAGTGGACCCTCATACAGCGTGTCGATGGCGGGGATACCCGTGAACCTAGGGGGAGGTCGTGATATGGCCGTTCTGCACCCGCTGGAATGCTACCTGCTGGAAACCTTCAGTTCACCCGAACATTTCGCGGCCACCCGTGATGCGATCATCGAATGGATCGATGCCCATGAGGCGGCCTTTGCCCGCTTGCAGGGCAATCTGGATCCGCGTCAGCGCAGCAAGCCGCAATGGCAACAAGGCGATATCGTCTGGGGAAGTCGTGTATTGCCCAATATACGGCCTGACCGAGATTTTTATATCAAGGCCTATATCCAGAGGGTCAACAATGACCCGCTTGCATTCAGGGCGGGTTGCGCTATGAGTTCCAATAACCGGGGCATCAGTGAGTTCTGGGATGGCTGGATGACCGAAGAGGAAAAACAGCTCATCACATTAACGGGAGATAAAGCATCCAAACTTGATGATCGCCTCGGAACAACGGCGCGCGGGACTTGGGATGAAGGTCATCTGACCTACGTCGGGCTGGGCAAACTGTATGAGCTGGCTGAATTGCCCCGACGCATTCCGCGTTATGAGTTGGACCCCAGCGTGCGTGTCGAGAGGGACGAGCAAGCCACTCAGATAGGCATCTATCTACCCGATGTGGATTTCGCCGCAGCACGTTTGCTGTACCCCACCGGGTTTGAGGGCGGTATAGAGGCTTATCAGGGTGTCAGGCGTACGGATTATGTGTGCGAGAGGACCGGAAAACCTGCATATAGCTGGAAAGAACGCCAATGGGCAGCAACAGGCTGGACGCTGATCCGCCGTGTAGAAGACGAGTTCATCGACGTGCCGGAATGTGGCTTCTTCCCCAAGGGCGAACCGGAGGAACTCTATACCTGGCCAGAGCGCGAAGCGCAGTTCATCAGTCGGGAGGACCGGCCACATATCACCGCGCTGTCCGGCGAGCCTGCCCGCCACAGTGGCAAGTGGTCGACCTTCGGCCGCCGGGGCTTTGAATATATCGATCTGCCACAAGGCCAGCGCCTGCCTTTGAAAGATGACCGACCAGTGAAGTGGACCCTGATAAAACGGGTGGATGGCGGTTCTTGCATGGAGTTTCAAAAATGAAAGGAATTATTCGCAAAGGCGACACAACTAGTGGCGGCGGTAAGGTGCTCTCGGGCTCCGCGGATATGATTTTTGATGGTATTGGCGCGGCACGGTTGGGGGATGCTGTTATATGTCCAATTCCCGGGCATGGCCTGACCACCATCGCCGAGGGGAACTCAACCTATCGGGACAACGGTACTCCTGTGGCCTTTCATGGACATTTGTGCCATTGCGGCTGTGCATTGATTTCTTCCTTGCTCACAGCAACGGCGAGGTGACTCATGCCGGTCAAACTGGACAAAGTGCCCGCGCCGCTGAATGCGCCTGCAACACCTCGTGCATGGTTTTGGCTTCTTTTGCTGGTTGTGCTGTTGCTAGCGGGGGTGGCGCTGGCGCTGTGGTTGGCAGGTGATGACCTGGCTCAACAGCCGGACCGGTTTTGGCTCAACGGTCTGGGCGCACCGTTGGTTATCTGGTGTGTGCTCGGCCTTTTGCGCGTGATGGCGTATGCCGGTGAATCTGGCGTGGCCGAAGGCTGGAATGACGCCCGCGAAGAAGATATGGCTCAGCGCATACGGCGTGGGCGGCGCTCGCAGCAGGTGCTGGCGGTCAGCCTGCATACCGCATCGCGCGAGTTGGGTGCAGAAAATGGTGATGCACAACTGGCTGCGTTGCACGGCGGTCATAAGGTCTTGACTGTCCAGCCTGATTGGCAGGCCAGTGAGGACGGTGCACGTCACAGCCGACTGGCCTATGAGCAAGGCGAGTCTCCCGAGACGTTGCTGCGGCGGGTGTTGCGGCAGGTATTGGGCGATATTGCCCAAGTCCTGGAGAGGCTGCCGGACGATCAACCGCTGGCGCTGCTGCTGGATATGAGCAGCAGTCTTACGGACCATACCCTAAACGAACTCTGGCAAGACGTTTGGGCTGCATCGGGCATACGCCAGCCCACTACTCTCATCGAAGGCAGCGGACTGTCCGTAGTCGATGGCTGGCTGGATCAGCGTATTCAGGACCCGGCGTTATTGCTGGTGGTGGCGTTTCAGCTCGCACCTGCCGACGCCCAAAATACGGCCGAGGCGGTCACGGGGGTGTTGTTCGGCAACCGTCTGACGCAAACCGTGCTGGAGCCAGTGGCTTATCTGCATCGTCCTGAGCAGGAGCGTAAGCCAGATGCACAGGCATTGCTCGACGCCGCGCGCCAGGCTCTTGACTGGGTGCCGGTGGAGGCTTCGTCTATCCAGCACGCTTGGATCGCGGGAGCGGATTTTAACCGGACAGCAGATATCAGTGCGGCGCTTAGCAGCCTGCAGATATTGGCAGAGCGTCAATCTGGACTGCACGATTTGGGGACTTATTTGGGTAATCCGGATTGTGCTGCGGCATGGGTGGCGGTAGCAGCTTCGGTGGAGTCAATCCGAGCCGAACCCACGCCACACTTCGTTTTTAGCAGAGGTAGTACGGCTGACGCACGGCTGTGGTGCTCAGTGGTTATGCCGCCATCGGCGGGTTAGGGGAAAGTGGATGAGCAGTCGTCGTTCTGCATGGTTTTGGATTCTTATCACGGTGGTGATGTTTCTGGCCGCGCTCCTATGCATGCTGGTCTGGCAGCGGCCGGGGTTGCTGAATATGCAACTGGAGCGAGGTGGGTTATCTGCCTGGTGGCTGGCGACAGTCGGTTTGACGCTCATAGTGCTGGTGCTTGGTTTTAAAGTGATGGGCCGTAGGACGGGACCTTCTTTTTATGGGGCCCACGCGAGTGACGACTTGATTCCTTCTGCGTCAGTCCGCGCAAAGGAGGAACAGTCGAACAAATCAGACGAATTGCGCCAGCGCTTACGCAGAGACGGCCCCCTCTGGCGTCGTAAAACCCGCCTGCTACTGATCGTCGGCGAACCCGAACAGGTCGAAGCCATCGCCCCCGGCCTGACCGAAGATCTCTGGCAGAAAGGCCAGGACGCGGTGCTGTTATGGGGTGGGCGCACGCAGGAAAAGCTGGAAGAAAGGTTCGTTGAACAGTGGGCGGGGCTGACGCGTTGGCGGCCGCTGGACGGCGTGGTCTGGGCGCTGAATCAGGCGCAGAGTGCCGATGCGGCCTTGATGAGGACCGGGGTTGATCGCTTGCAAGCGCTGGCTAACGTGCTGCACTGGCAGGTGCCGCTCTATTTGTGGCAGGTCTGCACCAGTGACTGGCCGCAGACCAATCGGCCCAGCGAGCCGGTGGGCTGCCGGTTGCCGGCGCGGTTTACTCCGGAGCAGCTGGAATCGTTTCTGGGCTCGCTGCTACAGCCCATGCGGCAGAAAGGTCTGGCGCAGATCGAGCAGAAGATGGCCCATGACTTCCTGTTCCGGCTTTCCTACGCGCTGCAAACCGAAGGCATTGCCCGTTGGCGGCAGGCGTTGACCCCCTTGCTGGCAACATTCGCCCGTGGCGTGCCGTTGCGCGGGCTGTGGTTCAGTCTGGCGCCGTCGTCGGTGCGTCCCGCGAATAGTGAGCTTAAAAACCTTTGGCTCCCGGACCCGGCCTGGCTGGGCGTGCTGGGTGACAAGACCATCCCCGTCCGCCGTCTGGGCTGGCCCGCGTCGCGCATCGCGTATGCCCTGATGCTCTGCCTGGCGTTGGTCTGGGGTGCTGGCATGCTGCTGTCCTTCGCCAGCAACCGCACCCAGATCGCCAAGGTGCAGGCGTCGCTGGCAGCGGTGCAGCAATCGGGCAATCGTGATCAGCAACTGTCCGCCCTGAATGAACTGGTGCGCGAACTGGCACGGCTGGACTACCGCATGGAACATGGCGCGGTCTGGTTTCAGCGTTTTGGGCTGAACCAGAATCAGGCGCTGCTCGATGCCCTGTGGCCGCGTTATGTTGAGGCCAATAACCGGCTGATGCGCGACCCGGCCGCGGACAATCTGCAACGCCAGCTCAAGTCTCTGGTCAGGTTGGCCCCGGACAGCCCCGAACGTGCCGCCCGTGCCCATGACGCTTACCTGCAACTCAAGGCGTATCTGATGATGGCGCGACCGGAAAAGGTCGATGCAGGTTTTCTGGCCCAGGTACTGGGCGATGCCGAACCCGCGCGCGCGGGTGTTTCGCCGGGGTTGTGGCAAGGTTTGGCACCCGGTCTGTGGAAGTTCTACAGCCAGCAATTGGCTGCGCACCCGCACTGGCGCATCGAACCCGACCTGACCCTGATCGCCCAGGCGCGCAGAGTGCTGCTCAACCAATTGGGCCAGCGCAATGCCGAAGCCAGCCTGTATCAGAAAGTGTTGGATGCGGCGGCCAGTCAAGCCCCAGCCTTGACGCTGCACGACATGGTCGGCGATACCGACGCCATGGCGCTGCTCGCGTCCGGCGCAGACGTGCCGGGGGTATTCACCCGCCAGGCCTGGGAAGGCCAGGTCCGGCAAGCCATCGAGGACATCGCCGACGCCCGCCGCGAGCAGATCGACTGGGTGCTCAGTGACCGCCAGGCCGATATTGCCGCCGAGTTGACTCCCGACATGCTCCGCGAACGCCTGACCGAACGCTACTTTCAGGATTACAGCAGCGCCTGGCTGGCTTTCCTCAACAGCCTGCGCTGGAATCAGGCCCACAGCCTGGCCGAAGTGATCGACCAGTTGACGCTGATGAGCGACGTGCGCCAGTCGCCGTTGATTGCCTTGATGAACACCCTGGCCTGGCAAGGACAGGCCGGCATCCGGCAACAGGCCTTGACGGACTCGCTGATCCAGTCGGCGCAGCAGCTGATCAAAAAGGACCTGACGCCGGTACTCGACCCGCTGACGCTCGGCCCGCGTGGTCCGCTGGACGCCACTTTCGGCCCCTTGCTGACGTTGCTGGGCAAAGGCCCTGAAGGCGCCGTCGGCAATGACAGCCTGAGTTTGCAGGCGTTTCTCACCCGCGTGACGCGGGTGCGGCTCAAGTTGCAGCAAATCAGCAACGCGCCGGACCCGCTGGAAATGACCCAGGCGCTGGCGCAAACCGTGTTTCAGGGCAACAGCGTCGAAATCACCGATACCCAGTCTTATGGCCGGCTGATGGCCGCCAGCCTCGGCGCCGAGTGGGGCGGGATCGGGCAGACCCTGTTTGTGCAACCACTGGATCAGGCCTGGAAAAATGTCCTGCAACCTTCGGCGGCGAGCCTCAACAAACAATGGCAGCGCGCGGTGGTCAGCGACTGGGACACCTCCTTCACCGGCCGCTACCCCTTCGCGGCCACCGCCAGCGACATCTCGTTGCCCATGCTGGGGCAGATGATTCGCGCCGACTCCGGGCGCATCGAGCAGTTTTTGCAACGCCAGTTGAGCGGGGTATTGCGCAAGGAAGGCAGCCAATGGGTGGCGGACACCCGGCATAGCCAGGGCTTGCGCCTGAACCCGCAGTTCCTGACCGCGATCAACCAGCTCAGCCACCTGGGCGATGTGCTGTACACCGACGGCGGCATGGGCCTGAGCTTCGAACTGCAAGGCAAGGCCGTGCGCGACGTGGTGCAAACCACCTTCATCCTCAACGGTGAAAAGCATGAGTACTTCAACCAGAAGCCTAGCTGGCAGCGCTTCACCTGGCCGGGCCGCAGCGATTATCCGGGCGCCAGCCTGAGCTGGATCAGCGTGCATACCGGCGAACGCCTGTTCGGTGACTATCAAGGCACCTGGGGCCTGATCCGGCTGCTGGAAAAGGCCCAGGTCACCTTGCTGGACGACGGCGACAGCCGCTACCGCATGGTCCTCAAAGCCCCGGATGGCCTGAGCCTGACGTGGGACCTGCGCACCGAACTGGGCGCGGGGCCGCTGGCGTTGCTCAAGCTGCGAGGGTTCAAGATGCCGAAGGAGATATTTTTGGTAAATGGGGCTTCCAAGCGCTCAGCAGGATGAAGGGCTCTTGGGGAAGCCTGGATGTTGGATTCTCAGGCGCACCACAGAATTGGAAATCGTTGACTGTCAAACCCGCTCCGTCATCGCCGCCAATGCCACCGAAGTTGCCGCCGTCCGCGTTTCGACCCCGAGCTTGATGTAAATATGCTCCAGGTGTTTGTTCACGGTGCGGGGGCTGAGTTGGAGGATGTCGGCGATGTCTTTGTTGGTTTTGCCGCATGACACCCAGCGCAGGACTTCGATTTCCCGTTCGGTGAGCTGGAAGCGGCTGGAGAGTTTGCCGTAGGCGGGTTTGTCGTCGAAGCCCAGGCTGGCGGATTGTGAGGCGTTGCGGGCCGATTGCAGGATGCGGGCGGTGCGCAGGTGGGAGGCGACGCGGGCCAGGACTTCGTTGCAGATGATGGGTTTGGTGACGTAGTCGATGGCCCCGGCCTCGAAGCCTTTGACCACGTGTTCGCTGTCGGTGAGGGCGGTCATGAACAGCACCGGGATGTTGGCGGTGTCGGGTTGGGCCTTGATGCGACGGCAGGTTTCGAAGCCATCCAGGCCGGGCATCATGGCGTCCAGCAGGATCAGGTCCGGGCGGCGGCGCTGGATGCGGTTCAGGGCGCTGGTGCCGTCCAGCGCCACCAGCACCATGTAGCCGGCTTCGTCCAGGGCATCTGAGAGCAGCGCCAGGTTGTCCGGAGTGTCGTCGACGATCAGGATCACGCCGTTTTCAGCGGGTGGAGTCAGGGCGTTCATTGAGGGCCTCCTTCAGGTGCAGGCTGAGTTCATCCAGTCGGAAGCCTTTGGCGAGCAGCCGCAGGTCGGCGACGAAACTGGCGCTGTGCTGGCTGTCACGTTCGATGGCGTCGAGTTTGGCCTGGATGCCGCGTACATAACCCAGGCCGCATAACTCGTACAAATCTTCCAGGTCCTGACGGGGCGGCAGGGTCCAGGGCAACTTGATCAGCGGCGCGGTACGCAGGCGGCGCAGCCAGTGCAGTTGCAGATGATGCTGAATCCGGTCGAGCAATTGCTGGATGTGCACGGGTTTGGCCAGATAGTCGTTGCAGACGTCGGGCAGGCTGCGTTCCTTGTCGTCAGCGAACGGGTTGGCGTTGGCGGAAATGATGATGATCGGCGCCAAAGACAGCGCGTTGCGACGGATCAGGCGACTGGTCTCCCAGCCGTCCATGTCCGGCATCGACAGGTCCATGAGAATCAAGTCCGGGTGCAGCAGCGAAACCTGTCGAATGGCCTCCTGCCCATTGGCAGCCTGGGCGACCTCGAAACCCAGCGGTGTGAGCATGCCGGCGATCACCTTGCGATGCTCGATGTGGTCGTCCACCACCAGCACCAGTCGGCGCGGGCCTTCGTAGCCGATCACGTCGTGGTCCACATGAATCACGGCCTTGGGCACTCGCACTTCGGAGAGGAATAACCGCACCTGAAAGTGGGTGCCTTGATCGGGCTGGCTGGTGACCGACAAGGCGCCGCCCATCAAAGAGGTGAGCATGCGCGTGATGGTCAGGCCCAGGCCGACGCCGTTGTCCTGGCGTACCAGTCCGCCGCGCTCGAAGGGCTGGAAAATCCGCTCGATCTGCTCCGGGGCGATGCCGATGCCGGTGTCCATGATGTCGAAGATCGCGGTTTCCCGGCGATAACTGACCCGCAGGCAGACTTCGCCGCTGTCAGTGAAATTCACCGCATTGCCCAGCAGGTTGATGAGGATTTGCCGCACGCGCTTTTCATCGCCGCGCACTACGGCGGGCATGCGGCCGACGAGATCGAGCCGGAAGCTCAGGCCTTTTTCACGAGCGGTGGGGGCGAAGATCTGTTCCAGGTCGTGGAGGAATTCCTGAAAGAGAATTTCCGAGGGTTCCAGGCGCAGCTTGCCTGCTTCGATCTTGGCCACGTCCAGCAAACCGTCGATCAGCGACAACAGGTGCGAGCTGCTGCGCAGGATTGTCGCCAGCGGGTCTTGCTGATGGGGCGGCGTGGCGGCATCCCGTTGCAGGATCTGGGTAAACCCGAGAATGCTGTTCAACGGTGTGCGCAGTTCATGGGAAAGTCCGGTGACGTAACGGCTCTTGGCAGCGTTGGCGGCCTCGGAGGCTTCCTTGGCTTTTTGCAGGGCTTGATCGGTCTTGTGGTGGGCGTCGATTTCCTGCATCAGCAGCCAGGTTTGCCGGTCGGATTCTTCAAGAGCCACGCGGCGGCTTTCCCGGGTCAGGACCACCCACCAGGCGAGGATGCCCGCGAACACGCAGAGGGTGAAAAATGCTTTGAGAAACGCCAGGAAGAGGGTGTGATGCACGGCGGGTGACTGGTCGATCAGGCTGTGGGAAACCTGACCGTAGATCACCGCCAGCGCGCCGGAAATGGTCAGCAGCAAGACGGTCAGCAAACCCAGATACTGCGCCAGTCGGGTGTGCAGATAGTGCAGCGGCAGCTTGGGCAGCAACCGGCTGATCAGGTCTTCGAATTGCATCGACAAGCGAGCGCGGCTTTTGCACTGGTCGGCGCAGCGGGCATCCAGTGAGCAGCACAGGGAACAGATGGGTGAACTGTAGGCCGGGCAGTACGCCATGTCCGGGGTCTCGAATGCGTTGCTGCACAAGCCGCAACGCAGGCTGGTCTGCTGGCCAACTGGCGTCAGTTGCAGCGGATCGCTGGTGCGGGCGATGTAGTACTTGCCCTGGGTCCACCAGGCGATCAACGGTGCGGCGATCAGCGCGGTGGTCAGGGAAATTAGCGGCGGGGCGGCTTGGGCCAGTTGGCCGAATGCCCCGAAATGGGCACAGATCGACAGCAGCGAAGCAATCGACATGGCGCCGACGCCCACCGGGTTGATGTCATACAGGTGCGCGCGTTTGAATTCGATGTATCTGGGCGACAGGCCCAGAGGTTTGTTGATCACCAGATCCGCCACCAGGGTGCCGATCCAGGCGATAGCCACGTTGGCGTACAGGCCCAGTACTTGCTCAATGGCGTCGAATACCCCCAGCTCCATGAGGATCAGGGCAATGACCACGTTGAACACCAGCCATACCACCCGGCCGGGATGGCTGTGGGTGACCCGGGCGAAGAAGTTCGACCAGGCCAGGGAACCCGCGTAGGCGTTGGTCAGGTTGATCTTGATCTGGGAAATGATCACGAACAGCACCATGGCCGCCAGCGCCCATTCCGGGGAGCTGAACACATAGCGAAAAGCGACCAGATACATCTGGGTCGGCTCGGCGGCGCGTTCGATGGGCACTTCGTGTTGCAGGGCGAGAAAGGCCAGGAAGGCTCCGGCCATGATCTTGATTGCGCCGGGAACGATCCAGCCCGGCCCGGCCATGAGCAATGCCGCCCACCAGCGTTTGCGGTTCTTGCGGGTTTTTTCCGGGAGGAAGCGCAGATAGTCCACTTGTTCGCCGATCTGGGTCACCAGCGACAGCGCCACACTGAACGCCGCACCAAAGAACAGCAGGTTGAAGGTGCCGCCTTCGCCCTCGCGCCCGGCAAAACTGGTCAGGTCGGACAGGGCTTCGGGGTTTTTCCAGATCACGAAAATGTACGGCACCAGCAGCAGCGTCAGCCACAGCGGCTGCGACCACATCTGCAAACGGCTGATCAAGGTGATGCCGTAGGCCACCAGCGGGATGACGATGATCGAACAAATCACATAGGCCACGGCCAGCGGAATATGAAAATACAGCTCGATGGCCAGCGCCATGATGGCCGCTTCCAGGGCGAAGAACAGGAAGGTGAAGCTGGCGTAGATCAGCGACGTAATGGTCGAGCCGATGTAGCCAAAGCCTGCGCCGCGGGTCAGCAAGTCCATGTCCACGCCATAGCGGGCCGCGTAATAGCTGATGGGCAGGCCGGTCAGGAAGATCACCAGCGCCGTAGCGAGGATGGCCCACAAGGTGTTGGTGAAGCCGTAGCTCATGACCAGTGCGCCGCCGATGGCTTCCAGCGCCAGAAACGACACCGCGCCCACGGCGGTATTGGCGATGCGGAATTCAGACCATTTGCGGAAGGATTTCGGGGTGAAGCGAAGGGCGTAGTCCTCCATGGTCTCGTCGGCGACCAGACTGTTGTAATCGCGGCGCACCTTGAGGATGCGTTGGGAGCCGGAAGGTCGCACAGGGTGTGTACCTGAAGAGGATGATTGTGGTTATGCAGTCGCTGACAGCAACTTCCGTGCCTGTGAACACAGATCCTCTGTAGGAGCCAACGTGCTGGCGAGTTCATTGGTCTGGCGTACCCAGCAATATCGCCTCGCGAACAAGTTCGCTCCTACAGGCGATCACCGAACCTGACGGCTCGACGGCCAGGTGTTCGCTCGGGCGCAATCATGCCCGTTTTAACGCAAACCAGCCCTACGTCAAATGACGTAGGCCGGTACGTCATGGTGCGTATACCCGCTTTTTCCCCGCGACCTCATGCTTGCTCCAACCTCGCCACGACGCCTTTACCGGCTCGCGGCGAAACCACCAGCACAGGAGCGGGAACATGGATTCACGACTGACAGGCGCCAAACGGTTTTTGCCGCGTCGATTGGCGTTGGGCGCAGCTGCGCTTTCGCTGATCGCGGCAGGGGTATTTGGCCAGGTGGCCTTGGCCGATGACGCCAACACCACCGGACTTGCCGTTACCGCCACCGAAGTGACCGTCGGCCAGCTGCACTCGGCCACCGGCACTATGGCGATTTCCGAAACCGGTTCGATTCAGGCCGAGCGTCTGGCCATTGACCAGATCAACGCCTCGGGCGGCATCCTCGGTCGGCAGATCAAGGTCGTGCAGGAAGACGGCGCGTCGGACTGGCCGACTTTTGCCGAAAAAGCCAAGAAGCTGCTGGTGGGCGACAAAGTGGCAGCGGTGTTCGGTTGCTGGACCTCGGCTTCGCGTAAAGCGGTGCTGCCGGTCTTCGAAAAGGAAAACGGCCTGCTGTACTACCCGACTTTCTATGAAGGCCTGGAACAGTCGAAAAACGTGATTTACACCGGCCAGGAAGCTACCCAGCAAATCCTCGCCAGCCTGGACTGGATCGCCAAGACCAAAGGCGCCAAGACCTTCTACCTGATCGGCTCGGATTACATCTGGCCGCGCACCTCCATGAAGATCGCCCGCAAGCACATTGAAAACGTCCTGCACGGCACTGTGGTTGGCGAGGATTACTACCCGTTGGGCAACACCCAGTTCGGCTCGCTGATCAACAAGGTCAAGCTGAAAAAACCTGATGTGGTATTTGCGGCCGTGGTCGGCGGCTCCAACGTCGCCTTCTATAAGCAGCTCAAGGCCGCAGGTGTTGATTCCACCAAGCAGACCTTGCTGACCCTGTCGGTCACCGAAGACGAACTGCTGGGCATCGGCGGCGAAAACATGAAGGGCTTCTACGCCTCCATGAAGTACTTCCAGAGCCTGGACAACCCCAACAACAAAGCCTTCGTCGATGCCTTCAAGGCCAAATACGGCAAGGATTCGGTGATGGGCGATGTGACCCAGGCCGCTTATCTGGGCCCATGGTTGTGGAAAGCCGCGGTTGAAAAAGCCGGCAGCTTTGACGTCGACAAAGTGGTTGCTGCTTCCCCTGGCATCGAACTGAAAACCGCCCCTGAAGGCTACGTGAAAATCCACGAAAACCATCACCTGTGGAGCAAGACCCGCATTGGTGAAGTTCAGGCCGACGGCCAGTTCAAGGTGATTTACGAGTCGGATCTGATCGAGCCGAATCCGTTTCCAAAAGGCTACCAGTAACTTTAGAACCAATGCGTAACAGGTGGGAGCGAGCTTGCTCGCGAATGCGGTATTTCAGGCGCTGAAAATGTTTCGGATGCCCCGGCCTCTTCGCGAGCAAGCTCGCTCCCACAAGAATTCAAGCGCCGTTTTTTCCACCTCGGAGACCATCATCATGGAATGGCTATCGGAATTTGGTGCCATCGCGGCCATGCAGGGGTTCAACGGGCTTTCCGTGTTCTGCGTGCTGCTGCTGATGGCCCTGGGGCTGGCGATCATTTTTGGCCAGATGGGCGTAATCAACATGGCCCATGGCGAGTTTCTGACCATTGGCGCTTACACCACCTACGTCATGTCCAGCCTGACGCTGCACTACATGCCGTCCATGCAGCCTTATTACTTTTTCTTCGCCATCGCGCTGTCGTTCGTGGTGGCCGGTGCGGTGGGTTGGGTGGTCGAATCGGTGATGATCAGCCGCTTGTATCACCGCCCGCTGGACACCTTGCTCGCCACTTGGGGTTTGTCGCTGGTGATGCAGCAGGGCTTTCGTTCCATCTTCGGCGCACGGGAAGTCAGTGCCACGCCGCCGGAATGGCTGATGGGTTCGGTGAGCCTGACTGACGCCATCGAGATCCCGCGTAACGGCCTGTTCGTCATGGGGCTGACCGTTCTGATGACGGCGATGATTTTCCTGATGCTGTACCGCACCCGCTGGGGCCTGCATGTCCGGGCCACGGTGCAGAACCGCATCATGAGCCGCGCCGTGGGCATCAACACCCGCAAGGTGGACCGCATGACCTTCGCCCTGGGGTGTGGCGTGGCCGGCGTGGCTGGCGCGGCGTTCACCACCATCGGCTCAACCGGCCCCACCGCCGGCTCGCTGTACATCGTCGATACCTTTCTGGTGGTGGTTTTCGGTGGCGCGCAAAGCCTGTTCGGCACCATTGCCTCGGCGTTTGCCATTGCCCAGACGCAATCGATTTCCGAGTTTTTCATGAGCGGCTCCATGGCCAAGGTGCTGACGCTGTCCGTGGTGATCCTGATTCTGCTGATGCGCCCGCAAGGGTTGTTTGCCAGCAAGCTTCGTAAATAAGTGTTCGTTAATAGAGGCAGCCCCATGAATGCTCTAAATAAAGTGCTCGGCGGCAGGCAAGGGGTGATCGGCCTGTTGATCCTCGCCGTGCTGATTCTGGTGGTGTTTCCCCTGACCCTGGATGCGTTCCGCCTGAACATGGTCGGCAAATACCTGACTTACGCGTTTGTCGCCGTGGGCCTGGTGTTGTGCTGGGGCTACGGCGGGATTCTCAGCCTGGGGCAGGGCGTGTTCTTCGGCCTGGGCGGCTATTGCATGGCCATGTTCCTCAAGCTGGAAGCCTCCGACCCGGAAAGCACCAAGATCCAGTCCACCCCCGGTATCCCGGATTTCATGGACTGGAACCAGATCACCGAACTGCCCTGGTTGTGGGTGCCGTTCCACAGCTTCACCTTTACCGTGATCGCCGTGATTGCCGTGCCGGTTGTGCTGGCGCTGGTCATTGGCCTGGCGATGTTCAAGCGCCGGGTTGGCGACGTGTATTTCTCCATCGTCACCCAGGCCATCGCGCTGATCCTGACAGTGCTGATCATCGGCCAGCAGGGCCTGACCGGCGGCGTCAACGGCATCACCGACCTCAAGACCTTGCTGGGCTGGGACATCCGCGATGACAGCGCCAGGCTGGCGCTGTATTTCATCAATGCGGCGCTGTTGTTCGGCTGCATCCTGATTGGCAAGTTCATCCTGGCGTCCAAGCTTGGCCGGCTGCTGATGGCCATGCGCGACAAGGAAGAGCGGGTGCGTTTTTCCGGCTATGACGTGGCCAGTTTCAAGATCTTCGTGTACTGCGTGGCGGCGGCGTTCTCGGCCATCGGCGGGGCGATGTTCGCCTTGCAGGTGGGCTTTATGTCGCCGTCCTTCGTGGGCATCGTCCCATCCATCGAAATGGTGATCTTCGCCGCCGTGGGCGGGCGCATGTCGCTGCTCGGCGCGGTGTACGGCTCGTTGCTGGTCAACTACGGCAAAACCTACTTTTCCGAATCCTTCCCTGAATTGTGGCTGTACCTCATGGGCGGCCTGTTCATCGCCGTGGTCATGTACTTCCCCAACGGTCTGGCCGGTTTGTGGGAAAGCCATGGTCGCAAGTGGTTCGACCGGGTACTGCATAAGCCTGCGCCGGCGGCCGTCAAGCCGGTTGCCGAGCCCGTCGTTGCGAGCCCCACAGCGACCTTGCCCAAACCTTCACTGGAGACTCAGCCATGACCAGCCCCACGGGTTTTCAGATGCACAAACCGGTGTTGGCCATCGAAGGCCTGACGGTTTCCTTCGACGGGTTCAAGGCGGTGGATGACCTGAACCTGTACATCGACCGTAACGAAGTACGGGTGGTGATCGGACCCAATGGCGCCGGAAAAACCACGGTGCTGGACCTGATCTGCGGCAAGACCCGGGCCACCAGCGGCAGCATCCAGTTCGATGGCCGCGAGCTGACCAAGATGCACGAGTACGACATCGTGCGTGCCGGGGTTGGGCGCAAATTCCAGACCCCGTCGATCTACGACAACCTGAGCGTCTTCGAAAACCTGGAAATGTCTTTTCCCGCCGGGCGCTCGGTGTTCGGCGCGCTGTTCTTCAAGCGCACTGCCGAAGTGGTAGCGCGGGTCAACGAAGTCGCTGCCGATATCTTCCTCGGCCAATTGCTTGAGCAGCAGGCGGGCTTGCTGTCCCACGGCCAGAAGCAATGGCTGGAAATCGGCATGTTGCTCATGCAGGACCCGGAACTCTTGATGCTCGATGAGCCAGTGGCGGGGATGAGCGTCAGCGAGCGTTCCCAGACCGCCGAACTGCTCAATCGCATCAGCCAGGGTCGCTCGGTGCTGGTCATCGAGCACGACATGGAATTCGTTAAAAGCATCGCCCATAAGGTCACGGTGTTGCACCAGGGCAAGGTGCTCGCCGAAGGCAGCATGGAATCGGTGCAGCAAAATCCGAAGGTCATCGAAGTGTATCTGGGCCATTAAAAGGAGCGCGGCATGTTCAATATCAAGCAGCTGGCGTGCGGTTATGGCCAGAGCCAGATCCTTCATGATCTGGACTTGAGCGTCGAGAAGCAGGAGATCGTCGCGGTCATGGGCCGCAACGGCATGGGCAAGACCACGCTGTTCAAGAGCCTGATGGGCATCCTCCCACAATGGGCAGGGCAGATTCAGGTGGCGGGCGTGGAAGTGTCTGGCATGGAAACCCATTCCCGGGTCGAACACGGCATGGCTTACGTCCCACAAGGCAGGATGATTTTTCCGGCCATGAGCGTGCTGGAAAACATTCAGACCGGCCTGCCTGCGTCGGCTCGCGGCATCGTCCCTGAGGATTTATACGCGCTGTTTCCGGTGCTCTACGACATGCGCAGCCGACGCGGCGGCAACCTGTCCGGCGGGCAGCAACAGCAACTGGCGATTGCCCGAGCGCTGGCGACCAACCCCAAGGTCTTGCTGCTGGACGAACCCACTGAAGGCATCCAGCCGTCGATCATCAAGGACATCGCCCGCACCCTTAAAGAGATCCGCACCTTGCGCAACCTGACCATCGTGGTCTCCGAGCAAGTGCTGTCCTTCACCCTGGAAATCGCCGACCGCTTCCTGGTGATCGAGAAGGGCCGGTTCGTGATTGAAGAGACCCGGGCCAATGTCGATGAAGCGACCATCAGTCGGTATTTGTCGGTGTAAGCCATTCCCACGATATGCAGCGTTTGACCCGGCGCTATCGCGAGCCAGCTCACTCCTACAGGTGAGTGCATTCCAACTGTAGGAATGAGCTGGCTGACGATGGCGTCAGTACAGCCAACCGAAGAGCCAGGAGAAACGCCATGACCGAAACCCTGATCAAAGTCGACCTCAACCAGCCTGTCACCGAGAACGAAAACATCCACAACCGCTTGCATCCGGACATTCCCATGGCGGCGTGGGTCAAGCCGGGGGATGACTTCATCCTCGAAACCTACGACTGGACGGCCTGCGCCATCAAAAACAACGATGACGCCAGCGACGTGCGCGACGTGGACCTGTCCACCGTGCATTACCTGTCCGGGCCTATCGGCGTGCATGGCGCCGAGCCGGGTGATCTGCTGGTGGTGGATTTGCTGGATATCGGCGCCCGTGCCGACTCGCAATGGGGCTTCAACGGGTTTTTCTCTCGCCAGAATGGCGGCGGCTTTCTGACCGATCACTTCCCATCGGCGCAAAAAGCCATCTGGGACTTCAAGGGCATGATGACCAGCTCCCGGCACATTCCGGGGGTAGAGTTTGCGGGGTTGATTCACCCTGGCCTGATCGGTTGCCTGCCGGATCACAAGATGCTTGCCGAGTGGAACAAGCGCGAACAGGAACTCATCGACACCAATCCGACTCGCGTGCCGCCACTGGCCAACCCACCGTCCGCCGCCACCGCGCATCTGGGCAAACTCAAAGGCCCGGCCCGCGATCTGGCCGCTGCCACCGGCGCGCGCACGGTGCCGCCTCGCGAGCATGGCGGTAACTGCGACATCAAGGATCTGTCACGCGGCTCTAAGGTGTTCTTTCCGGTTTATGTGGATGGCGCCGGTCTGTCTGTGGGCGATCTGCACTTCAGCCAGGGCGACGGCGAAATCACCTTCTGCGGCGCTATCGAAATGGCCGGCTGGGTACACATGCGCGTCGAGCTTATTAAAGGCGGCATGGAGAAGTACGGCATCAAGAACCCGGTGTTCAAGCCAAGCCCCATCGTGCCCAACTACAACAAATACCTGATCTTCGAAGGCATCTCGGTGGACGAGGGCGGCAAGCAGCATTACCTGGACGTCAATATCGCCTACCGCCAGGCCTGCCTGAACGCCATCAATTACCTGACCAAGTTCGGCTACTCGCCGGCTCAGGGTTACGCGTTGCTGGGCTCGGCACCGGTGCAAGGGCATATCAGCGGCATCGTCGATATCCCCAATGCCTGCGCGACGCTGTGGTTGCCGACGGAAATCTTCCAGTTCGACATCAATCCCAATGCCAACGGCCCGACCAGATTCATCGATGGCCTGGTGGATTTGCCGATTGCTTACGATTTGTAGGTTCGACGAAATCCTGTAGGAGCCAACGTGTTGGCGAGGCTGGGTACCTGACACGCCGCCTCACCAATAAGTTGGCTCCTACAGGAACATGCACTCCTTCAGGGATTTGCCTCTATGCCCATGTACGAATTCGATTGCCCCGGTTGTGGGGATTTCACTGCGCTCAAACCCATGGCCGAAAGCGGTATGCCGTGTGCCTGCCCCCAATGCGGGGCGTCCAGCATGCGGGTGATTTTGTCGGCACCGGGCTTGAGCACGGTTTCGGGTAATAAACGCCGGGCGATTGAAACCAACGAACGCAGCGCCAGCGCGCCCAAAACCGTCGCTGAGTATCAGGACAGCAAACGCCATCCGAGCGGGTGCAGCTGCTGTGGGCCGAGCAAGACCGTGCTGCCCACCAAGGCCAATCCTCACGCGTTGAAGGGCAAGACGGCGGGGCGGCCGTGGATGATCAGTCATTGACTGGCGGCAGGAATTGAAACGCGGATCTGCGGGAGCGAGTTGATTCGCAAGCGGCTTTCTATTTACGGAAGGCGTTGGCTGACAGACTCATTCGCGAGCAAGCTCGCCCCACGGGCCATACCAGGATCAAGCCTTCCAGGGCCTCAGCCACAGCGCCAGGCCCACCAGCAACAACGCGCCATACCCACAGCTCAAACCCAGTTGCAGCCACATATTGCCAAGCGGATGCAGCAGGAGCGCCGCCAGCAGCATCGCACCCGCGCCAAGTAGCCATTGGGTTCGCCATGGTAGAACGCCAAGCAAACCCTGGCGGCGCATCAGCAACAGCCCGGTAACAATCGCTCCGGCCAGAGCGGCGATGGCAATGCCGATCAAACCGAACAAAAACGGCAGCACACCCAGCAGGAGTGCGTTGCACAGGCTGCCAATCAGTTCGCAATTGAGCGGCAGCCGCGTATCGCCAGCGGCATAGGCGAATCGCGCCAGCAGGGCATTCCAGGCACCGAACATCAAGGGCACGGCGAACCAGGCCAGCAGTTCAGGCAAGGGGCCGTCGCGAGCCTGATTCGGCAATAACAGCACCACCAACGCACTAGCGGCACCGATCAGGCCGGCGACGGCGGGCAGGGTCAGCAAGGTGGCGCTGCTCAAGCCTTTGCGCAGCAACCCCAGGCGCTGGTCACCCGCGCTGCCGCTCATCAGGCCCAACAGCACCTGATTCAAACTCATCAGCGCAATCAACGGCAGGTTGATCAGCTTGCGCGCCAGATTGATCCAGGTCACTGCGCCTTCGCCCAGCAACGAGGCGATCATTCGCTCCAGCAGGGCCAGGCCCTGGCTGGCCAGGTTGCTGCTCAGCAGTGGGCCGATACGTTGCAGCAATTCCCTGACGGCACCCGGCTCGGTCTGCCATTGCCAGGGTCGCCAGCCCAGCCGATACAGCGTCGGCACCAGCGCGGCGGGCATCAGCACGCTGCCCAGCACGCAGGCCCAGGCCAGGCCGACGGGGGTTGCGGCATGGCTGGCCACGGCGAGGTAGATCACGGGCGGCAGGTTGAACAGCAGCGAGCCAAGCCCCGCCAGCACAAACCGCGAGTGAGCCTGCAAGGGCACGCAGAGCAAACCGTGCAGAAGAAAACCCGGTGCGCACCAGGCCAGCCATTGCAGGCTGCTGCTGGCGATGGCGTAACCCTGATCATCCAGCCCCGGCCCGACGCCCCTGACCCACAACGATGCACCAAAGCTCAAAAAAAGGCTCAAGGCCAGTCCGCACAGCATCAAGCGCGGAGCCAGGGCGCCCAGCCAGCGATGTTGCTGCTCAAGGGAACGCTGCTGGTACAAGGGCAGGGCCGCAGCGCTGAGCAAACCGGCGGCCAGCGCCATGCGCAGGGCCTCGGGCAGAAACATCGAGACCAGAAACGCATCGCTCTGGCCCCCCGCGCCCCACGCGGCGACCAGCAGCCATTCCCGGGCGAAGCCGGCCGCCAGACCGGTCAAGGTGGCCAGGGTCAGCCAGAGTGTCGAACCCAGCATCGCCGACGATCAATGAAACAAAGTGAACAGGCCTTTGCCGCCCACTTTGTAATTGAGATTACGGGCGCGTTCGCCTTTGATTTCCGCTGTCGGGCCACTGACGATGGCGTAGGGCGGGATCGCTTTGGAAACCACGCTGGCCCCGCCCACCACGGCGCCTTCACCGATATCGGCACCAAAGGAAAGCAGGGCGCGGCTGCAGATCCAGGCGTAGTCACCAATAAACACCGGGCCACCGACGGCCCAGAATTCCGGTGCCTGTAAATCGTGGCCACCGGCAATGATCAGGACGTGGGAAGCGATGGTCACGTGGTCGCCGATCACCAGCCCGCCCCGAGCGTCTAGCTGGCAATGCCAGCCCACGGTGGTGTCCTCGCCGATGCGCAGGCTGTCGACGCCCAGCACCTCGGTGTTACGCCATACCGTGGAGCCCTTGCCGATTTTTGCGCCGCCAATGCGCAGCCAAAGCAAGCGCAGGGTGTGGCTGGGAATCTTGCAGATCAGGATGTTGTAGGCCTGTTCCCAGGTGCGCAGCATGCGGTCACGCAGGGTTGGCCAGTTGATGCCGTACAACGGAATCAACGCGCCCCGGACTTCCCCGGCCAGCAGCCGATAAAAGCGCCGTGCCAGCGGTGGCTCGATGCGCGGCTCGATATTCAGGTAGCTGATAAACGACAGGGTGGAATGCTTGATGCGTGTTTCAAAGCAAACTTCGTTGTCCAGCATCCATTGGTACGTGGCTTCCAGCTCTGGGACGCTGACGCCCATCTTGCGTGCGTATTCGGGCAAGGCCAGCCTCAGGTCGTGGGAATGCAGAATACGATGTCTCATGGTCGTGTCCCCAAGTGAGGTAAAACGGGTGGCGAAGCGATCACAGGCGCCTGGGCCCTGATCTTCAGCCGCTTGGCCTCATGCAGGTTGATGCCGAGCATGAGCCAGAACAGTGCGATGAGTACGGTGGTAAAGCTGAAATAGTGGTCGAAAATGCCACTGGTCAGTGCTGCCAGCAGGCTGGTGGTGGTGCCCAGCCAGATTGCGTTGTCCGGGGTCAGCGTGACGAAACCCTGCGCAGGGCTGGTTTCACGCCACCAGCTTGCGGTGACGGCGATGAACAGCAGCATGCCGGGCAGCCCGAGCTTGTAGACGAAGTTCAGCCACAGGTTGGAGATACCGAACAGCGTCACTCCCGGAACCGGCGGGTCGATCTTGAAGCCAATGCCCAGCGGGAACTTGAACATGGCGTCCGGGAAATGCGTGTATTCCAGAAAACGAATGGCGGTGCTGGCGTCGTCGTTGGTGAACAGGGTGAACAGCCGCTCCTGCAACGGCGGATAAAACATCATCAGCAAAGCTCCGGCGACCAGCCCGCCCATCAATACCCGGCCAATGAATGGCACGCGCTTACGTGCCATCCACATCATCACCAGGATCAGACTGACCAGCGCGCCCCGTGAGCCGGTCAGCAGCAGACCGACAGTGCCCAGCAGGGCGACTGCAAAGCCCAGGGCTCTTGGCCAGCCGCTGCGGGTCATACCAAAACAGAACGCCAGCGGCAGCATCAGGATCAACGCGCCGCCCGTTGCGTTCGGGTGTACCCAAGGCGTGCCCATGCGGGTGGTAAATGCCGAGAGCGTGTCATTCACCACGTCAAGGCTGCCGTAACTCAGGCCGCCGAGGATCGGGATGATGGACAGGGAACTCTGGTTTTTCAGGTAGACCGGCACGGACAACGCCAGCAGCAACAGCGTGCCGAGGAGTAAGCCCTGCACCATCAATTCGCGATGTTTCTGCGCGTGCAGCAACCGCGGTACGAGAAACAGTGCCGACAGGTTGAACAGCCAGCGCACCCAATTGATCGGCCCGTTGCCTTCGGCACTGACGGTCACCTGACCGATGATGAAGGGCACGGCGCTATACATCATCAAGGCGATCAGCAGACGCTCGGTGCGCAGCAGTTTCGGGACCGGCGTGGTGTCGGCGAACATCCTGTGCGCCAGATAGCTGGCCCACACCAGCATCAGCAGGGCTTCGGAAACCGTGGTGCGAAAGCCGATCTGCACCGTCGAGTAAGGCAGGAACGTGGCCAGCACCCCAAACAACAGCAAACCACGCAGCGGTCGACGAATCACCACCGCAATAACGACGATGCCGACCATCAGCGCCAGCACCTTCACCGGTGGCAGCACCCAGATCAACATGCCGAACAGCAGGCTGAACAGTAAGCCCACAGGCATTGCCAAAGGCATCAGGCCAGCTCCCCGATCAGTTCGTCGAAGCGTTGGCGATAGGCGTGCAGTCCATATTGCTGCGCCCAGACAACCTGCGATGCCGGATCACCCGCAGGCGCGTCGGCCAGTTCTCCCATGAGTCTGATCAATGCGGCGGTGTCGGTGGGAGAAAATCGCGGGCTGTCTGCCGGGGTGATTTCATCCAGAGACGAGCCCGTGGCCACCGCAACCGGGGTGCCGACGCTCAGGGCTTCGATCACGGGCAGACCAAAGCCCTCGGCATAGGACGGATGCCACAGGCGGTCAGCGTGTTTGTAAACCGCGTGCAGGCGGGCGTCACTGATGTCGCTGAGAAAATGCAGGCCGGGCAGGGCGCGTTGGGCTGGCGGCAAATGCTCGGGTGCGCCGATCAGCAGCAGGTCCGGCACATTCGCAAAGCGCAGGCGAGCGGTCTGCCAGGCATCGACAAACCAAGGCATGTTCTTGCGCGGCTCGCGGCTGCCGACGCACAACCAATAATGTTGCGGCAGGCCGCAATCCGCCGGGTCCGGCGGGTCGCCTGCAAAACCGCTGACCAGATTGGGCAGCACCCGCAGTTTGTCCCGCACGTTCGGGAACAGACGCGCGGCTTGGTCTGCGGTGAATTGCGAGGGCGTCCAGATACGATCAGCCACACGCAGGGAATGACCGATGGAAAGCTGATCGGTAACGCCGTAGACCCGCGCCTTGAGCTTCGAGCCGTGGCTGTTGTTCAAGGTCAGCTGGAACAGATCATGCAGTTGCAACACATACCGCAGACCGGCCGGTTTGCGGCCGATGGGCAGGCCCATGTTCATGTTGCAGATGTAGGTTTCAACCTCGGCATCGCGCAGCGCTCCGGGCAGAAACCGGGCTTCGAAGCGCAACCGTTCGGGCAGGCGATGAATGCCGCAGAGGGACGTCGGCCACGACGGGCAGTGAGCAATACGCCTTAACGGATGATTGTCCGGCGCGACGCTGAACAGTTGGACCTGATGGTCCGGGTTGGCGCGCAATGCCGCTTCAATGGCCAGATTCTGGCGGCCGATGCCAGAGTTGGGGAATCCCGTAGCGGGGCGGTAATCGAGTCCTATACGCATGGGCGTGCTTGCTCCTTGGGGGGCGAACGCCGGGTATAAATGCGCTCCAATTGGGCGGCGGAAACCGACCAGTCGTGTTGGCTGCGCACATACACGCGCCCGGCTTCACCGATCAGCGCCAGGCGCGCCGGTTGGTCGATGACTTCAATGATGAGTTGCGCCAGTTCCTGAGGGGATTCGGCACCCAGATAATGTTCGCCATTGACCACCGCCAGACCGGAGACGCCTTGCCCGGTGGTGATTACGGGCAAGCCTGCGGCCATGGCCTCAAGCACCTTGAGCTTGGAACCGCCGCCCTGGCGCAACGGCGCAAAGAACAACGCAGTGGTGCTTTGCAATGCGCGCAGATCCGGGACAAAGCCATGCCACTCGATGCGTGGATCCGGCCATCGATTACGCCACGCCTGGGGCAAAGCGTAACCGCAGATCACGAAGCGCAGAGTTGGCGCGTGTTGCCAGACCTTGGGAAGGATTTCGTCCAGCGCCCATTGCACGGCATCGACATTTGGCGCGTATTCATAATTGCCAATGAACAGCAGCCGCCGGCTATAGGGATCAGGCCGCACCTTGGCGTAGTCATCGCAATCAACGCTGTTGACCACCACTGCCGTGGCTTTGGTGCTCAAGCGTGCGAGTTCTTTGGCGTCGTCTTCGGTGACGGCGATGATCTCGCTGGCCTTTTGGAATACGCGGGCTTCCCAGCGCCGATAGCGCCAGCGGTCAAAGCGGGTGAACAGCGCGGCCCAACGCGGCAGGCGGTCGTAACTGGCCGCGCCCAGGGTCGATTCGACATTGTGTTCGGTGAGCACGAAGTCTTTGCCGGACCGTTGCAGCGGCGCCTCGAAAGGCTGAAAGCCATAGCTGTGCTGGATCTGAATGACGTCCCAGTCTTCTTGCAGCAGGTCTTCGAACGCTTGGGTCAACTTGGGCGCGTAACCGTTGATACTGGCCAGCATCGGCGTGGGCGCCAGGGCCACGGCCAGTAATGTCCGGAGGCTGCGCAGCGGCCGGCGCGGCAGAACGATCAAGCGCTCCAGCCAGGGTTCCAGTGCATGACGGGTGCTATCGTCCAGCGCGGTCTTGGACTGCACCAGCAGCGTAATGCGATGACCCCGCGCCGCCAGATTGCGCAACAAGTGATATTCACGGGTCTTGCCGCCGCTGGTGGTGGGCCAGGGCAGATAAGGCAAAGTCCAGAGAATTCGCATGATCAAGGCTTCCATTCCAGAATTTGCAGGGTCGGCTTGAGCGCTACGCTAACGCCTTGAGCGGCGGACAGTTCGGCGTGGCTGCCGGTCAACGGATCATGAACCACCGCCTCACGGATGCTCGGGAAACTCAGCGTCGTGCCGCTGGCGCTCCAGAACATCAGCAGCTTTTTCCCGTCGCTGCGGGTCCAGGCCACGGCGAACAAATCGGCAGGTACGCCGCTGGCGCCCGGCGGATCGGCTGGCTCAAGACGCGGACCGGTAAGGGTCAGGAAGTTATGCAGCGCCGTGTACACAGGTTTTGGATTGCCTTGCAGGTCCAGTAATCCGTAAGCCTGATCTCGGGCGCTGGCGCGTTCGTCCAGATCGGTCAGGTTGAACAGGAAAACCCGCTGGAAGTCCATCGCGCTCATCAAGGCCAGGCGCCGCAGGGTGTAATCGGCCTGGCCTTGCAAGCCAATGATTTTTTGCAACTCAACCGGGCCGTTGTAGCTCGACCAGCCCCACTCGGTCGCCCAGACCTGCTGCACGCCGTTGCTGTGTAGCAGGTTGTTCATGGCGTTCGCGTGAGTCAGGAAATCCCGGTCCGACGGCGAATCCCCTTCGGGGAATTCGGTATAGGGATGGTAGGCCGCGACCATGTTGCGTTTGCCCAGCCCTCGGTCCAGGGCAACTTGCAGCATATAGCCCGGAGTACTGCGCATCTGGCTGTAATACGCCATGCCCGCCGTGACGATGGTTTTATCGGGCAGGACGGCGCGAATGGCGTCAGCGGTGGTGGTCAGCAGCGTGTCATAGGCGACCGGGTCTTCCTTGGGGCGCCAGATAATGTTGGGCTCGTTCCACACCTGCCAGTTGTCGACCTGCGGATAGCGCTGGGCAAGGGTGGTCATGCGCGCAGCAAACAGCTTGAAATCGGCCGGAGGATACTGGTCGCGGCTGGCAACTCCGGCGGGAGCGCTGGTTACAAAGGGTGGCGAGCCCACCAGATAAGCCACGATGTTGTAGTGATGAGCAAGCATGGTGGCCATCGCGCCGTCCAGATCGCCCGTGTTGTACTGATTGAGCTCAGGCTCGACGATCGGCCAGTGGATGCTCAGGCGCACCCAGTTGAGCCCGAGTTCGTCAAGCTGGTTCATCTGCTGCTGGTACGCCGTGGGCGAGAAGTACTGGAACTGCGCGTTGACCCCGAGAAAGTCCTTCCAGACCACCGTGCGTGGGGCGCGCAGAACGGTTTGGGCTTCGGCGTCCGCTGTCATCCAGGGGGTGATCCAGGTTGCGCTGATGGCAGCCATCAGCAATAAAGTCGCCGTCGATTTCATCTGCATTGACCCTCGCATGCCTGGCGGAACACGTCGATGAAGCGTCCAGCCGTCAGGCTCCACTCTCGCTGCTCGCCC
This sequence comes from Pseudomonas sp., assembly GCA_036387095.1. GTDB lineage: Bacteria > Pseudomonadota > Gammaproteobacteria > Pseudomonadales > Pseudomonadaceae > Aquipseudomonas. Next base: position 27,476 of record DASVUK010000163.1, read on the forward strand.
ATGACCCTGGCTTGCTCGGCCCAGCCCACCACACGTTCCGGTCGCATGCAGAGTTCGCCAAGGGCCGTGCTCAATGCCGCGACGTCGCCCTGGGGGTAGATCATGCCGTTGCCGTGGGAAACTTCTTCAGCAAAGGAGCGGGCATCGGAGGTGATCACGCCGCGGCCGCAGGCCACTGCCCACGAGAGCGCGCCGCTGGTGCCGCGCAGTTGGCCCAGCAGTTTGAGTTTGCTGGATTCGCGGTAGGGCAACACCATGACGTGATGGGCCTGGATGACTGCGGCGATGTCGTGGGCCGGAAGATCCAGGTGCCAATCAATGAGATCACTGAGGCCCAGCTGACGAATTCGCAGCCTCAATTGTTCCAGATAGCTGCCGCCAGCCCCGAAGGCCATCTCCGGCTCACTGCCCCCAGCCAGGGTCAGGCGCAGGCGCGAGCGAAGCGGGGGCTGCCGGGTGAACAGCCGGGCCATGGCGTCGAGCAGATCCTCAATGCCTTTGCCGCGATAGATAAAGCCGAAATACAACAGCCGCATCGGTTGCAGCGGCGGCAGTGCGACGCCTGGAACTGCCAGGTTGCCATGGGCGATGACTGCGGTTTGTTCCCCACGCAGGCCCATGCGCCGGCGCAGCGCCAGGCTGCCGGATTCAGTCAGCGTAATCAGGCGGGTCATGCGCCGCGCCAGTTGTCGTTCTTCGTAAAGGCAAAGCGGATCGGCAAGCACCGTGGCGAATTCAGGCAACGGTGAGCGCAATGAGCTGACCAGTGACAACGGCCAGGGCAGCCTGGCCCGACGCCACACCAGTCGTTCCGGATCGTGCACGGTGGCGGTCAATGGCAGCCCAGGGAAGCGTTTGCGCAGAGCACGCAAGGCATGGAATTCGGCCAGACGCCCGCCGCCGATTTCACCATGGACCACGTCGCATCCTTGCCAGTCCAGCTGCGCAACCCGCTGCAACGCCCGATCGGGATCATTGCCCACGCCGGCCAGCGGTGTGCTGACCTCCACGCCGTGCTTTTCCAGGGCGTGTTTGAGATGGCCGGCGTAGTCGGCTATACCGTTCTGCTCGGGCGGCAATGGCGCAAGGAGGGCGATGTGCATGTCAGCCTCGACTCTGGAAGCGTTTGAGGTAATCCAGCAAGCGGCCCGGCACCTGATAGCGCCGGCGGTTGATGATGATGCCGTCGACTTTTTTGAAGGCCGTATGCAACGTGGACAAGACGTTTTCGAGCATGGGCACGGTGGTTTCTTCGGCCTGGACCACCAGCAGGATCAGGTCCGCCTCTCGCAACATGCCGAAGGCATCCGGATTGGTGAAGATGCTCGATGCATCAATCAGCACGATTTCCCCCGGCACGGCGGGGCCGGGGCCTTCAGTGCGTACCTGGTAGCCATGTTCCCGGAGCAGTTCGGTAAGACGCGAAATGATGAAGCTCACTCCTTCGCCCAGGTGTGACGAAGTGAAGCCTAGAGCGAGGCCGTTTTCCTTCACCTGGCGCAGCGGCAGGATGCCATACAGCCTGTGCAGGCTGGCGCGGAACGCCGTACCGAATTGGTCACCCGCCGGGCCCAGGTCGTGCAGGCTGGTCCAGACCGGCACGCCGAAGCGGCTCTCGATTTTGTCGCCGTCATGGATGCGTTGGTCCATGAGGTAGAAGAAGTACATGGCGATCAGGCCAACGCCGATGCTGAGGGGAAATGCCAGCAGCAACATCAGCAGGCTTTTTGGAAACACCCGGCCTGGATTGAAGGTCGCTTCCTCGATGATCGCGATGTTGCTGATCTGGCTTTTGTCCAGTTCCCGGTCAATGCGGGCCTTTTCCAGACTGCTGCTGTACAGCGCGAAACTTTTTTCACTGGCATCCAGTTCGTTTTGCAGGCGTGACAGTTCAGGTTCGAGAATCAACGCCAATTGGCGATCCTTCTCCAGCTGCGCCAGTTGCAGGTCTTGTTGCTTGAGTTGAATGAGCAGGCGCGCGTAGCTGGTTTGCTGATCGGCCAGGACATTCTGCATCCGGTTGTAGATCGGGTTGGGCGTGATGTTTTCGGTGCGTTGCACCGTTTCATTCTGCTTGGCCAGCAGTTTTTCCAGGTTGCCGATTTCTTCGTTGAGTGCCCGGACCGGTGGTGCGCCCTCTTTGAACGAACGCAGCAGTTCCTGGCGTTCGACTTCCTTGCCGTTAATACGGTTTTGCAGGTCCTGACGGCCTGGGTTCTGGGATATCTCCCGCCCGGCCGTCACCACTTTGGGCTGTTTGGACAGTTGCTCCAGCAACTTGTCGATCCCGGCCTTGGTCGAGGCAATGGCGCGCGCCGTATTGTTGCGCTCGGTATTCAAGTCGTTCAGTCCCTGGGACGTATCCGTCAGGCGTTGGCCGATGCTCACGGCCCCCAGTTGATTCAATAGCGTCTGGATCTGCTTTTTATAGGCAAGGATGCGCGCCTGCGTGTCTCTGACTTCCGCTTCATAAAACTGATAAAGACTGATGCGGCCCAGAATACGTGTGCGCTGGACTTCATACTCTTCTATCCAGGTTTGCATGACCTGCTGGGCGATCTGCGGATCGTTCCAGGAGAAGTTCAGTTCCATGACGGACGAGCCAGGGTCGTGACTGACTTTAAAGTTCTTGCCCAGGTCTTCGGCCAGGCGCTCTACCGCAGAGCGCTTTTCAACCAGACCGACAAACTGCAATGCCCCTCGCGCCACGTCGATCACCGACTGGAAACTGGCCTTGAGAAGGCTTTTCACCGACGCAATAAACCCCTCTTCGGCAGGCATCCGGGACAGATCGGCCAAGTACTTTTCCGCCACTGTGCGCATGATCGGCCCACCGGCCAACATGCGCTCCTCGTCGAGGATCGGGTCACGCTGGGCGCTGGGTATGACGATCGCCTGACGGTCGGAAAACTCGATCGGTACGGTGCTGCTGTCACGGCCCGGCTTGACCAGCAACAGGGCGGTGGATTCATAACGGTTGGGCAGTAAAAAGGCGCCGAGCACGATGATGATGAACGTCACCAGTATCGTGATCTTGATTTCACGCTTGAAAATGAAAAACAGGCGCAGCAGGTCGCGCAACGAGCGGATATTGATCATGTCTATTCCCTGACGATTAGTTTTGACTGCGCAAGTCGTAGTTCACGCCCAACCCCAGGGACTTGGCGAAGGGGATCAACTGATTGAAATACAGGTTCACGCCATCGACTTTGTCCCCGACCGATGATTTGGGGACAAACACGACATCGCCACGTTGCAGCAACACCGGCCCGCGTGGCCCTGCGCTGTCTGCCCAGAGGAATTTGCTGAAGTCGAAGAAATAAGTCTTGTACACGCCGTCGTCTTCCTGGCGAAGCAAGGCCACCAGCCTGGCGTCGCCATCCCCAGCCACGCCGCCCGCGCCGACGATTGCCTGTTCCAGGGTGGTTGCCAACGATACCGACAGGGAAACCGTGTTGCGCACGGCGCCGCCGACAAACACATTGTTGCCCGGCGATTGCGAGATATTGATGGTCAGCGCCGTTTCCCGATAAACATCTTGCAGCTTGCTTTGCAACTGCGCGGTCAACTGCGGCAAGGTCAGTCCTGCTGCCTTGACCGTGCCGATGTAGGGGTAGGTGAACGTCCCGTCGTTGAGTACCTGAAACAGGGTCAACTCATAGAGGGTGTTGGCCGTGAAGGCCGATATGGACGGCGCTTCTCCGGTGTTGCGCACGATCCGCAAGGTATCGCCCGCGCGGATCCGCTGGGGGGGCAAGGGTTTGCCGGCCAGGGCGCGCCCGGCGGCCTTGCCGGCTTCGATTTCTGCGTAGCTATCGGGCAGCCCGACCCGCGCCGGCGTCGTGCATGCCCCGATCATGAGCACACTCAGCGCCAGCACCAGTTTCTTGATCAACCCCAAATTCCTGTCATGCATGAATACGACTCCCTGACGGGTAAAACAATCATGTAGGCAAGTTACTGCTTGGTCAGGCATACGTCCGGTTCGGGCCCGTGGCGTAGCGCGCATCCTGCGCCAAGGTCATTGCCACCGTTGGGCGTGCGACCTTTCCCTATCGAAGCCGGTCAGACTTTGGCCACCTCCGTCGGCACGCGGCCGTAGATATCAGTGAAACGCACGATGTCGTCTTCCCCCAGATATTCGCCGCTCTGCACTTCGATCATCACCAGGTCGATCACCCCGGGGTTCACCAGACGATGAGTGTGGCCCGGCTTGATGAACGTGGATTCGTTGGTATCGAGCATGAATTCGGCATCGTTATTGGTCACCTTGGCCATACCGCTGACCACGATCCAGTGCTCGCTTCGATGGTGGTGCATCTGCAAGGACAACGAGGCCTGAGGTCGAACCACAATGCGTTTGATCTTGAAGCGCTTACCTTCCTCCAGCACGGTATAGGTGCCCCATGGCCGGGTCACGGTGCGATGCAGGCGATAGGCGTCATGGCCTTGGCGCTTGAGCTCCTGAGCGATGATTTTCACTTCCTGGGTGCGCTTGCCGTCAGCGATGAGCAAGGCGTCCGGGGTGTCGATGATGATCAGATCGTCCAGCCCGATGCCGCCCACAAGACGGTTGGGCGAGTCGATGTAACAGTTGGTCACGTCGTGCAGCACCGTCTGACCATTGCACTGGTTGCCCAGACCGTCGACCGGTGTGAGTTCGCGCAACGCCTGCCAGGAACCGATGTCGCTCCAGCCTAATTGGCAAGGGATTACCGCGACCTTCTTCGAGCGTTCCATCAGCGCGTAATCAATGGAAATATCCGGCGCCAGGGCAAAGGAGTGGCTGTCCAGTTCCAGTTGAAGCTCGTGGTTGCCTTCCTTGCTGGTGCTTTGCTCCAGGCACGTTTTGACCGCGACCAGGATCTGCGGCGCGTGCTCCTCAAACTCACGCAGCAGCGTATCGACGCGCATGCAGAACATGCCGGCGTTCCACAGATGCAGTCCGCCGTCCAGATAGCTTTGGGCGGTGATAGCGTTCGGTTTTTCGACAAAACGGGCGACCTGATAACCGTGGTCGTTCAAGGACTGGCCTTTTTCGATGTAGCCAAAACCGGTTTCAGGCTTGTCGGGCAGGATTCCGAAGGTCACCAGCCAACCCTGATCAGCCAGTTCCCGTGCCTGCTGGACAGCAGTCGAAAAGGCAGCAACATCGGCAATCAAATGATCCGCGGGCAGAATCAGCAGTTGCGACTCTTCGCCGTACAGGCGTGCGACATGCAAAGCGGCGGCAGCCACCGCCGGTGCCGTATTGCGTCCGAATGGTTCCAGGACAAAGTCCAGCCTGACCCGGCTTTTGTTCAGTTGCCGATAATCGTCCACCGTGCGGAAGTACACCTCGCGATTGGTGACGGTCAGCAATCGATCAACATCCGGGAGCCCGACGGCGCGCATGAAGGTTTTCTGAAGCAGGCTTTCGCCATCCGGAAGGCGCATGAAAGGCTTGGGCATGGCTTCGCGGGAGACCGGCCAGAGCCGGGTGCCGGCACCGCCGGCGATGATGCAAGGGATGAGGGTGCTCATCAATAAGCCTCACGAGTGAAAAGCACTGCCGGAACAGTGCGTAAAAGGATGTAGATGTCGAACCAGACAGACCAGTTTTCGATGTACTCCAGATCGAACTCCACGCGCTTCTCGATCTTTTCCACGGTGTCTGTTTCCCCACGAAAGCCGTTGATTTGCGCCAGACCGGTAATCCCCGGCTTGACCCGATGACGTGACGTGTACTCCTTCACCGCTTGCTCGAAAAGAATGCCGGCCGCCTTGGTGGCCGTTGCGTGGGGGCGCGGCCCCACCATGGACATGCTGCCTGCCACGACGTTGAACAACTGCGGCAACTCGTCCAGGCTCGTCCTACGCAAGAACCGTCCAACCCGGGTAACCCTCAGGTCGTTGCGGGTGGTCTGCTGACTGGCTGTGGCATCGGCCTGATGCTGATGCATCGAGCGGAACTTGCAGACTTTGATCAGTCGGTTGTTGTACCCGTAGCGGTTTTGCCGGAACAACACAGGGCCGGGTGAATCCAGCTTGATCGCGACTGCGGCAATCAACATCACCGGGGATAACAGCACCAGCGCAAGGCTGGACAGCAGCATGTCTTCAGCCCTTTTGAAAAACGGCGACCAACCGTTGAGCGGCACATCGGACGCGTTGAACATCGGCAGGCTGGCGACTTCGGTGATCCGGTTGTGAGCGTGTCTGAACGCCACCATGTCAGGTACCAGCAGTACATTGACTGGAAGCTGACGAAGCTCACGAATAATGTAGTCCATCCGGTTTTCCGCGGACCAGGGCAGTGCTACCAAGACTTGAGTGACTTTTTCTTCCCTGATCAATCGCTCAAGGTCAGCGGTGTTGCCCAGCAGCGGCAAACCTGCGACGGTCTTGGGCATGCGCCCGATCCGGTCATCAATGAACCCGCACACTCCGGACCGGATATCTCGATGTTGCAGCAGGTACTCGGCCAGACGCTCGCCATTTTCGGTGGCGCCCAGAATCACCGCATTCTGCAAAAAATAGCCTTTGCGCATCAGGTGCTTGAACAGGACCAGCATAAACAGGCGTTCAATGCAGAATAGGGCAAGGCTGGACAGGTACCAGATCACCCATTGCTCATTGGATATTGAGCCGAAGACGTCCAGCGTCTGATGCATGAACAGCAACAGACAGAACGCGGCTGACCAGGCCACGATGATCAACCGAAAGCGCAGGGCGTTGCTGAATATGGCTTCGGAGTACATCCCCAGGGCCTGAAAGATCAACACGCTGATCAATGCAAAGAAAACCAGGCTGGCCAGATAACGCTGTGCAGCGCCGGATGACGCGCTGTCGAGGAAAATCAGGATGAACAAGCCCGGCAGCAGACAGATGACTGCGTTCGCAAGACGAATACCGAACAGGAAATATTCTATAAGGCTTGTTCGGGTCTGCCGCAGGCTGTCCACGGGCTGCAATCGCATAACACTTCCTCACTTCTTCAGTCCTTGAAACGGACGGCTGTCGACGAAGATCCAAGCGACTATCGGGCAGTCAATAAAATGCCGATCAGCACGCTATGGAAAAATATAGTCATAAATTTGGCTTCCGTGCCGTGCCGTTAATCCATCTGTCGCTTTTAACCGCCCTGCAACTTCCTTTTATCCATTTGAATAGTAGGGAGATTCTTTTTGTTAAGAAGGATTTACCACTCAAATGGATACTTCGGGGAGTAAAGACTATGAATTGGAGTGTGTCTCGGGTCTGTTCCAGTTAATTGCATGTACGCGACCGAATAGTCTGTCGTTTTGGCACTTTTTATTTTTGCGCAGCAGCATTTGGCCTAGCATCGGCGGGGGTCGGGCAGAAAGAGGCAACAACCGGTAAAAAATTCTGAAATTGAAGGGTTTTTTTTCGTCGGGCGAGGTCAACATCTTGCGCATTGAACCCAGAGGGGAGGGAGCGTTGATGACAGGTCGCAGAGCAATTTTAATCCTGCACGGCAAGCAGGCACTCAATGAAGACGTGCGCTCCGCCGTTTCACAAAAGCGCGATGAAGGCTGGCAGGTCGATGTGCGTCTCACGTGGGAAGGTGGTGACGCGCAACGCTTGGTCACTGAAGCGCTGGCGGCGGGACATACTCAAATCATCGCCGGCGGCGGAGACGGTACGCTGCGCGACATCGCCGAAGCGTTGGCACTGGCGCAGACAGACGCCGAGCTGACGATCATGCCCCTGGGCACCGCAAACGATTTCGCGCGGGCGGCAGGTGTGCCTCTAGAACCCAAAAACGCGCTGGATCTTCTGGATGTGCCTGCACGCCCGGTCGATCTCGGCGAAGTGGATGGCAGGGTATTTCTCAATATGGCGACCGGCGGTTTCGGCAGCCAGGTGACGGCCAATACCTCGGAAGACCTGAAGAAAATCCTGGGCGGTGCCGCTTATCTGTTCACGGGTCTGACACGCTTCAGCGAGTTGAGCACTGCCTATGGCGAGCTGAACGGCCCGGACTTCCACTGGCGGGGAGATTTACTGGCATTGGGCATCGGCAATGGTCGACAAGCCGGTGGCGGGCATGTGCTGTGTCCGACTGCGCTGGCTGACGATGGCCTGCTTGATATCAGTATCCTGCCCGCCCCCCAGGAATTGGTCGGCACGCTCAGGGGGTTGCTCGAAGGTGGGCTGGGCATCGATAACATGTTCATCCGGGCGCGTTTGCCGTGGGTGGAGCTCAAGTCCGCCCAGGGATTGGATATCAATCTGGACGGCGAGCCGCTGTCAGGAGAAAACCTGCGGTTTTCCACGCGCCCCGGTGCCTTGCATGTGCACCTTCCGGCTGACTCTGCGCTGTTCTCGACAAACCAGCAGATGAGCCGCACGGGCCGACTTGCCGAGTGAGCAGGGGTCAGCGCACGTTAATGCCGGATTGAGCGCGGGTAACCGTTGAAGGGTTTTGCGGGGTGATGCCACCGGTCAAGGTGGCGAGGCCGGTAACAAGGGCGAAGCGGTCCAGCAACGCGCATTGCTCGCTGTCGTCAAGTAAAAGGAGCCCGTCCTGCGGGTTTATCAGCTCAATTTGCCAGGCAAATAACGCCAGGCAGTCTTTCAAGACCTGCAGCGCGTTGACGGGTAAAGGAGGGGTGAGCAAGGCCGCGCTCATCAGCTTCAGTAGTTGCCGGGAGAAATCTGCGACGCCGTTTATCGAGGCGTTTTCTGCATGATCACCCATCTTCTGTAGCGTGGCTTTCAAACATGCAAGGGCGTCCTGATCGTTGTCGAACACCTCCAGGTGTAACAGGCATTCTTGAAAGCGACTGAGCAGAGCCTGGGCCTGGCTAATGAATTCAGGGTAGCGGTCGTGCCATTGAAGGCCGTTCAACATGCTTGATCTCCACCGGTCATGGCTGGGTGAGTGTCACTCGCCGGGAGCGAATACCCGCTAGTTAATGTGGATTTTTAATTGACGTCTGTAGGCTGATTCTGAAATTTGCCAAATTCAGGTCGGTTCTCAAAAACCGCTCCGGTCGCGAGCCAAAAAAACCGGCGATGCGTAGTGTCAATGTGATATCTGTTACGCGACTTGGCATTTAATTGCGATTAAGGTCTGGCTTATATCAGCCGATAACAGGTCTAGCGGACTCACTGTGACCCACGCTTCTGGAGCTATACATGGCTGGCATTCTCGACTCGGTAGATCAACGCACACAGCTGGTGGGCGAGAACCGCCTGGAAATTCTCATGTTTCGCCTGGCGG
>DASVUK010000164.1:0-34533 GCA_036387095.1 Pseudomonas sp.
TTTAAACCTTATTTAGAGATTGGTCCTGTAGTGGCGAATCCGACGATTCCATATAAAAAATTTGAGGAGCACATCGATGCGCGTAATTCTGCTGGGAGCTCCCGGGGCCGGTAAAGGTACTCAGGCAAAATTCATCACCGAAAAATTCGGTATCCCGCAAATTTCGACAGGCGACATGCTGCGCGCAGCGGTCAAGGCCGGCACCGAGCTGGGCCTGAAGGCCAAAAGCGTGATGGACAGCGGCGGTCTGGTTTCCGATGACCTGATCATCGGCCTGATCAAGGATCGCTTGTCCGAGCCCGATTGCGCCAACGGCGTTCTGTTTGACGGTTTCCCGCGCACCATTCCACAGGCCGAAGCATTGCTGGCTGCCGGTCTGGAAATCGATCACGTCGTGGAGATTGCCGTTGATGACGAAGAGATCGTCAAGCGCATGTCCGGTCGCCGCGTCCATGAAGGTTCGGGGCGTATTTACCACACGATCTACAATCCGCCGAAAGTCGAAGGCATCGACGACGTAACCGGCGAGCCCTTGCTGCAGCGCAAGGATGATGTCGAAGAAACCGTGCGCCATCGCCTGTCGGTCTATCACGCGCAAACCAAGCCGCTGGTGGAGTTCTACAGCAACCTGGAAACCCGCAATGGCAAGCCCAAGTGCAGCCATATCGAAGGCGTCGGTTCTGTAGAAGAAATTACCGCCAAGGTGCTCGCTGCTCTGAGCTGATACACCCCGGCAGTCAACAACGGTCCGCTTGCGGGCCGTTTGTCGTTTATAATGCGCCACTTTTTTCCAACCACGGACACACCAATGACCACCTTGCTGGCCCTGGACACCGCCACTGAAGCCTGCTCGGTCGCTCTGATGCACGACGGCAAAGTACTGAGCCACTACGAGGTGATCCCGCGCCTGCATGCCCAACGTCTGTTGCCCATGATCAAGAGCCTGCTGGCAGAGGCGGGGATTGGTCTGTCGGCGCTGGACGCGATCGCCTTTGGACGTGGGCCGGGTGCTTTTACTGGCGTGCGCATCGCCATCGGAGTCGTCCAGGGTCTGGCTTTCGCCTTGGAGCGGCCGGTATTACCGGTATCGAATCTGGCGGTGCTGGCGCAACGCGCCTGGCGTGAGCATGGCGCACATCAGGTGGCCTCGGCTATTGATGCGCGCATGGACGAAGTTTATTGGGGTTGCTATCGGGAAGTGGCAGGCGAAATGCGTTTGTTGGGTGCTGAAGCGGTGCTGGCGCCGGAGCAGGCTAGATTACCAACCGATGCCAGCGGCGAGTGGTTTGGGTCGGGCACCGGCTGGGGCTACGCAGAGCGCATTCCCGTGCAGGTGACGGCACACGACGCTACCCTGTTGCCCCACGCTCAGGATCTGCTGACCCTGGCGACTTTCGCCTGGCAGCGGGGCGAAGCCATCATCGCTGACGACGCCCAACCGGTTTACTTGCGCGACAAGGTGGCCACGCCAAAGGCGCGTTGAGGCTGCGGGTGCTACTGCCATTTCTTGAGCCAAACAAATCTACAGATGCCCGGTTGCCGCGCCGGGGCAGCCTTATGCACCTTTCATCGCCTAGATTCCCCAATCTGCCATCGGGTGCCAACCTTTTGCAAAATGTGTGGTCTAGTTATCGTTCGAACATTTGCTTAGTGCCTGTTCGTGACGTTAAATTGCCACTATAAGATGCCGAGTAACGCACACATGCGCATAGACGGACCCTCACAACGCTCCTACCCGATCAAGCGCAGGCCGCAGAAAGCCCCAGCGACGGTTGAGGGTGCCTTTGAAGAGGTGGATGGCGACATTGAGGTTACGCAACAACCTGCGCACAATGCTGCAAGACCCGGCGCTGGTGCTAATGCCAGCTCCACCGCGAATGTTCCAGCCCGCCCGCAAGACATCATCTTCCCGCGCTCCATGAGCAGCCGCGTTGCCAATGCCCTGGCCAGCTACCTGACCACTGCCAGTTTTGTCGATTGGGATCTTGAAGTCTCGGGCCTCGATCTGCACGTTTGAACGCTCTCCGCTTGCCTTATTACCTTGGTTGCCCGTCCTGGAGTGAAAACGCCTGGCGCGAATTCCTGTACCCCGAAGATGCCCGTCCCAACGAGTTTTTGGGCCTGTACACCCAGGTATTCAATGCGGTGGAAGGCAACACCACGTTCTACGCCCCGCCCAAGCCGGAAACTGTGCAACGCTGGGCGCAGGTCATTCCGGAGCATTTTCGGTTTACTGCCAAATTTCCTCGTGAGATCAGCCACGACGGCGACCTGCGCTTGCAACTGCACGCTGCACAAGATTTTGTGCGGCTGATGGCGCCATTGGGTGAGCGCGTTGGACCCTTCTGGTTGCAGCTGTCGGCAGCGTTTACACCGATGCGTCTGGGGGAGCTGGCCACCTTCATCGACCAGTTGCAATGCTCGTTGGCGGTGGAAGTGCGCAACCTTGGTTTCTTCGACAAAGGCGAGGATGAGCGGGCGCTCAACCGTCTGCTGCTGGATCGCGGTGTGGAACGCATCTGCCTGGATTCACGCCCGCTGTTCAGTTGTGTCTCCACGAGCCCTGCTGTGCTGCATGCGCAATCCAAAAAGCCCAAGGTTCCCCCTCGTCCCGCAGCGCTGACGGCATTTCCCCAGGTGCGTTTCATTGGTCATCCCTTGTTGGAGGCTAACGACGCGTTCCTGGAGCAGTGGGTTGAGAAAGTCGCGGGCTGGATCGAAGAAGGGCGCACGCCTTACGTCTTCCTGCATACCCCCGACAACATTCAGGCGCCGTTGCTGGCCCAGCGCTTTCATCAACGTCTGATGGCGCGGCTGCCGGGTTTATCAGCCCTGCCAGAACTGGATCGTGCTCCTCCCGTGCAACAACTGGGCTTGCTCTGAGGTCTGAAATTGTGGGCTTATAGCAGCCCACGACAATGACCCGCGCAGGACTCGACCATGGACGCTCATCAACGATTATGTGCCCGTAACTTCAAGGCCTTGCATGAGCGCGAGGGCGCATTTGTCATCCCTAACCCCTGGGATGCCGGCTCCGCGAAGCTGCTGGCTTCGATGGGATTTGAAGCGTTGGCGACCACCAGTGCGGGCCTGGCCTTCGCCTTGGGCCGAGCCGATGCCGAAGGGGCAATCAGCCGCGATGAAGCCCTGGAAAACATACGCGCCATCGTCGCTGCGACCGATCTGCCTGTAGCGGCCGACCTGGAAAATTGCTTTGCCGACAGCCCGCAAGGCTGCGCCGACACGCTGCTCAAGGCGGCACAAACCGGCATCGTCGGTGGCTCCATCGAAGACGCCAGTGGCAACACCGATCAGCCGATCTACGAATTTGACCTGGCGGTGGAACGGGTCAGAGCCGCCGTCGAAGCGGCCCGCAGCTTGCCATTTCCTTTCATGCTGACCGCTCGGGCCGAGAATCTCTTGAATGGCCGAATGGATTTTTCCGACACGCTGCGTCGGCTCGAAGCCTACGCTGATGCGGGGGCGGACGTGTTGTATGCGCCGGGTTTGCGCACACGGGAGCAGGTCATCGCCGTAGTGCGGGCCGTTGCGCCGCGCCCGGTCAACGTCCTGATGGGGTTGAACGGTGTAAGCCTCAGTGTTCAGGAACTGAACGATTGTGGCGTGCGGCGCATCAGCGTTGGCTCTTCTCTGGCGCGGGCGGCTTTTGGCGGATTGTATCGGGCCGCTGAGGAAATCCGCAGCCACGGCACGTTCAGCTATGCCGAACAGGCGATGCCGTTCGATCAACTCAATGCATTGTTCAAAGGCTGAGGATGCGCGGTTCGACGGTCGTGCTGATTTTCCTGTTGTGGTGTGGCGCTGCGGTGGTTGCGGTGTGGCGTGGCTGGATTGAAGTGCCAGACGTCTGGAATCCCTGGGCGCCTCTGGATATCCGCGCCGAGCCCAATTTCCTGACGCCGTACAAGCTGTCGCGTTTGCAGAACGATCCGCAGCTGTGCGATCAAGCGCTCAAAACCTCGTCACTGCGTTTCACTCATCAGGCCGACAGCGATCCGGCAGCCGCCTGTGCGCTGCAAAATGTCCTGCGCGTGCAGGGCGGTGACGTGGCACTGAGCAGCAGCTTCCTGGCCAGTTGCCGTCTGGCGGTGGCTTATGCGCTGTTTGATGTACACACGCTACAACCGGCCGCTCAAGCAGTGTTTGGCCAGAAAGTGACCCGCATTGACCATCTGGGCAGCTTTGCCTGCCGCAATGTCTACAATCGCAGCGAAGGCCGTTTGAGCCAGCACGCAAGCGCCAATGCACTGGATATCGCCGCCTTTCGCCTGGCCAATGGTCAGCGGATCGACGTGTTGGGGGATTGGAATGACGCCGGGGATAAAGGTAGATTCCTGCGACAGGTACGCGATGGCGCCTGCGAGCACTTCAACACCGTGCTGGGGCCGGATTACAACGCTGCTCACCGCAACCATTTCCATCTGGACATGGGGCACTGGAGCGTCTGTCGTTAGGCGGCCATGCGCAGGTTTTGCAGAACGATGGGGCGGGCCCAGACGTTTTCGTAATCAAACTGGCGCTGTTGCGCAACGACCGTGGATGCGTCCAGCGGCAGTGCAGGCGTGTCAGCCAACTCCCATTCGAACTCGGCAATCGGCAGATGCAGCGGCCGCGGCTCAGGCCCCGGCCCTGGGATGATGCTGTCATCATGAGGATTAAGTACGATCGGGCGAACCCAATTGCTGTCGAACTCAAGGTGCCGCTGCTGGGCAATCATTTCGCCCACGCTGAACGGTTCGTTCGGCGCTGGCAGCAAGTCCAGTTCAAACTCCGCAATCGGCAGGAACAACGGCTCAGGCGGCCTGCGCTGGACGTCGGCAACCGGACAGGTACGTTGTTCGACGATTTTGCCTAACGTGTCGGCGCCAGCGATGGGTTCGCCGGTGGCGCTGTCAGTGACCAGGGAAGCGGATTCTGCGCTGATGTCAGGGGTGTCGCCGATCTGTTCAGCCATCGCACGGGCAAATGCATCCGACCAGAGCTGGGTAACGCTACCCAATGCTCTGGAATTGCGCAGGCTGAAATCACCCGCGTGGGATAAGTAGCCTATGGATGTTTGCTGAATCTCTGACATAGCGATCAGTACACGTCGTGGGTCTGGCAAAATGCCTGATACTTGGTTATCGGCCGACTTTGCCGATCATTAACAATTTTTGAGCGTGTGGAACATGAGTGAACAACCAGCGGGCAGCCGTATTCGGGTCGAAGCCCTGGCCACAAGCGGGCAGGAGCAGGCAGCGCAATGGGCCCGGCGCCTTGATCTGCCGTTGCAGGACGCCGATGCTGACTTCGCCTTGCAAGTCACCGATGACGGCTTGCAACTGCAGCAATTAAGCAATGACGCGCCAGGACCGGTACGAGTGGACTTTGTGGAGGGTGCGGTGGCCCATCGGCGGTTATTCGGTGGCGGCAGCGGGCAAATGATCGCCAAGGCGGTAGGCATTCAGCCCGGTGTGCGCCCACGGGTGCTGGACGCAACGGCCGGGCTGGGCAAAGACGCGTTCGTGCTTGCCAGTCTGGGCTGCGAGATGAGCCTGATCGAGCGTCAGCCCATCATCGCTGCACTGCTAGAGGACGGGCTGCTGCGTGGCCGTCAGGATCGCGAGGTGGGTTCGATCATTGGCCAGATGCGCCTGCTGACCGGCAACTCCATCGAACTGATTCGTGGCTGGGAAGGTGAGCCGCCGCAGGTCATTTACCTGGATCCCATGTTCCCCCATCGGGAGAAAACCGCGCTGGTCAAGAAGGAAATGCGCCTGTTCCGTCCGTTGGTTGGCGACGACATGGATGCCCCGGCCTTGCTCGAAGCCGCGTTAGCGCTGGCCACTCACCGCGTCGTCGTCAAGCGCCCGCGCAAGGCGCCCTGTATCGACGGCCCCAAACCGGGTTATGCCCTGGACGGAAAATCCAGCCGGTATGACATCTATCCGAAGAAAGCGCTGAAATCCACCTGATCGACAGCAACGACAGTGTTCGCAAGACGATATACCCGAAGACACGGGCCCCATCGCCTTGCGAACACCAGAGCCCGGCATTCAGCCGATCACTTGAATCCGGTAAGCCCGCACAAACAACTCCACCACATCCCGCACGTGCCGTTCGGCGCTGGCGTCGTCCGGCATTTCGCCACAGCCCACCAGCAACCGGAAATTACAGGCGCCTTTGATCAGGCTCAGAAAATGCTCTGCGGCGGTTTTAGCTGAGTCGAAACGCAGCTCCCCGGTTTTCTCCAGACGCACCAGGAAGCGCTCCATCTCGACCAGAATCCGCTGCGGTCCCGCATCGAAGAAGATCTGTGACAGCTTCGGATCCTGAGTGCCCAGGGTCACCATCAAGCGGTGCAGTTCAATGGACTCAGGGCTGTTGATAAGCGTCTGGAAGCTGCGAGCAATGTTCAGCAGCTGCGTTTCGACCGGTAGCTCGCTGTGCAGATCAAAAAACAATTCGGGCATCTGTTCTTCACAGCGCGCCACCACCGCCGCGGAGAATAAGGTCTCTTTGTCGTTGAAATGACTGTAGACCGTGAGTTTGGAAACTCCGGCTTCTGCGGATACCGCGTCCATGCTGGTGCTGGCGTAGCCATTGCGGATGAACAGACTTTTTGCAGCATCGAGAATTGCCTGGCGTTTTGCCAGATCCTTGGGGCGGCCGGGGCCGGAGGTCGGGGGTGAAATGTCGGGCATGGTCGTTGTAATAATGTACTGGTGAGTTTGGTAATTTTTAATATACTCGCCAGTACAATTATTCCAAGCCTCAATTGCGAAGGTGTTTTCACCATGTTACGCAATGCCCTGTCTCTCTTATTGCCATTGAGCGTAATTTCATTGCTGGCCGGCTGCGGTCAGGAAGTCGCCGTTCCGGTGGCCATCCGTCCGGCGATGGTGGTGCAACCGCTGCCGTCTTCCCAGTCCATGGACAGCTACCCCGGTGAGGTTCGTGCGCGTTTCGAGCCGGACCTGGCGTTTCGCATCCCGGGCAAAGTCAGCAAGCGCTGGGTCGAAGAAGGGCAGCGGGTTAAAGCCAATCAACCTCTGGCCGAACTGGACGCCCAGGATGTTCGCCTGCAACTGGATGCCAGCCGCGCTCAAGTGGCAGCCGCCGAAGCCAACTTGCAGCTGGTTCGCACTGAACGCGATCGCTACAAGACGCTCATGGAGCGCCAGATGGTCAGCCGTTCGCAATTCGACAACGCAGAAAACCTCTACCGTTCCGGCGAAGCGCGTCTCAAACAGATCCGGGCCGAGTTGACCGTTGCAGAAAATCAGACCAGCTACGCCGTATTGCGTGCGCCTCAGGATGGCGTGGTGGCCAAGCGTCTGGTGGAGGTCGGTCAGGTCGTCGCGGCGGGACAGACGGTATTTACCCTGGCGGCCGATGGCGAGCGTGAAGTACTGATCAGCCTGCCGGAGCAGAATTTCTCCCGCTTCAAGATCGGTCAGGCGGTTGCGGTGGAATTATGGACCCAGCGCGAGCAGCGGTTCCCAGGCCGGATTCGCGAGTTGTCCCCGGCGGCCGATCCACGCTCGCGCACCTTTGCCGCGCGGATAGCCTTTGCCAGCGGCAAGGTGCCCGCTGAACTGGGACAGAGCGCTCAGGTATTCATTCAGGCTGAACAAGCCGTGCCTCTGGCGGTGCCCTTGTCGGCGGTCACTTCCGAGAACGGCGTTCACTACGTCTGGCGCGTCGAGGCTGGGAACGCACTGAAACGCGTCGTGGTCACACTTGGCCCTTATGGACAGGAGTCGGTGCCGGTACTTGACGGATTGTCCGCCAGCGACTGGATCGTCGCCGCAGGCGTTCATGTATTACATGAGGGTGAGCAGGTGCGTCCGGTGGACCGTGAGAATCGCGCGGTCAAACTGGCGGCGAAGGAGTAGGCCCGGATGCGTTTCAATCTTTCCGAATGGGCGCTGCGTAATCGGCAGATCGTCTTGTACCTGATGATCGTCCTGGCGGTTGTCGGTGCGCTTTCCTATACCAAGCTGGGCCAAAGCGAAGATCCGCCCTTCACCTTCAAAGCCATGGTGATCCGCACTCTGTGGCCGGGTGCCAGCGCCGAAGAAGTCGCCCTGCAAGTGACTGATCGCATCGAAAAGAAACTGATGGAGACCGGTGAGTACGAACGCATTGTTTCGTTCTCAAGGCCGGGCGAATCCACCGTGACGTTTGTGACCCGTGACTCGATATTCTCAGCCTATCTGCCTGAGCTGTTTTATCAGATACGCAAGAAAATCAGCGATATCCGCCAGAATCTGCCGCCCGGCATCCAGGGGCCATTCTTCAACGACGAGTTCGGCACCACGTTCGGCAACATCTACGCCCTGACCGGAAAGGGTTTCGATTATGCGGTGCTCAAGGACTACGCCGACCGTATCCAGTTGCAGCTTCAGCGGGTCAAAGATGTCGGCAAGGTCGAGCTGATCGGCTTGCAGGACGAGAAGATCTGGATCGAGCTGTCCAACGTCAAGCTCGCTACCCTTGGCCTGCCACTGGCCGCGGTACAGCAGGCGCTGGAGGCGCAGAATGCAGTCGCCGCCACCAGCTTCTTCGAGACCCCCACCGAACGGGTTCAGTTACGGGTCAGCGGACGGTTCCAGACCGTCGAGGAGATTCGAGCGTTTCCCATTCGCGTCGGTGACCGCACGCTGCGTATCAGTGATCTGGCCGACGTGCATCGCGGATTCAACGATCCACCGGCGCCACGCATGCGTTTCATGGGCGAGGATGCTCTGGGTCTGGCAGTGGCCATGAAAGACGGTGGCGACATCCTGGTTTTGGGCAAGGCGCTGGAGAGCGAGTTTTCCCGCATCCAGAAAAACCTGCCAGCGGGTATGGAGCTGCGCAAGGTTTCCGATCAACCCGCGGCCGTTAAGACCGGGGTAGGCGAGTTCGTCCGGGTGCTGGCCGAGGCCTTGGGCATCGTGTTGCTGGTGAGTTTCTTTTCCCTGGGCATGCGCACTGGCATGGTTGTGGCGCTGGCGATTCCGCTGGTATTGGCGATGACCTTTGCCTGCATGTATTACCTGGGAATCGGCCTGCACAAGATTTCCCTCGGCGCGTTGGTGCTGGCGTTGGGTTTGCTGGTGGACGATGCCATCATCGCCGTGGAAATGATGGCAATCAAAATGGAGCAGGGTTATGACCGGATGCGGGCGGCGAGCTTCGCGTGGACCAGCACGGCATTCCCGATGCTCACCGGCACCTTGATCACCGCCGCCGGCTTCCTGCCAATTGCCACGGCGCAATCGAGCACCGGCGAATACACCCGCTCGATTTTTCAGGTGGTCACTATCGCCTTGCTCGCCTCTTGGGTCGCCGCCGTGGTGTTTGTGCCCTATCTGGGCGAGCGGTTGCTGCCGGACCTGGCGAAAATCCATGCTGAAAAACATGGCTCGGGTGTCGCAGACCCGTATGGCACCCCGTTTTACAAACGGGTCCGAGGCCTTGTGGGTTGGTGCGTTCGACGCCGCAAGACCGTGATCGTCTTGACGGTCGGGCTGTTTGTATTGTCAGTGGTCATGTTCAAGTTCGTGCCCCAGCAGTTCTTTCCCGCTTCAGGCCGTCTTGAGCTGATGATTGATCTGAAACTCACTGAAGGCGCTTCGCTGAGCAATACCGCCGAGCAGGTCAAACGGCTGGAACAGATGCTCAAGGACCACGACGGCATCGACAATTACGTCTCCTATGTGGGCACCGGTTCGCCGCGTTTCTATCTACCGCTGGATCAGCAACTGCCGGCGGCAAGTTTTGCCCAGTTTGTCGTTCTGGCCAAATCCATCGAGGACCGCGAAAGCCTGCGCACCTGGCTCATCACCCAACTCAACGAGCAGTTCCCGACCTTGCGTTCCAGGGTGACGCGGCTGGAGAACGGACCTCCCGTGGGATATCCGGTGCAGTTTCGAGTCAGCGGCGAGCACATCGACGAAGTGCGAGCCTTGGCGCGCAAGGTGGCGGCCAAAGTGCGGGAAAACCCTCATGTGGCCAATGTGCATCTGGACTGGGAAGAGCCCAGCAAGGTTGTCTACCTTAATGTCGATCAGGATCGTGCCCGTGCGCTGGGTGTGACGACTGCAAGCCTGTCGAAATTCCTGCAAAGCTCGCTCACGGGTTCCAGCGTCAGCCAGTACCGGGAAGACGATGAACTGATCGAAATCCTGCTGCGCGGTACGGCCAATGAGCGCCAGCAATTGGGCGCACTGGCGAGTCTGGCGGTGCCCACCGACAACGGCGCAAGTGTTGCCTTGTCGCAAGTCGCGACACTGGAATACGGCTTTGAAGAAGGCATCATCTGGCACCGCAATCGATTGCCCAACGTAACGGTGCGCGCCGATATTTACGGCAAGGAACAACCGGCGACCCTGGTCCAGCAAATCATGCCGACCCTGCAAGGCGTGCGCGATGAACTGCCCGATGGCTATCTGCTGGAAGTGGGCGGTACGGTCGAGGATTCGGCGCGGGGCCAGAACTCGGTCAAGGCTGGCGTGCCGCTGTTCATCGTGGTGGTGCTGACTTTGCTGATGATTCAGCTGCGCAGCTTTTCGAGGATGTTCATGGTGTTCCTCACGGCCCCGCTGGGGCTGATCGGCGTAACGCTGTTCCTGCTGGTGTTCAATCAGCCGTTTGGGTTCGTCGCGATGCTGGGCACCATCGCCTTGTCGGGGATGATCATGCGTAACTCGGTGATTCTGGTTGATCAGATCGAACAGGATATCGCCGCCGGGCTGGATCAATGGCAGGCAATCATCGAAGCCACGGTGCGGCGCTTCCGGCCTATCGTACTGACCGCGCTGGCGGCGGTGCTGGCGATGATCCCGTTGTCACGCAGCGTATTCTTCGGTCCGATGGCGGTAGCGATCATGGGCGGCCTGATCGTCGCGACAGCGCTGACATTGCTGTTTTTGCCAGCGCTGTATGCGGCGTGGTTTCGGGTCAGGAAGGTCGACTGACCGGTGAGGGCGAGCTTGCACGCGAAGAGCTAACATCCTTCGCGTGCAAGCTCGCTCCCACCACAAATGCCCAATGAACGTTACAACGCCCCAAACACCTTCTTCGCCAGACTTGTCGCCGCCGCCGCCGGGTTGGCGCGGATGGCTTCTTCCTGTTTGGCGATCATTTCAAATAGACCGTTGAGCGCTTGCTCGGTTACGTAGCCTTCGATATTTGAGCTTTTGGCATCCAGGACACCCAAGGCCGCTGCCTGACCTGCGAACGAGTTGTACTTCTGTGCTAGCCCCACTTTGTCTGTGGCTTGCTTGACGATGGGCAGGAACCGGGTGCGAATCTGCTCGCGGCTGGTGCTGCTCAGGTATTGCGTCGCGGAATCCTTGCCGCCGCCGAGAATGCCTTTGGCGTCCTCAACGCTCATTTTTTTCACCGCATCAACGAGCAAGGCCTGGGCTTGTGGCATGGCAGCTTCGGCCGCCTGGTTCATGCTGGTCTCCAGTTGCTCGACCTGAGCGCCCATGCCGAACTGTTTCATTTTTTTCGCGACTTTGCCCAGGTTGCCGGGTAACTCGATGCGCACGTCCTGGTTGTTGCTGAAGCCGCCCGGCTTGCCCAGTTGCTTGACTGCAATCTGCGCGCCTTGGGTTAATGCGTCTTTGAGGCCACCGGTTGCATCGGCCTGGGACAGATCACTCAGGGATGCGGCGAACACGTTGGCCGACAGCAGCAGGCCTGCGCACAGGCCGGCAAAGGTTAACGGGGAGCGAAGCATGGCAGCATCCTTTTCAAGGGAATCTTGGAAACAGCGTCGCTCGGATGTCGACGCTCAGCCGTGAGGGTAACAGGAACTCAGCGCGGCGGATTTACGCGGATGCGCAGCGGTTGTTGATCGCTGCCGTCCAGCTTGACGGCGAAGTGTTCGGTATTGAGGAACAACAGTTGGCCATCGGACTCGATCTGCGCGCTGACGGCATAACGGTGTCCGGGTTGAATCTGCTTGCTGTTGTATTGAAGGTGAAACGGCAGGGGCACCTGACCTTTAATCGGTCCGCTCTGGCGTGCCAACACCAAGGCAGGCGCGTCGGCCAGTGAGACGTCCTGCAAGGTGACGCTCAGGGTTGCCGAGGGCGGCAGCGCTATACGTTGCAGATAGAAGACTTCGCCATCGAGGCTGGCGTCGCTTGCGGATTGCAAGCTGCTGCACGCACCGAGAAGGGCGGTCATGAGAATAGCGGTAAGGTTTTTCATCGGGGATCTCCGTATCGATCGGTGCCGGACTTGCTCCGGCACCAATGCGCGGAATTTAACGGATTTCGGCAACCGGGTCAGCTTCGGTTACATCTTCGTTGCGATGCAGGGCCACCTGATGAATCGAAAGCCGGATTTCCGCCGGCAGTACCCGTTTAGCCGCGCCTTCAGCCAGTTCACCCAGCAGCGGGTGATAACTGAGTTTGCCGCCCGCGTCCTTGCGCAGCACGCCCAGGTCCAGCAGCGTCTGGATGAAATGGCGGAACAGGCTCTTGTCGAAGAATTCCGGCGCATTCAGGCCATGCAGGATCGACAGGCGTTGCGCCATCACCGTACACAAGTCTTCCAGCTCTTCGGGGCTCAGGGTGTTCTGGCCGCTATTGAGCAGCAGCGCGATGGCCATGTAGAAGCGCTGTAAGGTTTGGGCGATGGCGCGGGACAACAGCGTCAACAGCACAAACTCCCGGGAGCTTGGCGCAGGACGCAGGAACACATCGTTTTCGAAACGCAGCAGCCCTTGCTCTACGAAAGCTTCCAGCCATTGATCGACTACCGCGTCCAGTTCCTCCAGCGACCAGCGAATGAACAGTTCCGATTGCAGGTAGGGATAGAGAGCTCTGGTGTAGCGCAGCAGCTGCTCGCGGCTCATGCGTGACGAGCTCTGGAAGAAGCTGGCCAGCAACGAGGGCAGGGCGAAGATGTGCAGCACGTTGTTGCGGTAATAGGTCATCAGCACTGCGTTCTGTTCATCCAGATACAGAATCTTGCCCAGTGCATCCGTTTGTTCCGAGAGCAGCGACATGCCTTTCACATGTTCGATCAGGGCCCGACCATCGCCCTCGGGCAGTGTGGTGTGTGGTGAATAAGGCACGCGGCGTAGCAGGGTCAGGTAAAGGTCCAGTACCCGAGCCATGGCCTGATCATCCAGAGCCAGACGTTGTGTCGAAAGCAGCGCCACTGCCACCAGGTTCACCGGGTTGATGGCAGCGGCTTCGTTCAGGTGCTGGGCGACCCGTTCGCCCAAGCGGTTGGTGGTTTCGTTGAGCCAGGCGGGGCGGAACTGTGGGCCCAGCTCTTGCTGGCGCCAGTCCGGTTGCTCGGCGTCGAGAAATTCGGCCAGCTTGATCGGCTCACCGAAGTTGACCGACACCTGACCAAAACGCTGCTTGAGGGCGCCGATGACCTTGAAGATGTCGAAAATCGACTCCTTCTTCTTGGTAGCGCCGCGCAATTCACCCAGATAAGTGCGCCCTTCAAGAACCCGCTCGTAACCGATATATACCGGCACGAAGACGATGGGCATGCGCGAGTTGCGCAGGAAGCTGCGCAAGGTGATCGCCAGCATGCCGGTCTTGGGCTGCAACATGCGCCCGGTCCGGGAGCGACCGCCTTCCACGAAGTATTCGACCGGAAAGCCTTTGGTGAACAGGGTGTGCATGTACTCGTTGAACACCGAGGTGTACAGCGGGTTGCCCTTGAACGTGCGCCGCATGAAAAATGCACCGCCGCGCCGCAACAGCCCGCCGATGACCGGCATGTTCAGGTTTATCCCGGCGGCGACATGGGGCGGCGTCAGACCATTGCGAAATAACAGGTAGGAAAGGAGCAGGTAATCGATGTGGCTGCGATGGCAAGGTACATAAATGACCTCATGGCCCTGCGCGACATCCTGCACACCCTCGATGTGGCTGACTTTGACGCCGTCGTAAATCTTGTTCCAGAACCAACTCAGCACCACTTCCAGGAAGCGAATCGCCGAATAGGTGTAGTCCGAGGCGATTTCGTTGCCATATTTAAGGGCTTGTTCGCGCGCCTTCTCCACGGGAATCTTTTCCCGCTCGGCTTCTTCCAGAATGGCCTGCTTGACCAGAGGCTCGTCCAGCAAACCTTTGACCAGATTGCGCCGGTGGGACACGTCGGGGCCGATGACGGCGGTTTTCAGATTACGGAAATGTGTGCGCAGCAGACGCTGGGTCATGCGCAAGGTCAGCTCGTAGCCCTTGTTCTCATTGACCAGATCGCGCAAATGAATGGGCGCGGAGAACTGTACCCTCGTCTTGCGGCCAAGAATCAGAATGCTAACCAGCCGTCGCAGTCGTCCGGTCACCGCCCAGCTGTCGGCAAACAGCAATTTCCACGGGCTGGACTCGCGGTCTGGCGATTGACCCCAGAACACGCTGACCGGAATGATCTGCGCATCTTCGGCAGCGTTCTGACTGACGGCGCTGATCAGGCGCTCCAGAGTCGGCGGTGCGCCGCTCTTGTCATGGCGTCCGAGCCAGTCCGGCGCTGGCGTCAGATAGAAGAACGCCGCAGGCTCGATTAACTCGCCTACCGAAACCGACAGCACCGGTCGAGGCAACCCGGCCTTGCGGCACTCGGTATCAATGACTGCCAGGTCGCTCAGTGAAGGCGATTGCAAGGCGTAGAACACTGGTCGGCTGCGGTCGAGGTTGAGGGTGTAGGACGATTGGTTGATGGTCTCTGAGCGAACCCAGAGGTACAACAATCGGCGCACGGTGCCGAACACAAAACGGCGGAACGGAGAGCGGGTCATACGGCGTCTGCTGAAAAGGGGCGGGGCCCACGAGGGCGCCAGTTTGCCGCATCTGGCTGGGATGGGCAAAAGGGCAGCTGTAGGGAGGGCCGGATTCTCTTTGTAAGAACTGTTGCCGTGTTCAACCCATCCCTTGAACTCTCAGTGTCGGTCACCGGCCATCTAGCGAATGAATTCGCTCTCACGACACCTTGTAACTGCATTCAGCTCTGATTCACGCTGTTCGCCAGGTGATCTCTTCTTCACCTTCTTCGCTGATGCGCATCCAGCGGTCGGCGGTTTCGTCGCTTTCTTCTTCCACCCAGGTGCCGGGGGCGCAGCGGACTTCGACTTTCAGGGCGGCATAGGCTGCGCGGCCGCAGGCGATGTCGTCTTCCCAGGGAGTCTGGTCACTTTCCAGGAACAGGCTGTTCCACTTGCCGACTGCCTTGGGCAGCCAGGTTACGGGGACGTTGCCTGCCGTGCATTTCCAGGTTTGGCCTTTCTGTACCCAGTCGCTGCACGGACCTATGGCTGTGCTGAGCCAGCCGGCGATTGCCTTGTAATCGACGTCGGCGTCTTTCAGGTAAATCTCGATATCGGGTTGGCGCATGGATGCCTCGTCAGAAATTGAAAAAAATCCATTCGCGGATTCAGTCGAGTGCCTCGCGCATGCGAGGAGCCCTCATTTGGATAGTTACTGGCGCACGAAATAATCGTAGCGCATGGAAACGGTGACTTCGAACGGTTCAGCCTGTTCGATGACCTGAGCCCGACGGTCCGCGCTGGCGCGCCAGCCGTGGGGCGTCATGGCCAGCAGATTGGCGCGGGCCTGACCATCGACGAGGCTGAGCGTGAAACGTAAGGATTCGCTGTGCTCCAACTGCATGCCTTCCGGGACCAGCGCCAGATGTTTGTCGTCAGCATAGTCGCGGACTTCGTCGTACAGCCGCTCACGCAGTTCCATCAGGTGTTCGCTGGTCGGGCCGACCCGCATCAGTCCGCCGCCTTGCGTCAGCAGGCGTCTGGCTTCGTTCCAGTCCAATGGGCTGAAGACGCTGGCCAGAAACTGGCAGCTTTCGTCCGGCAACGGTACGCGAGCCATGCTGGCAATCAACCACGTCAGCTTGGGGTTGCGTCGGCAGGCGCGTTTCACGGCTTCCCGGGAAATATCCAGCGCATAGCCGTCGGCTTCGGGCAGGGCGTCAGCAATCTGCGCGGTGTAATAGCCCTCGCCACACCCGATGTCCAGCCAGCGGGCGGGAGCACGTTCGGCGGCCAGTTCAGCAAGGCGTTTGGCAACAGGCGCGTAATGCCCAGCATTGAGAAAATCCCGCCGCGCCTCGACCATGGCCTGATTGTCGCCGGGGTCGCGGCTGTTCTTGTGCTGCACCGGCAGAAGGTTCAGGTAGCCCTGACGTGCCCGGTCGAAGCGATGATTCGCCGGGCATGCTACGCCGTTGTCCACCGCACTGAGCGGCGCCGAGCAAATTGGGCAAGTGAGCATCATGCGAGCAGTTTGACCAAGGTCTGGTAATAGATTTCGGTCAGCACGTCGAGATCGCTGGCCAGGACGCGTTCGTTGACCTGGTGAATCGTGGCGTTGACCGGGCCCAGCTCGACCACCTGAGTGCCCATAGTGGCAATGAAGCGCCCGTCGGAGGTGCCGCCACTGGTGGAGGCCTTGGTCTCGCGACCGGTAACCATTCGAATGCTATCGGAGACTGCGTCCAGCAAATCGCCAGGCTCAGTCAAAAATGGCAGCCCGGACAACGCCCAGTCCACGTGCCAGTCCAGGTCATGCTTGTCGAGAATCGTCGCGACCCGTTGCTTCAGGCCTTCGACAGTCGATTCTGTCGAAAAACGGAAGTTGAAGATCGCAACCAGTTCGCCGGGAATCACATTGGTAGCACCGGTACCGGAGTTCAGGTTGGAAATCTGGAAACTGGAGGGCGGGAAGAACGCGTTGCCTTGGTCCCAGTGTTCGGCGGCCAGCTCTGCCAACGCCGGAGCGGCCAGATGAATCGGGTTCTTTGCCAGATGCGGGTAGGCTACGTGGCCTTGTTTACCGCGCACGGTCAAAGTGGCACCGAGAGAGCCGCGACGACCGTTCTTGACGACGTCGCCCACCAGCGTCGTGCTCGACGGCTCGCCAACGATGCACCAGTCCATGCGTTCGTTGCGGGCCTTGAGGGTTTCCACCACGGCTTTGGTGCCGTGATGCGCCGGGCCTTCTTCGTCGCTGGTGATCAGGAAGGCAATGGAGCCTTTATGGTCAGGGTGGTCGGCGACAAAGCGCTCGGCCGCCACCAGCATGGACGCCAGGCTGCCTTTCATGTCCGCCGCGCCGCGTCCGCAGAGCATGCCGTCGGCGTCGATCAAGGCATCGAACGGGTCGTTCTGCCAATCCTGTACCGGGCCGGTGGGCACCACGTCGGTATGCCCGGCAAAGCACAGGACCGGACCTTCGCGGGTGCCATGACTGGCCCAGAAATTATCCACATCCTCAATGCGCATCGGCTCCAGCTTGAAGCCGGCATTGCCCAGGCGTTGCATCATTACTGCCTGACAGTCGGCATCGATAGGCGTCACTGAAGGACGACGGATCAGGTCGCAGGCGAGTTGAAGCGTGGGCGAAAGATCGGCTGGGGCCGTCATGTACAGGACTCCGTTGGCATGGCTTTGAACGCGAAAAGGCGCACATCTTAAAGCAAAACGGCGGCCAGAAGCCGCCGTTTAGTAATGCCTGAACTTTATGTCAAACCGTTGCCGGTTCGGTGACCACTACCGGTTTGGGCAGCGATGACAGGAAAGCCATGATCAGCGCGGCCAGATACGGCAGCGATTGCACCACCAGCATGGTTACCCAAAAGCGCATGTCTGCGCTCGGCAAGCCTTGCACCAGACAAATCCCCACCGCCGCGCCCCATAACAGCAGCATGATGAACAGCTCCTCCCGTGCTTCGGAAATAGCCACCAGCAGCCCATGGCTGGCGGCATTCTTCGGTGTACGAAAGAACGGAATGCTGGTGGTGAAAAACCCGTACAGCACCGCTTTGGCGATGGTGTGGGACAACGCCAGCCCGGCCAGCGCCGCGTAGAAGGCGTCCTTGAGGTTCACGCCTACCGCACGGCGGTAGAGGAAGATGATCTTGCCCACCTTGAACACAAACAGCGCCAGGGGAGGAATTGCGAAAATCAGCAGCGGCGGGTCGACCCGTTTGGGCACGATGATCATCGCTGAAGACCAGAGCAGCGCTCCCAGGGTAAAGAAGATATTCATGCCGTCGGCGACCCACGGCAGCCATCCGGCGAGGAAGTGATAACGCTGGCCACGTGTCAGTTGAGTGCCCTGGCCACGCAACAGGCTGGAGGCATGGCGTTTGATGATCTGGATCGCGCCATAAGCCCAGCGGAAACGCTGTTTTTTGAAGTCGATGAAGGTGTCGGGCATCAGGCCCTTGCCGAAACTGTTATGTGCATAAGCTGCCGAATAACCCTTTTCGAACACCCGCAAGCCCAGCTCGGCGTCTTCGCAAATGCACCAGTCGGCCCAGCCCAGTTCTTCGAGCACTGAGCGGCGGGTCATGGTCATGGTGCCGTGCTGAATGATGGCGTCGCGGTCGTTACGGGTGACCATGCCAATATGGAAGAAGCCTTTGTACTCCGAATAACAGAGCTTCTTAAAGGTGCTTTCGTGCTGGTCGCGATAATCCTGGGGCGACTGCACCACGGCGATTTTCGGGTCGGCGAAGTGCGGCACCATGAATTTGAGCCAGTTGCGGTCGACGCAGTAATCGGAGTCGATCACAGCGATCACTTCAGCATCCGGTGCGGTATGCGGGATCAGGTAATTCAGCGCGCCGCCCTTGAAACCTGCCAGGGGCGCAACGTGGAAAAACTTGAAGCGCGGCCCCAGCATTTCGCAGTGAGCCTTGATGGGTTCCCACACGGCCGGGTCTTTGGTGTTGTTGTCGATCAACAGCACTTCGAAGTCCGGATAATCCAAGGCCGCCAGAGCGTTCAGGGTCTGTTTGACCATCTCCGGCGGCTCGTTGTAACACGGCACATGAATAGAGACCTTCGGGCGGTAGGCACTGTCGGTTTCCACCGGCAGGAATTCGCGGCGACGCTTGTGGGTCCAGACCGCTTCGGCAAGCTCGTGAGCCTCGGTCAGCAACACGATGAAAACCCCCAGCGCACCGAGCGCCAGAAGAAATCCCACCAACAGGCTAAACCAGGTGCTGTATTGCTGGCTGTAGTCGTAGCCAATCCAGACCAGCACCGAACCGCAGAGGAACGCCACGAAGGTCAGAAATGTTCGTCCGCGCTGGCGCAAGGCCGAGCCGTCAATCAAAAGCAGCGCCAGGGACAACATCGCCAGCACCACCGATCCGATGGCCAGCACGCGCCATTGGGGGATCGCGACCACCGGACCTTCGAAATTGAATTTCTGCTGACGGTTGGCGTTGTAGACACCCCAATAGGCGCCCACCGAACCCTCGTCACTGGCTTTCCAGGGCTGGTCAAACGCCTCGATCACGAAATAGTTGTAGCCTTGGCGATTGAGCTTATTGACCAGCGTTCGCAGGTAAATCGCCTGATCAGCCTGAGTCGCGTCCGCGCCGCCCCGCATGCGTCCGTTACTTGGCCAGCCAACCTCCGACAGCAACAGCGGCTTTTTGGGGAACATCTTCTTCAGTTCACGGGCGCGGTCCAGAACAAACTGACCCGATTCGCTCATGGGTATAAATTCCCAATAAGGCAGGATGTGGGCAGCCACCAGATCAACATGCTTGCTCAGCTCCGGGTACTTTTCCCAGATGTGCCATTGCTCGGACGTGGTGACGGGCACTTTGACGGCCGCGCGAACCCGATCCAGCAGTGCGCTCAGTTGCGTGACTGTAATCTCTTCGCGGAATAACGCCTCGTTGCCCACCACCACCCGGACGACACTGCGCGATGTGTTGGCCAGTTCGATGGCGCGGGTTATTTCCCGTTCGTTACGTTCCTGGTCCGGACTGATCCAGATACCCAGCGTCACCCGCAAACCAAACTCTTCCGCCAGCCGAGGAATATTGGCCAGGGCCCCATCCACCGAGTAGGTGCGGATGCTGTCGGTTTGCTTGCTCATCAACTCCAGGTCCTGACGCATTTCATCGTCGGACGGAAAGATCCCTTTTTGTGGGTTTTGGCCCAGGCGGAAGGGTGAATAGGAAAAACCCGATATTTGCTCAGGCCAGTCGGGGGCAGTGACCGGACGATTGATCAGCGCCCAGAAACCCGTGAAGAGCGCCGCGATGGCCACGACGACGACGAGGTTGAGTCCAAATTTACGCGATGACATAAAGGCTTCTGGTTCCAAGGGGTGGAACGGGGAATGGCCAGCGGGCGCTGGCTGTCATTTGCTTTGGCAACCGATGCGTCTTGAAGTTCTTTTCTGGTCTGATTGTAGGAGTATTCGCTATTAGAAAGCGTTAAAGCTTACGGAATCGTGGGAGGAGGCGTTGGCGTACGGCGGGACACAGCGCATCCCGGACGCCTGATTCCGGCCGCGCCTACAAAATGGCGACAGGTTTAACGCTGAACCGCAAACTGAAATCGTCGTTTAGTGAAAGCCAGGTGGGTTCTCTCATTCCCCAGTATCAAGCATCGATTGACGGTTTGAAGAGCGTAAAGCCATGACGATCGAGGCCAGGTAACGTAGGGACTGTACAAGCAGCATTGTTATCCAGCCGCCAATGTCATGGTCCGAAACGTCCCGCCCGCAGTAAATGCCAATGGCAGCAACCCATAACAGCAGCAGGGTGAGCAGTTCCTCGCGCGCTTGCGATACAGCCACCCATAAACCCGGGGTATCGGCGTGTTTGGGGGTGCGGAAGAAAGGAATGCCGGAGGTGACTGTGCCGTATAACACCGCTTTGCCGATGGTGTAATACAGGGCCGTTCCTGCCAGAATCGCGGCAAATGCGTCCTTAATGTCATTGGTAACGAGGCGATCATATAAATAGACGGTTTTAGCGGCCACCACAAAAAGCGCCAGCATCGGAGCGGTTGAGAAGATCCATGGCGGAGGATCAAACAATTGTGGTTCAGCAACCATCAGGAAAGACCAAACAATGGCACCCATCGTTAAAACCAGATTGATCCCCAATGCGATCCACGGAAGCCAACCCACCAGAAAATAATACCTTTGCGCCGCAGAAAGTTGTGTACGACTGCCCATGATCAAACTGCGTCTGTGATGTTTCATGATCTGTACGGCACCATAGGCCCAGCGAAATCGTTGTTTCTTGAAATCAGTGAACGTGTCAGGTATTAGCCCTTTGCCGTAGCTGTCCCGTATGTAGGCCATCGAATAACCATGGTCAAGGACGCGAAGTCCTAATTCGGCATCTTCGCATATGCACCACTCAGCCCACTTTAACTCCTCTATCACGGCTTTGCGTATCAGGGTCATGGTGCCATGCTGAATGATTGCGTCGTGATCGTTGCGAATCACCATTCCGATATTGAAGAAGGCACGATATTCTGAATAGCAAAATTTTTTGAAGGCGTTTCGTTTGTGGTCTCGATAATCCTGCGGGGCCTGGACAACGGCGATTTTTGAACTTGAGAAGAGGGGTACGGTATGCTTTAACCAATTGCGATTAACGCGGTAGTCTGCATCTATGACAGCGATAATATGTGCGTCTTTACTTGTCTTGGGAAGAAGATAGTTTAATGCGCCTGCCTTGTAGCCGCCGAGTCTGTCCACATGGAAGAACCTGAATCGTTCTCCGAGTTTTTCGCAATGGGTCTTGATGGGTACCCAGGTAGCAGGGTCTTTTGTATTGTTATCAATAACCAATACTTCGAAGTGTTCATAGTTTAGCTCTGACAGCGCGGTTAACGTGTTGTTGACCATGTCCGACGGCTCGTTATAGCAGGGGACATGTATCGATACTTTAGGTCGGTAAGCTGACGTGTCCTTCGACGGGAAGAAAGATCGGGGCTCCTGGGGTGGGCAAGCAGCTTCTATGAATTCGTGCGACTCAATGACCACAATGGCTAGTACGGCTGTCGCCCAGATGAACGCCATGCAAAGGCATAGCAGTAGAGGTAAATCCCGACTGTATTGAAATCCTGCCCAGATCAGGGCTCCGTGGAGGGTGACAATAGCCGGGCTGAGATGTTTGATGGGTGCTGCCGATGGATTTGCCGCTCTGATCAAACGAGAAATGTACTTCTGCCAGCAAAAATGTTCGTATATCGGGCCCGCGAACGTGACCTTTGGTTGACGTTGCGTGTTGAAAACCCCCCAGCGTGGACCCGATACGCCCTCATTGGTCTTCCACCATTGGTCGAAGGCTTCAACGACAAAGTAGTGACAGCCCTGTCGATTGAGCGCCTGGAGTTGATACCGCAAATAGATGCTCTGGTCAGACTGCGACGACCTCCCTTGCCTCCTCACGGCACTTTTGCTGGGCCAGCCTACTTCTGACAGGAGCAACGGCTTGCGCGGAAACAGTCGATGAAGTTCAGCCGCTTTTTTGACGACGAAATCGGACGCGTCCATCACGGGGATATTTTCCCAAAACGCTAAAACGTGCGCGGCTATGAAGTCGACATGGTCGGCCAATTCGGGGAAATCGGTCCACATGTGCCATTGCTCTGAGGTGCTGACTGGAACATTTACCTGACGGCGTACGTGGTCCAGATAGTCAAGCATACGCAGTGCGGAAATATCGTTTCGGTATAACGCCTCATTGCCGATAATAACGTGCGTTACGCTGGGTATGGCATTCGCCAGTTCGATACATAGCGCCACTTCTTTTTCGTTTCTTGTTTTATTTTTGCTGATCCACGCCCCTAATGTTACCTCCAGGCCGCACTCCAAGGCCAGCTCGGGTATATAGCGTAATGATCCCTCTACTGAGTAGATTCTGATCCGTTTTGTGAACCTGCTTATTATTTCCAGGTCTTCACGGATTTGCTGTTTCGTGGGGAAGGCGTTTTTTCTGGAGCTTTGTCCTGATCGAAAAGGTGAATAGGTAAAGCCATGGATTTCCTCTGGCCAATCGGGAGGTAGTAACGATTTTTTATGAGGGCGATGCGCAGTCCGCCATGAGCAGTAGGCGAGTACCGCAACAACACAAGTAAGTATGAAGTAAAGCAACGTCTGGCTCCTGAGAGGCAATGCTTACGTTATTGAAGTATGGCTGCCTGCGCGTTGTATCATTAGATTGTTTCTCGATGAACAGATTAAGGGTTATCAGGAGTTCGTTGGCCTGAGAAAATTTATTGAGTATAAAAAATTCGTTCAGTCCTCCTTGCAGGAGGAAAGTCTTTGTCATGGGGGCCTTTGCAGAATTGAGGTTTTCACACCTATAAGAAATCGTCGCGATAATGCCAGGGTTTTTAAGTGGTTATTTGTGATGTGGATTTCATAACTTTTCAGGGCGTGCCACGTCAGGGGTTTTATGTCGCACCGGTATAAGCAATGGGCACCACTTTATGATGTGCAGTGACGGTCGTTATTGATGCTTTGGATTAAATGATGATCTATAATGCGCGCCGGTTTTTGGGGTATTGGTCATGAGCACAGAAGATCCACGTTTCGCAGGCGTCGCCCGTTTGTATGGCATCGAGGGCCTGGAACGGCTGCGCGCGGCTCATGTGGCGGTGGTGGGAATCGGCGGGGTGGGCTCCTGGGCGGCGGAAGCCATGGCTCGTTGTGGCGTTGGCGAGATTTCCCTGTTCGACATGGACGACGTCTGCGTCAGCAACAGCAATCGCCAACTGCACGCTCTGGACAGCACTGTCGGCCGTCCCAAGGTAGAAGTGATGGCCGAGCGTCTGCGGGCGATCAACCCGGATTGCGTCGTGCATGCAGTGGCCGATTTCGTGACCCGCGACACCATGGCTGAATACATCACGTCCGAGCTGGATTGCGTGCTGGACTGCATCGACAGCGTCAACGCCAAGGCCGCGCTGATCGCCTGGTGCAAGCGGCGCAAGATTCAGATCATCACTACCGGTGGCGCGGGAGGGCAGATTGATCCGACGCAGATTCAAGTCTGCGACCTGAATCGCACCTTCAATGACCCGTTGGCTTCCAAGGTTCGTTCAACACTGCGGCGCGATTACGGCTTTTCCCGCACCGTGACCCGTCATTACAGCGTGCCGTGCGTGTTTTCATCCGAGCAACTGCGCTACCCCAAGCCTGATGGCAGTATTTGCCTGCAAAAAAGCTTTGTCGGCGATGGGGTCAAGCTTGATTGCGCCGGCGGTTTCGGCGCGGTGATGATGGTGACGGCGACCTTCGGCATGGTTGCGGCGACCAAGGCCGTGGACAAGATCGTCGCAGGAACACGGCGACCCTCGGAGCGGGCAAAGCCGGTTTCAGTTCCGCCGCCTCAAACGGCAGCGATCTGACGCATTTTCTGTAGCACGGCGTTCAGTCCATTGCTGCGCGAGGGTGACAGCTGACGGCTCAAGCCAAGCTGGTTGAACCAGTCCGGCAGATCGACTTGATCGAGTTC
Source organism: Pseudomonas sp. (assembly GCA_036387095.1). GTDB lineage: Bacteria > Pseudomonadota > Gammaproteobacteria > Pseudomonadales > Pseudomonadaceae > Aquipseudomonas. The sequence goes on from DASVUK010000164.1 coordinate 24,274, forward strand.
CTGGGCCGACAAGCCGTTGACTCGCGCCAGCAACACAGCCACCAGACCGCGAATCACTCGGGCATCGCTGCTGGCACGGAATTGCCAACAGCCATCGATCACCTCGCCCATCAGCCAGACTTTGCTTTCGCAACCGTGGACCAGATGTTCGTCGTTTTGCTCGTTATCGGCGAGTTGCGGCAACCGCTCGCCCCATTGCATGAGCAGCCGCGCTTTTTGTTCCCAGCCTTGTAGCTGACTGAAGGTGTCCAGCGCTGTTTGCGCAGCGGCGGTCAGGTTCATCGCAACAACTCCAGCGCTTGATCAAGCGCGTTGAAAAACTGCTCCAGATCGTCTGAATCGTTATACAGCGCCAGGGAAACCCGGATTGCGCCCGGTAGGCCCATGCTCTTGAGAAGCGGCATGGCGCAATGATGGCCGGCCCGCACCGCTATGCCTTGTTCGGTGAGCATGTGGGACAGGTCCGCGTTGTGTACACCCTCGACCACGAAGCTAGCCAACGCCAGTTGAGGTTCGCCTAGAAGCCGAATGCCTTCACGTTGTCGCAAGCCTTCCAGCAACATTTCATGCAGTCGCGCTTCATGCCCGGCCACGGCCCGATGATCAAGACCTTGCAGATAATCCAGGGTCGCGCCCAAACCAATGACGCTGGCAATCGGCGGCGTACCGGCCTCGAACCCCAGCGGGGCGGGGCGAAACCTGGCGTGTTGATAGTCGGCGGTCAGGACCATTTCGCCACCCAACTGCCAATGATTCAGGCGCGTTAGTGCCTCATGGCGTCCGTACAACAGACCGAGGCCTTCGGGGCCGTACAGTTTATGGCTGGAAAACACATAGAAATCACAGCCCAGAGCCTGAACATCGTGCCTGCCATGGACCACCCCTTGCGCGCCATCCACCACGGTCAGAGCACTTCGCGCCTTGGCCAGGGCGATCAGTTCAGGCAGCGGCTGCCAGGCGCCCAGTACATTGGACAGCTGGCTCACGGCCAGCAGTCGAGTGCGCGGGCCGATCAACTCGGCGGCTGCGTTCAGGTCAATCACGCCGGCTGGCGTCAGCGGCAAAATCACCAGTTTCAGATCCCGCCGCAGCGCCAGTTGTTGCCATGGCAGCAAGTTGGCGTGATGCTCCAGGGCGCTGATGGCGATTTCATCACCCGCTTCGAACTCGTGCTCCAGCCCGTAGGCCAGCAGATTGAGCGCCGAGGTCGCACCATGGGTGAAAATGATCTGCCCGGACTCGCTGGCGTTGAGCCAATGGGCGACTTTTTGACGGCTGTCTTCAAATGCCTGAGTCGCGTGGGCCCCTGGCAAATGTTGGGCGCGATGAACATTGGCTGCGCCGTTGGCGTAGTAATGATTCAGGGCATCGAGCAATGCCTGTGGCTTCTGTGTAGTGGCGGCGTTGTCCAGATAAGTCTGGCCTTGCCGTTGCAGGGCGGCGATGGCTGGGAAGTCAGCGCGCCAGGGAGAGGAAAGGGGCATTTGTCTAACTCGGTGAAGCGGGTTCGTGCCTGTCTTGAAGAGCACGAACCCGGACGCAGCATCGATCAGTTGTGAGCGTGCAGCGCTTCGTTCAGCTCGATGGCTGACTTGTGGGTCTTGCATTCCACAGCGCCAGTTTGCGAGTTGCGACGGAACAGCAGGTCCGGCTGACCGGCAAGATCACGGGCCTTGACCACTTTGACCAACTGGTTCTTGTCGTCCAGCAGCGCCACCTTGGTGCCAGCGGTCACGTACAGGCCGGACTCAACGGTGTTGCGGTCGCCCAACGGGATACCGATACCCGCGTTGGCACCGATCAGGCAGCCTTCGCCGACCTTGATCACGATGTTGCCGCCGCCCGACAAGGTGCCCATGGTGGAGCAACCGCCGCCCAGATCAGAACCTTTGCCCACGAAGACGCCAGCAGAAACGCGGCCTTCGATCATGCCCGGGCCTTCGGTGCCACCGTTGAAGTTGACGAAACCTTCGTGCATCACGGTGGTGCCTTCACCGATGTAGGCGCCAAGACGCACGCGAGCGCTGTCAGCGATACGCACGCCACTTGGCACAACGTAGTCGGTCATTTTCGGGAATTTATCCACTGAGAACACTTCCAGCAGTTCGCCTTTGAGGCGTGCTTCCAGCTGACGTTCGGCCAGTTCGCTCAGGTCGACAGCGCCTTGGCTGGTCCAGGCAACGTTAGGCAGTAGCGGGAAGATCCCGGCCAGATTCAGACCGTGGGGTTTGGCCAAGCGATGGGACAGCAGGTGCAGCTTGAGGTACGCCTCAGGTGTCGAGGTCAGCGCAGCGTCTTCAGCGAGCAGGGTCGCGACCAATGGCTTGTGGCTTTCTGCCAGACGGGTCAGCAGCGCAGCCTGGATGCTATCGACCGATTTCAACGAATCGGCCAGCTTCAGGGCCAGGTCGGTGTTGAAGGTGATGGCCTGGTTGCCGCCGGTGTAGCCCAGAATCGGGGAAACAGCCGCGATCAGTTCTGCGCGGGGATTGACCAGCGGCTGGGCATAAAACACTTCCAGCCACGTGCCTTGACGATTTTGAGTGCCGACGCCAAAGGCCAGGCTGAACAGGGTAGTGGACATGCAAATACCTCTTACTGATTAAAGGACCATCGGTAGCGCTTTGGCTTATCGGATGGCCGCTGCATACAAGTCGGGTTTGAAACCAATCAGGGTTTTGTCGCCCAGATCCAGCACAGGGCGCTTGATCATCGACGGCTGTGCGAGCATCAGTTCTATCGCCCTGGCTTGATCGAGATCGGTTTTTTGTCCGTCGTCGAGCTTGCGAAACGTAGTCCCGGCTCTGTTGAGCACAACCTGCCAGCCATGTTCATTGCACCATTGGGTCAGGTGCTCACGGTCGATGCCGACAGTTTTATAGTCGTGAAAATCGTACTTCACGGCGTTTTCATCAAGCCAGGTGCGCGCCTTTTTCATGGTGTCGCATGCCTTGATGCCGAACAGAGTGTAAGTCATTGATTTCGTAAGGGTACTTGGTCAACTGCCAAGTGCCCTCGATTCTCCCCGGAAATTCAGCCCGTGATTATGCCATGTCGATCCATTCCGTGCCTCGGCTGTCTTGGTAGAGATCATTCATGCTGGTGGATCGGTGTTCAGGCAGCATCTGCGGATTCCGACCCTCTGTTTTGTGCTTATCCGCAACTTGGTCCCTGTCTCCGTGCATCCCTGACTCCTTCAAGGTGATCCACACCTGGCACAACGCGGAACCGATAGCGCCAGACGCCGTATGTTTTTAACTGCCTTTGCAGTGTCGGGCTGCACTGTTCGCGTTGCCGACATGACTGTTGCCAGCACGAAAACTACAACATCAACTCATCTGCGGCCGGCACCTTTGCAGAGGCTAAAGTCGTCAAATGTGTTGAACCTATGGAGGCAAATTGATTCTATGTAAATCCGGCCGTCGTAACGTCTACCTGGCGCTCAGCTCCGATACTGGATCTGACGGCCTCGACTGGCTGAATCATAGCTATTAAGGACAGGTTTCAATGGACGTAAGGTTAGCTGATAACAATAGTATTTTTGATGGTTGCGGCAGTATGTTGCGTGCATCGGTCCTCGCCGTTGTTTTTGTTGTGATCGGGGGTTGCGCCTCAGAAGCTGCACCAAACTATTACAACGGCGGTTACTACATGGCCGGGGACCCGAGTTGTGTACAGATGTCGCCCCTTACAGCCTCGAGAATAAAGTGCTACGACTCTGACGGGGTAGTGACGGGTTACCGAGAGGCCATGAGTTCTCAGGATATACAGATGTATCAATATGGCCAGGCGCAGCAAACCCAGCAAATGCAGCAGCTAAACCAGTCCATGCAGCAGACGAATCAGTCTATCCAGCAGAACACGCAGATGTATCCGCAATATCAGCAATACACCGCTCCAGCAGTCACGCCGATCACCCCACCTGGCGGCAATCAGGTGAGATGCATCAGCACCGACATCTACACCAATTGTCGGTATTGAATTATCGAATTTAAGTTCAATGCCCTAACCTGCCTGGTTTGGCTTTCCGCTGCCTGATGCGATGCGGCAAAACCTCAATGCCGAGGCGAATAAAGTGCAAGACGCGCAACGCCGGATGCAGAGCGTCGTATACGGCCGCTGAGAGCGGGCTTTGAAAAACGCCGGGGATTTCCCGGCGTTTTTATTTGCGCAAGCATGCTGTGTCTGAAACGCTTAAATCGTTCAAGCCTAATGTTCAATGTTGCGAGGAACAGCTTTTGGGGTTATCAGGGCTTTTCGAACTTCGAGTTGTTGCGGTCGGGATAAATTGACCGCATCAATTCGATGTCTTTGGGACTAAGCGTCTTGCCCTGATTGATGATCTCGAAATCACCGAGGGTCAGTGCGTTCGGCACATCGAAATGCATCACTGAGTCCCGATCATAGGCTGAATAATGAAAGTCGGCGGCTTCGTAGCGGTCCAGGAAGTTCTTGTGGATCAGTTGCTCGGTATAACCCACATGCTTGAGCAAAGTGCTGAGCAAGGGTTCATTCCAGGGGATCTTCGCATCCGGATGCTGGTGCTCATGCACCGCGCCTAATGCATGTCCGAATTCATGCAGGACGATCCGTTCCAGTTCCGGCAGCGGCTTTACGTCAGGGGTAAACAACTCGTGGGCGTTAAATTCCATGGTCGGTTGATCCTGAGGGATCAGCAGTGCGTCGGTACCCAGCTCGCTCCAGTTCAAGTTGTCGTTAAGGCCGATACGAATGTCGCTGGGGCCCTGAGTGACGAACTCAAACTTCAAGTTTGCATGGGGCAGCCATTTACGGGCCGCGTCGATGATCGGTTGAGTGATGAAAACGGGTGGGTTTTTCAGAAACTCTATCTTCAGCGTCCTGCCCCGCGCCCAGTATTTGGTGAAGGAAACCAGGATGCGCGGCTCTCGGTTGTTCTCGCTAAAGTCGTGGGGTTCAGACTCATAAGTGGGCGTAATGGCTGCATTGGCCGGGTTCTCTTTAATGGCGGCTGCATAGGAACCGTGATAGTCCTCGGCATCCCTCAGGGAACAAAAGGTGGGGAGTCGCAATAGTTGGGTTGATTCGGAGGGCATTCAACTACCTTTCAGGTTCAAAAATTGAAGTTGAAGGTAAATGTGAAGCGCCAATTGCCAGGTGTTAATTAATTACCCCGCAGCACATTGCATGCTACGGGGGAGGAACGCCGCTTACTTGTTGATGAAATCACGAATCCGCTCAGCCGCTTCAACGCATTCGGCCAAGGGAGCCACCAGTGCCATGCGCACGCGTCCGGCGCCTGGGTTGAAGCCGTCCACTTCCCGCGACAGGTACGAACCCGGAACCACGGTGACGTGCTGCTCCACGAACAGGTCGCGGCAGAATGCAGCGTCATCGGTACCCACGTTGGGCCACAGATAAAAACCACCGTCCGGGCGCTGGACGTCCATCACCGGCGACAGAATCTCCAGTACGGCGTCGAATTTCTCTCGATACAGCGCGCGGTTGGCACGCACGTGCTCTTCGTCGTTCCAGGCAGCGATGCTCGCCAGCTGGGTCTGCACCGGCATGGCGCAGCCGTGGTAGGTGCGATACAGCAGGAACGCCTTGAGGATTTGCGCATCGCCGGCCACGAAGCCAGAACGCAGGCCCGGCAAGTTGGAGCGCTTGGACAGGCTGTGGAACACCACGCAACGTTTGAAATCCTGACGACCCAGCGCCACGCAAGCGCTGAGCAAGCCCGCAGGCGGGGTTTGCTCGTCGAAATACAGCTCGCTGTAGCACTCGTCGGCGGCGATCACGAAGTCATATTCGTCCGCCAGGGCGATGAGTTTCTTCAGGGTTTCCAAAGGTATCAGCGCACCGGTCGGGTTGCCGGGTGAGCACAGGAACAGGATCTGGCAACGTTTCCAGACATCGGCGCTGACAGCGTCGAAATCCGGGTTGAAGCCGTTTTCGCTCAGGCATGGCAAGTAGTGCGGCTGCGCACCGGCCAGGAACGCCGCACCTTCGTAGATTTGATAGAACGGGTTCGGGCTGACGACCAGTGCTTCGTCGCTGCGGTTGACCACGGTCTGGGTAAAGGCGAACAGCGCTTCACGGGTGCCGTTGACCGGCAGCACGTTATGCGCCGGATCGAGCCAGCCAGCCGGCACGCCAAAGCGTCGCTCGCACCAGCCTGTGATGGCTTCGCGCAGGGGCGCAATGCCCAATGTGGTGGGGTAAACCGCCATCTGATCCAGATTGTCAGCCAAGGCCTTGGCGACGAAGTCCGGCGAGCGATGTTTGGGTTCGCCGATAGACAGCGCTACCGGTCGCTTTTCCGGATTGGGCGTCACGCTGCCGAGCAGGGCGCGAAGCTTCTCGAACGGGTAGGGTTGCAGCAATTGCATCGCATTGTTCATTGGCTGGGTCTCAAGAGCAGGGCGCTCGGAGTGGCGAGCGCCATTGAATCAATTCATGAAGGAGGTGGTTCAGATGCTGATACGCCACTCGCCGTTGGGTTCCTGGTCGACACTCAGTTGCTCGACGATAGCGTCCTGCAAGTGACGACACAGCTGTGGGTCGGACAACGGTTGGTTGTTTTCATCGGTAATGAAGAACACGTCCTCGACGCGCTCGCCCAACGTAGCGATTTTGGCGTTTTGCAATGACAGGTCGAACTCCAGGAAGATCTTGCCGATGCGCGCCAGCAGGCCGGGACGGTCCGGGGCAGACAGTTCCAGCACCGTGACCGGACGCTGGGCGTCATTGTGGATCGTGACTTGCGGCGCAAAGGCGAAATGCTTGAGTTGGCGCGGCACGCGGCGTTTGATGATCGTCGGGTAATCATCCGGGTTGCGCAGAGCATCGGTCAGGCCGTCGCGGATCTGCTTGATGCGCTCGGGATTGTTGCCGATGGAGCCACCGTCGTTGTCGAGCACAATGTAGGTGTCGAGGGTGAACTGGCTACTTGAGGTAATGACCCTGGCATCGTGAATGTTCAGGTTCAGTTGATCCATGGCGGCTACGGTTACCGCGAAGAAATCGTGCTGGTCGGGCGCATAGATAAAAATCTGTGTGCCGCCTTCGAACTCGCGCTGCGTGGTTTCCTTGATGAGCACCAGCGGACCACCGTCGGCCGGTTGTTGCAGGATGGCGTCACTGTGCCAGGCCACGTCCCCGGCGGTATGACGCAGGAAGTAGTCATCGCCCAACTGCGCCCAGAGTTGCTCGACATCGTCCGGATCGGTGCCGCTGCGCACCAGGATATCCAGCGCGGCACTTTGGGTGCGGCGGATCTGTTCTTCGCGGTCAACGGGGTTTTCCAGGCCGCGACGCAGGGCGCGCTTGGTTTCGGTGTAAAGCTGGCGCAAAAGGCTGGCGCGCCACGAATTCCACAGTGTCGGGTTGGTCGCGTTGATATCGGCCACGGTCAGTACGTACAAGTAATCCAGATGGGTTTCGTCGCCGACGAACTGGGCGAAATCGTGAATCACTTGCGGGTCCGACAGGTCCTTGCGCTGGGCGGTGGTGGACATCACCAGGTGGTTGGCGACCAGCCAGACAATGAGTCGGCTGTCCCAGGTTGGTAACTGATGGCGAACACAGAACGCCTCGGCGTCTACAGCGCCCAACTCGGAGTGTTCCCCGCCGCGACCCTTGCCAATGTCGTGATACAAGCCGGCCAGATAGATCAGCTCCGGCTTGGGCAGCTTGCCCATGATCTTGCTGGCCAGCGGGAATTTCTCGGAAACCTGGGTGTATTGCAGCTTACGCAGATGCTTGATGAGGTTCAGTGTGTGGGCATCGACGGTATAAATGTGGAACAGGTCGTGCTGCATCTGCCCAACGATATGGCCGAACTCCGGCAAATACAGGCCCAGGATGCCGTAGCGGTTCATTCGGCGCAGGTTGCGATGAATACCGATTTCGCACTTGAACAGCTCGATGAACAGGCTGGTGTTGCGAATATCGTGGCGGAAATCGTCATTAATCAAGTGCCGATGTTCGCGCAGTAACCGGATGGTATCGGCCCGCACGCCTTTGATCTCGGGATGCTGGGCCATGAGCACGAAGATTTCGATCATGGCGAACGGCGTGCGTTTGAATACGTTCGGCCGGGTCGCTTCGATATAACCATCGTGCAGCTGGAAGCGGGAATTGATCGGCTGCGTCACCGCGCCTTCATCCTCCACCAGAATGACTTCTTCGAAATGCTGGATGATCAGGTCGCTCAGCTCGGCAATGCTCATGACTACGCGGTAATACTTCTGCATGAAGCGTTCGATGGCCAGCTTCGCGTCGCTGTCCTGATAGCCCAGCAGGGCGGCGATGCTGCTCTGGTAATCGAACAGCAGCCGATCCTCGGAGCGGCCGGCCAGCATGTGCAGGGCATAGCGAACCTTCCACAGAAAATCCTGGGAAGAAGCCAGCAGGTTGTTCTCGCTCTCCAGCAGGAAACCTTCCCCAGCCAGAGCGTGCAAATTGAGGGTGCCGTATTGGCGCCGGGCAACCCACAGGATGGTCTGGATATCCCGCAAGCCGCCCGGGCCGCCTTTTACGTTGGGCTCCAGGTTGTATTCGGTGTCGTTGTACTTGTGGTGCCGGTTTTTCTGCTCGGCGCGCTTGGCGAGGAAAAACTCCTTGCTCGGCCACATCTTTGTCGGGTTGGTGACTTCCAGCATGCGCTGGCGCAGACGTTCGGGCCCGGCAATGGTGCGGCTTTCCATCAGGTTGGTGATCACCGTCAGGTCGGCGCGACCTTCTTGGGCACATTCGTCCACCGAACGCACGCTTTGGCCCACTTCCAGGCCAATGTCCCACAGCAGTGTCAGAAAACGCTCGATGGGTTCGCGAAAGACTTCGTGATCGGCGCTGTCCAGAAGGATTAGCAGGTCGATATCAGAATAAGGATGCAGTTCGCCGCGCCCGTAGCCGCCTACTGCCAGCAGAGCGATGTCGGCTTCTTCACTCCAGTCGAAGTGATCCCAGGCCTGTTGCAGGATGTTATCCACAAACCAGGCCCGGTCCTCGATCAGGCGGCGGATGTCCCGGCCGGACTTGAAGCGAGCATCAAGCACCTCCCGCGCATTGCGGATGGCTTTCTTAAAAGCGGCGATAGGGCTTGCTTTCAACGCCAGTTCGGCCTGGAACTGGCCGCGGTCGAACAAATCGGGGTCCACCTGCGGCATGGAACTGCTTTCCTTCTATTTATATCGAGCGGACGTAGGGAACAGGCTCAGGCTGATGTGCGGGCAATGGTGTCGTCGCTGCGCAAGGTAAAGATTTCGTAGCCGTCGGCGGTGACCAGGATGGTGTGCTCCCACTGTGCCGACAATTTGCGGTCTTTGGTGATTGCGGTCCAGCCATCGCCCAGCAAACGCGTTTCGGCGCGGCCCTGGTTGATCATCGGCTCGATGGTGAACGTCATGCCTTCCAGCAGTTCCATGCCTTCACCGGCCTTGCCGTAATGCAGGACCTGCGGCTCTTCATGGAACACTTTGCCGATGCCATGGCCGCAATATTCACGAACCACGGAAAAACCGCTTTTCTCGGCGTGCTTCTGGATGACTTCGCCAATATCACCCAAACGAGTGCCAGGACGAACGATCTCGATGCCTTTATACAGGCATTCCTGGGTGATTTTCGACAAGCGCTCGGCCCATTCTGGCACCTTGCCAACATGGAACATCTTGCTGGTGTCGCCGTGGTAGCCATCCTTGATGACGGTTACGTCGATGTTCAGCACGTCGCCATTCTTCAGTGGCTTGTCATTGGGAATGCCATGACACACCACGTGGTTGATAGAGGTGCAGATGGATTTTGGGTAGCCCTTGTAATTCAGGGGCGCGGGAATGGCCTTTTGCTCATTGACGATGAAGTCATGGCAGATGCGGTCCAGCTCTTCGGTTGTAACGCCAGGCTTGACGTAAGCACCGATCATTTCCAGGACGTCGGCAGCCAGGCGACCGGCGATACGCATCTTTTCGATGTCTTCAGGGGTTTTGATGGTGACTGTCATACGAACTCTCTCGGCACGGCAAGCGCGCAAATGATGCGGAAAGCGGCGATTCTATCAGACCGTCAGACCGGGTGATCATGGCTTCCTTATATGGGGACGGTGAGGCATCAATAAAAGCGTGTGGGAACAAGCGCTTAATCCGGGTTTCGTTATCTGAACTTTTATGATATAAAATGCGCCGCTTTCCGGGGTATGCCCCGCAAGCCCAAACCCACACACGTGTCGACACGATGACCTGGGTGCCTTCGGCTCGAAGCCGCTGGTTGGTCATTGGGATA
>DASVUK010000165.1:0-17904 GCA_036387095.1 Pseudomonas sp.
TGTTCGAAATCAAGAAAATTCGGGTTCATAGGCATCCGTCTTGGGTCGACGGCCAAGAGGCCGGCCGGTTGATCCGTGAGCGCCATACCTTACGGGAACTGGCGCATTCAGGTCGAGATTAAAAATTCAGGGCTGAGTTCATCGATACTGCAGGAAGACGTTCTCACGTCCGAACTGGTCACGCAGGGCTTGAATCAAGCTGTCTGCGGGATCAATTCGCCACGCCTCGCCGAACTGCAACAACGCTTTGGCATCCAGCCCGGTGTAATCCAGGGTAATAGGGCACGCGCCTCGATGCCGCTTGCACAGTTCGCCCAACCAGCGCAGCCGGTCGCCCTTGAGCGCTTCAGCGTGCACAGTCAGACGCAGGCTCTCGGCCAGATTGGTTCGCGCATCCTCGATACTCATTACCCGCTTGGCGCGCAAACGCAGTCCACCGGAGAAGTCGTCATTGCTGACCTCCCCTTCTACCACCACCATTGCGTCGGTCTGCAACAGCGATTGCGCCGAATGAAATGCTTCGGCAAACAACGAGGCTTCGATACGCCCGGAGCGGTCGTCCAGAGTAATGAAGCCCATTTTGTCGCCCTTTTTGTTCTTCATTACCCGCAGCGCGATGATCAACCCCGCAACGGTCTGAGTATCCCGCGCGGGCTTGAGATCAATGATGCGTTGTCGGGCAAAGCGGCGAATCTCGCCTTCGTACTCGTCAATCGGATGGCCGGTCAGGTACAGCCCCAAGGTTTCTTTCTCACCCCGCAGTCGATCCTTGAGCGTCCCTTCCTTGGCCTTGCGATGGTTAGCATAGACGTCGGTGTCTTCTTCGACGAACAAACCGCCGAACAGGTCCGCGTGACCACTGTCATGGCTGCGTGCGGTCTGCTCGGCGGCCTGAATGGCTTCGGCCAAAGCCGCCAGCAGCACAGCACGATTGCGGTCGATATTGGCCTGATAGGCTTTGGGTTCGCTTTCGAAATACGGGCCCAGACGATCCAGTGCGCCGCTGCGGATCAAGCCGTCCAACGTGCGTTTATTGACCCGTTTAAGGTCAACCCTTGCACAGAAATCGAACAGGTCGGTGAACGGACCTTCCTGACGCGCTTCGGTAATTGCTTCAACCGGGCTTTCGCCAACCCCTTTGATAGCGCCAAGACCGTAAAGAATGCGGCCATCGTCGCTGACCGTGAACTTGAACTCGGACGTATTCACATCCGGCGCATCCAGGCGCAGTTTCATGGTCCGCACTTCCTCGATCAAGGTCACGACCTTGTCGGTGTTGTGCATATCCGCAGAAAGCACCGCGGCCATGAACGGCGCGGGATAGTGAGTCTTCAGCCAGGCAGTCTGGTACGACACAAGGCCATACGCCGCCGAGTGAGACTTGTTGAAGCCATAACCGGCGAATTTTTCCACCAGGTCGAAAATGTTGCCGGCCAGATCCGGATCAATGTTGTTGTTTTTGCAGCCATCAATGAAACCGCCACGTTGCTTGGCCATTTCTTCAGGCTTTTTCTTACCCATGGCCCGGCGCAGCATGTCCGCACCACCCAAGGTGTAACCGGCCATAACCTGGGCAATCTGCATCACCTGCTCCTGATACAGGATGATGCCGTAGGTCGGGGCGAGCACGGGCTTGAGGCCTTCGTACTGGTAGTCGACGTGAGGGTACGACAGCTCGGCGCGGCCGTGTTTGCGGTTGATGAAGTCGTCCACCATGCCCGACTGCAACGGGCCCGGACGGAACAGGGCCACCAGTGCGATCAAGTCTTCCAGGCAGTCGGGCTTGAGCTTTTTGATCAGCTCCTTCATGCCCCGTGACTCAAGCTGGAACACAGCCGTAGTCTCGGCTTTTTGCAGCAACTGATAGGTTGGCGCGTCATCCAGCGGAATGAAGGCGATATCCAGCGGCGGCTCATCGACCTTGGCGCGGTCGCGGTTGATGGTCTTGAGCGCCCAATCGATGATGGTCAGGGTTCGCAGGCCGAGGAAGTCGAACTTCACCAGCCCTGCGGCTTCCACATCGTCTTTGTCGAACTGGGTTACCAAACCGTCGCCCACTTCGTCGCAATAGATCGGCGAGAAGTCAGTCAGCTTGGTGGGCGCGATAACCACGCCCCCGGCGTGCTTGCCGACGTTGCGCACAATGCCTTCGAGCTTGCGGGCCATCTCCCAGATTTCAGCCGCTTCTTCATCGACCTTGAGGAAGTCCCGCAGAATTTCTTCCTGCTCGTAGGCTTTTTCCAGAGTCATGCCGACTTCGAAAGGGATCATCTTCGACAAGCGATCCGCCAGGCCGTAAGACTTGCCCTGCACCCGCGCAACGTCACGCACCACCGCCTTGGCGGCCATGGAGCCGAACGTGATGATCTGGCTTACCGCATTGCGACCGTATTTCTCGGCCACGTAATCAATCACGCGGTCGCGGCCATCCATGCAGAAGTCGACGTCGAAGTCGGGCATGGATACCCGTTCCGGGTTCAGGAAACGTTCGAACAGCAGGTCATATTCGAGCGGGTCGAGGTCAGTGATCTTCTGCACGTAGGCCACCAGCGAACCGGCACCCGACCCCCGGCCAGGACCAACGGGAACGCCGTTGCTCTTGGCCCACTGGATGAAGTCCATCACGATCAGGAAGTAACCGGGAAAGCCCATCTGGATGATGATATCCAGCTCGAAATTCAATCGATCGACATAGACCTGACGCCTGGCGTCGTAATCTTCAGTCGTGTCTTTGGGCAGCAACACCGACAGGCGCTCTTCCAGACCATCGAAAGACACCTTGCGGAAATATTCGTCGATGGTCATGCCATCGGGGATCGGGAAGTTGGGTAGGAAGTGAGTGCCCAGCTTCACGTCGATATTGCAACGCTTGGCGATCTCCACAGTGTTTTCCAGCGCTTCAGGCAAATCACTGAACAGCTCGGCCATTTCCTCGGCGCTTTTCAGGTACTGCTGGTCGCTGTAATTGTGGGAGCGACGCGGGTCGTCCAAGGCACGGCCTTCGCCGATGCACACGCGGGTTTCGTGGGCCTCGAAATCTTCCTGCTTGATGAAACGCACGTCGTTGGTCGCAACCAGCGGCGCGCCATGGCGCTCGGCCAAGGCAACGGCGGCATGCAAATGTTCTTCGTCGTTGGGACGGTTGGTGCGTTGCACTTCGACATAGAAGCGGTCAGGAAACACCGCCATCCATTCGCCTAGCAGTTTGTCGGCTTCATCGGGATTGTTGCCGAGCAGGGCCATGCCGATCTCGCCCTCTTTAGCCGCCGACAACGCAATCAGGCCTTCACTGGCCTGGGCAACCCATTCGCGCTCAATGATCACCTGGCCATTGCGCTGGCCTTCGATGAAGCCTCGGGAAATCAGTTCGGTCAGGTTGCGATAACCCCGGGCGTTCATCACCAACAGGCTGATACGGCTCAGCGCTGCATCTTCGTCCTTCTTCGACAGCCAAAGGTCTGCGCCACAGATCGGCTTGATGCCGGCGCCCATGGACGCTTTATAGAACTTGACCAGCGAACACATGTTGTTCTGATCGGTCACGGCCACGGCAGGCATATTCATGGCCGCCAGGGTCTTGACCAGCGGTTTGACCCGGACGAGGCCGTCGACCAGCGAATATTCGGTGTGCAGGCGTAGATGAACGAAAGATGCCGGCATGGTGATCCTATGGCGCTAGAACAAAAACGAAGGCCCGGATTGTACCGGGCCTTTGGCAAAACATCAGCCCGCTGTCAGTCCAGCGGGAACACCGAAAACGACTGCACGGTGTTAACCATCATCAAATCTCGGGCTTCATAGGCCGCGCGTACTGGCGCAAAGGAGCGGCGATGGATCGGCGTTGGCCCGAGGCGCGCCAGGGCTTCCAGATGGACGGGGGTTGGATAGCCCTTGTGAGCGCCCATGCCGTAACCCGGATAAATCAGCTCAAAGGCTGCCATTTCCCGGTCACGACTGACTTTTGCCAGAATCGATGCCGCGGCAATTGCAGGAACCTGAGCATCGCCTTGAATAACCGGGGCACAGGGCACCGACAATTGCGGACAGCGATTGCCGTCAATCAAGGCCAACTTCGGCGTGATGATCAGGCCTTCAACGGCACGTTTCATGGCCAGCATGGTGGCGTGGAGAATATTCAGCTCGTCGATCTCTTCGACCTCAGCCCTGGCAATGAACCAGCACAGTGCTTTCTCGCAGATTTCATCGTAGAGCTTTTCACGCTTGGCTTCGGTGAGCTTCTTGGAGTCATTGAGCCCCAGAATCGGCCGGCGAGGATCGAGGATCACCGCTGCGGTGACGACCGCGCCGCATAGAGGGCCGCGGCCGACTTCGTCGACGCCGGCAACCAGTTCTTCGACGAGATTGAAATCCAGACCCATTTGCATTGTTCGAGCACTCACAGTGAAGGCGTGCGACCAATCAGGCTCAATACCGCTTCGGCGGCCTGATTGGAAGCGTCGCGACGCAAGGTCCGGTGTATCTCATCAAAGCCTGAAGTCTGCTCTTCCCCGCCATCCAGCAATGGCAACAGCGTCTGCGACAGAGCCTGGGCAGTTGCGGCGTCCTGCAGCAGTTCCGGCACTAAAAGGCGCTGGGCCAGCAGGTTCGGCAAGGAGACGTAAGGGCTTTTCACCAGACGCTTGAGTATCCAAAAGGTAATCGGTGCCATTTGATAGGCAACGACCATTGGTCGTTTGTACAGCAACGCCTCAAGCGTGGCCGTGCCGGACGCGATCAATACCGCGTCGCAAGCGGCCAGGGCCAGATGAGAACCGCCGTCCAGAAGCGTCAGCGGCAAATCGCGACCTTGCAGCAAGTGTTCGATTTGCGTGCGGCGCTGCGGGCTGGCACAGGGCAGCACAAAACGCAGATGTGGCCGCTGCGCCAACAGCAGCTGGGCAGCATCGAAAAACAGACCGCCCAGACGACCCACTTCGCCACCACGGCTACCCGGCATCAACGCGACCACAGGTCCGTCGCCCAGGCCCAGCTCGGCGCGTGCGGCAGCCCGATCAGCTTCAAGCGGGATGGTATCGGCCAGGGGATGCCCAACGAACTTGACCGGCACGCCCTTTTCTTCGTAGAAGCGCGCCTCGAAAGGCAGCAACGTCAGCATCAGATCGCAGCCTTCACGAATCTTCAGCACGCGCTTTTGTCGCCAGGCCCAGACCGACGGGCTCACGTAATGCACGGTCTTGATGCCGGCACGGCGCAGCTGGAGTTCGATATTGAGGGTGAAATCCGGTGCATCAATCCCGATGAAGACGTCTGGCTTTTCATTGATCAGGGTCTGGATCAACACTTTGCGCTTGGCCAGCAATTCGCGCAGGCGCCCCAGCACTTCCACCAGCCCCATGACCGAAAGGCGCTCCATGGGGAAGTAGGAAACCATGCCCTGGGCTTCCATCAATGGCCCGCCGACGCCAATAAACTCGACATCCGGATGACGAGCCTTAATGGCGCGCATTAACCCGGAACCGAGAATATCGCCAGAAGCCTCGCCAGCCACCAGCGCAATACGCAGTACGCCCGCCATGGTTAGCGAGTGATACCGCGAGTCGACGACTGGATGGATTCCAGAAATACAGCCACTTCCGGAAACAGTGCGGCGGGCTCGGCAAGCTCGGCAATCGCCTGATCCACCGTCAGGCCCTGACGATAGACCACCTTATAGGCCCGACGCAGCGCGTGAATCGCCTCTTCAGCAAAGCCGCGACGGCGCATGCCTTCGAAGTTCATGCTCCGAGCCTCGGCGGGATTGCCAAACACGGTCACGAACGCTGGAACATCCTTGCCAATGGCAGTGCCCATGCCGGAGAAGCTGTGGGCACCGATGTGGCAGAACTGATGCACCAGGGTGAAACCGGAAAGAATCGCCCAATCGTCAACATGAACATGGCCGGCCAACGCCGTGTTGTTGACCAGAATGCAGTTGTTACCGATAACGCTGTCATGACCAATGTGGGCGTAAGCCATGATCAGATTATGATCACCCAAGGTGGTTTCCGCTCGATCCTGCACAGTGCCACGATGAATGGTGACACCTTCGCGAATCACATTGTGATCGCCGATGACCAGGCGAGTCGCTTCGCCCTTGTATTTAAGATCAGGCGTGTCTTCGCCTACCGAAGAAAACTGGTAGATACGATTGTGTTTGCCGATCCGCGTCGGGCCACGCAGGATCACGTGCGGCCCGATCACTGTACCCTCGCCAATTTCCACACCGGCTCCGATGATCGACCACGGGCCGACCTCTACATCGTCAGCCAGAATGGCTGTCGGATCGATGATTGCGCGAGAGTCAATCAAACTCATAGTTTACGTTCCGCACAGATGATTTCTGCGGAGCATACCGGCTTGCCATCGACCGAAGCCTGGCATTCGAACTTCCAGATCTGACGCTTGCAGCTGATGAATTTCGCTTCAAGAATCAACTGGTCGCCCGGCAGCACTGGCTGGCGGAAACGCAGCTTGTCGGAGCCCACGAAGTAGTAAAGCGTGCCATCGGCAGGTTTAACGTCAAGCATTTTAAAACCAAGGATACCGGCTGCCTGTGCCATCGCTTCGATGATCAGCACGCCCGGCATGATTGGATGCGCGGGAAAGTGACCATTGAAGAACGGCTCATTGATGCTGACATTCTTGTAAGCACGAATGCTCTTGCTCTCGACATCCAGCTCCACCACACGATCCACCAGCAGGAACGGGTAGCGGTGAGGCAGGTATTCGCGAATTTCGTTGATGTCCATCATTTCGAGGGGAAGCCTGTAGTAAAGATTAGGAGTGCGCGACGGGTGCGCAGCACTCCTCTGCAAATCAAGGAGGCAATTTATCGGCTGTGCACGCTTGATATGAAAAAGGTATCAGCCATCAGATGAAGCATTAACGCCTGAGGTCACGGCCTCGACCATCTTTTCCAGCTTTTGCAGCCTGCGCGCCATGTCATCAATCTTGCGTATGCGTGCTGCGCTTTTACGCCACTCAGCGGCCGGCTGCATCGCCGTACCGGAAGAATAGGCACCTGGTTCGGTGATCGAGTGCGTCACCATGGTCATGCCGGTGATGAAAACGCCGTCGCAGATTTCAATATGCCCCACCAAACCGACACCGCCGGCGAGGGTGCAATGCTTGCCAATCTTTGTGCTTCCGGAAATGCCCACGCAGGCGGCCATCGCCGTGTGATCGCCAATTTGCACGTTATGGGCAATCTGAATCTGATTGTCCAACTTCACGCCATTGCCAATCCGGGTATCTGCCAGCGCACCCCGGTCGATAGCGGTGTTAACGCCGATTTCAACGTCGTTGCCTACCAGAACACCGCCAATCTGGGCGATCTTCTGCCATACACCTTTTTCGTTGGCGAAGCCGAAGCCTTCACCCCCCAGCACTGCACCTGACTGGATCACCACTCGCTCGCCGATGCGCACATCGTGATAAAGAGTGACACGCGGGGCGAGCCAGCCGCCCGCACCGATTTCGCAACGCGCACCGATGAAGCAATGGCCGCCAATGGTCACGCCGGCAGCAATCCGCGCACCGCTTTCAATGACGGCAAACGGGCCGACGCTGGCAGCGGGATCGACAAAAGCGTCTGCAGCGACAATAGCCGTTGGGTGAACGCCGGCCACTGCCTTAGGCTTGGGATCAAATAGATGGGAAATGCGCGCATAGGCCAGGTAAGGGTCTGGCACCAGCAACGCATCCCCTGCGAACAAGTCCGCATCCGCAGCTTTGAGCAGCACGGCAGAGGCATGTGTATCAGCGAGGAATTTACGGTACTGCGGATTTGCCAGAAAGCTGACGTGACCGGGGCCGGCCTCTTGTAAAGTGGCCAGCCCGGTTATTTCCTTATCCTCGGCACCACGCAACGTGGCGCCCAGGAACTCGGCCAACTGACCGAGTTTGATGGATACAGTCATGACTTACTTCAGCTGATTCATGCGCTCGATGACTTGGCGAGTAACGTCATACTGAGGTTTGACGTCAATCACAGCACCGCGCTCGAAGACCAGGTCAAATGCGCCTTTTTTGATCACTTCTTCTACAGCCTGATCTAGCTTCGGCTTGAGTTGCTTGAGCATTTCACGATCAGCAACGGCTTTGGCTTCGTTCAGCTCCTTGGACTGGAACTGGAAGTCACGGGCTTTTTGCTTGAATTCAAGCTCAAGACGCTCGCGCTCAGGCTGGGCCATTTTGTCGCCGCCGCTCACCAGACGATCCTGGATGCCTTTGGCGCTGCTTTCCAGAGACTTCAGCTTGGTCAGCTGCGGACCGAATTTCTTCTCTGCATCAACGGCGTACTTCTTGGCCGCATCAGATTCCAGCAAAGCCATCTGATAGTTCAGAACAGCGATTTTCATTTCGGCAAACGCCGGGCTTGCAACAAGAACAGTTGCCAGCAGTACCAATTGAGTCAACTTACGCACGATCTACTCCTACGGAATTCGTTGTCATTAGCTAAGACCAGACCCTTAGAAGGTCTGACCAAGGGAGAACTGGAATACTTGGGTTTCGGTGTTGTCGTCCGGCTTCTTGATCGGCATCGCCAAGGCGAAGCTCAACGGGCCGAGTGCAGTGATCCAGGTAACACCTACGCCGACGGAGCTTGCCAGACCGGAAAGGTCGACGTTGTTGCACTCGACTTTCTTGCCAGTGGAAGTAACGGTCTTGGAGCTGCAGTTGCTGTCGAATACGTTACCCACGTCCCAGAACAAGGAGGTACGCAGTGAACGCTGGTCCTTGATGAAAGGCAGAGGGAACATGACCTCGACACCACCCTGGACCAGTACGTTACCACCGAACGGCAGTGGATCCTGATCCGGGTCAGCCAGCGTACCAGGCTTGGTGCCGCTACTCGGTGTACTGCGCGGACCCAGGGTGCTGTCCTTGAAGCCACGTACCGAGTTGAAGCCACCGGCATAGTAGTTCTCGTAGAACGGCAGACCGGAGGTCGAACCATAACCGTCGCCATAACCCAACTCGGTGTGCAGGCGCAGGGTGTAGTTGTCGGTAATCGGATGGAAATACTGGCCGCGATAATCAAGCTTGAAGAACGACAGGTCACTGCCCGGCAAGGTCGTTTCAAGTACCAGACTTTGCGAATGACCACGAGTCGCAAGTACGCCTTTGTTAAGGGTGGACTCGGACCAGCCAGCGGATGCCTTGAAGTTCAAGTACTTGTCGCCTTCCTTGTCGACGAAATCGAAAATCTCGTCAACGGTGTAGGTACCGGTCTTGATTTCATCCTGCTGCGCAGTAAGGCCGAAGGTCAGGCGCGATGTTTCGTTAATCGGGTAGCCCATGCTGACGCCAGCACCCAGGCTGTCGACGGCATAGCTTGCTACGTCGACGTCGAGGTCTTTGTAGTCAGTGGTGCGGTAAAAGGCGTTGTAACCCAGGCTGACGCCATCAGCGGTCCAGTACGGATCGACATAGCTGAAGTTGTAGCGACTCTGGTATTCACTGCGAGTCAGGCCGATGCTGACCTTGTTACCCGTACCCAGGAAGTTGTTCTGGCTGATGGAACCACCGAGGATCAGGCCGGCGCTCTGAGCGAAGCCGACGCTGGCAGTGATCGAACCGGAGGCTTGTTCCTCAACGGCATAGTTAACGTCAACCTGATCGTCAGTACCTGGAACAGGCGGTGTTTCAACGTTGACTTCCTTGAAGAAGCCCAGGCGATCAAGACGGGTCTTGGACTGGTCGATCAGGTAAGTAGAAGCCCAACCGCCTTCCATCTGGCGCATTTCGCGGCGCAGCACTTCATCCGCAGACTTGGTGTTGCCACGGAAATTGATACGGTTCACGTAGGCACGCTTGCCTGGATCCACCACGAAAGTGATATCCACCGTGTGATCTTCATCATGAGGCGTCGGCACGCCGTTGACGTTGGCGAAGGTGTAACCCTCGTTCCCCAGTCGACGGGTGATCAATTCGGAGGTCGTGGTCATGACCTTGCGGGAGAAAACCTGGCCTGGCTTGACCAGCAGCAGGGATTTCACCTGATCTTCCGGCACCTTGAGATCGCCGCTCAGCTTGACAGACTTGACGCTGTACTTCTGGCCTTCGTTGACGTTGACCGTGATGTACACGTTCTTCTTGTCAGGCGTGATGGATACCTGAGTCGAAGCGATATCCATATTGATATAGCCGCGATCAAGGTAGTAAGAACGCAAGCGTTCAAGGTCGCCGGAAAGCTTCTCACGGGCGTACTTGTCGTCGTTCTTGAAGAAGGAAAGCCAGTTGGTGGTCTTGAGTTCGAAAAGACCGATCAGGTCTTCATCAGGGAAGACGGTGTTACCCACCACGTTGATGTGCTGGATAGCCGCGACCGTGCCTTCATTGATGTTGATCTTCAGGCCAACGCGGTTGCGGGGCTGAGGAACGACTTCGGTAGCCACTTCAGCCGAGTATCGACCCTGGGCAACGTACTGACGTTGCAGCTCGTTACGCACACCCTCAAGGGTTGCACGCTGGAAAATCTCGCCTTCAGCCAGACCTGACTGTTTGAGACCCTTCATCAGGTCTTCGGTGGAGATGGCCTTGTTACCTTCGATCTCGATGCTCGCCACGGACGGGCGCTCGACAACACTGATAACCAGCACATTCCCGTCACGGCCCACCTGGATGTCCTGGAAGAATCCGGTTTTGAACAGTGCGCGAGTGGCATCGACCAGACGACCATCATCCGCTTGCTCGCCGACGTTCAGCGGCAGCGCACCAAATACACTGCCAGCGGAAACCCGCTGCAGGCCATTGACGCGGATATCGGAGATGGTGAAGGACTCAGCGTGAACTTCGGCGATCATCAGTGCGGAAAGAACCGCAGTTAGCAGCAGACGTTTCATGAAGTCCTTTCTTATTCCAACTGGCAATAAACAAACTGCCGCAAAATGCGGCAGATTCGCAACTCAGCGAAGCTTTACAGTCGACCCAGATCGTTGACCAGTGCGAGCAACATAACACCCACTACCAGACTGATACCGATCTGAACCCCCCAACCCTGAACCTTTTCCGAAAGGGGACGACCACGCGCCCACTCGATCAGATAAAACAACAAATGCCCCCCGTCCAACACGGGAATAGGCAGTAAATTGAGAACTCCCAGGCTTATGCTCAGATAAGCAAGGAAATTCAAGAAGTCGCCAATGCCCGACTGGGCCGAAGCGCCCGCCACTTTAGCAATGGTTATCGGTCCACTCAAGTTTTTTACAGATAGCTCGCCGAACAACATTTTCCTGAGGGAATCAAGGGTCAGCACACTCATGGTCCAGGTACGCCTCGCGCCCTCGCCCACGGCGGCCAAAGGACCGTAACTGACTTCGCGCAACATCTCTGGCGGCCAATCGATACCTTTGACACCGGCACCCAGATAACCAGCCGCTGCCTTGCCCTCGCCACGGGTGGCCAGAGTCAGCGGTACATCCATCTGCGCGCCATCACGCTCGACGCGCAGGGTAATCTTCGCTTCGGGACGTTCGCGCACCCGGTCGACCACCTGCTGCCACTCGGCCAGGGGTTGACCATCCAGCGCCAAAAGCCGGTCGCCGGTCTTGAGGCCGGCAGCCTGGGCCGGGCCCTTCGGATCTAGCTCAGCCAACACCGGCGGCAAGGCCGGACGCCATGGACGAATCCCCAGCGACTTGATGGGGTCGGGCTCATCTGCACCCTTGAGCCAGTTATCAAGCGCCAATTGCCGTGGCGAATCGACCGACGAACCCTGCTCGCGCACTTTCAAGGTAATGGTGCCGCTCTCACCCAGACGACGCACCAGTTGCAGATTAACCGCCGACCAACCGGTTGTCGGCTCGCCGTCCACATCGACAATTTCCTGACCGGCACTCAACCCGGCCTTCTGCGCGATGCTACCTGGCTCGACAGCACCGATAACCGGCCGCACCTGCTGGCTGCCCAGCATCGCCAGCCCCCAGAAAAACACGATGGCCAATAGAAAGTTGGCGACCGGGCCGGCAATCACGATGGCGATGCGCTGGTAAACCGACTTGCGGTTGAAGGATTGGTCTGCGAGTTCAGGCGGAACATCGCCCTCACGCTCGTCAAGCATTTTCACGTAGCCGCCCAGCGGAATCGCAGCGATCACAAACTCGGTGCCCTTGCGATCATGCCAGCGAACCAATGGCATGCCGAAACCAACGGAAAAACGCAAAACCTTGACGCCACAACGCCGAGCCACCCAAAAGTGGCCAAATTCGTGAAAGGTCACCAGCACGCCTAGCGCAACCAGGGTGCCGACAATCATATAGAGCGCGCTCATCAACCTTCTCCAGTCACCGATTCAATGGGCGTTGATACGACGCCGTCGCATTGAAGCCGTGCTTTCTCGCGTGTGACATTATCGCCCGTTGCGGCTAAGCCATTGCTCAGCCAGAACACGCGCTTTGGAATCAACTTCAAATACCGCTGCCAAATCTTCGAGCGCGACGACAGGCTCAAGATTCAAAACCTCATCGATCATACTCGCGATTTCGGGATAACGGATGCGCCGATCAAGAAATGCAGCCACCGCAATCTCGTTTGCAGCATTAAGCATGGCCGGAGCGCTGTCGCCCACCTCTGCAGCCTGCCGAGCCAGACGCAGGCAAGGGAAACGGTCCTCGTCAGGCGCATGGAAATCCAGTCGCGCAATACTGAACAAATCCAAAGGCGCGACACCGGAATCAATTCTTCCAGGCCAGGCCAAGGCATGCGCGATGGGCGTGCGCATATCAGGATTACCCAACTGAGCGACCACCGAACCATCCACGTAATCCACCATGGAATGAATCACGCTCTGAGGATGAATGACGACCTCGATCTGATCGGGGCGGGCATCAAACAGCCAGCAAGCTTCGATCAGCTCCAGCCCCTTGTTCATCATGCTCGCCGAGTCTACGGAAATCTTGCGACCCATGGACCAATTTGGATGAGCGCACGCCTGCTCGGGGGAAACGTCGTGCAACTGGGCCAACGGTGTTTCACGAAACGGACCGCCGGAAGCGGTCAATAGAATACGCCGCACGCCTACCGGCTCAAGGCCACGAGCGTAATCAACCGGGAGACACTGGAAGATCGCATTGTGTTCGCTGTCGATGGGCAAAAGGACCGCGCCGCTTTGACGTACAGCCTGCATGAACAGCGCACCGGACATCACCAGCGCTTCCTTGTTGGCCAACAGGACTTTCTTGCCAGCCTCGACCGCCGCCAAGGTGGGCCGCAGCCCGGCCGCCCCGACAATCGCCGCCAATACAGTGTCGACCTGAGGATGGGACGCAACTTCGCACAAGCCCCGCTCGCCGACCAGAACGCGGGTATCCAGACCCGCCGCTGCAAGATCGTCCTGCAACTTGCGAGCGACATCCTGGGTTGGCAGCACGGCGAAACGCGGCGTATGCCGAATGCACAACGCCAGCAACTCGCTGGTGCGACTGAAGCCGGTGAGAGCAAATACCTGATAGCGGTCAGGATGACGGGCTATGACGTCAAGGGTGCTCAAGCCAACCGAACCGGTCGCGCCCAATATGGTGATCAGCTGCGGGCCACTCACAGAACGCCCCACTCAGCAGCCCAAAGCAGCGCGGCAAATACGGGAATGGCGGCGGTCAAGCTGTCGATACGATCAAGGACGCCGCCATGCCCCGGCAACAGGTTGCTGCTGTCCTTGATGCCCGACTGACGCTTGAACATGCTTTCGGTCAGATCGCCTACCACAGAGATGAATACGACGATGGCGGCACCGAGCAGGCCGAGTACAAACTGCGAACCCGACCACCCGCGAAACATGCCGACTACGGCGGTGATCAAGAGGCTAGCGAGCAGGCCTCCGTAAACACCCTCCCAGCTTTTGCCGGGGCTGACCTTCGGTGCCAGCTTGCGCTTGCCAAAAGCCTTACCGGAAAAATAAGCCCCAATGTCAGCCCCCCAGACCAGCACCATCACTGCCAGGATCAGCCAGTTTCCCAGCTCCCATTGCTTGATCAGCACCAGTCCCTGCCACGCGGGCAGCAGGATCAGCAGTCCGATTACCAGCTTGCAGGCCGCGCTGGCCCAATGTTCGCTGGAAGCGGGATAGGTCAACACCAGGTAAGTCGCCAAGGCCCACCAGATCACCGCAGCCACCAACACCCAAGGTGCCAGACCGGGGATCAAATGCAGCAGGAACAGCAAGGCAGCCACTACTGCGGCATAGGCCACACGCATGGGCTGCCCAGTGAAGCCTGCCAAACGCGCCCATTCCCAAGCGCCCAGCACTACCACCAGACCGATGAACAGTGCGAAACCAGCGCCCTCAAGAAGAAAAAAGCCACATAGCGCGATCGGCAGCAGGATAAGCGCCGTGATAATCCGTTGTTTCAGCATTAAGCCCGGGCTCCGGCTTCCACCTGTTCGCTCGTTTTACCGAAACGACGTTGGCGCGAAGCGAAATCGGCCAGCGCAGCGCGCATGGCATCGTGTTTGAAGTCCGGCCAGAACAGGTCGGAGAAGTACAGCTCGGCGTAAGCCAGCTGCCAAAGCAGAAAGTTACTGATGCGATGCTCGCCGCCCGTGCGGATGCACAAATCCGGCAAGGGCAGATCACCCGTTGCCAGACAGGTTTGCAGCAGCTCGGGCGTTATTTCTTCCGGCTGCAAATGCCCGGCCTTGACTTCACGAGCCAGACGCTGGGCAGCCTGAGCGATGTCCCATTGACCGCCATAGTTGGCAGCGATCTGCAGGACAAACCGGTCATTGCCAGCCGTGCTCATTTCCGCTTCTCGCATGGCCGCCTGAAGCTCGGGATGGAATCGGGAACGATCCCCGATGATCCGCAGGCTGATGGCGTTGTCATTGAGACGCCTTGTTTCACGGCGCAGGGCCGTGAAAAAAAGCTCCATCAAGGCGCCTACCTCTTCCGCCGGTCGTTGCCAGTTCTCGCTGGAGAACGCGAAAAGGGTGAGCACCTCGACCTTGGCCTCAGCACACACTTCAATGACCGCGCGGACGGCATCAACACCAGCTTTATGACCGGCCACACCCGGCAGCAGGCGCTTCTTGGCCCAGCGGTTGTTTCCGTCCATGATGATCGCTACATGACGCGGCACCGATGAAGGCCCGGCCAGTTTTGTCTTTTCCATGAAAGCCCCGAACCTTATACAGCCATCAGGTCAGCTTCTTTCTGCTTCACGGCGACTTCAATTTCAGCGACGAATTTATCGGTCAGTTTCTGAATGTCATCAGCGGCACGACGCTCTTCGTCTTCGCTGATTTCTTTCTCCTTGACCAGATCCTTGAGCTGACTCAGCGCATCACGACGGATGTTGCGCACGGCAACACGCCCATCTTCCGCTGCATCGCGCGCCTGCTTGGTGAAGCCCTTGCGGGTCTCTTCCGTCAGGGCAGGCATGGAGATCAGCAGCAGCTCCCCCAGGTTGGTGGGATTGAAACCCAGACCGGAACTCTGGATAGCCTTATCGACTGCCGCGAGCATATTGCGCTCAAACGCCACGACCTGAAGAGTACGAGAGTCTTTGACGGTTACGTTGGCGACCTGGTTAAGCGGCGTGTCTGAGCCGTAATAAGGCACCATCACGCCACCCAGAATGCTTGGATGCGCCTGCCCGGTGCGAATCCGGCTGAACGCGTGCGCCAGGGACTCGACGGATTTCTGCATACGCGCCTGGGCGTCTTTCTTGATTTCATTGATCATTGTTGGCCTTCCTCGATCAGGGTTCCTTCAGCGCCGCCATGTACGATATTCAGCAGGGCGCCGGGCTTGTTCATGTTGAAGACGCGCAGTGGCATCTTGTGATCGCGACACAGGCAAATGGCGGTCAGATCCATTACGCCCAACTTGCGATCCAGCACTTCATCGTAAGTCAGATGATCGAACTTCTCTGCATGCGGGTCTTTGAACGGGTCTGCGGTGTAGACACCATCCACCTTGGTCGCCTTGAGCACGACGTCGGCGTCAATCTCGATAGCACGCAAGCAAGCGGCCGAATCCGTGGTGAAAAACGGGTTGCCTGTACCAGCAGCAAAGATGACTACTTCTTTGGCATTCAGATGACGCATAGCCTTGCGACGGTCGTAATGGTCGGTCACGCCCACCATGGAAATCGCCGACATCACGATAGCCGAGATATTGGCCCGCTCCAACGCATCGCGCATTGCCAAGGCATTCATCACAGTGGCCAGCATGCCCATGTGATCGCCCGTAACACGATCCATACCGGCCGCACTCAGGGCCGCACCGCGAAACAGGTTGCCACCGCCAATCACCAGTCCGACCTGCACGCCGATACCGACCAACTGGCCGACTTCCAGCGCCATGCGATCCAGAACCTTGGGATCGATGCCGAACTCTTCGGACCCCATGAGGGCCTCGCCGCTAAGCTTGAGTAGAATGCGTTTATAGCGAGCCTGATAACCACTGCCCTGCTGAGCCATTGCGAATCTCTCCTGCGGCGTTTTCTGAAAAAAAATCTGTGCTGGCACTTTAAGCCTGCGCTAACTCTAGCTTGACGCTGCGACAGCGTCAGAAGAATGCAGCCTTGTAAGCCACTTCTCCAAGGAAAACAAATACCTTTTCCTTTTTGCCTTTGACAAAGAGGCTGCGCGCGTGAGCGGGCAGCCTCTTTGGGGCGACAGTTGAAAAACCGTCTTACTGCTTGGCGGCAGCCAGTTGAGCAGCTACTTCGTCAGCGAAGTTATCAACTGGCTTCTCGATGCCGTCACCTACTTTGAAGTAGGTGAAGGAAACGATTTCAGCACCGGCTTTCTTGGCCAGTTCACCGACCTTGACTTCCGGGTTCTTGACGAAGGCTTGCTCAACAAGGCTGGCTTCAGCCAGGAACTTGGTAATACGACCGCCAACCATTTTTTCAACGATTTCGGCTGGCTTGCCTTTGATCTTGTCTTCGTTCAGCTGCAGGAAGACGCCTTTTTCGCGCTCGATCGCTTCGGCCGAAACTTCCGAAGGCAGCAGGAACTCAGGATTGCTTGCCGCTACGTGCATGGCGATATCTTTAGCCAGCTCGACGGTGCCGCCCTTGAGGGTCACGACTACGCCGATCTTGTTGCCGTGCAGGTAAGAACCTACAACGTCACCTTCGATGCGGGCCAGACGACGGATATTGACGTTTTCGCCAACCTTACCGACCAGAACCAGACGCGCAGCTTCCTGAGCTTCGATCAAAGGAGCTACTTCGGTCAGTTTGTCAGCGAACGCTTTGTCGGCACTGGCAGCAACGAATGCCTTGAAGTCGTCCTGCAGAGCCAGGAAGTCGGTCTGCGAGTTAACTTCGATGATAACGGCAGCCTTGCCGTCGTCCTTGATTGCGATAGCGCCTTCAGCGGCAACGTTGCCTGCTTTCTTGGCTGCCTTGATCGCGCCGGAAGCACGCATGTCATCAATGGCTTTTTCGATGTCGCCGCCAGCCTTGGTCAAGGCTTTTTTGCAATCCATCATGCCTTCGCCGGTACGCTCGCGCAGTTCTTTAACCAACGCTGCAGTAATCTCTGCCATTTCAAAATCCTCTTGGATAGGTCTTAAACCATTCCACCCGACGGATCGGGCGTGCAAAATTCTTGAAAACACAGGGTGTCAGTCGAACATGACAACAGCGCCATGAACGCGCCGACACATGGTTTTCGAGGTGGCAAAAAGGGGGCCAAGCCCCCTTTTTGCGTACTGAGTCAACGCCAGGCGTTAGTTACTCAGCCTTCAACCACTGCTGCCGCTGGAGCTTCTTCGACGAAAACGTCGGTGCCGCCAGCAACATTGTTACGACCACGGATTACAGCATCAGCCATCGAACCCATGTACAGCTGGATAGCGCGGATTGCGTCATCGTTGCCTGGGATGATGTAGTCAACGCCTTCCGGGCTGCTGTTGGTATCGACTACGCCGATAACAGGAATGCCCAGCTT
>DASVUK010000166.1:0-4468 GCA_036387095.1 Pseudomonas sp.
CACATCGATGCGGTTATGTCCCAACTCGTGGCTGATCTGCTTACGGGCTCGCTGATCGAGTGCTCGATCCTCTTGATGAACACGACCACCATTAACGGGTGCAGGAAAGCCGATTAGTTGCTCATAGCGCTCACAGGCGTATGCCGCTCGCAGTTCATGAAAGCCTTTCAATCCATACTCATGCAGGATGTCCCGTGCCGGTCGCACGATTGTCTGTAGGAAATCTTTGTAGCTTTCATCAGGTGTTAACAGATTCCGACTGCCCTTGGGTGAAGCCTCGCTGGCCCTGTCGAGGGCGCCACGAACTTGATCCGTGACCGCAATCCAACGCGGTGCCGATGCGCCTGACCGACCACCTTTGGTGCCATCCTGAATGTTGATCTTGCCCAATCGTTGGGCCTCTCGTTGCAGGCGAGGCAGGTCCGCCAAGATCGCTTCACGCAAGCGCATACCAGTCTCCCGGGCGAGGACCACAATGGCACTCACCCTCGATTGCTGACGATCTGACAGCGCCCGGGCGATCAACTCGACCTGGGCCCGGTCTTGGCCATGCGGAGCCTCACTACGCACGCTTGAGCGCTGCAAGCCCAGCGCCTTACTCGGACTCGGGATTTTGACGTACTGATCACCGCGCAGCGCGGCCATCGTTCGGTTCACGCTGGACAGTCGGTTCTGCGCGGTGGCAATGCCGACGTTGCCCTGATCAACCTGCTCCCGCACGTGGACGGCGTACCGTATGAGTATCTCGCGGTCGATCTGGCGCGCGTCATTGAGCCTCGGCCCTTCATCGGATCGACACCAATGCACGAACGCCTGCCAGCGATCACTATGGGCTTTGACGGTAGCAAAATGGCCGTCGCCAAACAGGTCTTTCAGTGCTTGCGGTCCAGCATAGCTAAGCTGGCGACCGAAGCCGAAATTGCGCCCCGCTCGCTTACCGACCCGAGCCATTTTTCTGTTCCTGATCGACAGCAGTGAGAGCATGCAAAAGGGCTCGCCAGTGCGCACTTACAATCGCGAACTGAGCCCAATCAGTCGGGCGAAAACACAGCCTGTTGTCGGTGACGTAAAGATGCGCACCCTCCTCTTTCAACCATTGAATAATGGCTGTCGTAGAGGCGATAGCTTTATGGGTAGTGGCGACACTGGCGACAGCGGCGACAACCCTCGTGCTGCCTGGTTTTGAGCGTGGCGACAAAGTGGCGACAGTAGCGGCGACAAATCGCGCTTTAGGCTCCTTTTGACGCTGAGCCAGATGGTTGCGCAGCGCTTCATCAAGATTAAACATGGCGCACCTCGAAGGTGTGGCCATCGGTGATCAACCACTGATGATCAATCAACTCGACCAGCAGCTTGGCGGCATGACGACTGCTCTTGCGTGCAAAGCGGGGACCGTTGCGATTCAAGTCACGAATACTGAAACGCTTCCAATCTTTGATCTGTAGCCATCGCAGCAGCCGGTCTGCCTCCTCTTTTACTCGACACACTGGCTCCTGCTCAGTCAGGCGCTGGATCTCGGTGAGGTAGTAGCCGACTAAAGCGGAGGCCCGTTGAATATGGTCGACCTCCACGACGCTGCTCTCCTCCACAGCTGCAAGAATGCCGGCGATGCGCAGCAGGTTATCGGCAGCCTTTGATCCGCTGGGCCGCACGCTGGCCAGCTCGCCAAACTCCCCCAGCTGAGCTTCGATAGCATCATGCAAATCAATCCAGCGACGACGCGCCAGCGGACTGAGGCTCAGCGGTGACAGCCGCAAGGCACCGTCAGCGGAAAGTGACCAAGGCTGATGAAACAGGGCCGAAAGACGGTGGTGATATCGCTCTAGGGCGGGGTCTTTTGACAAGTCGACAGCCTGGTAACTGCGTTGTCCGGCCAGGCTGGTGGGCCAGGTCATGAGGCAGCGACCGAGAATGCCTTGCCCCTGCAGCAACGGGTCACTGAGTAACTGCATGGCTAGATACGGTTGCAGCATCAGGTGCAGGCTTAAGCGTCGATCGTAAGCTCGCAAGCTTTCACCCACCATGGACCGCGCGCGATCTATCGGACTGCCGTCCCAGAGTGACGACAAGGTCGTAACCGCTTTCAAACGGTTATCCCGACTCATGGTGCTGCTACCGAGGAATTGTCCCCCCTCGTCACAGAACAGGCCCATGCTCGGCAAGTCATGGCAGAGTCCCTTGATCAGGGCCTCGATAGTCGGATCCGTGGTGATCAGCCTAGGTGCTGAGGGCTCCGCTTCAAGCGGTACGCCGTTTGTGGGGTTGGGATCGCCAGGGTTGATACGCTGCGCCTGTCGCTGCGCGACACGGTACCGGGCGAGTTGTTCGCGATAGCGCTGCCACTGCTCACGCTCCCATTGCCGTGCGGGCAGCAATGCAAATCGATCTGCCGCCGTTTTGCGATCGCCGGATGCGGCCACGGTGATCAGGTAAAGCGACAGCGGATAATTTCTCCCATCGAGCTGTAAGCCCGCATGACCTTGAGTGGCCAGCGCCGAAGCAGCCAGCACCGATTGTGCAGCCAATGCCTGGGGCACCCCGATGACCTCAGCCATGCGTTCGACTGCAGGCCCAAGAATCCCACCCAGTGCCTGCACCGGATAAGGCTGGGCCACGGGATTCGACTCAATCAGCGGTCGAGGTGGTTGCGGTAGTTCAAGCTTCGGATCTAACTGCTGCATGGGCCCTCTCCTCGTTCATTGCTGGTGTCCTCACGTAGTCCCGCCACGGCTGTTGAGTGTTATCAGGGATCAAGGCCCCTGCGGCCTGTGAGGTGTTCACTGACGCGGAACGAACGGCTCCTTACAACCGGGAGCAAGGGCATAAACCCATGAATCTGGCCTCCTTAGACGCATCCGAAGATGCGGGCGGGTGGAGGCTGTGCCGACTGACGAGTTCGGCACCTGGAGATCCTGAGTGGGAGAAGGCAACAACATCGACACCTGGGGCATGCCTGACTGTCAGTCAGGTGCAGCCTTTCCATTGGCTGCGGCACCGGTGCCTGTGTCGTTGCGGATGGCGACGAATCGGATTTGTCAGGCCGATTGTCACGAGGAGAGTTGCGGCAATGCCCTGTACGACGAGGCTTGCAGCAGTGCTACGAGCGCCCGTCTCTTTCCAGGAGAAAGAGACGGGCGCGGCCTGGCGCAGCGAAGTGTGCCGAGAGGTGAGGTTGCTGCAGTGCAGCGAGGAAGGTCCATCGTCTGTCGCAGCAGACAGATAAGTCGAGTAGGCATCCATCACTCTTGGGGAGTGACCGTGCGAGCCGCCGGATGCTAATCGCACTTTGGGAGAACCACCACGCAAGTGGCGTAGCCTTGAAGGTTCTGGCTACCTGGGCTGGTGCTGTCAACGACAGCGATCCGTGCGCCAATTTTTATACCCACTCGAAAACGCGGTCAAGCGTCACGGCCAAAGCTCCCAAAAAGCGGCGACTGTCGCCACTTTTGTCGCCACGCTCCAGACCGCGTTCTACGTGCGTTGTCGCCGCTGTCGCCGGTGTCGCCACCTCTCTAGTCCTAGCCCCACAACAGATCGGCTCTGACGCCGAAAACTCGTTGTGCTCGATTGAGAAAGCGGGCAATTACCCAGTCAAACACCGTATGACGTTAATCAAATTTGAAATAGAGGGTAGACCGAGGTCGCTTCGAGAAAAAGCGAGTGAACCCTCCGACCGGCGCGATCAAAGATCGCTGGATCGGAGGGTTTGGCGGGAAAAGAAATGTCTCAAACGTCAATTAATGCCTCAAGCATCGAAACTGGTTGGTCGGGATGCAGCAGCTTCACGAAGGCTGAGCAGCGTCTGCTGCAACCGCAGCAAAAAACCTGCTTCAAATGCCTCTTGTGGATCACCTGGACGATGACGTTTTCGATTCTGCGATAGCGTCCACCATAACGGTAATGATGAACCATCAAGCCAAGTCTCTGCGCAACGAACACCGTCGTTGATTACCGGAGCGAACTCATCGCCCCACGGGGTTTGGATCGCAGGAGAGCCTTCAGAGGAAGGGACAGAGACATACTCACCAAACTGTTGATGAACACGCTGAGCGGGGATGCCAGTTAAATATCGAAAGGCCTGGTCGAAAAGAACTGCCGCGTCATCCAGCAGCTCTACAGCCAGCTCAACGTCCTGCGGAAAATGAAGCAGAATACTCTGCGCTCCATTTAGCCGAAGCGTGGCAGCCTGTCGTAGTTTAACTGCGGCATCTTCAGGGGTTAGCAATGCAGTATCAATGGTGCTGGGTTTGGGGAGGCTGGTTAGCCATGAGAGATCAAACATCGCGGAATCCTCCGAGATAGTTTGAAGCTTGAATCAAATGGCCAGGGTGGCGCACGAGCTTAAAAGGGGGACAGGGCATTTTCCTTATTCCTCGGACAGTTAAGGAGCCGTCCACCCAGCCGTTCTGACACGAAATGGGTGGCGGACCGTACGGGGGTCAGAAACCGGCGTCCGAGGGAACCGGCC
>DASVUK010000167.1:0-1715 GCA_036387095.1 Pseudomonas sp.
CACATCGATGCGGTTATGTCCCAACTCGTGGCTGATCTGCTTACGGGCTCGCTGATCGAGTGCTCGATCCTCTTGATGAACACGACCACCATTAACGGGTGCAGGAAAGCCGATTAGTTGCTCATAGCGCTCACAGGCGTAAGCCGCCCGCAGCTCATGAAAGCCTTTCAATCCATGTTCATGCAGGAGGTCTCGTGCCGGTCGCACAACTGATTGCATAAACTCTTTGTAGCTCTCGTTGGGAGCCAACAGGTTCCGACTGCCGCTGGGTGAAGCCTCCCAGGCCCTATCCAAGGCGCCACGGATTTGATCAGTGACCGCGATCCAGCGCGGTGCTGACGCGCCTGATCGACCACCTTTGGTGCCGTCTTGGATGTTGATCTTGCCCAGTTGCCTGGCCTCACGTTGCAGTCGGGGCAGGTCAGCCAAGATCGCTTCACGCAGGCGCATACCAGTCTCCCGAGCCAGATGCACAATTGCGGTCACTCGTTGCTGACCTCGCTCTGACAGTGCGCGTGCGATCAACTCGATCTGAGCACGATCTTGGCCTTGCGGTGCCTCCCCGCGCACGTTTGAGCGCTGCATACCCAGCGCCTTGCTCGGACTGGGGATTTTGACGTACTGATCACCGCGCAGCGCAGCCATCGTTCGGTTCACGCTTGACAGTCGGTTCTGCGCGGTGGCGATGCCGACGTTGCCATGGTCAACCTGCTGCCTCATATAAGCGGCGTACCGCATGAGGATCTCGCGGTCGATCTGACGCGCGTCATCGAGCCTCGGCCCTTCCTCGGATCGACACCAATTCACGAAGGCCTGCCACCGATCGCTATGGGCTTTGACGGTAGCAAAATGGCCGTCGCCAAACAGATCTTTCAGGGCTTGCGGTCCGGCATAGCTGAGCTGGCGACCGAAGCCGAAATTGCGCCCCGCTCGCTTACCGACGCGAGCCATTTTTCTGTTCCTGATCGACTGCAGCAAGCTCATGTAGAAGGGCTTGCCAGTGTGCACTCACAATAGCGAACTGGGCCCAATCAGTTGGACGGAAACAAAGCGTGTTGTTGGCGACGTAGAGTTGCGCGCCCTGCTCTTCCAACCATTGGATGATGGCTGTCGTCGAGGCAATAGTTTTGTTGGTAGTGGCGACACCGGCGACAGCGGCGACAACCCTTGTCCTGCCCGGCTTTGAACGTGGCGACAAAGTGGCGACAGTAGCGGCGACAAATCGCGCTTTCGGCTCCTTTTGGCGCTGAGCCAGATGGTTGCGTAGCGCTTCATCAATATTGAACATGGCGCACCTCGAAGGTGTGGCCGTCAGTGATGAGCCACTGATGATCAATCAATTCGACCAACAGCTTGGCGGTATGACGACTGCTCTTACGGGCAAAGCGGGGACCGTTGCGATTCAATTCACGAATACTGAAACGCTTCCAATCTTTGACCTGTAGCCATCGCAGCAGCCGGTCTGCCTCCTCTTTTACTCGACACACTGGCTCCTGCTCAGTCAGGCGCTGGATCTCGGTGAGGTAGTAGCCGACTAAAGCGGAGGCCCGTTGGATATGGTCGACCTCCACGATGCTGCTCTCCTCCACAACTGCAAGAATGCCGGCGACGCGCAGCAGGTTATCGGCGGCCTTTGATCCGCTGGGCCGTACGCTGGCCAGCTCGCCAAACTCCCCCAGCTGAGCTTCGATAGCATCATGCAAATCAATCCAGCG
>DASVUK010000168.1:0-13328 GCA_036387095.1 Pseudomonas sp.
CCGGCGTTGAGCGTTGGCGACGTTGTGCCAATTGGATGGCAAATCGAGCACGTTCGCGCGCTCGATCCCTTGCAGCAAGTGCATTGATTCACCAATAAAAAGGCATCAGCCAGAGGCGATAGATCGCCCTCAACGCATAAACCAACACTGCTCGTGGAGAACACAACCAAATGCTCAAATCTTTGAAATTCACCGCTATTACGCTGGGCATGATGTGCGCGGCGCAAGCCATGGCTGCAGATCTGACCGTCGTGTCGTTTGGCGGCGCCAACAAGGCTGCCCAGGAAAAAGCGTTTTATGCACCGTGGGAAAAGGCTGGCAACGGCAAGATCATCGCCGGTGAATACAACGGCGAAATGGCCAAGGTCAAAGCCATGGTCGACACCAAAAGTGTTTCCTGGGACCTGGTAGAAGTCGAATCGCCTGAGCTGTCCCGCGGTTGCGACGAAGACATGTTCGAAGAACTGGATCCGAAAATGTTCGGCGACGTCGCCAACTACGTTCCGGGTGCCATCCAGCATTGCGGCGCGGGCTTCTTCGTGTGGTCCACCGTGTTGGCCTACAACGCTGACAAACTGAAAACCGCACCGACCGGCTGGGCCGATTTCTGGGACACCAGCAAATTCCCAGGCAAGCGTGGCCTGCGCAAGGGCGCCAAGTACACCCTGGAATTCGCTTTGATGGCTGACGGCGTTGCGCCCAAAGATGTCTACAAAGTGCTGGCCACCAAAGACGGTCAGGATCGCGCATTCAAGATGCTCGACAAGCTCAAGCCAAGCATTCAATGGTGGGAAGCCGGCGCACAGCCGCCACAGTATCTTCAGTCTGGCGACGTTGTGATGAGCTCCGCATATAACGGCCGCATCGCTGCCGTACAGAAAGAAAGCAACCTGAAAGTGGTCTGGACCGGCGGCGTCTACGACTTCGACGCATGGGCCATTCCGAAGGGTTCGAAAAACGCTGAAGCGGCGAAGAAATTCATCGCCTACAGCCTGATGCCTGAACAGCAGAAGGGCTTCTCGGAAAACATCGCTTACGGTCCGGCCAACAAGCAGGCTGTGCCATTGTTGAGCGCTGAAACCCTGCAGAACATGCCGACTACCCCTGAGAACATCAAGGATCAGGTGCAGATCGACGTTAAGTTCTGGGCCGACTTTGGCGAAACCCTGGAGCAGCGTTTCAACTCTTGGGCTGCCAAGTAATCGCGTCACGTTGAGTCAGATCCGGTGGCATTCCCTACTGTAGGGAATGCCACCCTCGTTGAAAGATTTCGGAGTTTTGCCATGGCCCTCGCCCTGCCCCTGCCTGACGGCGCCAGCCGTACCTTGAAACAGCGTCTGGCTCGTGCCGAACGGGTCAACCGCTGGAAGGCCCAGGCGTTGATTGCACCTCTGGTGATTTTCCTGCTGCTGGTGTTTCTGGTGCCTATCGTTGCGCTGCTCTACAAGAGCGTCGGCAACCCTGAAGTCGTCAATGCACTGCCGACCACAGTCGTTCAGGTCGCGCAATGGGACGGCAAAGGGCTTCCTTCCGAATCGGTCTACAAGGCACTGAGCCTGGACCTGGCTGAAACCCGCAAGAATTCGACCTTGGGCGATCTGTCCAAGCGTCTGAACATGGAACTGGCCGGCTATCGCAGCTTGTTGATGACCACGGCCCGCGCCTTGCCGTTCAAGACCGAGCCTGCTTCTTATAAGGATGCGCTCGAAGCATTGGACGAGCGTTGGGGTGATCCGGCCTATTGGCAGGTGATCCGTCGCAACACCAGTAGCGTTACCCCCTATTACCTGTTGGCCGCTGTCGACCACCGCATCGATGACCTCGGTGAAGTGGCGCCGGCGACCCCGGATCAAGCGATTTACCTGGATATCTTCGGTCGCACCTTCTGGATGGGGTTTGTCATCACCCTGATCTGTCTGGTCCTGGCTTATCCATTGGCTTATCTGCTGGCGAACTTGCCAGCACGGCAGAGCAACCTGCTGATGATTCTCGTGCTATTGCCATTCTGGACGTCAATTCTGGTCCGGGTCGCCGCGTGGATCGTCCTGCTGCAATCAAGCGGATTGATCAATGGTGCGCTGATGGCCATGGGGATTATCGATAAACCGCTGGAGCTGGTGTTTAACCGGGTCGGCGTTTACATCTCGATGGTGCACATCATGCTGCCGTTCATGATCTTGCCGATCTACAGTGTCATGAAGGGCATTTCTCCGACTTACATGCGCGCCGCGATTTCCCTGGGCTGCAATCCATTCGCCAGCTTCTGGCGGGTGTATTTTCCGCAGACCTTTGCGGGGATTGGCGCCGGTTGTCTGTTGGTGTTCATCCTGGCGATTGGTTACTACATCACCCCGGCTTTGCTGGGCAGCCCGAACGATCAAATGGTCAGCTACTTCGTTGCCTTCTATACCAACACCAGCATCAACTGGGGCATGGCCACGGCGCTGGGCGGGTTGCTGTTGCTGGCCACCATCGTGCTTTATCTGATTTATAACTGGTTGGTCGGCGCCAGCCGCCTGCGTTTGAGCTGAGGAAATTCACCATGTTGAGCCCCTATTCTTCGCCTCTTGAGCGTGTCTGGTTCTACGCCCTGCGCATACTGTGCGGCCTGATCCTGTTGTTCCTGGTGTTGCCGGTACTGGTGATCATTCCGCTGTCGTTCAACTCGGGGAGTTTTCTGGTTTACCCGCTGCAAGGGTTTTCCATGCACTGGTATCAGGACTTCTTCGGCTCGAACGAGTGGATGCGCGCCCTGAAGAACAGTCTGATCATCGCCCCGGCCGCCACCATCCTGGCCATGGGTTTTGGCACGCTGGCAGCGATTGGTCTGACCCGAGGCAATTTTCCCGGCAAGGCGCTGGTTATGGCCCTGGTGATTTCGCCCATGGTGGTGCCGGTGGTGATCATCGGTGTTGCCAGCTACCTGTTCTTCGCGCCGCTGGGATTGGGCAACAGCTTCCTGTCGTTGATCCTGGTGCACGCGGTGTTGGGCGTGCCGTTCGTGATCATCACCGTGTCGGCCACCTTGCAGGGTTTCAACTACAACCTGGTGCGGGCGGCGGCCAGCCTGGGCGCTTCGCCGCTGACGGCCTTCCGTCGTGTGACCTTGCCTTTGATTGCGCCGGGAGTGATTTCCGGGGCGTTGTTCGCCTTTGCGACGTCCTTCGACGAGGTGGTGGTGACGTTGTTCCTGGCAGGCCCCGAGCAGGCAACCTTGCCTCGGCAGATGTTCAGCGGCATCCGCGAAAACCTCAGCCCGACCATCGCTGCAGCGGCGACCTTGCTGATCGGCTTCTCGGTGGTCCTGCTGCTGGTGCTGGAATGGCTGCGCGGGCGTAGCGAGAAATTGCGCACTGCGGTGGAATGAATCACACCTGATTGTGGGGCGAGCTTGGCTGGGAGCGAGCTTGCTCGCGAAGGGGGTATCGCAGGCGATACATTTGTCGACTGGAATTCCGCTTTCGCGAGTGAGCTCGCTCCCACAAGGTTTGTATTTGCCCCGCCCAGGTCAATGCGGCGGGTACTGCTCCAGTATCTTCGCCACAGTCTGACGAATGAGGTTGTTACGGGCATCCGGGTTGGCCGACCTGTCACTGAGAATCTGCTCAGTGCTGCCGCGCCAGACCAGCTTGTCGTCCTTGCCGTCATACAAATCAACCTGCAGCGTGGTCACTTTGTAATCAATGCTGCGGGTTTCGGTGCTCATGGGGGCGCCCCAGTAGCCGTAACCGCCCCAAGGCCCCCAGCCGCCGCCGTAATTGGTGCTGACCAGTTGCTGGCGATTCTCGACGATCAACCATGTCTGCACTTTCAAATCTGCCGGGGTGCCGGGCCGAGCCATGCGCAAGCCGCGCTGGTCCAGCTGCTCGCTGAGTGAATGACGAATGCGCTGCTCGGTAAGGTCGCTTTTGATACGCGGATCATCCGGCTGGTACTGCACGCCGGGTTCTTTCCAGCTCCAGCTGCGATAGCCGCCAAAGTCGCGGCTGGCATCGAAGTCACGGTTGATCTGACTGGTCTGACAAGCGCCGAGCAGCAGCGCCAGGGACAACACGACAAGACTGCGGAACATGGCAGTTCTCCAAAGGGATCAAGAAGGAGGGTAGGCGGTCAGTGCCTTTTGCACCGCCGTGCGCAATGCGTTGGTGCGATTGGACAGGCTGCCGTCACTGCTGGTTTCGGCACTGGCGCTCCAGATGGGCTGACCGCTGCGAGCATCGAACAGGCTGATATGTACGACCACGACGTGTTCCTGATAGGTGCGCACCACCGGTACTGTTGCATAGCCACCGTAACCATAGCCGTGCCGATACGGGCCGCCATAGCGCCCATAACCCAGGCCAGCTCCTCCGTAGTACGGGTCGTAATAGTCGTCGCGTACCTGGCGCAAACGGGTTTCCAGGCGTGTGTCGGCGGCGACG
Source organism: Pseudomonas sp. (assembly GCA_036387095.1). GTDB lineage: Bacteria > Pseudomonadota > Gammaproteobacteria > Pseudomonadales > Pseudomonadaceae > Aquipseudomonas. The sequence continues at coordinate 4,422 of DASVUK010000168.1, forward strand.
TGAATATCCGCCGCCTGAGGATTTTGCGCCGGCCGCAGACCGCGCTGATCAAGTCCATTGCTCACGGCTTCGGCAATTTGCGCTGAGTCAGCCCAGGCTGAACCCGGGGGCAACTGGCTATTGAGCCAGCTCCAGCTGCGGTAGCGGCCGTAGTCACGAGGCGGGGCAGGATAGGCGCTCATGTCCAGCCTCGTTGCAGCCTGCGGCGGGGCGGGTGGAATGGGGTTCGAGCTGGCGTTGTACGGATTGTCGGTCTGGCAGGCGCTGATGCCCAGGCATAGCGCGATCAAAGCGAAGCGGCGTTTCATGATGGCCTCCGCAGTGGCCTCGGGTTGCAGTGAACGACGTTTGTAATCCTGGCATTAAACGGGACGACACACCCAATGCAGGTAGCGGCCCAGCCCGGCATAAGCCGGATGGCGACGATGGGCCAGTTCCATTTCCAGTAAGTCGGCCAGTTCAACGCGGGCCTGGAATTCCACCGGCATGTAGTCATGGAAAACTCTGACGCCGCTCTGGGTTTCGACTCGCCAGAGTCCTTCAAGTTGCGCCGCCAATTCCCGAGGATCAAGGGGTTGTTGCGGTGTCAGGCTTTGCTTCTCGCCAGCCATGTCGTTCTTGCGCATCTTGCGGAAATGACCTTTGAGCAGATTGCGATACACCAAGGCGTCACGGTTATAGAACGCCAAGGACAGCCAGCCGTCGGCTTTGGTCAATTGACGTAGCACGGGCAAGATCGTGTGCGGTTCGGCCAGCCATTCCAGAACGGCATGGCAGACCACCAGATCATATTGTTCGGTCAGCAAACCGGGCAGTTCCTGCCAGGGCGCCTGGATGAACGTCGCCGTCTGGCCTGCCTCGGCGAAACGCTGGCGTGCGCCTTCGAGCATAGGTTCGGCAGGCTCGGCCAAGGTCACGTCATGGCCGTGTTCGGCCAGCCACAGCGACATATGGCCCAGGCCTGCGCCGATATCCAGGACCCGGAGCGGGCGGTCGGGCAATGCTTCGGCGAGATCGGCCTGTAACACCGCCAGGCGAATGGCACCCTTGGCACCACCGTAGATTTTTTGTGCGAATCGGGTGGCCAGTTGATCGAAGTGACGGTCACTCATTTGGCAAACCTGCGTTCACTGTCCGCCAACTTGCTGCGCACGACGGCTTCCATATCCAGCCCCAACTCACTGCACATCAACAGCAGATATAAAACGATATCGCCCACTTCCTGCCCCGCGTGGGCCAACTGGTCAGGCGGCAGCTGGCGCGACTGGTCCTCGCTGAGCCACTGGAAGATTTCCACCAGCTCGGACATTTCGACACTGGCGGCCATGGCCAGGTTCTTCGGGCTGTGAAACTGCTTCCAGTCATTTTGATCGCGGATGCGGTGCAGGCGTTGGGTCAATTCGTCGAGGTTCATGGGGTTCTCCTGAAGGCGCATAGCTTCCGGGGGAACGGGGCGCGAAGCAAGTGGGAAGGTTTACTGCGGCCTCAGGTGATCACTGTGATCGGGCCATGCCGGTAAATATCGTCTTGCCGGTCATCGGGCAAGCGCAATGTGTGCATCGAAAGGCCTTCGCGGATGAATCCGTTCCCACGGCTATGCAAACCTCGTGGGATCGGACTCATTCGCGAAGGGGCCGACGCTGGCTCCTGCCATCCTCTTTATTCCACCGCTGGCTGCCACGTCCCCAGCATATGCACGATGCCTTGCGCGCTCTCCAGTTTCAGCTGTCCATGGGAACCCGCAGCACTGGCCGAGAGCACCACTTCGCAGGGCAGGCGTACCGGTTTGTGAAACTGCACGCTGATCTCGACATTGGACGCTGGCAAGTGGTCATCCAGCGCCGCGAGGCTACGCGCCTTGAGCCACATGCCATGGGCGATAGCCTGCGGGAAACCAAAGAGTTTGGCGCTGGGGCCGCTCAGGTGAATGGGGTTGTAGTCGCCGGACGTCTTGGCGTAGCGCCTGCCGATGTCTGCAGTTGCCTGCCAGCGTGCCACTTCGGTCATCGGTAGCGGCGCAGGTTCAAACTCGCCTTGCGGGGCACCTTCAAGGTGCACATCTCGGCACAACAGCGTGCTTTGTTCCTCCCACAGCAGGCCGAGGGAATCCTCGACCTGTGTCATCAGGCTGAACGTGGCGCCTTTGGCGTGAGGTTGCAGGTTCTCGGCGTGGACACCGATGTACACCTTGCTGACGCCGCCCAAGGGCCGATGCACGGCAATGCGATTGCCCAGATGAATAAGGCCCAGCAAGGGAAACGGAAAATCCTTGGCGGTCATCAGTTGCATTTGCAGCGGGAAGGCCAGCACATGCGGGTAGGTTGGCGGAAGCAGACTGCTGTCGGGATAAGCGCATACATGCCGATACGCCGCGAGCTTGGCCGCATCGACCGCCATCCAGCAGCGCAGCCCCAGTTCAGGCAATTGCGTGCCGGTCACTTTGCGCTTGAGGGCCGCATGCACAAATAGACTCGGCAACGCAGGCAGGCTATCCAGGTAACGCCAATGAGCACTCATCTTTGTTTCTCCTTGCTCGGTTGGAACCGTGTCATTTATGCGCCGATGACACTTTGACCACAGACTCGCAATACCTGGCCGCTGACCGCCCCCGAACCCGGCTGCGCCAGCCAGGCAACGGCTTCGGCGACATCCTGAGGCAAGCCGCCCTGACCGAGAGAATTCATGCGGCGGCCGGCTTCACGCAGGGCAAACGGCATGTTGGCGGTCATTTTGGTTTCGATAAAACCGGGGGCTACGGCGTTGATGCTGATGCCTCGCTCATGCAGCGCCGGCGCCATGGCACGGGCCAGGCCAATGAGCCCGGCTTTGCTGGCGGCGTAGTTGGTCTGCCCACGATTGCCGGCCAGACCTGTGGTGGAAGAGATGAGAATCACCCGAGCGTTATCGCGCAGCGTGCCGCTGTCCAGTAGCGCCTGGGTCAGAACCTGTGGCGCATTGAAGTTGACGGCCAGCACTGAATCCCAGAAATCCGCAGACATGTTCGCCAGGGTTTTGTCCCGCGTAATGCCGGCGTTATGCACCAGGATGTCGAGGCCGTCCGGCAAATGCTCGATAAGTTGGCTTGCGGCATCCTCAGCGCAGATATCCACAGTCAGCGCTCGCCCACCCAAACGCGCGGCAAGGGCTTCAAGGTCGGCCTTGGCCTGAGGCACGTCGAGCAGCACTAATTCGGCACCATCGCGAGCCAGGTTTTCCGCGATGGCCGCGCCGATACCGCGTGCAGCGCCGGTCACTAACGCTTTGCGACCTGCCATCGGGCGGCTCCAGTCCTGCACTTGGGTAGCACACCGCCTCAAGCGAATGACCTGGCCTGAAATGAACGCACTTTTAGGTGACAGGAAAAACCGGAATGCGCCTTCGAGCTGTTCTTCGGCGCCGTTGTCCACTTGCAACAATTGCACAGTGCCGCCATTGCGCATTTCTTTGGCCAGTGACCGGCTGAAACCTTCGATTGCCTGTTGAGTGGCGGCTGCGACCGGGTCTTTCAGCGATGCGGGCGCATGGCCAAGGATGACCACATGAGCACTCTGATCGAGGCTGCGCAGTAGCGGCTGAAAGAACTCACGCAACTGCTTGAGGTGCTCGACGTGCGTAAAGGTGCTGGCATCGAACACCACGGCCTTCAGTTTTGGCCCTTGATCCGCCACCCAAGTGGTCGCACCGGGTATTTCACTGCCGAAGCTATAAAGCGAATCCGTCAGGCGTTGGGCAAATAACCTGACGTGATCGGCCAGAGGGCCAGCGCTGACCAGCAATGTGCCTTCGATGGGGCGCAGGCGTCCGCCTTGCCAGCGTTCCAGTCTGACCGGCTTGGGCAGGCCAATCGCACCAACCAGGCGACGGCCGATGTCGGAATTGGCGAAATCGATGTAGCGATCAGACGACATGGAACACTCTCCTTAAGTGGGGGTTCAAAGGAGTGGACCACACGTAGGCGACGTTCGTTCGAGATCGTCCTACGCTGCTCATCAGCGAATTCGCGTTAAAAAAGGGAGCTTTCCATGAATCAACCACGCCGGGTCGCCATTGTGGGCGGTAACCGCATTCCGTTCGCCCGTTCTAATGGGCCTTATGCCACTGCGAGTAATCAAGCCATGCTGACTGCGGCGCTGGAGGGCTTGATCGAGCGCTTCAACCTGCACGGCCTGCGTATGGGAGAAGTGGTGGCCGGCGCGGTGCTCAAGCATTCCCGGGATTTCAACCTGACTCGCGAATGCGTGCTGGGCTCACGGCTGTCGCCGCAGACGCCGGCTTATGATTTGCAACAGGCATGTGGCACCGGGCTGGAGGCGGCGTTGTTGGTCGCGAACAAAATTGCTCTGGGTCAGATCGAATGCGGCATCGCGGGCGGCGTGGATACCACATCCGACGCGCCCATCGGCGTTAACGAGGATTTGCGTAATATCCTGTTGCAGGTCAATCGCAGCAAGACGATGGCTGACAAACTCAAAGTGCTGATGCAGCTGCGTCCGCACAATCTCAAGCCGGAACTGCCCCGCAATGGCGAGCCCCGCACCGGCCTTTCCATGGGGCAGCATTGCGAGTTGATGGCACAAACCTGGGGCATTCCTCGCCAGGAACAGGATCAGCTGGCGCTGGAAAGTCATCTGAAAATGGCTGCCGCCTACGCCGAGGGCTGGCAAGGCGACCTAATGACGTCGTTCCTGGGCTTGAACCGGGACAACAACCTGCGCGCAGATCTGACCCTGGAAAAGCTCGCCAGCCTCAAACCGGCGTTTGAACGCAGCGCCAAGGGCACGTTGACCGCAGGCAATTCAACGCCCCTGACGGACGGCGCCTCGCTGGTATTGTTGGCCAGTGAACAGTGGGCCCACGAGCGCGGGCTGCCTGTGTTGGCGTATTTGCGCGACGGCGAAGCGGCGGCGGTGGATTTCGTCAACGGCGCTGAAGGTTTGTTGATGGCACCGGTTTATGCCGTGCCGCGCCTGCTGGCGCGTAACGGTCTGACGCTTCAGGACTTCGACTACTACGAAATCCACGAAGCGTTCGCCGCGCAGGTGCTGTGTACGCTCAAGGCTTGGGAGGATGCGGATTACTGCAAGTCTCGCCTGGGCCTGGACGCGCCTCTGGGCTCAATCGACCGCGCCAGGATGAACGTGAAAGGCAGTTCATTGGCCGCCGGCCATCCCTTCGCGGCCACCGGAGGCCGTATCGTCGCCAATTTGGCCAAATTGCTGAGCGTCGCCGGACAAGGTCGCGGTTTGATTTCCATCTGCGCGGCAGGCGGGCAGGGAGTTACGGCGATTCTGGAGCGGTGACCGAGGTTCACGCCGCCCGGGCTTCCTCAAGCGCTTCCTCTGACAGCTGCTGCTTGTGGCGAGTCGCGTAGCTTTCAGCCATCACCGAACAGACGATCAACTGCATCGGGTGATAGATCATGATTGGCAGCAATATCAGGCCCAGCGCCGGATTGTTGGCGAAGATAAGCGCCGCCATGGGCGCACCGGCGGCCAGGGATTTCTTGCTGGCGCAGAACACCGCTGCAACTTTGTCGGCATGGTTGAATTTCAACAGCCTGGCCGTGGTGGTGGTCAGCAGCAGGATCACCGCCAGCAATGCGGCGCTGCCGATGAACGCCATCAGAATCACGCTATTGCCCTGGGTCTGCCACATGCCCGAAACCATCGAGTTGCAGAAGGCGGCGTAGACCAACAGCAGGATCACGATCTTGTCGATGAGGTTGGTGTACTTCTTGTGTCGCGCGAAGAACTTGCCCAGCAGGGGACGCAGCATTTGGCCCAATACCAGAGGCAGTAGCAACATAAGGCTCAGGTCCAGCAAGGTTGAGCCCAGATCGATTCCGCCGGAACCGGTGCCCACCACGAGGCTGACCAGCCATGGCGTCATGAAAATTCCGAAGACACTGGACATGCTGGCGTTGAGAATCGCCGCGGGCACATTGCCGCCTGCGCTGCCGGTCAGGGCCACGGAGGAGGAGATGGTCGAGGGCAACGCGCACAGGTAAAGGAAGCCCAGCATCAGCAGTGCCGGTACATACGAGCCCAAGGCTTTGTCGCACAGTAGCCAGATCACAGGGAAAACAATGAACGTGAAGGCTTGCACCATGATGTGCAAGCGCCAGTTCTTCAGGCCGTGCTTGATCTGTTCGCTGGACAGGTTCACCCCATGCAGGAAGAACACAATGAATACGCCAATGTTGATCACGTACTCAGCATGCATGCCGCCACCGGACGCGCCAAAGCCGGGAAAAAAATAGGCCAGCACGGTGGCCAGGACCATGCCGCACAGGAACCAGTCGGTGACAACGCGCTTGAGGTGTTTAAGTACAGGCATAGGAAGGCTCGGCGGATTCTTTGTAAATATAGATGTCCACAGGCTAACGCACTCGTACACTGCCGTCTTGCGACATAAGGCCATTACATGCCGACTAACGGACAACATCGCCTGCAGCAAGGCAGCGAGCGGCAGATTCCGACGCTGACGGATCTGCCTCGTCCACTTTATGCCCGCGCCGAGAGTTTGAGCGCTGGATCCTGGACGCCACCGCATCGTCATGCTTGGGTGCAGTTTTCCTACGCAATCAGCGGCGTTTTAGGCGTACACACTGAGGAGGGCAGTTTTTTCGCGCCGCCGCAGTGGGGTGTGTGGATACCCGCAGGCCTGGAACATCAGGTGGTGACGTCCATGCGTGCGGAGATGCGCAGCCTTTATGTGCGCAAAGAAGACGCCAACTGGGCGCCGCAACGTTGTCGGGTGCTGGAGGTCACGCCGTTGGCCAGGGAGTTGATCAAGACGTTCTGTCAGCTTCCGCCGAGCTACCCGGTAGGCGACAGCAGCGAAGCGCGGCTGGTCCAGGTGTTATTGGATCAGCTGATGCAGTTGCCGGAAGTCAGCTTTTCGCTGCCATTGCCTCGTCATCCGCGCTTGTTGGGCCTGTGCAATGAGCTGATCGAAGACCCCGGCCGGTTGATCACCTTGTACGATTGGGCGCAGCGCTTGGGCACCTCGGAAAAAACCGTGATGCGCTTGTTTCAACGGGAAACCGGCTTGAGTTTTCGCGCCTGGCGTCAGCGCGCACGGTTGCTGTCATCGCTGGGTTCACTGGAAGACGGCAGCAGCGTGACCCATGCCGCGATGGCCTGCGGCTACGATTCCACTTCGGCATTCATCGCAGCTTTCAAGGGGTTGTTCGGTTTCACACCGGGTGAAATGTTCAAGCAGTAACTTGCGTTCAGGGTTCCTGAAGGTTGCCAATCAGCGACACTTCCTACAGTGTTATTGGGTGTCGTCGGGACTGTTCGCATGCACAGATTCCGGCACGAAAGGTGCTTGGCTCCGCAAGCCTGGTGGATTTCCCCACACAAACTATCTCCCTCAAACGTCAGCTCCTACTACTCGCTGGCAGAGGATTGCCGTATAACGGGCAACAATCGCGTGTTTGGCAACGAAGGACCCACAATAAAAGCTGATGAAGACTCCTAAACGCATTGAACCCCTGATCGAAGACGGTCTGGTGGACGAAGTGCTGCGCCCGCTCATGAGCGGTAAAGAGGCAGCTGTTTATGTGGTGCGCTGTGGCAATGAGCTGCGGTGCGCCAAGGTTTATAAGGAGGCGAATAAACGCAGTTTCCGTCAGGCCGCGGAATATCAGGAAGGCCGCAAGGTTCGTAACAGTCGACAGGCCCGGGCCATGGCCAAGGGTTCCAAGTTCGGCCGCAAGGAAACGGAAGACGCCTGGCAGAATGCCGAAGTGGCTGCTCTGTTTCGTCTGGCCAGTGCAGGTGTTCGTGTGCCTAAGCCTTACGACTTCCTTGAGGGCGTTCTGCTGATGGAGCTGGTTGCCGACGAATACGGCGATGCAGCGCCGCGTCTGAACGACGTCACGCTGGAGCCTGATCAGGCGCGGGAATATCACGCGTTTCTTATCGAGCAGATCGTGCTGATGTTGTGTACCGGTTTGGTGCATGGCGACCTTTCCGAGTTCAACGTGCTGCTGACGCCGACCGGGCCGGTCATTATCGACCTGCCACAGGCGGTGGATGCTGCGGGCAACAACCATGCATTCAGCATGCTGGAGCGGGATGTTGGCAACATGGCGTCTTACTTCGGTCGCTTTGCACCGGAGTTGAGAACCACCAAGTACGCGAAGGAAATGTGGTCGTTCTACGAGGCGGGCACGTTGTCCCCGGCCACCGTGCTGACGGGCGAATTCGATGAACCGGAAGACCTGGCCGATGTGGGCGGGGTTCTGCGTGAAATCGAAGCGGCACGTCTGGATGAGGATCGCCGTCAGGCCGCTCGTGCTGCCGATGATGCTCCACCCACGAAAACTGCCGAAGAGCCGCCTCCGCCCTGGATGCAGTGATCCGCAGTTAAAAGAAACCCGGCTCAGGCCGGGTTTTTTATGGACAGTCCGCTGTGAGAGCGAACCTCTGTGGGAGCGAGCGTGCTCGCGAACAAAACCACATCCACCCACCCTGGCGGCAAACATACCGCCTTCGTGAGCAAGCTCACTCCCACAGGGACGACTTGGGCGGCGAAGCTCTTTGAGAGCGAACCTCGGTGGGAGCGAGCGTGCTCGCGAACAAAACCACATCCACCCACCTCGGCGGCAGGTACAACGCCTTCGTGAGCAAGCTCACTTCCACAGGGACGACTTGGGCGGCGAAGCTCTTTAAGAGCGAACCTCGGTGGGAGCGAGCTTGCTCGCGAACAAAACCACATCCACCCACCTCGGCGGCAAACATACCGCCTTCGTGAGCAAGTTCACTTCCACAGGGAAGACTTGGGCGGCGAACCTCTTTGAGAGCGAACCTCGGTGGGAGCGAGCTTGCTCGCGAACAAAACCACATCCACCGACCTCGGCGGCAGGTACAACGCCTTCGTGAGCAAGCTCACTCCCAC
>DASVUK010000169.1:0-12003 GCA_036387095.1 Pseudomonas sp.
GTGACCACCGTCAGGCGGTGCAACATTGAACTGGAAGATGACCCAGGCCGAAACAATGGCCGACAGCCCGATGGAGCCGACGCCGATCAGCGCCGCGAGGTTTTCCGAGATGCGTCCGCGAGAGAACGACAGCAGCAGAAAACCGATCAGGGGAAATACGAATGTCAGAAAGAGAAGGTTCATCCGCGCATCTCGCTGGCAGCGTCGATATCGAGAGTGTGGAAGCGGCGATACAGCTGCATCAGGATCGCCAGGCCAATACTGGCCTCGGCGGCCGCAAGGCTGATCACCAGAATGAACATGATCTGTCCATCCGGCTGCGCCCAGCGGCTACCGGCAACGACGAACGCCAGAGCAGCTGCGTTCATCATGATCTCCAGGCTCATCAGCACGAAGAGGATGTTGCGGCGCACCATCAGGCCGACCAGCCCGAGGCAGAACAGGACACCGGCGACAGCCAGGCCATGCTCGAGGGGGATTGCATTCATTGGCTTGGCTCCTTCGCCTCGTTACGGCCTAGATGGAATGCCGTGACGGCTGCGGCGAGCAGCAGCATCGAGGCCAGTTCCACCACCAGCAGGTACGGTCCGAACAGACTGATGCCGACCGCTTTGGCATCGACAGTGGTGTGACCGATGCTTGCACCCGTCGGGTTGGCGAACAGTACGTACAGCAGTTCAGCCAGCAACAGCGCGCCGAGGATGACCGGGCCGATCCAGATGCCGGGCTTGAGCCAGGTACGTTCCTGTTGAACCGAAGCCGGACCGAGGTTGAGCATCATCACCACGAAGACGAACAGCACCATGATCGCGCCTGCATAGGCGATGACTTCCAGCACGCCGGCAAAAGGGGCGCCTAGGCTGAAGAACGTCATCGCCACGGCGATCAGCGAAATGATGAGGTAGAGCAGGGCGTGCACCGGGTTGGTGTTGGTGATCACTCGAAGAGTGGACACCACAGCGACACCCGATGCGAAATAGAAAGCGAATTCCATCTTTCTTCCTTAAGGCAGCAAGCTCTTGACGTTGATCGGTTCGGCTTCATTCTGCGCAGCGCCTTTAGGCTTGCCAGCGATGGCCATGCCGGCAACGCGATAGAAGTTGTAGTCGGGGTTCTTGCCGGGGCCGGAGATCAATAGATCTTCCTTCTCGTAGACCAGATCCTGACGCTTGAACTCGGCCATTTCGAAATCCGGTGTCAGCTGGATTGCCGTGGTCGGGCAGGCTTCTTCGCAAAGGCCGCAGAAAATGCAACGCGAGAAGTTGATGCGGAAGAACTCCGGATACCAGCGACCGTCGTCGGTTTCGGCTTTCTGCAGCGAGATGCAGCCGACCGGACAGGCTACGGCGCACAGGTTGCAGGCTACGCAACGCTCTTCGCCGTCGGGATCACGGGTCAGGACGATACGACCACGATAACGCGGCGGCAGGTAAACCTGCTCTTCCGGGTACTGCAACGTGTCGCGCTTGCGGAATGCATGTGAGAACACCATCACCAGGCTGCGAAGCTGGGTGTAGGTGCCATGCACGATATTGAACAAATACTTGAGCATGGTTTATATCCTCACTGAGCCACGCCGGCGGGCGTGTTGAGCAACACGATCGCGGCGGTCACCAGCAGATTGATCAGGGTCAGCGGCAGGCAGAACTTCCAGCTGAAATCCATCACCTGGTCATAGCGTGGGCGCGGAATCGATGCGCGTAGCAGGATGAACAGCATGATGAAAAACGCGGTCTTCAGGGCGAACCAGAAAAACGACAGCGAAGGCAGAATGTCGAACGGACCATGCCAGCCGCCGAAGAACAGGGTCACCAGCAACGCCGAGATCAGGACGATCCCGATGTACTCACCGACGAAGAACATGCCCCACTTCATACCGGCATATTCGATGTGGTAACCGTCGGCCAGTTCCTGCTCTGCTTCCGGCTGGTCGAATGGGTGACGGTGAGTCACGGCAACGCCCGCGATGAAGAAGGTACAGAAGCCAAAGAACTGCGGAATGATGAACCAAAGGTTCTGTGCCTGATACTCCACGATGTCGCGCATGTTGAACGAGCCAACCTGAGCCACGATCCCCATCAACGACAACCCCATGAACACTTCATAGGAAACCGTCTGGGCTGAAGCCCGCAGGCTGCCAAGCAACGCAAACTTGTTGTTGCTGGACCAACCGGCGAACAGCACGGCGTATACCGACAAACCAGCCATGGCGAAAAAGAACAGCAAACCAATGTTCAGGTCGGCCACGCCCCAGGTCGGGGTGATCGGGATGATGGCGAAGGCGATCAGCAAGGCACTCATGGCCACGACCGGCGCCAAGGTGAAGATCACCTTGTCAGCGAACGGCGGTGTCCAGTCTTCCTTGAAGAACATCTTGATCATGTCGGCCGCGATCTGGAAGGCGCCAAAAGGGCCGACCCGATTAGGGCCGTAACGATCCTGCCAAAGGGCGAGCAAACGACGCTCGACCCAACTGAGCAACGCACCGCAAACCACCACGGCCAGCAGGATGACGATTGCCTTGACTACCGAGATGATCGCGTCGACCACTTCAGGTGTGAACCAGGTCATAGCGCTGCCTCCTGCAGACCATCAACGGTTTTACCGAACACTGCTGGCGGAATCCCGGCCAGACCGGCAGGCAATGCAACCAGACCGGCACCCAGCTCTTCGTTGATACGCAGCGGCAGACGCAAAGTCTGGCCAGCAACGCTCAAGCTCAGCAGGGCACCGTCATTCACACCCAGACGATCAGCTTCGGATTTGGCAAGGGCGACGTAGGCTTCAGGAATGCGTTCCTGTACCGGCGCGGCCAGGGACGATGTTTCGTCGCTGCCGAACAGGTGATAGAACGGCACCACCTGCCAGGTACCGCGAGCTGGCGAAAACGCGCCCGGTACGCTGGCGAACCAGGACAGCGCATCGCCGGTGCTTTCGATCAGGCGGGTTCCCGGATCGCCTGCACGCAAGTGACCACCGACTTCGTCCTGGAACTTGTTCCATGCCTGCGGCGAGTTCCAACCCGGAGACCAGGCGAACGGTACTTGCTGGCGAGGCTCTACAGAGCCCGAGTAACCTTCCATGGAGAAGGAAAACGCTGTGTCCTGATCCTGAGAAGTGCGCGGCTCATGCACGCTGATGTCAGCACGCATGGCCGTCCGGCCGCTGTAACGCAGTGGCTCGCGGGCGAGTTTCAGGCCTTTGATGCGGAACGATGCTGAGGGCGCAGCATTGACGATCCCGGCCAGTTGCGGCGTGCTCGCGGCACAGGCGGCGGTGACGTGGTCGAGCTGGGTCCAGTCCACCGGTTTGTTCAGCAGGGTCGAGCGCAAGGCGTGCAGCCAGCGCCAGCCTTCGTGCACCAGAATACTGGCGTCCAGATAAGTCGGGTCGAACACCTGGAAGAAGCGCTGGGCGCGACCTTCCTGGCTGATCAACGTGCCATCACCTTCGGCGAAGCTGGCGGCCGGGAGGATCAGGTGCGCACGTTCGCTGGTCGGGGTTTTCTGGTGGTCCGCGACGATGACGACCTTGGCAGCATTGAGTGCGGCATCGACGGTTGCAGCGTCAAGGCGGCGATACAGATCGTTTTCCAGCACCACAATGGCGTCGGCCTTGCCGGAAATGACGGCTTGCAGCGCGGCGTCAACGGAGTCACCGCCGAACATGGCCAGACCCATGCTGTTGGCTTCCGGCACGATCAGGCTGATGGAGCCCTGCTTGTCCCGCAGCTTCAACGCCTTGGCAATGTTGGCCGCCGCTTCGATCAGCGCTGTGGAGCCCAGGGAACTGCCGGAAATGATCAGCGGACGCTTGGCGGCCAGCAGTGCATCGGCGATGCGTTGAGCCAAGGCCAGCGCTTCGCTGTCCAGACCTTCAACGGCCGGGGCGCTGGCATCCAGAGCGTGGGCCACGGCAAAACCGATGCGGGCCAGATCGTCCGGAGCTGCGTGAACGCATTCTTCGGCGATGTCATCCAGCTTGGTTTCCGCCAGGCTGGCGATGAACAACGGATTCAGTTCGTGCTGACCGATGTTTTTCACCGCGGCGTCGAGCCAGGGCTGGACTTTCATCGCCGCAGCCATGTCTTCGGCCTTGCCTTTGACGGCTTGACGCAGACCCAGGGCCATGCGCGCAGCAGTCTGGGTCAAGTCTTCGCCAAGCACGAAAATCGCATCGTGGTCTTCGATATCCCGCATTGTCGGGACGGGCAGCGGGCTGTCGTTCAGCACCTTGAGGATCAGGCGCAGACGTTCCAGCTCACCAGCCTCGATACCCGAATAGAAATGCTCGGCACCCACCAGCTCGCGCAGGGCGAAATTGCTTTCCAGGCTGGCACGAGGCGAGCCAATGCCGACGATATTGCGACCGCGCAGCAGATCGGCTGCCTTGTCCAGTGCGCCGTCCAGGCTCAACTTGACCTGGCCGTCGACCAGCAGCGGCTGACGCGGGCGATCTTCACGGTTCACATAGCCATAACCGAAACGGCCACGGTCACACAGGAAATACTGGTTTACCGAGCCGTTGAAGCGGTTCTCGATACGACGGATCTCGCCATAACGCTCGCCGGGGCTGATGTTGCAGCCGCTGGAGCAACCGTGGCAGATGCTAGGGGAGAACTGCATGTCCCACTTGCGGTTATAACGCTCGGAGTGGGTTTTGTCCGTGAACACGCCAGTCGGGCACACCTCGGTGAGGTTGCCGGAAAACTCGCTTTCCAGGGTGCCGTCTTCAACGCGACCGAAGTACACGTTGTCGTGGGCGCCAAATACGCCAAGATCAGTACCGCCAGCATAGTCTTTATAGAAGCGCACACAGCGGTAACAGGCGATGCAGCGGTTCATTTCGTGAGCGATGAACGGGCCGAGCTCCTGGTTCTGGTGGGTGCGCTTGCTGAAGCGATAACGGCGCTCGTTGTGGCCGGTCATCACGGTCATGTCTTGCAAATGACAGTGACCACCTTCTTCACAGACCGGACAGTCGTGCGGGTGGTTGGTCATCAGCCATTCAACAACACTGGCGCGGAAGGCCTTGGATTCGTCGTCTTCGATGGAGATCCAGGTGTTGTCGGTGGCGGGGGTCATGCAGGACATGACGATGCGACCACGGGTGTCGTTCTCGTCGGTGTACTGCTTGACCGCACATTGGCGACACGCGCCAACGCTGCCAAGGGCGGGATGCCAGCAGAAATAAGGGATGTCGAGGCCCAAGGACAGACAAGCCTGTAACAGGTTGTCTGCACCGTCGACTTCGAGCGCTTTGCCGTCTACGTGGATAGTGGCCATGGTTCAAAGTTCTTCGTTGGCCCGGTGTCAGCGGGCGTGGCTAATGGAATCTCGGAGCTATCCGACTCAAACAGCCTGTCATGGCGCAGTCGGATAAGGACGGCGGCCTTGTGAGCCGCCGACCGGTCTGTCTTGTTATGCGCCGACCAGGGTCGGGCTGATGACCTGGGTCAGGCTCCCCGGCACTGCTGGCGCGATGCCTGCCTCGAATTCAGGCCTGAAATATTTGATCGCGCTGCCCAGAGGTTCCACGGCGCCCGGTGCATGGGCGCAGAACGTCTTGCCAGGGCCGAGGAAATTCACCAGTCCCAGCAGGGTTTCGATATCCCCCGGCTGGCCATGACCTTTCTCGATGGCGCGCAGAATCTTCACGCTCCAGGGCAAGCCATCGCGGCAAGGTGTGCAGAAACCGCACGACTCCTGGGCGAAGAACTCTTCCATGTTGCGCAGCAGCGAAACCATATTGACCTTGTCGTCCACCGCCATGGCCAGACCGGTGCCCATCCGCGTACCGACTTTGGCGATGCCGCCGGCGTACATTTGCGCATCCAGGTGTTCGGGCAACAGGAAACCGGTACCGGCGCCCCCCGGCTGCCAGCATTTGAGCTTGAAGCCATCACGCATACCGCCCGCGTAATCTTCGAAAAGCTCACGCGCCTGCACGCCGAAAGGGAGTTCCCACAGGCCAGGGTTTTTCACCTTGCCGGAGAAACCCATGAGCTTGGTGCCGTGATCTTCACTGCCCTCGCGGGCCAGGGATTTGTACCAGTCGTTACCGTTACCGACGATGGCCGGCACATTGCACAGGGTTTCGACGTTGTTCACGCAGGTCGGTTTGCCCCAAACGCCGACAGCGGCGGGGAAGGGCGGCTTGGAGCGCGGGTTGGCGCGACGGCCTTCCAGGGAGTTGATCAATGCGGTTTCTTCACCGCAGATGTAGCGCCCCGCGCCGGTGTGCACGAAAAGCTCGAAATCAAAACCGGTGCCGAGGATATTCTTGCCCAGCAAGCCTGCGGCCTTGGCTTCCGCCACGGCGCGATTCAGGTGTTTGGCCGCCGTGACGTATTCGCCACGCAGGAAGATATAGCCGCGATAGGCTTTCAACGCCCTGGCGCTGATCAGCATGCCTTCCACCAACAGATGCGGCAGCTGCTCCATCAACATCCGGTCCTTCCAGGTGTTGGGTTCCATTTCATCCGCGTTGCACAGCAAGTAACGGATGTTCATGGATTCGTCTTTGGGCATCAGCCCCCACTTCACGCCAGTGGGGAAGCCCGCGCCGCCGCGACCCTTGAGGCCCGAGTCCTTCACGGACTGCACGATCTCGTCTGGCGACTGCTCGGCGAAGGCCTTGCGGGCGGCTGCATAACCGTCTTTGGCCTGATATTCATCTAGCCAGACCGGTTCGCCGTCGTCGCGCAGGCGCCAGGTCAGCGGATGGGTTTCTGCCGTGCGCGTAATGCGGTTGGCAGGGCCGAAGGAAGTGATGGTCATGGGTAACCCTCCAACATCTTGGCAACGCCCGAAGGCTGAATGTCACCGAACGTGTCGTCATCGACCATCACGGCCGGGGCCTTGTCACAATTGCCCAGGCAGCAGACTGGCAACAGGGTGAAACGCCCGTCGGCAGTCGTCTGCCCCGGCGCAATGCCCAGCGAGTTCTGGATTTCTTCGACAACGGACTCATGGCCAGCAATGAAGCAGACCATGCTGTTGCAGACGCGAATAATGTGGCGGCCCACCGGTTGGCGGAAAATCTGGCTATAGAACGTTGCCACGCCTTCGACGTCGCTGGCAGGAATGCCGATGATTTCGCCGATGGCGTAAATGGCACCGTCCGGTACCCAGCCACGTTCCTTCTGAACGATTTTCAAAGCTTCGATGGACGCCGCGCGCGGGTCTTCGTAGTGATGCAACTCATGCTCGATGGCCGAGCGCTCGGTTTCGCTCAAGGCGAAACGGTCAGTCTGGATAAGCGGGCTATTCATGCTTAGCGGTCCACGTCGGCCATAACGAAATCGATACTACCCAGGTACGCGATCAAGTCCGCGACCATGCTGCCTTTGATCACCGAAGGGATCTGTTGCAGGTGCGGGAAGCTTGGGGTGCGGATCCGGGTACGGTAGCTCATGGTGCCGCCGTCGCTCGTCAGGTAATAACTGTTGATGCCCTTGGTCGCTTCGATCATCTGGAAAGATTCGTTGGCTGGCATGACCGGGCCCCACGAAACCTGCAGGAAGTGAGTGATCAGGGTCTCGATGTGTTGCAGCGTGCGCTCTTTGGGTGGCGGAGTCGTCAGCGGGTGGTCCGCCTTGTACGGGCCTTCGGGCATGTTGCGCATGCACTGTTCGATGATCTTGATGCTCTGGCGCATCTCTTCGACGCGCACGATGCAGCGGTCATAAGCGTCGCCATTAGCAGCCAGGGGCACTTCGAACTCGAAATTCTCGTAACCCGAGTACGGGCGCGCCTTGCGTATGTCGAAATCGCAACCGGTGGAGCGCAGGCCGGCGCCAGTGACGCCCCATTCCAGCGCTTCCTTGGTGTTGTACGCCGCGACGCCAATGGTCCGGCCACGCAGAATGCTGTTGTCCAGTGCCGCTTTCTGATATTCGTCCAGACGCTTGGGCATCCACTCGACGAAATCCTTGACCAGTTTTTCCCAGCCACGCGGCAGGTCGTGGGCGACGCCACCGATGCGATACCAGGCCGGGTGCAGGCGGAAACCGGTAATGGCTTCGATCACCGTGTAGGCCTTTTGCCGGTCGGTGAAGGTGAAGAACACCGGTGTCATGGCGCCCACGTCCTGAATGTAAGTACCCAGGAACAGCAGGTGACTGGTGATACGGAAGAACTCGGCCATCATGATGCGGATGACGTCGACCTTCTCTGGCACTTTGATCCCGGCCAGCTTCTCGACCGAAAGCACGTACGGCAGGTTATTCATCACGCCGCCGAGGTAGTCGATACGGTCGGTGTACGGGATGAAACTGTGCCAGGACTGGCGCTCGGCCATTTTCTCGGCGCCACGGTGGTGGTAGCCAACGTCAGGCACGCAGTCGACGATCTCTTCACCGTCCAGCTGCAGGATGATGCGGAACGCACCGTGGGCCGAAGGGTGGTTCGGTCCCAGGTTGAGGAACATGTAGTCCTCGTTCGTACCGGAACGCTTCATGCCCCAGTCTTCCGGACGGAAGCGCGCGGCTTCCTCTTCCAGTTGCTGTTTGGCAAGGGTCAGGCTGAACGGATCGAATTCGGTGGCGCGAGCCGGGAAGTCTTTGCGCAGCGGGTGACCTTCCCAGGTCGGCGGCATCATGATGCGCGTCAGGTGCGGATGACCGGGGAAGTCGATGCCGAACATGTCCCAGACTTCACGCTCGTACCAGTTGGCGTTTGGCCAGATGCCCGTCACCGTTGGCACGCTAAGGTCGCTTTCGGACAAGGCAACCTTGATCATCACGTCGCTGTTACGTTCGATCGACAGCAAGTGGTAGAACACGCTGAAATCAGCGCCGGGCAAGCCCTGACGCTTGGTGCGCAGCCGCTCGTCCATGCCATGCAGGTCGTACAGCATGACGTATGGCTTTGGCAGCTGACGCAGGAATGTCAGCACTTCAATCAGCCGCGCCCGCTCGACCCACAGCACAGGCATGCCAGTGCGGGTTGGCTGGGCGCTGAACGCTTCGGCGCCAAAACGGTTATTCAGTTCAACGACGACATCTTGGTCGTCAGCCTTGTAAGGCGGGATGTACAGAGCACTGCCTGTAGTCATGATTTTTTATCGCTTTCGGTCAACGTAAAGAATGAAGCCAGGTTCTCGTCTCTTTAGCAGGAGTAGAACTGGATCAGACTTCGTCGGGGCTGCGCAGATTGGTGACTGCGATTCGCTGTTCGCGGCGCTGTTCCTTTTGCGACGGCATCTCGGCGCGGTATACGCCTTGTTCACCGACGACCCAGGACAGAGGGCGACGCTCCTGGCCGATGGATTCCTGCAACAGCATCAAGCCTTGCAAAAAAGCTTCGGGACGGGGCGGGCAGCCGGGCACGTAGACATCCACGGGCAGGAACTTGTCCACGCCCTGAACGACTGAATAGATGTCGTACATACCACCGGAGTTGGCACACGAACCCATGGATATGACCCACTTGGGCTCGAGCATTTGCTCGTAGAGACGCTGAATGATCGGCGCCATCTTGATGAAGCAAGTCCCGGCAATAACCATGAAATCCGCCTGACGCGGCGATGCCCGAATGACTTCGGCGCCGAAGCGGGCGATGTCGTGGGGCGCCGTGAAAGCGGTGGTCATTTCCACATAGCAGCACGACAGGCCGAAGTTGTAGGGCCACAGGGAGTTTTTACGCCCCCAGTTGACCGCACCGTTCAGCACGTCTTCCAGCTTGCCCATGTAGATGTTTTTGTGGACTTGGTCTTCTAACGGATCGGAAACAGTTTCCCGTTTGCCGATTGGATACTCTTCATTGGGAGCATCCGGGTCGATCCTGGTGAGATTGTATTGCATCGCCAAAGCCTCATTGTTTTAGCTTCGCTTGCCGAATACGGCGACCTTCAGGAGCCCAATCCAGCGCTCCAACCCGCCATAGGTAGACAAGACCTGCCAACAGAATTGCTATGAAAACGAGTGCTTCGACGAATCCGGTCCAGCCGCTTTCGCGGACGGACACAGACCAGGCAAAGAGAAAAAGGGCTTCAATGTCGAAAATCACGAAAAGCATCGCGACCAGGTAGAATTTTGCCGAAAGGCGCAGGCGCGCGCTGCCGGTGGGAAGCATGCCGGACTCGAACGGCTCATTTTTACTGCGGCCCCAGGCTTTGCTGCCCAAGAGGCTGGAAACGCCAAGCATAAAGGCGCAAAGGCCGACCACACCTAAAAGGAAAATGGCGAAGCCCCAGTTATGGGCAATCAATCCTGTCGGTTCGTGCATGCTGGCTTCCTTGACAGAGATCAGAGGTCTCTGGGCTTGAATAGAGTATAGGCAGTGACGATATGTCGCAGCGACATCAATCGCGGTGATTTTATGGGTAAACAGTTGGCAAGTAAATTTTCTACATCAAATTAATTTGATGAATGAAGCACTTGCGCACGTCGGGATAGGCGCCAGAGCAGACGTTACGGGCATTGGCAGGGTTTTGGTTAATTATGTTTTCTGCAAATTGTAAGGAACAGGGATCGATTGCCAAATGATAATAAGTATCATTTGATGGTGGCGATGATAGTTTTATTGCGGTTGTAAAAAAGTGCGCTGTCTTTATAACAGTCGCACGTTCTAACTAATGGGCGTTTTGTTTTTATCGTCACCCAAAACGTATGCCGTCTTGTATGAAAAAGCCGCCCGGAGAGGGCGGCTTTTTCAGTGCGGTACAACCGATCAGTGGAACTGTTCTTCCTCGGTCGAGCCGGTCAGGGCCGTTACCGATGAGGTGCCGCCCTGAATGACCGTAGTCATGTCGTCAAAGTAGCCAGTACCCACTTCCTGCTGGTGCTGAACAAAGGTGTAGCCTTTGGCGGCGTCAGCGAATTCCTGCTCTTGCAGTTTCACGTAGGCAGTCATGTCGTTGCGGGCGTAGTCGTGCGCCAGGTTGAACATGCTGTGCCACATGTTGTGGATGCCGGCCAGGGTGATGAACTGGTGCTTGTAGCCCATTGCCGACAGTTCGCGCTGGAATTTCGCAATGGTCGCGTCGTCCAGGTTCTTCTTCCAGTTGAAAGAAGGCGAGCAGTTGTAGGACAGCAACTGGTCCGGGTATTCCTTTTTGATCGCTTCAGCAAAACGACGGGCTTCGTCCAGATCCGGCTTGGCGGTTTCGCACCAGATCAAATCGGCGTAAGGCGCGTATGCCAGGCCGCGGGAAATAGCTTGGTCCAGGCCGGCGCGAACCTTATAGAAGCCTTCCTGGGTGCGAGTGCCGGTTACGAACTGTTTGTCGTATGGGTCGCAGTCCGAGGTCAGCAGGTCGGCGGCGTTCGCATCTGTACGGGCCAGAATGATGGTAGGCACGCCGGCGACGTCTGCTGCCAAACGTGCAGCCGTCAGCTTTTGCACGGCTTCTTGCGTTGGAACCAGCACCTTGCCGCCCATGTGGCCGCACTTCTTGACCGAGGCCAACTGATCTTCGAAGTGAACGCCTGCGGCGCCTGCCTCGATCATGCTTTTCATCAGTTCATAAGCGTTAAGCACGCCGCCGAAACCGGCTTCGGCATCGGCAACGATAGGCGCGAAGTAATCGATATAGCCTTCATCGCCCGGGTTCTTGCCGGCTTTCCACTGAATCTGGTCTGCGCGGCGGAACGAGTTGTTGATGCGCTTGACCACGGTAGGAACCGAATCCACCGGGTACAGCGACTGATCGGGGTACATCGATTCTGCCGAGTTGTTGTCAGCGGCTACTTGCCAGCCCGACAGGTAAATCGCCTGGATGCCGGCCTTGACCTGCTGCACAGCCTGGCCGCCAGTCAGGGCGCCCATGCAGTTGACGAAGTCCTTGTCGGGACGGAACGACGGCTTGGCACCCTGGGTTACCAGGTTCCAAAGCTTTTCCGCGCCCAGTTTCGCGAAGGTGTGTTCAGGTTGAACCGAGCCACGCAGGCGGACGACATCAGCGGCGGAATAAGTACGGGTCACGTTTTTCCAGCGCGGATTTTCAGCCCAGTCTTTTTCGAGAGCTGCTATTTGTTGTTCGCGTGTCAGTGCCATGGAG
>DASVUK010000170.1:0-120851 GCA_036387095.1 Pseudomonas sp.
AGCGTGTTTTCCGGAGTCTAAAAACTGAGTGGATACCGACCGTTGGCTACATGACGGCCCAAGAAGCGCAGCGAGATATCAGTCATTATTTGATGCATCGCTACAACTGGATTCGGCCACACCAGTTCAACAACGGGCTACCACCAGCTCAGTCCGGAAAAAAGACTTAACGTCGTGTCCGGGATCAGTTGACCACTACAGATGAAATCGAACGGCAGCGACTGGTGAACGCCTTGATGGCTGCGCGGCGAGCGGTGAAAGGGGCGAAAACCTGAGGCGATCCCGATCAGATGAGGGCGGCGACACTGGATGCTGCTTACTCTTAACGTGGAGGCGGACTTTTTCATCGGATAAGCATCCAATCCTGGGATATTCACTGCCCCTCCGTACACCACTCTGTCGAGTCCAAGAGCTGTATCAGGCACCAAACCCATGTTCCAGCCTTCCCATCAGCGCCAAGGCTTCTTCGAGATCTACATCAAGCGAACGTTTGCCACCTAAGGCGCGCATGGGTTTGGATACCCAGTCGATCGCAAGCGTTTTGCTGCCAAATAGCCTGATCGCCGTATCCAGCAGCTGCGGATCAATCATTTCCGTCGACCCATCACTCTGATGTTTAGCGTTCATGGCGTCTTTAAGTGCCAAGGCTAGAGCGTCCAAGGCATCTAACAATCGGGAATCCTCTCGGCAGTCGCCAGAGCTAGCGTGGTAGCCGATACAGTGTCGCAGCAGTGACTCGGCGTCATTTATGTTCAGATCGAGTTCAATCAGCATGATGATCCCTCCTCGCGAGAATAATGGCTGCTAAAGATAATAACGGGGGCATTTGTAGAGTTGAAAAAAGGTCATTATTGCCCGCTGACTACGAAGGCTTACGCTTACGTACCTGCGTCGCACTAAAGCCAAGTGCGAGTTTGTTGTCGACATGCAAGAGGCACATACACCTTATTTGAGAAAATGTCGTTCCAGTGACTGAGGTTCATTCACCCTTCTGAACGGGCTTCAACAAATGGAAGCCAGGCACTTTCTTGTCCTTCCATAGATAACCCGCTAGTTTACCGACGGACGTAATCATCTCAATCTGCTCGCCTCCAATCAGCAGAACCAGCCGCTGAACTCCTACAAAATCACCATCATAAGACATCGAATAGTCGTCGATTTTAATCTTCGATCCAGGCGCCAGTGATGCTAGCGGTGCGATGCCATCGGCGAAAGCACTGCTTTGAGTGCGGTAGTCGCTAATGCCGTCATCATCTGATGCGAACGCATAGAGCTTCCTTCCTATGTAAACCACTTCACCGCCAGATTTGTTTACAAGCCAAACCGGCTGTTTATCTGAACATCGACTGAAGAAAGGGATAGCGAGGTAAATCCCGTCTGCCAAATCAATGATGCGAGCTTCCAGATTTGCCGCCGCCAACACGTCCGCGACCTCGGCGCGGCGCTTTGATATCAAATCAAACACATCATCGTCCGCGCGAGGACGCATCCCGCTGAACGACTCTAGTGCAGCGCATGACGCGTTCAGCCGAGCGTACCTGTCGACATCGCCCCTCTTGTTCGCCGCTACCGTTGGGTGGCAATCTTTCAGAAGCCATTCCACCTCGTCAAAGACTGCTTTTGTGATCGCGTTGTCCACTTCGTTCCCTCGGTACGCCGGAAGTCTGTGGGTGCAAACACAAGTCCGGCAGGCTTCATCGTTTGTTGGAGCGCAAGCCTAAATGACTCCATACACGTCAAAACTCAACGACCTTATGCGGATCAAAACCGCACTCCTCCCCTGGATAACCTCGCTGATTACTGACGAGCCTGCACCCGCCGAACATGACGTCGTGCGAGCTGTGGGTATGACCGAATATCCAACCATCAACCTTATCGACAAGGCCTTGCCATGCGTTGTAGTAAGACGCAGTCAGGTGGTCGGCATGCTCGCTCCCACCAATTTCGATGAGCGGCGCATGGTGCGTGATCACGACCGTTTTGCCACCGAAGGGCTTCGCTAGTTCGTCATCCAGCCATTTCTTTGCTTGTCGGTTTCTAGTGGCGACATCGTCTGGACGAAGTCGCCGGAAGTCGCTGCCAGCACGTATCAGTCTGAAATCGTTCATCGAGGCTCGTGCGATCGACATTGCGGCGCTCACGTTGCCGGACGCGCTGAAATCTGTCCAAGCCGTCGTGCCCAAGAATCGGGTATCGCCTGCAATGAAGGAGTCGTTTTCGAGCAGATGCACGTGGCTCGCGGCAGCGTGACGGGCTTTATGGAGCGTACGATCAAAGTGTCCGTTGTAGAATTCGTGGTTCCCCAAGACGTAAAGGACATCCTGGCTGAATGTTTCATTCGCCCATTTCACGCCTTTGTCTAGTTTGTGGATGTCACCTGACAGCACTACTAAGTCGACGTCATCGTTGAGCTGCGGTGGTTGGAAATCAGCAAATTCTAAATGAAGGTCAGACAAGACGTACACTTTCATCAGCAGCGTCCTCGGTACGATTCTGCGTTAATTAATCCATCCCAGCTTCACGGATTGAGATGCGGGAGGTACGTCACTAGTCGGGACAAACAAGTCCAGTAGTACTCACCCCATTGCTACCAAGCCGAAATTTTCCGGGCATCGATTATCGTCGTTCTCGTCAACCATCGTTTCCATGTGCCTTTGACGCTTCATCGTTGCCAAGGCCTGAAAGAAGCACCGTTCGCACAAATGGACTTCATAGCGTTCGCCATCACGGGCTGACCCATGCCCCCAGATGGCTCGCAATTCGCCGTACTCCAATCCACTACCCTCGGTGAGGGTGCTGCAGCAGATATCGCATATCACGTCGCTGACAACCTCAATCTCTTGTACGCCTAGGATTTTCATCATTGGTCTCCTAAGTGGAAGCATCGGGTGACCAGTCCAAGTGCTGCGCGCAGCGCACGCTCACCCAGCGTTCGCCAACCAGGCTGCCAGGCTGGCCGCACACTTCACACGTAGTCAGCGACACTTCAGCTGCAAGGGCTATAGCCCCTTTGCAGAATGCGTCACCGCCGCTGACATAAACACGCAGCCCTCCCCACTTCTCTTTTATTTGCACAATCACCAGCTGGCGCGCATCAGGATGATCATCCATGTCATTTTGCAACGTGCGACAGAGCGCATCTAGCAAATCCAACCACCCCGAATAGCATCGAATTTCTTGAAGATCGGGGCTCGAAAAAAGCTTCGGGTAATTTCGCCGCAGGATAGGTAGGAGCTCGTCTTTCATAGGTCACCTTTACACTTGGGTGGTTATCTCAAGCGGCCGTTCCAGCGTGCAAAATGGTTTCACTTGGTCGCGGATGGCTGGTGACTTTTGCTTTCAAAGGCTGGGGAGCTTTGTTGTTAGCTTTCAGTGAAAACGGTGTCAGCTGAAACGGCGACAGGGTTCATTGGCCAATGGACAAAACCGCATTGGAGGAGCCTTTTAGTCGCACACCCGCGCCTAGCAGCACGTAGATTGTGTTTACGCTTTCGAACAAAAAACCCTTCGTCAGTGATCGCAGGAAGGTGGTGCGCACCCAATCGCCCGGCTGCCTTTTCCCAGCGCTGTGCAAAACAACATAACTTGCATACAGCACAAATGGAGAAAGCCCATCGCGGGCCAACGCATCTTTGTAATTATCGGCGACTTCTACTTCGATGATCCGCCAATTCCTAACCAGGCAGAATGGCTTGTTGGGAAAAGCCAGAATCGCTGCCTGCTCACCCTCCTGCATGCTCCCCATGAAGCCACTCGCCGGGCAGCCGGCACTGTTGAGCAACTCACTTAAATCCTGCGCGACATTGTTCATGTTCTATCCCCATGCGTCAGTGAATCGCGCAACTGTGTGATGGCAGCGTCCAGCGACAGTCCCTCGGCGCGAGCTTGGAAAAGCCTACGGGCCACGAGGGCTGAGAAGGCCTGGATGCCTAACTCATCAAGGGCGTCCCAAGATGCATCGCAAGCGATATGGCGTTGGCGCGCGCGAACCCTCGCACCGGCTTCCGCCCGATCCTGCATATAGCCAGGTTGTTCGAGCACTTCGCTGGGACTTATTGAAACGCAGCCGTTCTCGACTCTGAGGGTTCTGAGGGACTTGATGGCCTCAGAGATTTCACTCTCTTCATCAGAGAGCGGCTTTGATTTCCACCATCGCATAACGGCTTCCTTACTGTTGGATTCGCCTTGGCCTACCAGGCATTTCAATGGAGGAAAGAACACGTTCGAGGCGCGTCAGTGAAGAACATCGGGCGAGGGTAGTCCGTCTTCCTGCAGCCTATGGCAGACGACATATCGACTCCCGGTGACTGTCTCGCATACCAAAAACCCATGAATGATCAAGCTGTTTTGAACCCACGAAGTGCAGATATAACCGCCATCCTCAAAACGCCCAAGCCGATCCAAAAATACGATGCCAATTAGGCAAGGAAATCGAACCGAAGCGCAGCAGAGATAGCCAGTGATGGGCAGTCCAAAGTCCAGTGCTTGCGCGTCCGAAATGATGCGTGGGATCTCCATCTCTTTTACCTTTATTCTCGGTTGCTTCGCTGTGTGCGGCAGTGTCAGTGCATCCTGTCGAATCGATCCAGGGCTCCGTTTTCGTACAGCCAATGGGCCACAACAAAAACTCCACCATCGCTGACCGTGACCGCGAGATATCATGTCGCCAACACCTTGAAACTAGGGGTAACGTTCGAACAGGGAGGCCTTGAGGGAAGTGCCTTTTTTGGTCGCAAAAAAGGAGGCCCGTCATTTGTGGAGGCCTCTCCAACGCGCAAATGAAATACCCGACGACGTCGTCATCTGGCACAGCAATGCGCGCCCTTTGGATCACCTTCGGTAACTTGAAGAGCCTAAAATCGGAGATGGTCGCTCCGAAATCCTTGATCCAATACACCTCGTTTTCCGCCCCTATGACTCATGCGAGTGATCAAACTTGAATGGTTAAAGCAGTATCGAATCCGGTGATTTGGCCAGGGTAACCGCGCGGATTTGATATGAGCCGGCACCCGCTGAGTTCTGTATCAATCGAGTGGTGTGTGTGGCCGAAAATCCAAACGTCAGCCATTTCAACTAACGCATACCATCGGTTTGAGTAGGCAGCGTTAAGATGCCCGTGATCCTCCATCCCTGCGGCTTCAGGGATAGGACAATGATGAGTAACGACGACAGTCTTACCTTCGAAGGGCTTCCTTAACTCTTCCGCCAAAAAGTCGAAGGCGATTTTGTTGCGCTTGACGGCATCCGCTGGACGGAACCGATGATAGCTATCGCCGGCCCTTATTACTTTGAAATCATTTAGCCACTCGGCGCACAAACTGCTAGCCGTGACAGCGTCACCTGTCGACGAGAAATCCGTCCAACCAGTGGTGACTAAAAAGCGAATTTGTTTGTGAATCCATACCTGGTTTTCCAACACGTGGATATGTGGTGAAGCGCCGTCTCGCATTTTCTGGAGCGTATGGTCGATGTGGCCTTTGTAGAACTCATGGTTTCCTACGCAGTAAATCACTGGGCATGAGAAAGCCTCATTTGCCCACGTAACTCCCCTCCCCAGCACGTCAATGTCTCCTGCCAGAATGACCAGATCAGCATCCGTTTCAGACGGTTCGAAAGGCGAAAACTCACGGTGTAAATCAGAGTAAATCTGGATTTTCATTTTTAAGACCGGTTTCGATTTAGCGGTATATTGTTAGGGTCTGTATGCATGCATCTTGATGCCTCGCACGCTTGCCAAGACGTCATTGTGAACGTTCGCCAGCTGCGTTCATGGCGCCTCATCAGATGAATGCAACTAGCTGAAAAAACCAATGAGCTCGTCCTGGCAAGGCCGAAATCCCGTATAGGGGACTATATTCCATGGATCGGCATTTATCAATGTGGCTTTATCCTCAATTTTGGGGATCATAAATGCCACTGAGAGATCCGCTGGCCGCCACCATCCGGCTAACTAGGGAAGCTCGCGGGCTCACGAAAGATGATTTTTCAGGTTTGATTGATCCCAAACATGTGTACAACCTCGAAAACTCTAGGACGAGCGTGACGCTCGATACCCTTGAATCACTCGCGTCAGCGTTGGAGGTTGACCCTATTGCCATGCTCGTGATTGCCGGTGCCTACGAAAGGCAGGAGTCGCCAGCCGAGTTTCTCAAGTACCTTGGTAAGCAAGCCAAGGAATTCAGGGATATGGGAGTGGTGGATGGATTGCCGCACCAGTTTGAAGGCGGTGTTTTGATCCCGCAGATTGCGGGCCGGCGTGTGTCCCAAGAGAAGGTTGAGGCCGTTCTTCAATGCAAGGCAGAGGGGATGACGCAGAAGGAAGCGTCTGTGGCGCTGGGCATTCCGACGAGTACGGTGGCGAGGATTTGGAAGCGGGAGGAGTAACGGCCACTTCGACGCACTAGACAGTATTTAGTGTCCATACACAGAGTAATGCATAACCGACAATTAGACCTGCTCTCAGATGAGGATTTCCAACCTTAGCTAGTAGTCAGGCACGTGGCCCACAGCTACATGGCATTGTTCAACATTTCATGGCATATCTCCGCGAATGGGTAGTTTGGGCTGCTCTCAACTTGCGGCAGTGGCGTAGCAGGTAGATCTCGCGTTCTGCACTTCGCCGATATCACCTCAGAGTCATGGAAAAATCTACCCACAAGGCCTAGCTTCATCGCAAAGACTCATCACCGGCATTTTTCGGCGTCATATGCAAAGCACGAGTGATCGCCATGCGGGCCTGAAAAGTAAATTTGATGACCAGCTAACGACTGGATGTTGAGGAACAAATTTTGGTTACAAACCAATCTTTTTTTGCAGGCATGAACAAATCAAAGTTGATCAAGACCATCCAGGGCGAGATCGCGAGATTTGATTTCAACAAGGAGTTCGAGTCTGAGCTCATCTCTGATCTGATCGGCGAGAAGCATTACTACTGCTCCACCAAACAGATGCGCCCTACCCGCTTTCGCAAACCGATCGTGGCAACGATTCGTATGACTTCTGGGGATTTTTTCCTAAGCATGGTTGGCACGTGGTTTCGTGGAGGCAATGCATTAATCCGCGTAGCCAGACAGAATGGCTGATTCGGGCTCTGCGCGATGCTGCGCAGCCAATCGTTTACAAATACAGGTTATCCCACCCGATTTGCGAGCGATGCCAGGTTGTTAAATCCGACGACGTCGATCATGTGTTACCCGAGTTCAACGACATTGCCATCGATATTGTGAAGACACTCAGCACCGA
The DNA here is from genome assembly GCA_036387095.1 of Pseudomonas sp. Classification (GTDB taxonomy): domain Bacteria; phylum Pseudomonadota; class Gammaproteobacteria; order Pseudomonadales; family Pseudomonadaceae; genus Aquipseudomonas. The sequence continues at coordinate 7,243 of DASVUK010000170.1, forward strand.
GCAGATAGCCTCAAATTTTTGAGCGCTTTGACTGGTGGGACAAGGAGCCGTTTTCCTTGCCCTCGGGCCACGTTGCGATTGAGCAGCTTGAACGTGCTTACAGGACTGCGACGCTCCAGGCGGTGTGCAAGACTTGTCATGGGTTGAACGCGAAGGAGCGCCGGACTGTCGTACCAAACGACTAAAGGTGCTGCGTTGTTAGCCTGACCCGGTTTGAAGCAGGCAGAGTTTGATAACGCTGTTTTGCTGTCTGTTATTGATCTACTAATACTGGACGGCTGTGCGACTCAGAGATGAAGTACGAGGGGCACAGCCAGGCTGGATCGCGAGCGGATTGCCCCCTCACGCCCCAACCCAGCTTGATTATCTGATCAGCAGCGCGGTCAGCAGGTGTAGGTGCTCATCATCATCCAGCGACACTGCAATGGAGCCAGATCGAGACAGCTCAACTTGGACGGGCTTGGAATCGTACTGGTAGAGAATTTTGATCTTGTCGATCGGCGCGACGCGACCACCCGTGATCTCCAACAATTTCGTCATGGCATTACCGGTGGAAGCAATGTCGACCCGGTAGCTACTTTCGATATCAAACGTTACCGCCCCGGAAACGATCCGCTTCGCCATCACCCTCGTAAAACGTTTGTCGCTCTTGAGCAGCTCATAGACCGCAGAGATATCCGGCTTAACGATTTCCAGCGCGAAGTTCGTTCCCGTAGCGGCGCGGATAAGCTCGACAAAGGGCTTTAAATCCTTCGGCGGCGAGCCCATGCAGATCGAATACCTATTCGATCCAAGCTCCTCAAACACCATGTCGAAGCTGATATAGGTCGAGTAGCTCGACTCGATCATCTCACCCAGAGGATTCGTGAATGACTGGGTGATGTCCCGCTGCTCGTGGTAACGAATGGTTGCTTGGCCATCCAGGATTTCAATGGGTTCGAGCCCGATCTGGTTCTGGTCATTGAACGGCAATTGACGCAGCCCACGCACGAGGCTTAGGAAGTCTACGTCAACGGTCAGAACCCAAAGCTTCAGCCGCTTCGATCTCATTTCTTCAGACTCCGTTCGATGCCATCCAGCGTCTTCTGTGCCGCTTCCTCCAACCGGAGCTTAAGCTTCTGCTCGAATACCGGTTCTGCACGCACCAGGTTTTTGGCGTGTTTCCCGTTGTTGTAGCTGTAGACACCTTTGACGATGTAGGAGAAATCGCAGTACTTAGCCTGATTGCCAAACTGGGCCTCAAACTGAACGATCTCTGACCCTACGAGTTTCTCGCGGGCTGTCCATCGAATCCTCCAAAGGTAAAAACCGTGACCCTCAAGCTCCAGTATCTGCTTGGATTCCAGAACGCCTTTGCCTTTGAGGGAGGCTTTTTCGATTCGAATGATTTTGTGAGTCTTGACCTCAGGTGGCCCGCCCATTTCGACGTCGTGATCACGATCATCACCAGAGTCTTCATCTGGTTCCACCTCGATCGAATCCTCGATCTCCAAGGCATCGTCACTCAAATCGAGATCGTCGTCCTCGCGGTCATTTGGGTTAAAGGTGGAAACGTCGACTACATCCACGACCTCCATGTCATTGAGGTTGCGGATAAGACTGCGAAGGAAGTTGGTTCTAATGCCTGCATCAGGGATAGCTTCCAGAGAAATGGTACGGGTGCCCACATCCTCATCAGTCACGATCTCGATCTGAGAATAGAGCTGATCGGTAATGGCCTTGAACTTGTCGTTCATGGGGCCACTGATCTTCCAGCCGCTGCCCTGCTTCTCCAGAATGACCTCAGCCGTCTTTTCTACCACCTGACGAAACTCGGCTTGGCTAAAATCAAGCTTCTGGTATTTGACGGTAAGTTTGAGCTGATCGCCGTGGACGGACACCTCCGCCTGCTCGTGCTGATCATCAACCAACCACTCCTTGACGGAGGTGAGAGCATCCGTCAGCTGCGCTTTGGAGACCGCTGTTGTGACGACAACATTAGTGGTTTTCTCGCGGCTGTCGCGGCCACCCACTAACAGAGACAGGTTCCGGTAGTCGTAGTAATCATGGAACAGAGCACTGAATCGGTTGGCCAGTGACTTCTTATCCGTCTCATTGGAAATCACAATCCCTCTGGAAAGGAAAACCTTTCTGAGCTCAGCGCTTGTCAGGCTTCGTTGCGTAAGGGCATCGAAGATTGCTTTATCGGAGGCAAAGTACAAACTACCCATTCTCACGTCAGTCTCTCTCCCATCCGATCGCTTCAGGTTTATAGTTAGGAATGGCGTGATTCACGATGTCCAGCTCGATCGCCTGCAGCTTTTGCTTCCGGCTCTCGTCTTCACCCCATTCAGTCACATAGCTATTAATGGCCGCATTAAAGTTGCTGATAATGCTACGATGATGATGGCGGTTCGCTACCCTAATGCGAATTTTGAAATCCTTGTTGGCGTTCAGGATCTGGAATCTAGACAACGCATCAAAGAGATACCTGAACTCAATCTCGCTACTACCATCTCGCCGGTAATAGATCAGGTACCCTTCGCCATAGGTCTCAATCACAGCATTCGTTTTCTCACAGAAATTCTTAACGTCCTTGTGATGAATAATCATATACGGCGAAGCAATGAGTTCTGCGGTGGCTGCTCGTTCCCAATATCCACCACTCGCCTTATGAAGAATAAGGTCTGGGTAGTAGAAAGTATAACTTTCTCGTGGGAAGGTGCCCGCAGCCTTTAGCGAATTAATATCTACCAACAGCGTGTTCAGATAGTTAATAAGTGAAGGTTCGACGATATGAATCTGCTGAGAATCTTTGATATGAAGATTCTCACCCTTGTAGTCATTGAAGTGGTCGTAGAAATTTTTGTCGTATTCATCGTCATGGTTGTAGACAAACAACATGCCGCGAATTTCGATTTTCTCCCGCTTCGCCAAGTGATAGCGGGTCTGCCACTCAGATGACACACGAGCACAATCAATGGCCTTGCCCAAGGATTTGAGGGCTTTTTTGATCTCGGGGAGCTTGATTGAACCGACGGCGTAGCTCTTCAGGTCGGTATGAAGGTAGATGCTCTTGTTAAGGTATGGATCTGCATATTTGAAGACCACGTCAGCCGGATGAGTGTGCTCCGTCTTCTTCAGAGGCGCGTGAATCTCCTTCTTGACGCAGGTGAAGTTGAGATTGCTAGGCCCTTCTTTCTTCCACCTGAAGAAGCTGAATATATCGTTGGATACGAGCTCCGCGAGCCTCGCTATTTTTTCGGTTTCGCCGCCTGACATGCTAGTTCCCGTCACAAAGTGAATGCGCAGGAGCGAGGTCAGCCAGGATCGAAGCCTGAGCCATCTGAATGCGTCCTGCTAGAGATATGGCTTAATGCCAGTACAAAGTACCGCAAAACCGTTGGCGTCGCTATGGACGGAGCGGGATCGAGCGGGCTTTCAGTCGAATTTCACCAGGTGCAACCATGACCGCGTGTCATACGCATGTCATTGGCAGGATGCATCGAACCAACCAGCATAATAAGTGACAGGCGGTTCAATATATTTACCAGGGGAGATATTCAGGCATGACCAAGCAAACAGAGAGGGCTTTCGCTTCGGATCCACGAGCAATGCGGACACAGCGGAAACGACCGCAATAGCATTGAAAAAAACCGTATGGGAAGAGGGGATGCGCGAAAGGGTATAAAAAGCGGTGTTTTTAGCGCTTTTTGTTATTTCAAATCCTACTTTACAGCCAATAATATCCGGCTCCTTAGATTAAACCACAATCCGGGAGACTTGTCAATATATGCGTAAATCGAAAATTGGGTACGATCAGAGGACGGCCAAGCCGAAAGCTTTAGCAACAAAGCAGTCCTCCCCTTCAGGCACCAGCATCGCGCCGATGAACAGCCTGACCCGAGTCAAATCGGAGCCCCCAAGGCTTTACGAAACGGCCACAGGTGCCCCAATGGACTTCTACAACGACTTCGCCGAGCACCTCTGGGGTGAGATCGGCATCCGCTACGAGCGCAACACGGTAATCGCAATGGAAAGAGGTGGACGTGTGTTCGCTGAGTTTCTCTACGAAACCGGCGCCCTTTCTGGCAGGCTCGACCCGGCCACAGCTTCGAAAACCATGCACCTCTTTTCGTCTTACCTCATTGAGGGTGCTGAAGCGAAAGACGCAATTGTGCGCCAAGCATTCATTCGGACAGGACGCAAGGCTATCTCTGCAAAATCTGCCGGTCAGTACATCGCTGCAGCCAATCTTATGCTGACGGTCTGCAGCGAAATCACGTTTGAGCAGGCAGAAATGATTTCCGTCCTGACGGAGCTCACTCCGCAGGTAGAAATGAGGGCGCTCCCAGAACTGGAGCCCAGGGTGCGCAGCTCCCAAGAAATGGCCCAGATTCACGCAAATACGCTCCAGGTCAAACCCAATCTCTCGTCGGCTGCGAAGACAACCCATGGCGGCTTGCGCCCTCCCAAAGCCGACAAAACCCGAACAGCCAAACACATTGGCATCTCTCATATTCTCCCTATGCTTGAGCACGCTCCCACACCCATAGATGGCTTGATCTGGGCCACGGGACTAGGCAGCCTTAGGGTCTCTGAATCGATAGGGATTCGTTTGGAGGACATTGACGTCACCAACAGGATCATTCGCGTCCAAGATCCCCACGGGCTGCGTGACACCACGAACAAGGAAAGCTTCGGATTCAAGGGCCGCAAGACTGCTGTCGTGACGATGTTCGAGCCTTTCAAGTCCAAATTTTGGCAAAAACTGGGGGAATACATGGCCGTCCGCCCGCATTCCGACAGCCCATGGCTATTGCTTTCCCTCGATGCTGCTACCTACGGGATGCCCCTCTGCGAACTCAAATCCAGCAGCGTAAACCGAGCGATCAACCGGCGCATCCAGGCTACCCAACGGAAACTTGGCTTCCAAGCGCCCCAAGGCAACTACTCGTCCCATGATTTCCGTCACTCCTTTGGTATCTGGGCGCGCAACTACGTAACGATTCCGGGTCGGCCTAAACCAGGGCTCGATCTCCCTGAGATCCAACTGCTGATGGGGCACGCCAGCCTCAAAAGCACGGAGATCTATGCCTCAGATTTGGGTATCCATACGATCGTAGAAGTCGATGCGTCGAATGAGCTCATATACGACCATGGTGCGGGGAAGGATATCGATTTCTATCGTGGCCAGGCCTATGCCCGTCTAAGCGAAGCGCTTTTGAGCAAGGGCCCGTCAGCGTGATCAACACTACCGAAAACCCGATCCTTCACAGCGCTGACGCTCTGGATTGCGCTGTGACCCTCCTGCAGGAGCTGGCTAATCGAGCGATTGCTTGCGAGGCCAGCCCCGGTAAGGCCAATCCCGAGCTCATGAGGAATCGGCAGGCCAGGCAGCGTTTAGCAGCCTCCATTTTTCTGAGGCGACGGAAAGGTCGTCGCCTGACGACTGCTGAGATCAATATGATGCATGAACTTTGCATCGCGTCCGAAGGCGAAGAGGACACAGAGCAGGCCAAACGTCTGTACACCGACCTCACGGGCGTAGACGAACCCGACTTCGTGGATGTTAAGGGACTTCGCATCCCACTTCGAGCCATGTTCGTGCAGTTGTGGGCCAGAGGGAAAGTCACTCTTCCATACAGCTTCAACGTAAGAGGCGTGTGGGCTAAATTTCCTGATCTGCAATCCGAGTCGGAATCGTTCATTTACAACGTTTCCGAATCCCAAACGGAATTCATTCATCGCAGCACTCGGGCCTTCCAGTATCGTGTTAACTGGCATAAACCCCAAGACGTGAATTTTACCGAACTTTGGGACTGTGCTCCTACCGTTGTTGACAAACAGCGCGACATCCGCAAAGCACGGGGAGGCAAGACAAACGATTTTTCGTACTTGGCCTGGATTCACTGTTTCGCAAAACAGTACCCTCATATCGTAAGTCCGGAGCAAGCTCGGGTATTGGAAGGTTATCATACTCACTTGAGTATGACGGTGATCGAAGTTTCCAGCGAAGAGCACAGGAAAACCTACAAACAGTTCGTAAAGTACTGGGGAAAGTTGGCAGACCAGGCATCAAGGGGCGAATACCTTCGGCGCAATCGAATTCGCTATGAGACAGGTATGGATGGCCGCAAGAGCAAGGCAGAAAAAAAGGCCGAAAAGAAAGCACGTCAAGAAGAAACCAATATCAGGAATGCGCTAAACATCCTCTCCCCTGAAGAATACTCAACCTTGCCTGGGCGCAAGCCCCGCTCAAGAGACGACTATGACTGGCTCGTAGAGTACTACCATTCGGAAGCTGACCCAGATATCGCTAAGAAACTGAGTCGATGGGTAAGGGTCGGCGAGCTCCACCTGGCCCACGCGGAAGAAAGATTGAATATTGCCGCCCGCCGACAAGAAGTGGGCTATGTTCATATCTTGATGGACTACTTGGGGATCTACCTTCCAGCTTGGCTCAAAAAGCATCCCGAAAGCGCTGTCGAATTCCCCGAGTTCATCGAAACCTTCTACCGCTCCATATTTTGGCGACGCACCAAGAACCAAACGACATTCACCCACCCTCTTGAAAAAACAGAAGAGGAACTCCCTCTCACCTTGCTTCAGTTTTACGATCTCAAAAGGACGCAGAAGACCAGAGCTACCTTCATCAACGTTGTCTTGCGATTTTTCGAGGTCGCTATCCTTAATGCGTCTGAGATAATGCCAGACGGCGGAGTGCTGGTTGACAACCTGTACAAGAATCCAGTGAATAAGAACTTGGATTCAAACGGGAGTGGCCCTGCAGGAAAAAGCGACAAAATCCCTCTGCCTATTGATTCCATGCTGATGGTTGAGGCGTACATGCTGGCACTCGATGCCATCGGCGTTGAACTCCAAAACAACTGCCTCAACGGCACTTACACTCACGATCAAATAACGGAGATCAGAAATAGCACCTGGATCGACCTCAAACGCTTTGGCATTGCCTACACCCTGAAATTGTGGAGCCCAAGCGACACATCCGAATCGGTAGAGATCCCACTGGATAGGGTCATCAATGCCTATTCGTGGCGCAATGAAAAGTATCAGACGTCTCAGGATTATGTTTTTGTCCCCTGGCTTTCTCAGCTCAGGATGCTCACGATCGCGCTTTTTTCAGGACTAAGGTTGCAGAACTGCCAGTGGCTCGACGTCAGGGATTTTGACAAGTACTACGACCCATCCCTGAGAGGCAGCATCGGAAGCTGCATCCTATTTGTAAACACTGACAAAAGTGGCAACAGTCGGCCTATCACCCTGCCGTACAAAGTCATGGACATACTTCTTGAGGAACGTAATTTCCAAATCAACCACTACCAATTCAAATACGACGGCATCCCCTACCAGAACGACCCTAAAAACCAAAGTAACTACGACCTGATTCATCCCCTGTTTCGTAGCCCGTGGCTGGGAAGAGGCCTTCCTTTTTCCGACAGCTCATACCACCTCAAGTGGATACTGATCCAGAGAGGGTTCCAAGATATCTACAACAGCTTTGTTCCCGCTGAACGTCGACATACATTCGTAGAATGCGACAACAGCGGGGAGTGGTCGGCGGTGCACACACCGCATGCACTGCGTGCTACATGGATCACTCACCGTAGGCTATACGCCTTCCTGGACTACGCCATCATTGGCGGACAGGTCGGTCACACCAACACACATACCACCGCACATTACGTGGTTCCGACCTCCCAGGAAACGATCGCGCGCATCGATGCAGCCAACATGAGCGTGTCCGACCGCGCATTCGCTGCTCTCATGGGCCGACCTCCAGCCCCCTCTTCACCTGAGTCCGCATTGATGCAAGGCTGGGCGCAGAACAGGGAGGCCGTCATTCGCGACCAGCATCTGATCTCGGTGATCCCTGAGATCATGGATGTCGACGAGACGGGCGTCGACCTGATAGCGAGCGACAAAAACCGACGCATGAAGTTTATGGACTGCTGTATGTGTCCACGCGATGGCGACTGCCCTAAAAAGCTAGTGGATTTCACCAAAATCACTCGAACATGCGGCATCTGCCCATACGCCGTGTACGGGATCGATCACCTCCCAGGCCTGAACGCGAAAGTCCGTGACCTTGCGAATCGTGCCGACCAGTTGAAAGCCAGGCTTCAGAAAACCCACAAACTTCAGCCCAAATCTCCGGAAATTGAGGTGATCCACGAAGACCTCTCCCTCTGCATGTTAGAGCAAGCTGGGTACCGACAAGCCATCCAAATCTTGGAGCAAAACTGGCGAGACGAGAAATTCCCGACCGGTTACATCACACGGCATCGCGATCTGGCGAACACTATCCGTCACAGTGTCGATATGAATGACCCCAAACAACGCGTCGTTTCAATGTTGATCGATGGGTCACAGTTCCCTGGCTTCGCCGCAGAGCATTATCCGCTGATCTTGGATGAGCTGATACGCAACCCTGACTTTATGCATATCGCCACCCAACCGGTCGACGAAAGGGAAATCTACATTGGCCAAATCTTGTCCATCATGGCTGGGACAGGGGTCTCCTTTGAAGAAATATCCGCATATGCGGTAATCAAGCCTTCTTCACTACCCCGCCGAGCCGAAGCGATGGCAAGTCTCCACTGAAAATGAAGAAGAAAAGTCAGAAAACCAGCCCTAAGGAGCAACGAGGTGCCGCGCAGCTTAGGGCAACGATCAGCCGCATCAATGCCGCGTTGCAAATGCTGTCGGAGAACGGTGATCGATTCGAAAAAATCAGTCATCTGGCAGATGAGGTTTCGAGAATCTGCAACGTTCATCGCACCCTCCTGTTGAGGCAAGACAAGTCATACAGGAAGTGTCTCGACAGGTTTCCCGAGCTGGTGGGCGACCTTTCCACCCCAGAGGCGACGCTATCCGCGTCGCCACATAACCAGGAGATCGACCGGCTACACCCGGTCATGATCCGCAACGCACAGCTGGAGCAGGAGAACGTCAAACTCCGAAACATCGTGGACGATCTATCGATGAGGCCATCAGCGGCGGCGCAGCCTTCAGGAACCGCGCCTAAAACCAGCGAAGCGCCTGAGTACCAGCGTGGGTTCGAACTGACTTGCCAGCTCGTGGATAGAATTCTCGATCACAAGCGGGCCATTCGGGTTGTCGACGATGGCCTGTCCGACCTTTCGGATATCAGCGGCATCCCCAAACTGATTGCCGACTCCAAGCTCCTCGGCCCATATCTCACCTGGAAGGCCACGCGTGCACGAATCCAATAGAGGCCCCTCCTCCAACGTCGCCCCCCTTGATGACTCAGCTATTGAGTTATCACCGCTTGAGGTGCTTCGCGCCATGACACCTGAGCTGGAATCGGCAAAGAAGTTGCGCATTGTGGCCTTGGAGATCATTGAGTTAGGGCAAGCGGTGACCATGCGAGGGAGCAAGATCAACCTCGCGTGGCTGGCAGGGACAGTGGGGCTGACAAGGCAGGTTTTCTATCCAGGCCGTGGCGGACAGGAACTGTCGCAAATCGCTGACCTGCTCCTAGAGCATGTGCGTTCTCAGCCCAGCTCAACAAAGGCGCAAACGCCGTACGACAAATCGCTGGCAAGCCTTCGAACCGAAATCCAACTCCTAAGAACCCAGCTCCGGGATTCTGACCGTGCCTTGCTTCGCGCCGCTTTCCGGGAGGAGATCATGCGCTCAGGGAAGATCCTCACGTTCTGAGCGAGTTCCGGGGCTTCAGGACTTCGGGGCTCAGGGGCTCCAGGGCGACGCGGAGGGTGTGGAGACTCCACCCCCCTATCGCGTTTTCGTTCTCTTTCATCGGTCGCGAACTACCATGACCAAGCACTATTTCGTTCGTAAAGTCGCCCTGACCTTGAGTGGCGAGCGGCAAATCCATCTCTTATCACTGGACTCCGGAATCTCCTTCAAAGCGAGACTGGATCAGACTCTGACCTCGAAACCCGTGTTCTCTGGAATGACCTATCAGGCCACGATTGTTAAGCGCGGCAGAGGGCTGACGATTGCCTCTATAGAGTCAGCAGATGATGCTGGCTTTCTAGACTGCAAGGCACTGGCGAGCTTCGTCGGCACCCACAATACCCTGCCCCGGCACACCCCTTCTTCGAGTCTTGGCAGATTGTTAGAAGAGGCAGCGCTGCATGAGCGTTGCGCTGTGCGACAGCTGCTCGATCAGGACAGGAATCAAAACAACCGACACGTCCTTGGAAGGTTTCTTGGCGAAGCGCAGGCAGCTCACCTGCAGTTCGCGTGGGAGGACTACATGGACTTCCAGGGGTCGGTGTCCCGCACCATGGTGCAGGGGTTCGACCAAACCACTGCTGAGAGGATGGTGAACTGCCTGCCAAAAGACGCGGCGCTGCACCTCCTGTCCAACCCACTTCTGGCGCTGCCATTTCTTGAAGGCGCAGAGGGCACATTTGCGGAGCATCCGGGCTTTGAAGCGGCACCTGGTTTGAAATCGGCCATGGCTCTGCTGCGCTATCTCGAAGGGCAGTCACTCACGGGAAATACCCTTGTAGACGTGAGCGACGTCATGGCTGAGTTTGTTGCAAGTGTTGCTCATGAGGCTACCGGTGCTCGTCATGAGGCCGATGCTGTCGAGGGTGGATTTGGTGCTGAGGCCAGTGGGGGCTCGGCGGACGTAGCCGAGGTCATCCGGCTCTGCGAGGCCCTTGGTTGGATCCTGTCAAATGGGAGCACAATACAGCTCGCCTCGAACAACCGTTTGCAGGGCGCAGTGCGCGATCATCTCACTCGAATTTGCGAGCCTTTTCATCCAACTTATAGCCAGAGAGAAATCGATCACGCGTTCAATCGTCTGAGCGCGTTTACCCCTGACATGTTTACTTATGACATGGTGGATGAAGTTGCCCTAGCCATCAACTCACGCGTACTTTTTGTTCGCTACGACAATATCAAGGCGGCCATTGAATTCACCCAGCAGTACTGTGCTGTCTATGAACTGTTGTCGAATGTTGTTCCTACTTCAGTGACGGTCGCAAGGGCCAGATGTTTGGGTTATTCGGATCAGCTGGGCCACGAACATATCCCTTTTTTCGAAATCATCGACGGAGTGCATGAACAGGCGATTCTAGTCCAACAGTTCAATCAACTGCCCCTGTTTGAGATGCTTCAGTTGCTGTCAGGCCTGGGACACGTGATGAACCTGATCGCGTTGGTCGACACCACGTTGCCGAGTAACGCAGCGGTTGACCAGATGACCCGTTACTTTTCGGTAATTGAAATTCAGGTGCGTCAGCAACGGGATTTGCAAATCCAGAAGTGCTTCCAAGAGATAGGTGAGATTGAGGCGCGGATCGATTTGGAAGATCTCCAGCGCATCGCAGTGATCTGTGATTGCCCGTATATCTCGCAACGTCTGAATCGGCGATATTGCTCACTACCGTCAGATACGAGAGTACCGAAAAAAGGCGACCTCATCCGACTCTCACCACGTGGCTTTAGGCAGGAGGACGATGCTTTGGTTCGCATCGTGAACGTCAAAGCAAGTGATCTTTTTGTGTCGCAGGCGCAGACCTTCCGGACGATCAAGGTCGAAGAGTTTTCGAAGCACTCCTGGGACGCGGGGTTTGTCCTAAACCCACGAGAGGCGAGCGGAGTTACGCTCCCCCCGGTGCTGGTATTCACTTCGGCAAATTCAACCTCGGGCCAATTAGCAAAAGGCTCGGCGCTAGTAAGGAATTTACAAGTTCAAGGGGTACGCGTGATTGAGCACTGTGTGTACGAGATCGAGGGATCGCCGATGCTTTCTAGTGCAGGAACACTGCAGCGGATTGTGCCGTTAGTAGAATGAGATATCAGTGTTGCTGGTCGTGCAAAATTGAGTTACTTGGATTCATGCGCGTGCTTCACAGTAAGAGGTCACACTGAGATTTGACCTCCACAGTGGATCGTCTGTGAAGCCTGAGGCGGCCAGAAATGGATCAGCAGTAGGTCAGAAAAAGGCAGAATATTGGGCCTGTGCTTGCGCCAATCAGGGCGGTTAGGGGTGTCGGAGAAAAGCATTCCGGGACGGCGGCTGAATGCAGGTGGGGGGATGGCACTTCTGAAAATAAGCCATTTTGCTGTATTCGATTTGTTGTCTGGCGATCATGGTCTAAGGTTCGGGCACGAGGCTCATCCCCGTCATATGGTGCTAAAAAACGTTTCGGAGCGATCGTGCACCAAGGTGCACGGTGATGACTGGGCCGGAATGCCCGGGTTGCTGGGGGTGGAGGGAAGATGAGGACTACACGGATACACGCTTCCGGGTGTTCTTGACCAATAAAAGTTCGATTCCCTTCACCCGCTCCACTTTCTTCGCTCCCCCGCATTACTCTTCATATCTGCGCGTCTCGCGTCCCGCTGTAAATCAGGCACTTAACGTCTCAGCCAATCTTTGCGCAGTTGCGTTCATCTGAACAACGCTTGAGTGGCGACGCTATCTTTGTGACAAAACCTGGCCCACCGCTTCCGCCACGCCATACGAATAAGGGTGGCGGTTGTACGCAGGTTGGCGCGTGCCAGACGTGATCGGTGGGAATTTCGAGTAAGCTTTTTCTTTTACCTAAGCCGTGGAGACAGCATGGAGCTTTCAGCCGCCATTCCTTTGTTCCGAATCTTTTCGGAAGAAAAAGCGAAGGAGTTTTACGTTGACTTTCTGGGGTTCAGCATTGATTGGGAGCACCGCTTCGAAGCGAACTTCCCGCTCTACCTGCAAGTTCGCAGGGCAAACCTGCTGATTCACCTGACTGAGCATCACGGCGATGCGACGCCGGGTTCGACGATTTTCGTGCCAGTAATTGATATCGCCGAGCTGCATCAGGAGCTGGCGCAGAAGGACTATCGATATGCCAAGCCAGGCTTGCAGGACCAAGGCTGGGGCAAGGTTCTGGAGGTTGCGGATCCGTTTGGCAACAAGATTCGCTTTTGTGAGCTATCGACGGAGTGAGGATGCAGGGATTGCTCCGGCGTCCCTCAAACCTTGACCCGCCGCTCCACCACAATCTCAGGCAAATCCAGGCGGCGCATATAAACCCGCAGCGGCTCGGAGATACGCAGGCGGTCATCGATATTCTGATCGAGCAACAATTGCAGGCGCTCGCGGCTCAGGGTCATGCGTTCGTTTTCCACCTGTGACCAGACGAACTCGCAGGTTGGCGTGATGCTGTCGTCGGCGACGTCCATGCCGAAGGAGTCTTCGCTGAAGCGCACGATGTGGCGATGAGCCTTGTGGTGGTAGCCGACGAAGCCGGCCAGTTGATCGGCGGCTTCGCAGATGGCGCTGGAGGTGGTTTTCATCAAGGACCTCTTGGGAAGTTAGGGCCCGCGATTTGCGCAATCGCGGGCAATGGTGATCAGAGCGCCCGGCGGAAAATGTCTTCGATCTGCTGTTGATCGGCAGGACGCGGGTTGGTCAGACCGCAAGCGTCTTTAAGGGCATTGGCAGCCAGAATCGGGAAGTCCTCTTCCTTGACGCCCAACGCGGTGAGGCCAGGCGGAATGTCGATGGAACCCGACAGGCTGCGAATGGCTGCAATGGCCGCGCGCGCGCCGTCTTCCGGCGACAAGCCGCGAGTGTCAGCGCCCATGGCGTGGGCCACGTCAGTCAGGCGTGACGGGCAAACGCTGGCGTTGAAGCTTTGTACATGGGGCAGCAACACCGCGTTGCAGACGCCATGGGGAAGGTCATAGAAACCGCCCAATTGGTGAGCCATGGCATGCACAAAACCCAACGATGCGTTGTTGAAGGCCATGCCGGCCAGGAACTGCGCGTAGGCCATGTTTTCCCGGGCGACCATGTCCGAACCATCAACCACGGCTTTGTGCAGGTTAGTGGCGATCAGCGCCATAGCCTTGAGGGCACAGGCATCGGTGATTGGCGTGGCGGCGGTGGAAACATAAGCTTCGATGGCGTGAGTCAGCGCATCCATGCCGGTGGCGGCGGTCAGTGACTTAGGCATCTTGGCCATCATCGCCGGGTCGTTCACGGACAGCAACGGCGTGACGTTGCGATCGACGATCGCCATTTTCACGTGGCGCACTTCGTCGGTAATGATGCAGAAACGGGTCATCTCACTGGCGGTGCCGGCGGTGGTGTTGATGGCAATCAGCGGCAATTGCGGCTTGCTGGAGCGGTCCACGCCTTCGTAGTCGCTGATGTGCCCGCCATTGGTGGCACATAACGCGATGCCTTTGGCGCAATCATGGGGCGAGCCGCCGCCCAGAGAGATCACAAAATCACATTCACGCTCGCGCAGCATGGCCAAGCCATTTTCCACATTGCTGACGGTCGGGTTGGGCTTGGCGCCGTCGTACACCACCGAGTCGATGCCCTGCTCCACCAGCAAACCGGCGATCTGCGCCGCCAGACCTGCTTTGGCAAGGCCCGCGTCAGTGACGATCAACGCCTTGAGAAAGCCGTATTTGCGGATGGCTTGCATCGCTTCATCAATACAGCCAAGGCCCATGATGTTTACGGAGGGGATGAAAAAAGTGCTACTCATGACGGATCCTCGTTGTTCAAGATCAGCCGAGCGACTGCACGCAACCCGGCGGGGGAATGCTTGCAGCATGAGCGCGAGGAGCAAGGGGGGCGTTGATCCAGAGCAATGAACCGCCCCGGGTTATAGACAAATCCGGTGAGAGCGATTCATTCGCCAAAGCGCAAGCTCGGACCCTGAGCAAGTTGCAGCCACTTCGCGGAAAGTCCGTTGCCGTGGCTCAAATCTGGAGGCCGACACTCAGATCAGCTGATAAACCCATCCGCCACGAGCAAGGTTTCCAGGCTCTGGGCCTGAATCCCGTAGAACGTCTTCAATTCCTGAATCCGGGCCAGGATGTCGCTGGACTTGAGCGGCTCGGCGCGCTTTACGGCGAGGATCATTTTGTTCTTGTTGGTGTGTTCAAGAGAGATGAACTCGAACACCTTGGTCTCGTAACCGCAGGCCTCCAGCAATAATGCGCGCAGGCTGTCAGTGACCATTTCCGCTTGCTGGCCCATGTGCAGGCCATATTGCAGCATCGGCCGCAGGAGGGCTGGGCTCTGGATTTGCAGGCGGATTTCCTTGTGGCAGCACGGCGAGCACATGATGATCGACGCCCCGGAACGAATGCCCATGTGGATGGCGTAATCCGTGGCGATGTCGCAGGCATGCAAGGCGATCATGACGTCCAGCGCACTGGGCGCCACACTGCGCACATCGCCACACTCGAAGACCAGCCCCGGATGTTCAAGACGTGCAGCGGCGTTATTGCACAGCGTGACCATGTCCTCGCGCAGTTCGACGCCCGTCACTTGCCCTTGAGCCTGCAACGTATTGCGCAGGTAGTCATGGATGGCAAAGGTCAGGTAGCCCTTGCCCGAACCGAAGTCCGCGACCTTTATCGGCTGATCGAGCTTGAGTGGCGAAGACGCGATGGCGTGGGAAAACACCTCGATGAACTTGTTGATCTGCTTCCATTTACGGGACATGGAAGGAATCAGCTCATGCTGCTTGTTGGTCACGCCCAGGTCGGTCAGGAACGGCCGGGTCAGCTCCAGATAGCGCTTCTTTTCCCGATCATGGCCAGCCGACGGCGCTTCACGCTCCTGCTGAGCCTTGCTCTTGAACAGCGTGCTTTTGCCTTTCTTGCCGTACTCCAGTTGCACTTCGTCGGTCATCGACAGCAGATGCGCATTCTTGAAAGACACGGGCAGCAAGCCTGCGATCAGCTGCACGGATTCAGCCAGCGGCAGGTTCTTGGTGATATCCCGGGTCTTGTAGCGATAGACGAACGACAGACATGGCTGATCCTTGACCGTCAATTGCTTGATGATGACTCGCTGCAACTCGGGCTCGTCCCCCACGTACTTGGCCAAGACCAGCTTGATGAACGAGTTCTGGGACAGGCTGTTCTCCAACAGGCCGAGAAATTGGCCATGGTGGTCCTGAGCAGGCTGAGCGGGAGTTGCAGTGACTGACATCGAAAAGCGCCTCGGGGCGGGCTGGAGCTGGAAAGCAGCGAAGCCGGGTATTTTAGGCGCGTTGGGCGGCGGGGGTTAATTTAATTCCGGGCCGCCCGGCAGAACCTGATACCCCTACCCTTTCACCCCAACACCACCAACCGATTCGGCAACTCATTCCTGATCTGGGTGACCGGAACATGTTCCGCCAGCACTTCCCCGCAACCTTCGATGCAGTCGAGAAAGCCTTGTAAGGTCTGACCGTCGCGAACTTGCTGGGTGAAGACGTCGATCAGGGCCTGCCAGGTCTGGTTGTGCAAACGGCTGGATATGCCGTGGTCAACCAGGATTTCCACATAGCGTTCGGCTTCACAGACGAAAATCAGAATGCCGGTGCCGTCGACTGTTTTATGCAGGTTTTGCTCCAGGAACTGACGCCGGGCGAGATTGCCCGCGCGCCAATGACGGACCGAGGCCGGCACCAGATACAGGGTCAAGGGGCTGAGACGGCAGATAAATACGACAACGATAAACGTGACGATCTGCGTCAACAGCAACTCGTTGGCACTCAGCCAGCCAGGGATGTAATTGATCAGGCCAGGGAGCAAAAGGGCCACAAGCCCGGCCCAGATCAGCGGAACGTAGGTGTAGTCATCGGCCTGTCTGGCCAACACCGTGACCAGTTCGGCATTGGTGCGCTGTTCCACCCGAGTGATCGCTTCGGCGACCTGCCGCTGTTGGTCTTGATTCAGTAAAGCCATGGTTGCGTTACTCATTGATCCATCGATTACCAGCTGCCCGACGCACCGCCGCCGCCGAAGCTGCCACCGCCGCCACTGAATCCGCCACCGCCACCGGAGCCACCGGAACCGAGCCCACCCAGACCGCCTAAGCCACCGGCGGTGATAAACCCGCCCCTGCCGCCTCGGCCTCCGCCGCCGCGCCCCGACCTGAGAAAAACCAGGATCAGGAAAACCACCACGATGATCAGCACAGGAACATTGTCAAAGCCCGTGTCCTGCTGTTGCGATTCGGCCGACGGCAGCGCAAGCGGGTTGCCCCCCAGAACCTGAATGATCGCCTGGGCACCTTGAATGATGCCGTCCTGGAACTTGCCAACTTTGAACGCCGGGGTAATCACCTGATTGATGATCACCGAGGACTGCGCATCAGTCAGCCGCTCTTCCAGTCCATAGCCCACTTCAATCCGCACCTTGCGGTCATCGCGGGCGACGATCAATAACGCACCGCTGTCCTTGCCCTTCTCGCCGATTCCCCAGGCACGCCCCAGTTGATAGCCAAAATCCTCAATGCTGGTCCCTTGCAGATCCGGCAGCGTAACTACCACCACCTGCTCGCCGGAGGCCTGCTGGTGGGCCTCAAGCATCTGCGTCAGCTGCATTTCGCCCTGTGGATCGAGCAGCTGCGCGTTGTCCACCACGCGCCCGGTCAGCGGGGGGAACACCAACGCAGCCTGCGCCGACAACGCGCAGGCCCACAACACAATTGCCGGCAGCGCGAGCCGCAGCACCTTCATCAGAACTTCACTTCCGGGGCTTTCTCGGAACCTGGCGTCGTTGCCTCGAAGTTAGGGCGAATCGGCAAGTCGCTGTACATCACGCTGTGCCAGAGACGACCGGGAAACGTGCGAATTTCGGTGTTGTAGCGTTCAACCGAGGCAATGAAGTCTCGACGCGCCACAGCGATCCGGTTTTCGGTGCCTTCCAGTTGCGACTGCAATGAAAGAAAGTTCTGGTTGGCCTTGAGATCCGGATAACGCTCGGAAACCACCATCAATCGACTCAATGCGCTGCTCAGCTGCCCTTGGGCGTCCTGGAACTGCTTGAGCTTGGCCGGATCGTTCAAGGTGCTGGCATCGACCTGAATCGACGTCGCCTTGGCCCGCGCCTCAATAACAGCAGTCAGGGTATCTTGCTCATGCTTGGCATAGCCCTTCACGGTCTCGACCAGATTGGGGATCAGGTCGGCACGACGCTGATACTGGTTCTGCACCTGAGCCCAGGCCGCCTTCACCTGTTCGTCGTAGGTGGGGATGTTATTGATGCCGCAGCCGGTCAGCAACGTGCTGAGCAACAGCAAAGCGCCGGTTGCCCATGTCCAGCGTCGCCCTTTAGAGGACTCGCAACCTAGTGTCTGAATCATTAAGTAACTCCTGATGTGCCTTTTTGATCTGTCTGGCTGAACTCACTTTAGCCAAAACTGAAGTTCCCCGGCATAATCCGTCGCCAACGCCGGACTGTCGGATAAAAACTGGCTGCGCTACACAGATACTCGCGGGGACAAAGAGTTCAGCGGCATCCCATCGCCCTGACCGACAATAAGCGCCAAAGGTCTAAAACCCAAATTTATGGCTGCCTGATATTTAACGTCAGTTGCAGGCAAAAGCCTTGAGAACTCATTCATGAATAAGCTGTGTTTACTCGGTCTTCTGGTCGGTCTTGCCAGTCAGCCAGTGTTGGCCGCAAGCAACGTCGGGCTCCCTGCTGCCAATGGTCAGGCGACGCTGCAAGGGAAGAACGCGTTCATTTCCAATTTAATGAAGCAAATGACCCTGGATGAAAAAATCGGGCAATTGCGGCTGATCAGCATCAGCGGGGAAATGCCACAGCCGATGATTCTCAAGGAGATCGCCGCCGGCAGGATCGGCGGTACGTTCAACTCCGTCACCCGCTCGGAAAACCGCCCGCTGCAAGAGGCTGCCGTCGCCAAGAGCCGCCTGAAGATTCCCATGTTCTTCGCCTATGACGTGGTCCACGGCCACCGCACGATTTTCCCTATCAGCCTGGGCCTTGCGGCCAGCTGGGACATGGACGCCATTGCATTGAGCGGCCGGATTTCCGCAATCGAAGCCAGCGCCGACAGCCTGGACATGACCTTCGCACCGATGGTGGATATTTCCCGGGATCCACGCTGGGGCAGGACGTCCGAAGGTTTTGGTGAGGACACCTATCTGGTGTCGCGCATTTCCGACGTGATGGTCAAAGCGTTCCAGGGCACCGGCACCAACGCTGCGGATAGCATCATGGCCAGCGTCAAGCATTTTGCCCTGTACGGCGCAGTTGAAGGCGGTCGGGACTACAACACCGTGGACATGAGCCCTACGCGCATGTATCAGGATTACCTGCCGCCTTATCGCGCAGCGGTCAACGCCGGCGCGGGCGGCGTGATGATTGCGCTCAACTCGATCAATGGCGTGCCTGCAACCTCCAACACATGGCTGCTGCAAGACCTGCTGCGCAAGGATTGGGGCTTCAAGGGCGTGACCATCAGCGATCACGGCGCGATCAAGGAGCTGATCGAACACGGCGTGGCGAAAGACTTCCACGAAGCCGCCAAGCTGGCGATCAAGGCGGGTGTCGATCTGAGCATGAACGACAAGGCGTACGGCGAGGAGCTGCCGGGGCTGGTAAAAGATGGCGAAGTTTCCATCAAGGAAATCGACAACGCCGTGCGTGAAGTGCTGGGTGCTAAATACGACATGGGCTTGTTCGCCAATCCATACCTGCGCATCGGCGATGCGGCGCAGGACCCGGCTGACACCTATTCCAATGATCGCCTGCACCGCACTGAAGCCCGGGATGTCGCGCGCAAGACCCTCGTGCTGCTGAAAAACCAGAACGAAACCCTGCCGTTGAAAAAACAGGGCACCATCGCCGTGATCGGTGGACTGGCCAAGAGCCAACTGGACATGCTCGGCAGTTGGTCGGCCGCAGGTCGCCCGGACCAATCGGTGACTGTCTATGACGGCCTGGCCAACGCCGTAGGCGACAAGGCCAAACTGATTTACGCCCGCGGTGCCAACGTCAGCGATAACGACCACATCAATGAATACCTGAACTTCATTGAACACGAAGTCGATGTCGATCCACGTCCTGCCCAGGAAATGATCGACGAAGCCGTCAAGACAGCCGAACAGGCCGACGTGATTGTGGCCGTGGTAGGCGAATCCCGTGGCATGTCCCATGAAGCAGCCAGCCGTAGCAGCCTGAATATTCCCGGCAAACAGCGGGACCTGATCAAAGCACTGAAAGCCACCGGCAAACCACTGGTGCTGGTGTTGATGAATGGCCGCCCGCTGGTGCTGGTTGAAGAACAGGCTCAAGCCGATGCCATGCTGGAAACCTGGTTTCCCGGCACCGAAGGTGGCAATGCCGTGGCTGACGTGCTGTTTGGGGACTACAACCCATCCGGCAAGCTGGCGATGACCTTCCCACGTTCCATTGGCCAACTTCCTAACTATTACGCGCACCTGAACACTGGCCGCCCGTATTCTCCAACCAAGGAAGGCAATTACACGTCGCACTACTTTGAAGAAACCAACGGCCCGCTGTTCCCGTTCGGCTATGGCTTGAGCTACACCACGTTTGATGTTTCGGACATCACGATGTCGGCCTCCGACATGCCGCGCAAAGGCAAGATCAGCGCCAGTGTGACCGTCAAGAACACCGGCAAAGTCGCTGGCGCAACCGTGGTTCAGCTGTATCTGCACGATGTGGCCGCGTCCATCAGCCGTCCGGTCAAGGAGTTGAAGAACTTCGAGAAGGTCATGCTGCAGCCGGGCGAGGAGAAAGTCGTGAGCTTCACACTCAGCGAAGACGATCTGAAGTTCTATGATCCAGCCCTGAAATACGCAGCCCAGGCTGGCGAATTCAAGGTCATGATCGGCCTGGATTCCGAGGCGGTGAAGCAGGCGCGTTTCAATTTGTTATAAGGCTCAACGCCTTGGGGAAAACGGGGAGCACGCTTGCTCGCGAAGAGGCCAACACATCAGGCACATGTTTGAGCCTGACAGGTGGCCTTCGCAAGCAAGCATGCGCCCACCACCGCCGTGTTTGCTGAGCGACATAAATCAGGCAAGACCGATATGCCCCTGACCTCCCGCACCCTTCGCATCCTCCTTTATGTGCTGTTGATTTTCGTGGGCGCAGCCGTGTCGGCGGGGTTGGCGATGCGTCAGGCACAGCGACATGGACTGTCGGACGATGCCGCAAGGGCCGGTGTTCAGCTGTCTCTCTACGCCAATACCCTGCACACCCTGATTGAACGCTATAGGGCGCTGCCTGCGGTGCTGGCGCTTGACCCGGAAATACGCGCGGCACTCAATGGCCCGATCACCGCCCGCTCTCAGGACGCGCTGAATCGCAAACTGGAGCAGATCAACGGCGCGGCACAATCCTCGACCCTGGAACTGCTGGATCGCTATGGTCTGGCCATCGGCGCCAGCAACTGGCGTCTGCCCAGCAGCTATGTCGGCCATAACTACGGCTTTCGTCCTTACTTTCAGCAAACCAAAGCTTCAGGCGTTGGCCGCTTTTACGCGGTGGGCGTTACCAGTGGCATTCCTGGTTATTTCTTGTCCAACGCAGTGGCTGATGATGCCGGCGGATTTATCGGTGCCATGGTGGTCAAGCTGGAATTTCCGGACCTTGAGCACAACTGGGCCCAAGGTGACGACCTGTTGTTGATCAGCGACGCCAAGGGCATCGTGTTCATCGCCAATCAACCGGGCTGGCGGTATCGAGAGTTGCAGCCGATCTCCGTAGAGGATCGAGCACAGCTGCTCAGCACACGCCAATACGACCGACAGCCACTGACGCCACTGCGGCGCCGGGAATTGCGGGAGTTTGCCCAGAACAGCCATTTGACCCGCGTCGACGGCCCGGACGCGACTGCGGATTACCTCTGGCAATCCATGCCGTTGCCTGCCGAGGACTGGACGCTGCATCTTCTGCGCAAACCGCAGCTGGCCGGCGAGGATATTCGCAATGCAGGCATCGCTGCCGCAGGTGCCTGGCTGACCCTGGTGTTCCTCGGGCTGTTTCTTTACCAGCGCTGGCGTCTGGCACGTATGCGCGAACGCAGCCGCGACGAGCTGGAGCTTCTGGTGCAAGAGCGCACCATCGAATTGCGCACTGCCCAGGAGGGCCTGGTGCAATCAACCAAGCTGGCAGCGCTAGGGCAGATGTCCGCCGCGCTGGCCCATGAAATCAACCAACCGCTGACCGCCCAGCGCATGCAACTGGCAACCTTGCGTCTGCTGCTGGATCACGGGCGCATCGACGATGCCTATAAAGCCCTGGCACCGCTGGACAAGCAGCTGACCCGCATGGCCGCCCTCACCGGACATCTGAAGACGTTTGCCCGCAAAAGCCCTGGCGGTCTGCGCGAACGACTGGATCTGGCGGCAGTTGTCGACCAGGCCTTGCTGCTTCTGGACTCGCGCATTCGTGACGAACACATTCAGTGCGTGTTGCACCTGACCCGGCCCGCATGGGTTCGCGGCGATGCCATTCGCCTGGAACAGGTGTTGATCAATTTGTTGCGCAACGCTCTGGATGCCATGGGCGACAAACCGCTCAGACGTCTGGAAATCGTGATTTGCGCGCAAGAAAATCGCTGGTGCCTGAGCGTCATCGACAGCGGCGGCGGCATTGCCGCTGAACACATGGCCAATCTCTTCGATCCTTTCTTCACCACCAAACCCGTGGGCGACGGACTTGGGCTCGGGTTGGCGGTGTCCTACGCCATCGTGCACGAACTGGGCGGGCAGATCGCGGCACAAAACCATGGTCAGGGCGCGCGGTTTTCGTTCAGTCTGCCCAATCACTACCTGGAGGCAGAACCCCCATGCTGAATGCTGTGATCGTCGTCGACGACGAAGCCCCGATTCGCGATGCCGTGGAGCAATGGCTGACGCTGTCGGGCTTTGAGGTGCAGGTCTACAGCCGCGCCGAGGATTGTCTGGCGAGTTTGCCTGAACATTTTCCGGGGGTGATTCTTAGCGACGTGCGCATGCCGGGAATGGGCGGCCTGGCATTGCTGGCACGACTTCAGGCGCTGGACGCCGATCTGCCGGTGATTCTGCTCACCGGCCACGGCGACGTCCCCATGGCCGTAGATGCCATACGCGACGGCGCCTACGACTTCCTGGAAAAACCTTTCAGCCCCGAAACCTTGTTAAGCAATCTGCGACGGGCCCTGGAAAAACGTCAGTTGGTCCTGGAAAACCGCCGCCTGCATGAACAAGCCGATGCCCGCACCCAACTGGACTCGACATTGCTCGGCGTATCGCCTGCCTTGCAAACATTGCGCAACCAGGTTCTGGACCTGTCGCAACTGCCGGTGAACGTCGTGATTCGGGGTGAAACCGGCAGCGGCAAAGAGCTCGTTGCCCGTTGCCTGCACGACTTCGGCCCGCGCGCTAAAAAGCCTTTCGTTGCCCTCAATTGCGCGGCAATCCCGGAACACCTGTTCGAGGCCGAGCTGTTCGGACATGAGACCGGCGCGTTTACCGGCGCGCAGGGCAAGCGCATCGGCAAGCTGGAATACGCTGACGGTGGCACCTTGTTTCTCGATGAAATCGAAAGCATGCCCTTGGCCCAACAGGTCAAGTTACTGCGCGTCTTGCAGGACAAACAGCTGGAACGCCTGGGTTCCAATAAGCCGATCAAGGTGGATCTGCGCATCATCGCGGCCACCAAGCCCGACTTGCTGGAAGAAGCACGGGCCGGACGTTTTCGGGAAGATCTGGCCTACAGGCTAAACGTCGCCGAACTTCGCCTGCCGCCGTTACGGGAGCGACGAGAAGACATTGCGCTGTTGTTCAGCCACTTTACCAGGGCAGCCGCGCAGCGCCTGGGCCGCAAGGCACCGGAACTCAGCGCAGCACAACTGAGCCAGTTACTGACCCACAACTGGCCTGGCAATGTGCGCGAACTGGCCAATGCCGCCGAACGTCAGACCTTGGGTCTGAGCCCGTCGGAGCCGGCTGCACTCGACGCCGGAACATCACTCGCCGCTCAGCAGGAAGCTTTCGAGTACCAGTGTCTGCGTGCCGCCCTGACCCGGCACAAAGGCGACATCAAGGCCGTGCTCACTGAATTACAGCTGCCACGCCGCACGCTGAATGAAAAGATGCAGCGCCACGGTTTGCTGCGGGAGATGTTTGTTTAGGGCATCACACCTTGAATCGGCAATATTCCGCTCACTGCCATCGATAACATAAGCGGATTTCCGCTCAAACAATCCCATCGCCCCCTCTAAATAGGGCTTCTTACGGCTGGCACAGCTCCTGCTATAGGGCTGCACGGCCGCATTTTGACGCGCCCTTCTAAAAACAATGAATGCAAGGAACACTATGGAAATTCCAAACTCCCTGTCGAAAGGGTCGGCCAGCGCACCCGTTGCTGCGAAGACCACCTCCAGTCGTCTCAAATCCATCTTCAGCGGTTCAGTCGGCAACATGGTCGAGTGGTATGACTGGTACGTCTACGCTGCCTTCTCGCTGTACTTCGCCAAGTCCTTTTTCCCTAAAGGCGACACCACCGCGCAGTTGCTGAACACTGCGGCGATTTTCGCCGTGGGCTTCCTCATGCGCCCTATTGGCGGCTGGCTCATGGGGCTTTACGCCGACCGCAAGGGACGCAAGGCCGCGCTGATGGCTTCGGTGTTGTTGATGTGCTTCGGCTCGCTGATCATCGCCCTGACGCCAGGCTATGAAGTCATTGGCGTCGGCGCGCCGATCCTGCTGGTATTCGCCCGTCTGCTCCAGGGGCTTTCCGTGGGCGGTGAATACGGCACCTCGGCAACCTACCTCAGCGAAATGGCGACCAAGGAGCGTCGCGGCTTTTTCTCCAGCTTCCAGTACGTGACACTGATTTCCGGTCAACTCATCGCGCTGGCAGTGCTGATCGTGCTGCAACAGACCCTGACCACCGAACAGCTGTACGCGTGGGGCTGGCGTGTGCCGTTCGTGATCGGTGCACTGTGCGCTGTGGTCGCGCTGTTCCTGCGTCGCGGCATGGAAGAAACCGAGTCGTTCACCCGTAAAAAGAAGGAAAAGCCAAAAGAAAGTCTGATGCGCACGCTGATGCGACACCCCAAGGAGCTGATGACCGTCGTCGGCCTGACCATGGGCGGCACGCTGGCGTTCTATACCTACACCACGTACATGCAGAAATACCTGGTGAACACGGTCGGCATGAGCATCACCGACTCGACCACCATTTCAGCGGCGACGCTGTTTCTGTTCATGGTTCTGCAACCCTTTGTCGGCGCACTGTCGGACAAGATCGGCCGCCGTCCGATCCTGATTGCCTTCGGCGTGATGGGCACGCTCTGCACGGTGCCGATCCTGACGACCCTGCACACCGTGCAGACCTGGTGGGGTGCCTTTCTCCTGATTATGGCGGCGCTGATCATCGTCAGCGGTTATACCTCGATCAATGCCGTGGTGAAGGCTGAACTGTTCCCGACGGAAATCCGCGCGCTGGGCGTTGGCTTGCCTTACGCGCTGACCGTGTCGATCTTTGGCGGCACCGCTGAATACATCGCACTGTGGTTCAAGAGCATCGGGATGGAAACGGGCTATTACTGGTACGTCACCGCGTGTATCGCTGTTTCGCTGCTTGTTTATGTGTTTATGAAAGACACCCGCAAGCACTCTCGAATCGAAACCGACTGAGCCGTCATCACCCTGAATGATCAAGGGCAGCCCCTAAATGAAGGGCTGCCCTTTTTTTCAGGAGAAGCTTTTAGAAGACCCCGGATATTCTGGTGCAATATTCCCCTCCAAAATCGGTAAATTGAGCAACTAAAACCAAGTATCTAATTTGTCAAGATGGGTTGTTACGAGATTTTTCACAGAAATGCACCACAACTGCGCAACCGAGCCTGATACGCCCGAATACAGCGCCCTGTGGCGCACTATCATTTTCAGCGATGATCGCTAGCATCCCTATTAACTTCTTAATAAAAGTCAGACGCGTAGCATTGCCTCCATACCGAGTGACACAACATATTCGATGTGGAGTACCTGATCATGAAAACTAACAAACTGATTTTTGGCCTGGCTTTCTCTGTTCTGGCATCAAGCGCTTTTGCTCTTCCTGCCGTTGAAACCAGCAATCTGCTCAATTCCACCGTTGTTGCCGAAGGCGGTTCGTCGCACACCAACGCCACCCACAACCCTCAGGCCGCCGATGGTTCCGATCATGTAGGTGCCAATCGTCTGGCTGCTGATGGCGCTGACCGTGTCGGTGCAAACCGTCAGGCTGCCGATGGCTCCGATCACGTAGGTGCCAATCGTCTGGCTGCTGATGGCGCTGACCGTGTCGGTGCAAACCGTCAGGCCGCCGATGGTTCCGATCACGTCGGTGCAAACCGTCTGGCCGCTGATGGCGCTGACCATGTTGGTGCAAACCGTCTGGGTTAATTTCCCGATGGCGACACCCAGCCCGGCTAAATGCCGGGCTTATTCGTTTTTGGCCAAGGGGAATTTTCTACCCGACGGCATTCGCCCGGCGCACAGACTCATGCCAAATGCTTCGATCACTCTGGAATCTCCAGCGCTGGCCTTGCACTATGGCGCTCCTCTACTCCCCTTTTTGTGGTTACAGGAATCGCGCCCATGTCAGATGACATCCATTCGTATGAACCGTCCCTGGGACACCGCCTGCCTCACGACCCGTTCAATGCCATCGTCGGACCACGCCCGATCGGCTGGATTTCGTCGCAGGATGCCAACGGCAAATTGAATCTGGCGCCCTATAGCTTCTTCAATGCCTTCAACTACATTCCGCCGATCATTGGTTTTTGCAGTGTCGGCCGTAAAGACAGCCTTAATAACATCGAGCAGACTGGCGAATTCGTCTGGAACCTGGCTACGCGCCCGCTGGCCGAAGCCATGAATCAAAGCTGCGCGCCGGTTGCGCCGGACGTGAGCGAGTTTGAGTTGGCAAACCTGACACCGCTGGCCTCGCAAATTGTCGCGGTGCCTCGGGTAAAGGAGACTCCGGTGTCCTTCGAGTGCAAGGTGACCCAGATTATCCAGCTACAACGTGCGGACAAAGAACGGGTCCCCAGCTGGCTGATTCTGGGTGAAGTGGTTGCCGTGCACATCGCCAAGCGACTGCTCAAGGACGGGATCTACGACACGGCGGCGGGCGAGCCGATCCTGCGTGGCGGCGGTCCGGCTGATTATTTCCAGCTGGGGCCCGAAGCGCTGTTTCAGATGTACCGTCCCAAGGCGTGATCCGCCAGCGTCCGGATTTATGACTACGATTCGAATACCGGATTGCCTTCAACGTCGATGTCGATCAGCCGCGCCAGTTCTTCAGTGGCGGCAAGGTCGGCATCGTGAGCAGTCTTGAACTTCTGTCCGTTCAACACCCGATGAAATGTCGGCGCGCCACCTGCGTGAAGGGCTTTGACCGCAATGGCTGCGTCATAACCACCTTCACCCGGGACCATCGCGGTCACAGCTTCGAAATATTGAAATTCTTTACGGGCCATGGAGGCGTTCCTGCTGTGTGTGTGAAAGCAGGAGATTCTAAACCGTCGCGGATCAGATCGCGCGGAGCATCTGCTGCACGTCAGGGTCCGCACCTTCGTGAGTGGCGAAGGTATGAAAATCCAGGCTGCTGACGATCAGCTCCTGAACGATGTCGGAAAAGACCTGCAAATGGGGGGTGTCGAACCAGACGTTCATGGCCTGTTCGTCTGCCCATGAACCGGAAATCAGCCAGAGATCAGGATCGCGCGACGAATGGTGCAAGGCAAATTGCAGGCATCCGGGGGTATTCAGGGATGGCGCGATCAGGCTGTCCAGGCGTGCACCGAGCAGGTCACTCTGGCCATTCCTGGCACGGGCGAAAACGAGATGGCTCACCGATGATGATTGAGGCATGGTCGTAGCTCCTTGTTTTGCGTGACGCATGAAATAGTTCGCACTGCGGCGACAGAAACCGAGATTAAAGACTCCTGACAAGTGTAGGTAGACGGTTCCTGCCAGGTTATTGCCCGATCCTGCATGGCGGCGGTTAAGGCCGCCAATTCTTGCGGGCGCTGGCCGTGCGGTCAGCCTGATCGACAACCGGCAGAACAGCGGGTTTATGGCCTTAGGATGTTCAGGGCGGCAGGATCAGGCAATCATCCGGCAGGATTCGCGTAGCCCTTTGCCTTGCACAAAAATAAGCTGAGCCCATTAACAAAGGATTAAAGGACCTAAGCATGTCGCAGCTCGAATGCCACGTTGAACAGTTAAGCGAAGACATGGAAAAACAGCGCATCGAACTCGCGGACCTGATTCGCCGCTTCGCGCCAAAGGAAGGCTCGTTCCAGACCGCTATCGCGCCGCTGTTCGTCGTGCGCTATGAAAAACCGTCGGAATCCTTGCCGTCCCTGGCACAACCGGCCTTATGCATCTTTGCCCATGGCAGCAAACAAGTGCGACTGGGTGACGAAACCTACACCTACGACCCTTTGAATTATCTGGTTTTGTCGGTGGCCATGCCGTTGAGCGGCAAGATCCTCAACGCTACGGCGGACAACCCTAATCTGGCGCTGCGCCTGGATATCGATCCCAACGAAATCAACGCAATGATTGCCGAAGCGGGCCCCATGAGTGTTCCGACCCGTCCAAGCGGGCGCGGCCTGTACATCGAACGCATCGACACCCAGTTGCTCGATGCGGTGCTGCGTTTGTTGCGCTTGCTGGACAGTCCGAAAGACATCGCCATGCTCGCGCCCCTGATCAAACGGGAAATCCTTTATCGCCTGCTACGGGGTCAACAGGGGCATCGGCTGTACGAAATTGCTATCACCAACTGTCAGACACATCGCGTAACCCAGGCAATCACTTGGCTGAACACTCACTTTGATGAGCCACTGCGCATCGAGGAACTGGCGCGGGAAGTCAATTTGAGTGTTTCGACCCTGCACCACCGCTTCAAGGCGGTGACCGCCATGAGCCCGCTGCAATACCAAAAGCAGCTGCGCTTGCAGGAAGCCCGACGCCTGATGCTCGCCGATGGACTCGATGCATCTGCCGCCGGTTATAAGGTGGGCTATGAAAGCGCGTCGCAGTTCAGTCGGGAATACAGCCGTCAGTTCGGCGCGCCACCGCTCAGGGATTTGGCGCGCTTACGCAAGACAGTCTGAAAATACGCTGGGCAATCAGGCGTTCAGTACCCGGCAGGCTTGCACCGGAACAATCACCGATACTGAGTGACCGACATTCAAACCCAGGCATTGATTGGGCGTGCTCAGCGCGGTCAGTGATACGCCGGAACAGTCCACCGTGGTTTCAATGGTTGCGCCGATATCACGGATGAAAGTAACGGTACCCGCCAGATGATTGGCCGCTGCGGTTCGTGAAAGTGACAGTTGCAAATCCTCGGGGCGTACCAGCATCTTGATGGGGGTTCCTGCGGCAATGCTGTCGCTGGCGGGCACACTCAACGCTTCCCCGCCCGGCAAGCCGACCTGGCCGTTCCCCAGCGCAACGCCTGCGAAAATATTGCCCGAGCCGATAAAGTCTGCAACGAACTCATTGGCCGGATTGCGATAGATCTCGATAGGCGTACCCACCTGCTGCACACGATGCTCACCCAGTACCACGACGATATCGGCCATGGTCATGGCCTCACGCTGATCATGGGTGACCAGAATCGTGGTGATGTTCAAGCGTTTTTGCAGCTGCCGAATTTCCACCTGCATGGACTCACGTAGCTTGGCGTCCAGTGCCGACAACGGCTCATCCAGCAACAGCAGCTTCGGATGCGAAGCAATGGCGCGGGCGATGGCGACCCGCTGACGCTGGCCGCCGGACAACTTGGCCACCGGGCGATCGACCATTTGTTGCAGCTGGATCAACTCCAACAGCTCAGTGACCCGCGCTTTCTGCTCTGGCTTGCCTACCCCGCGCAGCTTGAGTGGATAGGCAATGTTTTCGCCCACCGTCATGTGTGGAAACAACGCCAAAGACTGGAACACCATGCCGAAATTGCGCTGATGCGCGGGCGTGTGGCTGATGTCTTCTCCATCCAGGCGGATTTCACCGCCGCTCAGGGTTTCCAGCCCCGCGATCATGCGCAGCAAGGTGGTCTTGCCGCAACCGGACGGACCGAGGAAACATACCAGCTTGCCTTGCGGCAAATTCAGGTTGACGTCTGTTACTGCGCAAGCCGAGCCGTAGTATTTCTCTACGTTTTCCAGAATCAATCCGGTCATTTTTTGTAAACCTCAATGGTTCTGCCGCGAAAGCCTCCGGGCTTGGCCCGAAGGGCTTGCGGCTGGCAATCAGAACGAGACGCCACCTTCGCCCACCAGCTTTTCCAGCGCCCAGATCAGGACGAAGTCGATAAGCACGATGAGCACGGCGAATGAAAAAACGGTGGGATCAAGGGATGAAACGGTGCGGCTGTACATCCAGATCGGCACGGTCATGACGTCGATGTTGTAGAGGAAGTAGGTCACGGTGAATTCGTTGAACGAGACGATGAACGCCAGCAACATGCCCGCCAGAATCCCGGACTTCATTAGCGGCACCACCACATCGACAATCGCCCGCAGCGGCGAAGCGCCGAGCATTTGCGCGGCCTCCTCAACTTCGCTGCCGATGGACATCATCGCCGCCGTGCAGTTTTTCACCACGAATGGCAACGCCAGAATCACGTGGGCAATCACCAGCCGAGAGGTGTCCATGTGGAATGGCAGGCTGTCGAATATCAGCAACAGCGCCAGGCCCAGCACCACCATGGGGAACACCAGCGGCAAGGACATCAATTGCAGAGCCACGGCCTTGCCGCGAAATTCGCAGCGAGTCAGTGCGTAGGATGCGGGCACGGCGATGATCGTGGCGAAAACCATGGTCAGGCACGCCACCAACAGGCTGGTGGTCATGGCCTTGCCCAGGCTCAACACGTCGCTGGCGTCAGGCGAAACAAACGTGCGCCAGGCGGCTTCGTACCATTTCAGGCTGTAGCTGGAAGGCGGAAAGTCCAGGTTCGATGCACCGCTGAACGACATGACAATCATGGTCAGGATCGGCATGACGGCCAGCAGCAGAATGAAGCCCGAAAGGATCGCTGCGAAACGGCCAGTATCACCCGGTAAAACCGGCTGCCGGCGAAAGCGTTTCTTCGTCAAAGGGTTCATTGCGAAGCCTCCAGCATGCGACGGCGGCGGCCAGTGATGTACTCAGAAAGGGTCATGATTGCCAGGGTGGTGACGATCAGCACCACACCCGCCGCCGAAGCGGCCGGCCAGTTCATCAAAGGTGCGATCTGGTCATGAACCATCACCGCCAGCATCGGCACCCGACGACCGCCCAATAGCAGCGGTACGACAAAGCTGCTGGCGTTGTAGGCAAACACCAGGGTGGCCCCCGTAATAATGCCGGGCAGGCTCATGGGCAGTACGACCTGACGAAAGACTTGAAAACGGCTTGCGCCCAGTGTTGCAGCGGCTTCTTCGTAACTGCGCGAAACACCGCGCATGGCGCTGGCGATGGGCAGCACCGCAAGGGGGAATGCGGTTTGCACCAGCCCCATCAAAACGCCGTTCTGGTTGTACAGCATCATGATCGGCCGGGTGATCAGGCCCATGCCTTTCAACGCCTGATTGAGCATGCCGCCCGGCCCCAGAATCACCAGCCAGCCGTAGCTTTGCAGCAGCAGGTTGACCAGCAGCGGCAGTAGCACCGCCGCCAGAAACAGGCGCCGGATAAAGGGCGATTGCAGCCGCGACATGGTGTAACCCACCGGGATCGCCAGGATCACGGCAATCACTGCGCTGATCAGCGCCAGGCGCAAGGTCAGCAGCAATGATTTCAGGTAATAGGGCTCCAGCAACTGGGCATAGCTGTCCAGGCTGAAACCGGTCCACTCCGCACCTTTGGTGCCAACGCTCATGCGCAGAACCAACAGGCTGGCGGCGATCAGCACGGCCATGAACAGCATCGATGGCGTCAGGAACAGCCACGCTCGGGCGGTGGGGGAAAATTTCCCCGGTTTGCGTGGGACGGCCACGGATACCGGGCGAATCAAGGGTTGGTGTTCCATGGTGGTGTTCTCATTATTAGTAACCGAGGGATCACCCGAGGCTCGTGGGCAAGCTTGCTTGCGAAAGTCATGTTGCAGACGCATTGAATCGCCTCTGCACCGCCCCTTCGCGAGCAAGCTCGCCCCACAAGCAATGCACAGGGTCTCAGGAAGAGAAAATCTCGGTGTAGCGACGAATCCACTGGTCATGGACGGTGGCCAGGAAAGCGTTGTCGTGCATGATCGCTTTATCGGCGATCTGCTCAGGCGTCAGGATATACGGGCTCTTGCGCGCTTCGGCGGAGATGATCGCCTTGGCGTTGACCGGGCCGTTGTAGATATCTTCGGCCATCTTGCCCTGCACCAGCGGGTCCAGAGAGTGGTTGATAAAGGCGTAGGCCAGATCCGTATCGCCGGGGCGATTTTTCGGCATCACAGACTGCATCAAGTCGGTATAGAAGCCTTCCTTCATGCCGAAGGTGGCACCCAGACCGTAAGCCGGATCACGAATCTGATTGGGGAAAAACGCCGGTGCGTAAAGGCCGCCCATGTCCAGGGAGCCGGTGCGGAACAATTCGGCGATCTGGTTCGGGTTCTCGCCCAAGGTCACGACCCGGTCCTTGAGTTCAGCCAGCTTCTTGAAGCCCGGTTCGATATTGTGCTCGTCACCGCCGGCCAGTTTGGCAGCGATGATGATCAGGTCCATGGCCTCGGTCCAGTTCGGCGGCGGCAGGAAAATGCTCGGTGCCAGGTCTTTGTCCCACAGCGCGGCGTAGCTGTCCGGTGCTTCTTTTACGGTGCGGGTGCTGTAGATCAGGCTGTTGCACCACAACAGGTAGCCGATGCCATGACCGTTGGCGCCGGTGCGATATTTCTCCGGGACATCGACGATATTGGGGATGCGATTGAGGTCCGGCTTTTCCAGCAGTCCCGCCGCAGCCAGGCCTTCTGCGCCGACGCCGGCCAGGGTAATCACGTCATATTGCGCACGATCACCGCCCGCCTTGAGCTTGGCGACCATTTCCGAGGTGCTGCCGGTGCGGTCAGCAATGACTTTGGCACCGGTCTTGGCTTCGAACGTGGCCGCAATGTTGCGCAACGCAGCCAGGCCGGTGTCATCTGACCAGGTCAGCAGACGCAGGGTCTTGCCCTGGAATCGGGTGTCACTGGCATTGGCGCGGATGAACGGCATCGACATGGCTGCTGCGGCGACCGATGCGACGCCCACTGTCTTGATGAACTGTCTTCTGTTCAGATCATGCTGGCCCATTCTGGACTCCATTTTCGTTGCTGCATGTTGAGGGTGACCGCATCGTCGCGACACGCGAACCGCGTTCCGCAAGCGCTGATCAAGTGCCCGTGTTCCGGGCACATCGGCTGAGTCGGCGGGCCAATCCTGAGTGCCCGCCGAACCCTCAACAATCGAAAATTAGTCATTGAAGCCATGCGCTGGATGCATGCCTCGCCAAGAGGCATGCGTGAGCCGTTCATGCCCGATCAGACGGCGCGGATGACGTGTTTTATTTCCTGGAACGCTTGCATGCCCCAGGGTCCGAGCTCTCGACCCAGACTGCTCTGTTTGTAACCGCCCCACGCGGTCTGCGGGAAAATCACCTGGGGTGCGTTGATCCACACCAGCCCGGCCTGCAGGGCATTGGCAACCCGTTCGGTGGCTGGCCCATCACTGCCCACCACACTGGCTACCAGACCGTATTCACTGTCATTGGCCAAGGCGATGGCTTCGGCTTGCGAGGTAAATCCACGCACACAGAGCACCGGACCGAAAATCTCTTCGCGCCACAGTGCACTGTCCAGGGGCACATCGGTGAATACCGTGGGCCGTAGAAAATAGCCCAACGGCTGATCAGCGGGTCGTTCGCCGCCACATAAAAGCCGTGCACCCGCGTGTTTGCCCGCTTCTATATGGGCAATCACGCGTCGATATTGCGCCTGATTGACCAATGGGCCCATCTCGACGCCCTCCTGCGAGGGCTCACCCACGCAAATGGCCTCGGCCCGTGCAACCAAACGGCTCAGAAACGCTTCCAGCAACGGCTGCGCCACCAAGACCCGACTGGTGGCCGAGCACATCTGCCCGGCGTTGAAAAAGCCGCCGCCGCTCGCCAGTTCCACCGCCAGATCCAGATCGGCATCGGCCAGTACCAGTAATGACGATTTGCCGCCTAGCTCCAGACTCACGCCCTTGACGGTTTCGGCAGCCCGCTGCATCACCTGAACCCCCACCGCATTACTGCCGGTAAAGGATATTTTCGCGATCCGTGGGTCCGCAGCCATGGGCGCGCCCACCGCAAGGCCGGTCCCGCAAACCAGATTGAACACGCCGTCCGGAAGGCCGCTGGCAGCGATGATCTTTGCCAGGGCCAACTCGGCCAAAGGCGTCACTTCCGACGGTTTGAGCACAACGCAACATCCGGCTGCCAAGGCCGGGGCAAGTTTCCAGGCGGTCGTGACCATGGGGAAATTCCACGGCACGATCAGCCCGACCACTCCGCAAGGCTCGCGCCGCAAGCGTGCGCTGAAGTCGTCGCTGGGCAGCGCTACAGAACAATCCTGCTGGCCATCCAGTGCTTGGGCCAGGTCTGCGTAATACTCGAAGGTGGCGATCACGTCATCGACGTCGATGCCAGCTTCCAATTGCGGCTTGCCGTTGTTGCTCGATTGCAGATGCATCAAGGTCGCACGTTGCTCGGCAACACCTGCGGCAATGGCCCGCAAAATTCTGGCCCTTGACGCGCCAGAGGTTTGTGACCATTCGCCAAACGCCAGCTGTGCAGCCTGCACAGCCTGATCCAGCGCCCGCGCGTCACCGCCGGCAACGGTGGCCAGATGTGCTTCGGTTGCCGGGTTGATCACCGTCAATAGTTCCTTGCCCAAGCGCCATTGCCCAGCGATATACAGGCCGTGTTCCAAGGTCATCACACTCATCAGTCTTGCATCCCGTTCATCCAGACCTGTTGGTCGATTTCAATCAGGGTTGGCCCTGTACGTTCCTGCGCCGCCTGCAACGCGGCCTTGAGTTGTTCGACACCGGACACCGCCTGCGCCGCGCAGCCTAGAGCCTTGGCCACACCGACAAAGTCAGGGGTGAAGATGTCCACGCCCACGGGGGTGATGGCGCGATTGACCATGTATTTCTTGATTTCTTCGTAGCCTTGGTTGTTCCACAGCAGCACGATGATCGGTGTCCGGGCTTCGACCGCGCTGGCCAGTTCTGCCAACGTGAATTGCAGACCGCCGTCGCCGATCAGGCAAGCGACCGGATGATGCGATCCGCAATCAGCAGCACCCAGCCACGCGCCTATGGCAGCGGGCAAGGCATAGCCCAGGGTTCCGTAGCCTGTGGAAGAGTTGAACCAACGGCGCGGGTGATCCAGATTCAGGGTCAGATTGCCGGTGTAGACCGGCTGGGTGGAGTCACCCACTAGCACCACGTCAGGCAACACCTGGAGAATCGTTTGCAGGAATCGGGTCTGACCTCGTGTCGCGGTGTCCCAGGACGCCTCCAGGGTTTGGCGCAACGCAGCCACCCGAGCGCTCCCCCAATCTTCAAGACGCTCTTCCCGATGCTGACCGGTCAGCTCGGCGAGCAGCGCATTAACGGCGATCGTGGCGTCGGAAACCAGCGCTACGGCAGGCGGGAAATTACGCACGGTTTGATCGGGGTCGATGTCGACACGCAGCAACGTGCCGGGAATCTTGAAGCTGTCGGTAAAGGTGATGTCGTAATCGGTTTCCGCCAGCTCTGTGCCGATGGCCAGGACCACATCCGCATCGTTGACCAGCGCCCGGGTCGCCGCCAGGGATTGGGTCGAGCCTATGAGCAGCGGATGACGCGACGCCAGCATGCCCTTGGCGTTGATGGTCAGCGCAACCGGGGCGTCCAGTTGTTCGGCCAGTTTCGTCAAGGCGTGCGCCGAGTCAATGGCCCCGCCACCAGCCAGAATCAACGGACGCCTGGCCTTGGCCAGAAGACTGGCCATCTGCGCCACGGCCGCTGGTGCGGCGCCTGCCGGAAACACACGGACCGGCGGGCTTTGCAGCAACGCATCGGCGTTCTCGACCAACACATCCAGCGGAATTTCAATATGCACCGGGCGGGGACGGCCGGCCTGGAACAGCGCAAACGCGCGGGCGAGCACCCCAGGCAATTCACTGGCCGACATCAAGGTATGAGAGAACGCGGCAACGCCGGCTACCAGCGCGCTCTGCGATGGCAATTCGTGCAACTTGCCGCGTCCACCGCCCAACTGATTGCGCGACTGCACGCTGGAAATGACCAGCATGGGGATCGAGTCAGCGTATGCCTGGCCCATTGCGGTGGTGATATTGGTCATGCCGGGGCCGGTAATGATGAAGCACACGCCCGGCTTGCCGCTGGTGCGGGCATAGCCGTCGGCCATGAAACCCGCACCCTGTTCGTGGCGAGGTGTGACGTGGCTGATGGTCGAATCCGCCAGTCCCCGATACAACTCGACGGTATGCACCCCCGGAATGCCAAACACTCGCTCGACGCCATAACCCTCCAGTAACTTCACCAACACTTCGCCGCAAGTTGCCATTTGCCATCCTTCCTTCATCGATTCTGGAACTGTCCGACGTTCGCGCATGACGTCAGGCGCGCGTGGTTACAGCATGTGAGGCTAATTGGAACTGCCGGGCATGGTTGTGACAACGCATAAAATGTCATGCTTAGGCATGTTCCCTATGCATGCCTGAAACCTCATGAAACGTTTGCCGCCCCTTCCAGCGCTTCACACCTTCCTGATCACGGCCCAGTGCTGCAACTTCACCCGTGCTGCCGAACTGTTGCACATCACCCAAGGCGCCGTCAGCCGCCAGATTTCCGGCCTGGAAAGTCATCTGGGCTACTCCCTGTTTCAGCGCCAGGCCCGAGGGCTGAGCTTGACGGCGCAGGGTCGGGAGCTGTTTCCGCGTATCCAGCAGGTATTCGCCCTGATCGACGAAGCGGTGGAGCAAGTCGGCGTAAAACGTGATGCCCTGCAACTCAAAGCCCCGACGTGTCTGATGCGCTGGTTGTTGCCGCGCCTGCTGCAGTGGCAAAAGGAGCGTCCGGATGTGCCGGTGGAGCTGACGACCACCGTCCAGCATGCCGTGGATTTTCGCCGGGAGGAGTTTGATGCCGCCGTGGTTTATGGCGCCCGCCCCGACAGCTCGATGCAAGTCCATCATATTTTCGACGAGCAACTGACGCCGGTCTGCTCGCAACAGTTATTGGCGGGGCCGGTACCGCTCAAGACGCTGGCCGATCTTGAACAGCACATGTTGCTGCACCCGACCCGGGACCAGCGCGATTGGGAGCAGTGGCTGAAAGCCGCAGGCGCGACCGTCAGTAATATCAGCAAAGGCCAGCATTTCGACACGCTGGATCTGGCGATGTCGGTGGCGTCCCAAGGCACCGGCGTGGCCATTGGCGACTGGGCGCTGATCGGCGAAGACTTGAACGCAGGACGGTTGGTCATGCCTTTTGACCTGAAAGTACGCACCGGAGCGGCCTACTATTTTGTGTTCCCAACGCGACCTGGCGCTTCGCCGCAATTACGCGAATTGATTGACTGGCTTCTGGCCCAGGCGGCCCAGCGACAAGAGCTATAACGATTGATGGCCAATTGACTATTTACTAGATCTTTTCTTTCCTACGTCAAAGCAGAAGGTGTCCTACAATTTTCTCAGTCCCTTTCAGAGCTGCTTTGTAGTCGGAATGAGGAAAGCGTCATGAACATAAAAACAAGAAAGTGTCTGGCAGTACTGGGTGCCGCTGCGGTGGTCGGTCTTTATGCAGCGGGGGCTTATCGAATCGAACTGATCCGCGAGGCGCCTCGGGTAGCCAGTTGCAGCTTTGGCCACTGCGTGCCCACCGATGCGACGTTTAGCGCTCTGCGGTGACGTTACCGCATCGTCGGCGCGCAACACTTGATTCCAGCCAGGCCTGCCATCACACGTCAGCGCCTGCCCCAGCGCTGTTTTGCCGAAACCCTCAACTCGCGTACGCGCACAAGCCAGCTATCGATTAGCAAGCTATCGGATTAGACTGACGACTTTCTCCTGACGCTATTGCGACGGGTAAACACTGTCGATCAGGTTCCGCCTTGACCAGTCTCAATCAAACCACGCCGTCTATCCGCAGCGTTTTGTTCGCCTTGATGATGGCTGTGTTTCTCAGCGCGCTGGATCAAACCATCGTCGCCGTCTCGATGCCTGCCATTTCTGCGCAATTTATGGATTTTGACCTGCTGGCCTGGGTAATTTCCGCCTACATGGTAGCGCTCACGGTCGCGGTTCCGATTTACGGGAAGCTCGGCGATTTGTACGGGCGGCGCAATCTGATGCTATTCGGACTCGGGCTGTTCACTCTGGCGTCGATGTTTTGCGGCATGGCACAAAGCATGGAACAGCTGGTACTGGCGAGGATCGTTCAGGGCATCGGCGCCGGCGGGATGGTGTCGGTCAGCCAGGCCATCATCGGCGACATCGTGCCGCCCCGCGAGCGCGGTCGTTATCAGGGTTACTTCAGCGGCATGTACGCCGCGGCCAGCGTGGCCGGCCCGGTGCTGGGCGGCTTTATGACGCAATACCTGTCGTGGCGCTGGGTGTTCCTGATCAACCTGCCGCTGGGCCTGATCGCGTGGTGGGTGGCGAAACGCACGCTGATCGGCCTGCCCGTTCCACAGCGCAAACCCATCATCGACTACCGGGGCACTTTGCTGATGATCATCGGCCTGACCTCACTGCTGCTGGGTATCACCGACATCGGTCAGGGCCATAGCTGGCGCGATACCCAGGTCATCGCTCTGCTGGGTATAGCGTTGCTGGCGCTGGTGGCGTTCGTCCTTTATGAGCGGCGTACTCAGGAACCGTTGCTGCCCATGCACCTGTTTGCCAATCGCAGCGCGGTGCTGTGCTGGTGCACGATCTTCTTTACCAGCTTTCAGGCTATTTCGCTGATCGTCCTTGTACCGCTGCGCTTTCAGACCGTGACCGGCGGCGGTGCCGACAGCGCCGCCCTGCACCTGATGCCGTTGGCGATTGGTATGCCCATGGGCGCTTATTTCGCAGGTCGCCGTACTTCCCTGACCGGACGCTACAAACCCCTGATCCTGACCGGTGCGCTGCTGATGCCCGTCGCAATCCTCGGCATGGCCTTCACCCCGCCGCAATCACTGTTGTTGACCAGCCTGTTCATGGTGTTGACCGGCTTCGCCAGCGGCATGCAGTTTCCGACTTCGCTGGTCGGCACTCAGAACTCGGTTGCGCCGCGAGACATGGGCGTGGCCACCAGCACCACCAATCTGTTTCGCTCGTTGGGCGGGGCTGTCGGTGTAGCGGTAATGTCTGCACTGTTACTGGCCATGCTCCAGCGAACCGGTCTGAATACGGCAGGCGGCACGCACATGGGCATTGAAGGCGGGTCCGGCAATTTATTGATGGACAGTCTCAACGCTGCCAGCGGCCCCGCGTTGCAACATTTGCGCAGCGAGCTGGCGCTGACCTTCCGTCATTTGATGATGATCAGCGCAGCAGTGTCCCTCTTCGGGCTGGCCGCTGCACTGTCGATGCCTAACGCATTGTTGCGGGGAAAAGCGCATCAGCAGGCGTAGCCGAGCGTTTCCCCATCACCATCACTTGCTGTAATACCCCACCGCCACCAGATAGTGGCCTGCCTTGCGCACGTAGGCGTGCTTGTTTTCCACTTTGCCAGTGACCGGGTTACGCCAACGGTATTGGTATTCACCCGCATCCTGTTTGCCAATCAGCGCCAGAATCGGCTCGCCCACCGGCTTGCCTTCGGGATCCTTGACCTTGCGAAAATCGGTATTGATCAAGCGCAGGTTAGTGCCGTGGGCGACGTAGCGGTCGTTCGTCAGATCAACGACGAATACATACAGATCGTCTTGAAGGAACCCGCCCTTGAGGCTGTTGATCGCGGTCAACGTGTCTTTGGGGTCATCGGCAAGCGCGGTTAACGCTTTATCCAGCAGTGCCTTGGCCTGTTCAGGTGAAGCACGGGGCACGTAGTAGCCCACTGCCAAAATGCGGTCCCCTACCCGCTGGAAGTAAACACGCTTGCGCTCTACCTTACCGTCAGCCCAGTTGTTCCAACGGTATTCCGCCTGCTGGACGCCTTGGGTGGCGGGCGTTTGCAGGGCTTGCTTGAAGGCCTTCTGCAGGTCCGGCTCCAATACCTGGGACACGTCACGCCCAATCAACGCCACTGATGGCCCGCCACTGGCAAGCATCACGCCCTTGGTATCCACCACGAACACGTAACGCTCACCATCGACAAACTCGCCTTGGCGGCTGAATTCGGCAAAGGCTTTATCGCCTTCCTGCTGAAAACGCTGCACGGCTTTTTCCAGCAAGGCACTGGCAGCCGCTCCCTGATCAGGACTCTCTGCACCTGCCCATGCTTGTTGCCCCAGCCACATTAGACACACCAATGATCCCACTACAGCTTTTGCGAGCCCGGTACAGCGTGGCGAAAACGGCATTAGCGACACCTCTTTTATTGATTTGCACAAAGCTTAGCCAATAACCGGGCGATGACGAACCATTCACAAAGCCGCGACCGGGGAAGGTCGATCAGTCCGCCCAGAACCACTGTGTACGCTCAGGCCTCATGTGGGCGAATGCTGGCATGACTTCGCCCTGATTGAAAAACCGTCGCGAGCGAGCCTTGGCATTGCTGAACCAGTTACCGGTTTCAGGACAAGGCTGTCCGGCATTCACCGCAGGCTTGGGTTTGTCGTCGAAACGCGCATACCACTGCGCGGTCGTCTCTTCCGTAAAACAGGGTCCAGCAACAGGATAAGGATGCAGGCAGCCCGCGTCCTGAAGGCGAATCGGCTTGAGTACTTTGTTTATTGCC
Organism: Pseudomonas sp.; assembly: GCA_036387095.1. GTDB lineage: Bacteria > Pseudomonadota > Gammaproteobacteria > Pseudomonadales > Pseudomonadaceae > Aquipseudomonas. The sequence goes on from DASVUK010000170.1 coordinate 47,921, forward strand.
CTGTAAGCCTGCGCTGGTGCTTCTGTGCTGGGCATCAAGTCCGGAAGCACACCGGCGCGGATCATCAAACCGCCGGCGTAGGCATGGAAGGTAACGTCGCTGTGCGGGCTCAACGTACCGCGCAGCCGATCATTGCCACCCAGTTGCTTGATGAAGCGCTGTCCCAGAACGGTGTACCAACTGACGCCTTTGACCCGATCGAGCAAGCGCAGGCTTTCTATATGCGGTCCCGAATCGACCATCAAACCGCTGTAGGCCTGAGCCAGGCGGTATTCAAGAGGCAGATGACACTGCCCCTCCGCCGGCAGAATGCAAGCCAGGCCAGCATAACCATGCTCGGCATGAACCTGGCTGCACAGATATTTAAGCCAGCCCTCGTACTGTTGCGCCCCCCCGTTGGTGAGCAGATACGTCCAGGGCAGCACCATTTTCAGACAACAAAGATCCGTATCTGCCTGCGCTTGAGCCGTGCTCGTCACGCAAAGCTGATGAGTGGCTACTGCCGAGGCGTTCGCACTGGACAGTGACCACAGCAGTGGCTCGTCCGGCGAGCTTTGCAGGATTTGTCGTCTGCACCGAGCGAAACTACTCGGTGAAAGCTTGCGCACGCGCTGGTACGACTGCCAATTGAGAAATGAGCGGAAGGCCTCATGGAAACGAGCGAAGCAGGCGTCGATCCGGCATCGCGCATCCGGCGTATGTCCGTGCCTGAAGTACAGCGTCGTGATCAGACCCAGACGTACCACGGGCACGCCTTGCTCGGAATTGATTGCCAGACGGTCAGCCCCATCCCGGAGCCGCCCCAACAAACGCACAGCTTCAGAAAGAGTTTCCGACACGAGCGGTCCTCCTCATCATCCTGAAACCTGAGCATGGACGGAGTGCCCCAGTCGTTTGCGCCTGCTGCGTTGCAGGACCCGGGAGGTCTGGGGCGATTTTAAGGCGTTGAGACGCAGCACGGACTTTGTCGCGAACTACAGGGCAAATGAGCGCTAGGGTGCCCGAAAACATGCAAATCTTCCTGTTCATGTTTGCTTGGCGCAAAGAGTGAAGGGAGTTGCACGGAGGAGCAATACGCGAGAATTAGTTTGGGAAATCAGCTACACGTTTCAAGAAATGTCCTACTGACGTCCTACAAGACAGGACTACTCAAGCAACAAATGTCATGAAGTTTAATACTGGCATTGCGCCCAAAACCCTTGAACGCAGCGTAAACTCCTGAGCTATCCGCCAACGCTTCTTGCCAAGGACGCCCAGACAACGCTTGAAGCGCATCGGCGAGGCCAGGATCAGTTTCGCAGCGCAGGGCTCAGGCGCAGCATATCCAGGCCAGCTTCTACCCACTGCTCCGCGTGTTTGCTGAGTGAATAGCTGTCGGGAATCAGCAACCACTGGCCGAGCATGCCATCGATATAGGCATGCAATGTGATCGATGCCCGGATGCTGTCCAGATCCACCGGAAGCTGACCCTTTCGAACCGCATTGCTGAGGGCTACCCCGATTCGGTCATTGCATTCCAAGGCGCTGGCCTGACGCTGGCGGCGGAAGTCACACATTTCATCGGTGAACTCGCATTTATGAAACAGAATCTCATTGATGCGACGTGTTTTCGGGTCCAGTGCAACTTGATGAAACAAATGAATCAGAAGTTTTTTCATGCAACCCAACGGGTCTTCTTCGTCCTCGCTTTCGCTGGCCTTGGCCATTTCTTCAAGGGGTTCCTGCAGGCTGTCGAGCATCGCTTGCACCAGATCAGCCTTGTTGCTGAAGTGCCAGTAGATCGCGCCGCGAGTGACACCGGCAATCGATGCGATGTCCGCCAGGGTCGTGCGGGCCACGCCTCGCTCATAGAATGCCTGCTCGGCAGCTTCCAGAATCTGGCTGCGGGTTACCTGAGCTTCCTCTTTGGTACGACGGACCATGGCAGTAAAACCTCAATCAAATTGCCTGAAGCTGCAAAAGGGCAGCACTCAAGCAGAACCGGGCGACATTTGTATTGCCTTGTCCCGAACCTACAATCCCCCTCCCCTTGCGGCCTATTGATGCAGGGCTGGGTATTTACAAACAACCGTGAATGTAAGTATATTCATTAGCTTCCTACTTATCTAGCCGGAATACATTTTTAACCTTTAACCTTCTTGAGCACTCAGGCTCCTGACCCGAGGATCTTCATGCAATTCAAGCCAGCTGTTACCGTTCTGGTCACTGCCGTCGCCCTGGCCACCTTGCTCGGCGGTTGCAGTAAAAAAGAAGAGGCGGCCCCTGCTCCGCCGCCACCTCAGGTTGGTGTGGTCACCCTGAAAACCCAGCCGTACACGCTTACGTCGGATCTGCCTGGCAGAACCACAGCGTTTCGCATCGCCGAAGTCCGGCCTCAAGTAAACGGCATCATTCTCAAACGCTTGTTCACCGAAGGTGCCGACGTCAAGGCCGGTCAGCAGCTGTATCAGATTGATCCAGCCCTTTACGAAGCCACTGCCAACAGCGCCAAGGCGGCCTTGCAGTCGGCCAAATCCCTGGCAGATCGCTATAAGCAGCTGGTGAGCGAACAAGCCGTCAGCCGTCAGGAGTACGACACGGCTCTGGCCGACAGCCTGACCGCCCAGGCCACTTACCAGACCGCACAGATCAACCTGCGCTACACCAAAGTGCTTGCGCCGATTTCGGGCCGTATTGGACGCTCTTTGGTAACTGAAGGTGCGCTGGTCAGCAGCGCGCAAACAGATGCCATGGCGACGATTCAGCAGCTCGATCCGATCTACGTCGACGTTGTGCAGTCTTCGGCCGACATGCTCAAGCTGCGCGCCGAACTCGACAGCGGCAAGCTGCAGAAGGCCGGAGACAACGCGGCCAAGGTCAAGCTGACCCTGGAAGACAACAGCGAATATCCGTTGGAAGGCAAACTGGAATTCTCTGAAGTTTCAGTCGATCAGACCACCGGCTCCGTGACATTGCGTGCCGTGTTCCCGAACCCGGACCATCGTTTGCTGCCGGGCATGTTTGTTCACGCTCGCCTGCAGGCCGGCGTCAATGCCGCAGCGATTCTGGCGCCACAACAAGGCGTGACACGGGACCTGAAAGGCACCCCGACCGCTTTGATCGTGAACAAGGACAACAAGGTCGAATTGCGCACATTGGTGGCCAATCGCACCGTGGGCAGCGACTGGTTGATCGAAAGTGGCCTGGTCGCCGGAGACCGGATAATTACCGAAGGTCTGCAGTACGTTAAACCAGGTGCAGAAGTGAAGGTCGCAGAAGCAACCAACGTCAAGTCGGCAAACCCGGCACCTGCCCCGGCAACTGAAAAAGCCGCAGGCAGCAAAGGGGAGTAATTCATGTCGAAATTTTTTATCGACCGCCCGATTTTCGCGTGGGTAATAGCCCTCGTGATCATGCTGGTCGGGGCTCTATCGATCCTCAAATTGCCGATCAACCAATACCCGAGCATTGCGCCTCCGGCCATCGCGATCCAGGTTACCTATCCGGGCGCTTCGGCGCAGACCGTGCAGGACACCGTGGTTCAGGTGATCGAGCAGCAGCTCAACGGTATCGACAACCTGCGTTATGTTGGTTCGGAAAGTAACTCCGATGGCAGCATGACCATCACCGCGACGTTCAACCAGGGCACCAACCCGGACACCGCTCAGGTACAGGTGCAGAACAAGCTGAACCTGGCAACGCCCCTTTTGCCGCAAGAAGTGCAGCAGCAGGGCATCCGGGTAACCAAGGCAGTGAAAAACTTCCTGATGGTGATCGGCCTGGTGTCTGAAGACGGCAGCATGGGCAAGGAAGACTTGGCCAACTATATCGTCTCCAACATGCAGGACCCGATCTCTCGCACCTCCGGTGTAGGCGACTTTCAGGTCTTCGGTGCCCAGTACGCCATGCGTATCTGGCTCGACCCGGCCAAGCTGAATAATTTCCAGCTGACTCCGGTGGACGTTAAAACAGCGATTTCCGCCCAGAACGTCCAGGTATCTTCCGGCCAGCTAGGCGGCTTGCCTGCCATGCCGGGCCAGCAGCTCAACGCAACCATCATCGGCAAGACGCGTCTGCAGACGGCGGAACAGTTCGGCAATATTTTCCTGAAGGTGAATCAAGACGGCTCGCAAGTTCGCCTGCGTGACGTCGCCCGGGTCGGGCTGGGTGGTGAAAACTACAGCATTGATGCGCAGTTCAACGGTAAGGCGGCATCCGGTCTGGCCATCAAGCTGGCAACCGGCGCCAACGCCCTGGATACCGCCAAGGCGATCCGCACGACGGTATCGCAACTCGAACCGTTCTTCCCGCCAGGCATGAAAGTCGTTTACCCGTATGACACCACGCCAGTGGTCAGTGAATCGATTTCCGGCGTGGTTCACACGCTGGGCGAAGCGATTGTGCTGGTGTTCCTGGTGATGTACCTGTTCCTGCAAAACTTCCGCGCCACCATCATCACCACGATGACGGTGCCTGTGGTGTTGCTGGGTACTTTCGGTATCCTCGCGGCCTTCGGCTTCACCATCAACACCTTGACCATGTTCGGCATGATCCTGGCCATCGGCTTGCTGGTGGACGATGCGATTGTGGTGGTGGAAAACGTCGAGCGGGTAATGGCGGAGGAAAAACTTTCGCCGCGAGAAGCCACGATCAAGTCCATGGAGCAAATCCAGGGTGCGCTGATCGGTATCGCCCTTGTGCTTTCGGCCGTTCTGCTGCCAATGGCCTTCTTCGGCGGTTCCACCGGGGTGATCTACAAACAGTTCTCGATCACCATTGTCTCGGCCATGGCCCTGTCGGTGCTCGTCGCACTGATCTTCACCCCGGCCTTGTGCGCCACCATGCTCAAGCCCATTGACCACGAAAAGCACGGGCAGCCAAAACGCGGCTTCTTTGGCTGGTTCAACCGGACCTTCGATCGCAGCGTACAAAGCTACGAACGCGGCGTGGGCAACATGCTCAAGCATCGTCTTCCGGCATTTCTGGTTTACCTCCTGATTTTCGCCGGCATGATCTGGATGTTCACCCGCATTCCGGCAGCGTTCCTGCCTGAAGAGGATCAGGGCGTGATTTTTGCCCAAGTGCAGACTCCGGCGGGTTCCTCGGCCGAGCGCACACAGGGCGTCATCGACAACATGCGCTCTTACCTGCTGGAAAAAGAAGGCGACGCCGTGGCCTCGGTGTTCACCGTAAACGGCTTCAACTTCGCAGGTCGCGGTCAGAGCTCCGGTCTGGCATTCATCATGCTCAAGCCATGGGGTGATCGTTCGGCGGAAAACAGCGTGTTTGCGCTGGCGAAGCGGGCGCAGGCGCACTTCTTCGGCTTCCGTGACGCCATGGTGTTTGCGGTGGTTCCTCCTGCCGTTCTGGAACTGGGTAACGCAACCGGTTTCGACGTCTTCCTTCAGGATCAGGGCGGAGTGGGTCACGCCAAGTTGATGGAAGCGCGTAACCAGTTCCTCGGCATGGCGGCACAAAGCAAGATTCTGGCGGGCGTGCGTCCCAACGGCTTGAATGACGAGCCGCAGTATCAACTGACCATTGATGACGAGCGTGCCAGTGCCTTGGGCGTGACGCTCTCGGACATCAACACCACGCTGTCGATCGCCCTGGGCGGTAGTTACGTCAACGACTTCATCGACCGAGGTCGAGTCAAAAAGGTTTATATCCAGGGCGAAGCCAATGCCCGCATGAACCCTGAAGACTTGAAGAAGTGGTACGTGCGCAACGCCAGCGGTGAAATGGTGCCATTTGCATCCTTCGCTTCGGGCACCTGGGTCTACGGCTCTCCGAAACTGTCGCGTTATAACGGTGTGACCGCTGAGGAAGTGCTCGGTACCCCGGCACCAGGCTATAGCTCGGGCGAAGCGATGGCTGAAGTCGAAGCGCTGGCCAAAAAACTGCCAGCGGGTATCGGTTACTCGTGGACCGGCCTGTCGTATGAAGAACGTCTGTCCGGCTCCCAGGCGCCGGCCTTGTATGCCCTGTCGCTGCTGGTGGTGTTCCTCTGTCTGGCGGCACTTTATGAAAGCTGGTCGATCCCTATCGCGGTGTTGCTCGTCGTTCCGCTTGGCGTCATTGGTGCATTGATGGCAACGAGCCTTCGTGGTTTGTCCAACGACGTGTTCTTCCAGGTGGGTCTGTTGGTGACGGTGGGCCTGGCGGCGAAGAACGCGATCCTGATCGTGGAGTTCGCCAAGGAACTGCATGAACAAGGCAAAAGCCTTGTGGATGCGGCGATTGAAGCTTGCCGGATGCGTCTGCGACCGATTGTGATGACGTCCATGGCCTTCATCCTCGGGGTTGTACCGTTGGCGATTTCCACAGGCGCAGGTTCAGGCAGTCAACATTCGATCGGTACCGGCGTAATCGGCGGTATGATCACGGCCGTTGTCCTGGCGATTTTCTGGGTACCGCTGTTCTTCGTCTCGGTATCCTCGCTGTTCAAGGGCAAACAGAAAGAAACCCCACATGATGAGGCTGGCCAATGAGCAAGTCCCTGATCTCTCTGGCGGTCACCGCGTTCATTCTCGGCGGCTGCTCGTTGATCCCTGAGTACAAGCAGCCTACGGCGCCGGTGGCGGCGCAGTATCCGCAAGGTCCGGCGTATTCGCCGACCGAAGCGGCCAATGTTGCGGCGGCAGAGCAAGGCTGGCGTCAGTTTTTCCATGACCCGGCCCTGCAACAGCTGATCCAGACCTCGCTGGTCAACAACCGCGACCTGCGCGTAGCGGCCCTGAACATCGATGCCTACCGTGCGCAATACCGCATTCAACGCGCGGATCTGTTCCCGGCAGTATCGGCCGATGGCGGCGCGAGCCGTCAGCGGGTTCCGGCGAATCTGTCCACCAGCGGCCAGGCGGGTATTACCAGCCAGTATTCGGCCACTCTGGGCATCAGCGCTTATGAACTGGACCTGTTCGGCCGAGTGCGCAGCCTTAGCGAACAGGCGTTGGAGACCTACTTCTCCAGCGAAGAAGCACGTCGCAGCACTCAGATCAGCCTGGTGGCAAACGTTGCCAATGCCTATCTGACCTGGCAAGCCGACAAGGAGCTGCTCAAGCTCACTCAGGACACCCTCAAGGCGTTCGAGGAAAGCTATCGCCTGACCTCGCGCAGCAATGAAGTCGGCGTGTCATCAGCACTGGATCTGAGTCAGTCACGAACCTCGGTGGAAAGCGCCCGGGTCAAGCTGGCGCAATATCAGCGCCTGGTTGCCCAGGACTTGAACAACCTGACCTTGCTGCTCGGTACCGGTGTGCCGAACAACCTGCCGCCAGCCCAGCCATTGAGCGCCGACCTGCTGAGCGTCATGCCCGCAGGCATGCCATCGGATCTGCTGCAGCGTCGTCCGGACATCCTGCAAGCCGAGCATCAGCTCAAGGCTGCCAATGCCAACATCGGCGCGGCACGTGCAGCGTTCTTTCCGAGCATCAGCCTGACGGCCAATGCCGGGTCGATCAGTCCGGACTTGTCCGGCCTGTTCGATGGCGGATCGGGCACCTGGCTGTTCAAGCCCAGCATCAGCATCCCGATCTTCAACGCCGGTAGCCTGCGTGCCAGCCTGGATTATTCGAAAATCCAGAAAGACATCACGGTCGCCAACTACGAGAAGGCGATTCAGACAGCGTTTCAGGAAGTGTCCGACGGCTTGGCGTCACGCAAAACCTTCAACGAACAGTTGCAGGCCCAACGTGATTTCGTTGCTGCCAACCAGGACTACTACCGTCTGGCCGAACGTCGCTATCGGATTGGCATCGACAGCAACCTGACTTTCCTCGACGCCCAGCGCTCGCTGTTCAGCGCTCAGCAGTCGTTGATCACTGACCGCCTGTCCCAACTGACCAGCGAGGTCAATTTGTACAAGGCCCTGGGCGGCGGCTGGTACGAGCAGACCGGTAAAGCTCAGCCTATCTCTCAGGAGAAACCGAGCGTTCAATTGTTCTGATTGCCACATTAAAAAAACCCACCGATTGAGGTGGGTTTTTTTTGATCTTGAAAAACACGTCGCAGTTGGCGTGTGAATCAATCAATGATCGTGATGCAAGTACGCCGGTTGCTTTGGAAGCCTCAGGCTGAACAGGAAGGCGATAGCCATCATGACCGTCACATACCAGTAGAAGTTGCTCTCCATCCCCATGTTCTTCAGGTTAAGCGCTACGTACTCGGCGGAACCGCCGAACACGGCGTTAGCCACCGCATAGGCCAGGCCGACACCCAACGCCCGCACCTGAGGCGGAAACATCTCGGCTTTTACCAGGCCGCTGATGGACGTATAGAAGCTGACGATGGCCAGCGCCAGTGTGATCAGCACGAAAGCCATGAACGGATTGGTGGTGGTTTTCAGCGTCATCAGGATCGGCACGGTGCACAAGGTGCCTAGCGCACCGAACCACAGCATTGAATTGCGACGGCCAATCTTGTCCGCCAGCATGCCGAACAGCGGCTGCATGCACATATAAAGGAAGAGCGCGCCGGTCATGATGTAACTGGCCGTCTTGGGGTCCATGCCGCCGGTGTTCACCAGGTATTTCTGCATGTAAGTGGTGAAGGTGTAGAAAATCAGCGAGCCGCCAGCGGTGTAACCCAGCACCGTGATAAAGGCCGCCTTGTGATCGCGGAACAAGGCGCCGATGCTGCCCGCATCCTTGTCCTTACGGCTTTCAGCGGTAGTGGTTTCTTCGAGACTGCGACGCAGAAACAGCGAAATCACTGCTGCGATGGCGCCGATGACGAAGGGAATCCTCCAGCCGTAGGCGCGCAGTTCTTCAGCGCTGAGGAACTGCTGCATGATCACTACCGTCAGCACTGCCAACAGTTGGCCGCCGATCAGCGTTACATACTGGAAGGACGCGAAAAAGCCTCGCTGCCCCCGCAGCGCCACTTCACTCATATACGTCGCGGTCGTGCCGTATTCGCCGCCCACCGATAGCCCCTGAATCAGGCGCGCCAGCAACAGCAGCGCCGGAGCCCAGACCCCGATAGAGGCGTAAGTGGGCAGGCAGGCGATCATGAGCGAGCCGCCGCACATCATCAGGACCGCGATCATCATGGAGTTTTTGCGGCCATGCTTGTCGGCGACCCGGCCGAACAGCCAGCCACCTATGGGACGCATCAGAAAACCGGCGGCGAATACCCCGGCGGTGTTGAGCAGTTGTACGGTTGGATCATCGGATGGAAAGAAAGCGGGCGCAAAATAGATGGCGCAAAAGGCATAGACATAGAAGTCGAACCATTCAACCAGGTTGCCCGAGGAGGCACCGACAATTGCGAATATCCTCTTGCTGCGTTCTTCACCTGTGTAATGCGTCGTTGTCATTATTTTTCCCCATAAGTGTTAAGACAGCGTCCAGTACATAACCAGTAACACTGATCCCAAACAGCACGCAACAATTTGAAAACAATTACCCGCCCTCGTCAGAGCGAATTCATTCGCGAGGCGGTTTGCCAGACACCGGATGAGCTAACCGCATGGAATCATTCGCGAGCAAGCTCGCTTACAACCGAGCCGAGTGACGACATGAGAACAAAACAATCACCCAAGCCGTCGATTTGCCTTTTCGTGGAGGCAGTCGACGACTCGGGTGAGTGTAATCTCGCGGGTGTAGCGTTATCGCTCAATCGCCAGTGCGAGGCCCTGCCCTACTCCCACACACATCGTCGCAAGACCTCGACGCCCGCAGCTTTTTTCCAGTTGGTGCAATGCCGTCAAGACCAGACGAGCACCACTCATCCCTAGCGGATGGCCCAGTGCGATAGCGCCGCCATTGGGATTTACCTGCGGGGCATCGTCGGGCAGACCCAACTCGCGCAGGACCGCGATTCCTTGGCTGGCAAATGCCTCGTTGAGTTCGATCACGTCGAAATCCGAGACAGCCAGCCCCAGACGCTCTACCAACTTGCGCACTGCCGGCACCGGACCGATGCCCATGACGCGCGGCGCGACGCCAGCGCTGGCCATGCCCAGAATCCGTGCCCGCGGGGTCAGGCCGTGCTTTTTGACTGCTTCGGCCGAAGCCAGAATCAGCGCTGCGGCACCGTCGTTGACGCCCGAAGCATTGCCAGCCGTGACAGTCTTGCCAGGTCCATTGACCGGCTTAAGCCTGCTCAGGGTTTCCAGGCTGGTGTCGGCGCGGGGATGTTCATCCTGCTCGACAACCGTTTCGCCTTTCTTGTGCGCCACGCGTACCGCAACGATTTCCTCTTTGAAAAAGCCCGCAGCCTGGGCAGCGGCGGCGCGCTGCTGGCTGCGCAGGGCGAAAGCGTCCTGATCGGCTCGTGAAATCCTGAAATCATCGGCGACGTTATCACCCGTCTGGGGCATCGAATCGACGCCGTACTGCTCTTTCATCAGCGGATTGATGAAGCGCCAGCCAATGGTGGTGTCTTCCAGCTTCATGTTGCGCGAAAACGCTGCATCGGCCTTGCCCATGACAAACGGCGCACGGGACATCGATTCGACGCCACCGGCAATGGCCAGCTCCATTTCACCTGAAGCAATGGCGCGAAACGCCGTACCAATGGCATCCATCCCTGAAGCACAGAGCCGATTAAGCGTCACGCCGGGAATGCTCTCAGGCAATCCGGCCAGCAGTGCCGCCATCCGTGCGACATTGCGGTTGTCTTCGCCCGCCTGGTTGGCGCAGCCGAAGAAGACTTCGTCGACTTCGTTCCAGTCCACCGAAGGGTTGCGCTCCATCAATGCCTTGATCGGTACGGCCGCCAGATCGTCGGCGCGCACACTGGACAATCCGCCACCAAAGCGTCCTATCGGGGTGCGAATCCCATCGCAGATAAACACTTCACGCATCACGCTTCTCCCGGGGCCTGACCGTGAGCGGCAGCGGTTCGCGCTTCCAGATCACGCAGGGCATTCAATTCGATATCAGTGGGCTCGGCGGAATACACCACATTGTCCGCAAAGCGAACCTCCCAGCCTGTAGCCGCAATCACTTGTTCGCGAGTGACACCCGGATGCAACGTGGTAACGACAAACTCATTGGTTCCTGCTTCAGGCTCCATGATGCACAGGTCCGTGATAATCCCCACCGGCCCGGCACCCGGCAGACCAAGACGTTTGCGCGAGTCGCCGCCCTCGCCGTGGCCGACGGATGTCATGAAATCCAGCTTATTAACGAATGCCCGTGCCGATTGCTTGAGGATGATCAACACCTGCTTGGCGGAACCAGCGATTTCCGGCGCGCCACCGGCACCCGGCAAACGCACTTTCGGGTGGTTGTAATCGCCGACCACGGTGGTGTTGATGTTGCCGAAACGGTCTACTTGCGCGGCGCCCAGAAAACCGACATCAACGCGTCCGCCTTGTAGCCAGTAGCGGAAGATTTCGCTAGTGGACACTACCGTGTCAGCGGTTTCAGCCAATTCGCCATCACCAATGGACAGCGGCAATACCGAAGGTTTGGCGCCAATCGGGCCGGACTCATAGATCAACACCACATCAGGCGAAGACGTCAGGCGCGCCAGGTTGGCGGCCTTGGAAGGAAGGCCAATGCCGACAAAACAGACAGCCCCGTTACGCAAGCGGCGCGCGGCGGCGATGGTCATCATTTCATTGGTGGAGTAACTCATTATTTTGCCTCCGAAGCGCGGGCCAATTTGCCCTGGAACTCACTGAAATCCGCCGTGCCATGGACGTATTCGTTGAGCCAGGCGGTGAAGCTTTCGCGATCGCGGGCAATCGCATCCCAAGCCTGATAAAAACGATTGTCGCGCTCGTAATACCCGTGGGCGTAAGAAGGGTGCGCGCCGCCCGGTACGAGGCAAACAGCGCTCAAGGCCCAGGTAGGCAAGACACAAGCATTCATCGGCGCTTTGAGGTCGTCGACGATTTCTTCGACGGTGACGATGCAACGCTTGGCTGCCAGCGCGGCTTCTTTTTGCACACCAAGAATGCCCCACAACAGGACGTTGCCCTTGCGGTCGGCTTTTTGTGCGTGAATAACAGTGACATCAGGACGCACGGCGGGAACGGCAGCGAGCACTTCGCCGGTAAATGGGCAAGTGACCGTTTTGATGAGCGGGTTGACCTTGGGCAGATCGGAACCGGCATAGGCGCGCAGCACCGCAAAGGGCAATCCCGAAGCACCCGCCACGTAAGCGTTGGCAAGGTCAGCGTGACTGTGTTCTTCGATTTCAATCGAGTGAGGCCACTGCTTTTCGACAGCATCGCGCAGACGATGCAGCGAACCCACACCTGGATTACCGCCCCAGGAAAAAATCAGGCGTTTGGCGCAACCGGCACCGATCAGCTGGTCGTAGATCAGGTCCGGTGTCATGCGCACCAGCGTCAGGTCTTTTTTGCCCTGGCGGATGATTTCATGGCCTGCGGCCGTTGGAATCAAATGGGTGAAGCCTTCCAGCGCAACGGTGTCGCCATCGTTGACCAATTGCTTCACGGCGTCGCGTAGAGAAAGTATTTCAGCCATGAGGGTGCTCCCGAACTCAACTCTTGTTCAATGAACAGCGCAGGAACGCTGCGCTGGAATAGAACTGAGGTTATGCCCGGGCACCGACGCAAACAATCCGATAATCGACTAACCGTTCGTTAATCGCACAAAATCCGCTACCAATCAGGTGAATAGCTGGGTGCTCAAATCCCGGCTGGCGTCGAGCATGATAGGCAGGAATCGCTGTTCCAGATCGCTGCGGGCAACTCGTCCGGCGCTGGTGCTGACGTTAAGAGCCGCCAACACCTGACCGGACGCGTCATAAACCGGCACGGCGATCGAGCGCAAACCTTGCTCCAGCTCTTGATCAACAATGCACCAGCCCTGCTGGCGAACCTGCTGCAGGCATTCGAGCAATGCTTGCGCCGTGCGAATGGTGCGGCTGGTCTTGGGTTGCAAGTCCACATGATCCAGGTATTCGCGCAGTGATACATCATCCAGTGCCGCCAGCAGAATCCGTCCCATGGAGGTGCAATAGGCTGGCAGTCGACCGCCGACGGCCAAATCCACGGAGATAAGCCGCTGGGTAGTGGCCGAACGGGCGATATAGAGAATGTCGTCGCCTTCAAGAGTCGCCATATTGCAGGCCTCGTGCAGCAAGTCGCTCATGCGATCGAGATATGGCTGGGAGGAAACCGCCAGCGGCGTCGAAGACAAATAAGCGTGCCCCAAAGTCAGTACCTTTGGCAGCAACGAATAGGTTCGCCCGTCCGTCGTGGCGTAGCCGAGCTTGATCAGGGTTAGCAGGCAGCGGCGCACGGCAGCGCGAGGAATTTCCGTGCGGTGACTGATCTGGGCGATGGTCAGATGACGCTTGCGCTCCTGAAAGGCATGGATGACTGCCAACCCCCGCGCCAGGGAAGTCATGAAATCGGGATCGCCGGTAAAGGCCTGAATGCGCTTGGCGGGCGATGCCACGATGGGCGGCGCCAGGGAGGCGAAAGAATTGCGCAGTTCGTCATTCATCGTTAATACCTTCGCTTTGACTCTTCAGCCCTTATATACCGCCGCTTGCAGGCGTTTATAAATCCCGGGCTCCCGATGCTTTGGGCGATTATCGAACAACTGACCGATAATCGCAATTGACCCGCAGGGAAGATACTTATACCGTTCACCTGCCAATAAGTGGCTTCTTGGAAAATACTGGTCAGGTACCCACTAAGAAGTCCTAGGCACGGCCTTGCCTACCAAGCAAGGCCGTTTTTATTTCAGCCTTTGATAGCTCAAGGCCATTCCCACTTATGCCTCTCACCCACCTGACAGGTGCCACAGCGGCAGTTAAAAACACCTTTGTGTTTTGCACAATCGCCAGAATTTTGGCTAACACCATCAATAACAGGTGTATGAAAGTTTCGTCATATTCATCCCCCACCTAAACTTCAGAACACTCGTACACAAAATTCGCTGCTAATGAAGTACTCGGGTAATCATCCCTCACATACAGTTGACGAGACCGAAGTTCTTGGAGATAGTGTCGGTCAATTGGCTGGCAATAACGATTCGCAGTGAGCGCAGGATGCGTATCCATGTTCAGCGATCATTTCGTGGTCACTGCACTGCACTGCATTCATGCAACGGTGAATTGCAGCCAATGTAACCAAGGCATATGCAACTTGACCATGTCGCTACGACAGCTCTGTTTCTGGTGCCCGTAGCCGTGAGCAGCAAGAAGACGTTCAGCTTCATGTCCCCCAAGGCATCTGTCTGGCCTGTCAGCCATTACAGCTTCGTCCTTCGGGATGATCATGTGCGAAGACTTCCCTACGCCACGATATCACCAGAGTTAATTCCACTTAATCAGGTAACAACAGTGACGAAAGATGAACTGCGCGCGGAACTTGAGCGCAAGGAACAACGTTTCAAGGATGTTTACGGCGGCGAAATCACCACCTACGCCGCGCAACCGGAGCCGGAACGCAAGCCATGGCGCAAAAAAGCCAGTCTTCTGGATCAGGCGTTCAAGCAAGAACTGCAGAAGATGGAAAAAGACCTGAAGGAAGAGCTCTAAGGCTTCCGACTCAGGCGTGCAGCGTTTGACCCGCACGGTTTGAACCCTCTTCAAGGCAATTGTTTGCCAGGGTTGCAGTCATGAAACAGCGCATAACAGCTTCCCCGATCATTTCAGGGGCGGGTCATGCGCGGGTTAATTTTCGTTGTTGAGCGATACCGGTGAGCAGCCGACACATCGATTAGTATTTTTTCTGTCATAATCCCGCCCCCTTCAGACCGGGTCAGAAAACCTTCATGATCGATTTATTCAGCGGACTAGATGCTTGGGTACTTGTGAGCTTGCTGCTCGCCCTGGCATTCGTCCTCACCTTCGAGTTCATCAACGGCTTTCATGACACCGCCAACGCGGTGGCGACAGTCATTTACACCAAAGCCATGCCGCCTCACCTGGCCGTGTTCTTTTCCGGTGTGTTCAACTTTCTCGGCGTGCTGCTGGGCGGGGTCGGCGTGGCGTATGCCATCGTTCACCTGCTGCCGGTAGAGCTGCTGATCAACGTGAATACCGGTCACGGGCTTGCCATGGTGTTCTCACTGCTGGCAGCGGCGATCACATGGAACCTGGGCACCTGGTACTTCGGCATTCCAGCATCCAGCTCACACACACTGATCGGTTCGATCCTCGGTGTGGGCCTGGCCAACGCGCTGATCAACGACATTCCCTTGGCCGACGGAGTCAACTGGCAAAAAGCGATTGATATCGGCGCCTCCCTGGTGTTCTCGCCATTGGCCGGATTTATCGTCGCCGGGCTGGTGCTTATCGGGTTGAAATGGTGGCGTCCTCAATCGAAGATGCACAAGACGCCGGAACAGCGCCGCAAGCTGGATGACAAAAAACATCCGCCGTTCTGGAATCGCCTGGTGTTGGTGATTTCCGCAATGGCCGTGAGTTTCGTGCACGGTTCCAATGATGGCCAGAAAGGTATCGGCCTGATCATGCTGGTACTGATCGGCATTGTTCCCAGCCAGTTCGTTCTGGACCTGAGCAGCACTACCTACCAGATTGAACGCACGCGGGATGCAACTTTGCATCTGAGCCAGTTCTACAACCGCAACAGCGCAACCCTGGGTGAGTTTCTGGCCCTGGGCAAAGCGGAGAAAGGTGATCTGCCGGCCAGCTCAAGCTGCAACCCGGATCAGACCGAGCCGACCATTGATGCGCTGCTCGACACGCTCAAAGGTGTCTCCGACTATCACGCCCTGCCGGCGGAACGCCGTATTGAAGTGCGTCGCTATCTGCTCTGCCTGGATGACACGGCGCGCAAGGTGGCAAAACTGCCGACCCTGGGCGCCCGTGAAAAATCCGATCTGGAAAAACTGCGTAAAGACCTGACAGTGACGACCGAATACGCACCCTTCTGGGTAATTCTCGCCGTCGCGATGGCGTTGGGCGTGGGCACTATGGTCGGCTGGAAGCGCGTGGTTCTGACCATTGGCGAGAAGATCGGCAAGCAGGGCATGACCTACGCTCAGGGCATGTCCGCACAGATCACCACCGCCAGTGCCATTGCCCTGGCTAACGTGTTCAGCCTACCGGTGTCTACGACTCATATTTTGTCATCCGGCGTGGCGGGCACCATGGTTGCGAACAAAAGCGGGCTGCAAGGCGGCACGGTGCGCAATATTCTTCTGGCCTGGATCCTGACCCTGCCAGCGACCGTCGGGCTTTCGGCCGGCTTGTTCTGGCTGGCGTCCAAAGTCCTGGCCTGATTGGTATAGAGCATCAAGCAGCGCCATCGCGGGCAATCCGCGATGGCGCTTGCACTAACGGCGCTTTTTTGTCCCCCCCAGCAACGATCCCATCAAGCCTCGCACCAATTGTCGACCTAGCTGACCCGCAGCCTGGCGCACCGCGCTCTTCATGGCTTGCCCCGCAACACCTCCCAACCATTCGCCCGCCATGTCGCTGAAGCTATCTTGCTCCTTGACGGTTTTTTCAGGTGTTTGGGTGCTTTCGGGCAAGGCGACCTTGCGCGCAATCAGCATTTCATAAGCCGACTCGCGGTCCACAGGCTTGTCGTATCGGCCGGCCAAAGGTGAGCGGGCAATCAGGCTCGCCCGCTCGCTTTCGCTCAGCGGCCCGATACGCGATTGTGGCGGCGCAATCAGCACCCGCTGAACCATGGCGGGCGTGCCCTTATCCTGCAAGGTGCCGACCAGGGCTTCGCCAATACCCAACTCAGTCAGCACCGCCAACGTGTCAATGTCGGGATTAGGCCTGAATCCGTTCGCCACGGCGCGCAGGGATTTCTGCTCCTTGGTGGTGAACGCGCGCAGGCCATGCTGGATACGCAGCCCCAGTTGTGCCAGCACATCATCCGGCAGATCGCCCGGAGACTGCGTGACGAAGTACACGCCGACGCCCTTTGAACGAATCAGCCGCACTACCTGTTCGAGTCGCTCCTGCAATGCCTTGGGCGTATCGGCGAACAATAAATGCGCCTCATCGAAGAACAGCGCCAGCAATGGTTTATCAGCATCGCCCCGCTCGGGTAACTGCTCGAATAGCTCCGCCAGTAACCACAGTAGAAAAGTCGCATAAACCTTGGGCGCCTCATGCACCAGCCGGCTGGCATCCAGAAGATGAATGCGTCCTCGCCCATCAGCAGCGGGCTGCAAAATATCCTCAAGTTGCAACGCCGGCTCACCGAACAAGGCTTCGGCGCCCTGCTGCTCCAATACGGCCAGGCGCCGCTGTAGCGCCTGACTCGACCCGGTGGTGAGCAGCGAGCTGTCTTCGCCGAGCAACTGCGGATTGTCGCGCAGGTGATTGAGCAGCGCCTTGAGGTCTTTGATATCCAGTAGCAACAACCCCTCACGGTCGGCCACCTTGAACGCCGCATACAACGCTGACTGCTGGCTGTCAGTGAGCGCCATCAGGCTGCCCAGCAGCAATGGCCCCATTTCAGTCAAGGTGGTGCGCAGTGGATGACCGGTCTGACCATGAACATCCCACAACGTGACCGGATAACCCTGAGGCGTGTGATGCAGCCAAGGCATACCCGCGATTCGCTCGGCTATTTTGCCTTGCGGATCTCCCGCAGCACCCAGCCCGCAAAGATCACCTTTTATATCCGCTGCAAATACCGCAATACCTGCGTCGCTGAAAGCTTCAGCCAGACGCTGCAAGGTCACTGTTTTGCCCGTGCCGGTTGCACCAGCCACCAGGCCATGGCGATTGGCCAGGCGCAGTTGCTGAGTGACCGGCTGGCCATCGAGAGTGGCGCCAATAACAAACTGCAGAGAATCGGGCATTTCATCACCTCTCTTTAAACTTTATATCCAGCCGGTCGATAGGCTGGTTAACAACCCAGCGACCTGAAGATGTTGTCGGATTTTTCTTAATGGAGTGAGAGAAAGTATTGACCATTTTTCGTGGTACTCCCGACCAGGCCGTCACCCGACGCGCCTGGCACGGATTAACCTTAGCGGACCGATCACGATATGAATAACGCTCTGAAATTCAGCCATAAGATCCTGTTTGCCGCTTCATTGATTGTGATGGCCGCGTTTGCTTCTTTCACTCTGTATAACGATTACCTGCAACGTAACGCCATTCGTGATGACCTGAATAATTACCTTCAGGAAATGGGCAACAGCACCGCTACCAATATTCAAAACTGGCTTTCAGGCAGAATCCTGCTGGTGGAAAACGTCTCCCAGACCATCGCCAACAACCCTGACCCCGCCGCCGTTACCAGCCTGCTTGGGCAAAAAGCCTTGGCCTCGACGTTTGACTTTACCTATGTGGGCGACAGCGCAGGCAAGTTCATCAGCCTTCCGGCAAGCGACCTGCCAGCCGATTACGACCCACGAACCCGCCCTTGGTACAAAGGTGCGCTGGCCAGTGGCAGCACAATGCTGACAGAACCGTACACCGATGCGTCCAACGGTGAATTGATCATTACCATCGCCACGCCCGTGATCAAAACCGGGCAAACCATGGGTGTCGCGGGCGGCGACCTGAGCCTGAATATCATCGTGAAGATCATCAATGCACTGAACTTCGACGGCATGGGCTACGCGTTCCTGGTTAGCGCCGATGGCAAGGTTCTTGTCAATCCAGACAAAGCCAACGTGATGAAAACCCTGAAGGAGATTTACCCACAGGACACACCGCGCATCAGCAGCGACCTGAGCGAAGTGGAAGTGGACGGCAAAACCCGCATCTTCACCTTCGCCCCGATCAAGGGTTTGCCATCGGTGAACTGGTACCTGGGCCTGAGCATCGACAAGGAAAAAGCGTTCTCGATGCTGACCCGGTTCCGCACCTCGGCAATCATTGCCACTGTGATCGCGGTAGTGATCATCATCGCCTTGCTGGGGATGCTCATTCGTCTGCTGATGAAACCCCTGCACGTAATGACCCGCGCCATGCAGGATATCGCCGATGGCGAAGGTGACCTGACCAAACGCCTGAGCATTCACGCGCAAGACGAATTCGGCATCCTGGGCACAGCCTTCAATCGCTTTGTGGAGCGTATTCATACATCGATCCGTGAAGTGTCGTCAGCGACCGAATACGTCAACGAAGTCGCCCTGCGAGTGGTCAGCGCGTCCAACTCGTCAATGGTCAATTCCGACGAACAATCCAATCGGACCAACAGTGTCGCGGCCGCTATTAACCAGTTGGGGGCAGCAGCCCAGGAGATCGCCCACAACGCCGCCCAAGCCTCGCAACAGGCAAGCGATGCGCGCACATTGGCCGAAGAGGGTCAGCAGGTGGTTGAGCAAAGCATCGAGTCGATGAACAAGCTGTCGTCAACCATCAGCACCTCAAGCGTGAACATCGAAGAGCTGAACAGCAAAACCGTGAATATCGGGCAGATCCTGGAAGTGATTACCAGTATTTCCCAGCAGACCAATTTGCTGGCGCTCAATGCGGCCATTGAAGCGGCCAGAGCCGGGGAAGCCGGGCGCGGCTTCGCGGTGGTGGCCGATGAGGTCCGTAACCTGGCCCACCGCACCCAGGAATCATCGCAGCAAGTGCAGAAAATGATCGAGGAGTTGCAGGTCGGAGCCCGTGAATCAGTCGCGACCATGGGCGAAAGCCAGCGTCATAGCCAGGACAGCGTGAATATTGCCAACAAGGCCGGCGAACGACTGAGTAGCGTGACCCGCCGCATTGGCGAAATTGACGGCATGAACCAGTCCGTTGCCGCCGCCACCGAAGAGCAGACCTCAGTGGTGGAGTCTATAAATGTGGATATCACCGAAATCAACACGCTGAATCAGGAAGGCGTCGAAAACCTGCAATCGACCCTGCGCGCCTGTGCGGATCTTGAACAACAGGCCGCTCGTCTGAAGCACCTGGTCGGCAGTTTCCGCATCTGACATCGCCCACCCCATGACAACCGCCGCGTCTGCATCAGGCGCGGTCGCCTGCGCGGCGTTCTGACGTATTTGTTGCGTCGGGACGTCGGCTTCTTGCACCGAACATCTATTCTTGTCAGTGGTCAACGTTTAGGACGACGACTCACCGGAGGGATGTTCACGTGCATATCGCTGACATGACCATGTTCTACGCCCCTGCCAGCGGTGGCGTTCGCACCTACCTTGACGCCAAGCATCGGCGTCTGGTCCTCAGGCCGGGCGTTCGACACAGCCTGCTGATTCCTGGTCCCGGCTTCAGTCAACGAGATGGCGTTTACAAAGTCCCGGCTCCCGCCCTGCCCTTTGGCAACGGTTATCGCTTTCCTTTGCGAGTCGCTCCTTGGCGAAACGTCCTGCAAGCCCTGAAGCCTGATCTGATTGAAGTCGGCGATCCGTACCTCACCGCCTGGGCCGCACTGGATGCACGCCGTCAACTGGATGTCCCAGTGATTGGTTTTTATCATTCCGATCTGCCGCTGTTGGTCAGCAATCGCGTCGGCAGCTGGTTGGGCACCAATGTCGAAGCCTACGTCAGCAAACTGTACGGCAACTTCGATCGCGTACTGGCGCCCAGCAAAGTGATGGCTGACAAGCTCATCGGTCTTGGCGTCGAGAACGTCTACGTCCAGCCGCTCGGGGTGGACCTGGCCACGTTCAATCCGACGCTGCGCGACCCTGCATTGAAAGTCGAGCTGGGGCTTGATGATGAAACTCGCCTGCTGGTCTTTGCTGGACGAGGCTCCAAAGAGAAAAACCTGCCGGTGTTGCTCGATTGCATGAAACAGCTCGGTTCGGGCTATCACCTATTGCTGGTCGGGTCGCACATGCCGACCCAGGTTCCCGATAACGTCTCGGTGATCGGTCATTTTTGCGCCGCGTCCCAGGTCGCACGGCTGCTGGCCAGCGCGGACGCCCTGCTCCACGCCGGCGACCAGGAAACCTTTGGGCTGGTTGTTCTGGAGGCGATGGCCAGCGGAATTCCCGTGATTGCCGTTGCGGCAGGAGCCTTCAGCGAGATCCTGCCCGAGGAATGCGGCCTGCTCTGCCAGCCGAACAATTCCCAGGCCATGGCCAGCGCAGTGCAGGAGTTGTTTGCCAACAACCCGGAGGAAAAAGGCCAGGCGGCACGGCAACACGTTTGCGATCGCTATAGCTGGGATACCGTCGTCACCGGCTTGCTGGAACATTACCGGGCCGTCCTGGAATGCCGTATTCCGGCACTTGCCCATGGTTGACTTCAGCGCCGGTGAGCGCACCGTGTTGGTGGTTCTACACGATGTAGCGCCCGAAACCTGGCCGCTCTATCAATCCTTCGTCGCAGACATAGATGCCATCGGTGGCATTCCCATGACATGGCTGGTCGTGCCTGATTTCCACAAGCGTAACCCCGTGGGTAACGACCGACCGTTTCAGAACCTGATGCAGCAAAGGCTCGACCGAGGGGACGAATTGGCACTGCACGGTTACTATCACTGCGATGATGGCCCCCCGGCGCGTACACCCCGGGACTACTTCATGCGGCGCGTCTATACGTGGGAAGGCGAGTTTTATGCGCTGGATCAAGCCCAGGCGATGGCGAGACTGGAGGCAGGCATTGAGGTCTTTCAACGCCAAGGCTGGCCGCTGCACGGTTTCGTGGCTCCGGCCTGGCTGATGAGTGACGGCACACGCCAAGCGTTGCGCCAGTTGCCATTGGACTACACCAGCGACCCCCAGCACCTGTATCGTCTACCCGACTTTTCCCGGGTCGACGCGCCGGGTATCGTCTGGAGCGCTCGCAGCGCCTGGCGACGCGGCCTGTCAAAGCTGATCAGCGACCACCGTGAAACTCGGTTGCAGGATGCCTCGACCATTCGCCTTGGCCTGCACCCCGTGGACATGCATCACGACTTTTCACGCAACTACTGGCTAGAGACATTGAAACGACTCATCGAAAACGGCAGAAAACCCATGACTAAAGCGGCCTGGATGAAAAAACAGGCCAGGCACTCGAGGTCGGCAGCGTGAAACGCATCCTGTGGCTGGCCGCCGGCTTGCTGGTAGCGATCGTCATTCCCTTCGTGCTCGGCGGCGGTGAGATGTTTCAGCGGTTGGGGAGTTTTCCCTTTGTCCTGCTGCTGGGGATGTTTGGCATGATCATCCTCTGCTGGGGCTTGAACACCCTGCGCCTGCGGTTGCTGTTGGGCGAGAGCAGCAGCGCGGTCAGCCTGCCCCGAAGCCTGGGCGTGGTGATGGCAGCCGAATTTGCTTATTGCGCAACCCCTGGCGGCAGCGGCGGCCCCTTGACGTTAATGGCGGTGCTGTCACGTAACGGCGTCGGACCGGCCAAAAGCAGTGCAGTATTTGCCACCGATCAGCTCAGCGACCTGATGTTCTTCCTGCTCGCGCTGATCGGCATCATGTTCTATGCCCTGTTCCATCGGCTGAGCGAACGAATGGAATGGATGCTGACCGTCAGTGGCTTTCTGGTGGTGGGCGGCCTGTGCTTGTGTGCCGGCTTTGCTCACTATCATCGCCATGTCATCAAATTCAATGGCCGATTGCTCAAACGCCTTAAGACCAAAGCCGCAACACGCCGACGATGGGCGCGCAAGCTGCTGCACTTCCGGGACGCCTTGGCCCAGACCCTGAAAATGCCACGCAAAAGGCTGGCGGGAGTGTTCCTGCTGACGTGCATGCATTGGGGGTTGCGCTATAGCGTGCTGTACCTGGCCCTGCGTGGGCTCGGGGTCGACGTGGAATGGGCGTGGAGTTTCCTGATTCAGATGCTGTCGCTGAGCGCCGGGCAGTTTAGCCTGCTACCAGGCGGCGCAGGTGCTGCGGAGTTGACCTCTGCCGCATTGCTGGCGCCGATCGTGGGCAAATCCACGGCAGCCGCCGCAATCCTTATCTGGCGTGCGGTGACCTATTATTTTTATCTGGTGGTTGGCGGCCCGATCTTTCTGCTGATGGTGGGCAAGCCATTGCTCAACAAACTGATGCGCCAGCGAGAAGCGTGAATCAGCCTTCTTCGACAGGCGTTAGAGCGGTGTTTTGCAAGTCTTGCCAGAGCTGGGCAGCGCCTTCGAATTCAGCACCGTCGTCCGGCGACAACGCCTCCGGATCGTAACGACTCAAACAACCTTCGCCCAGCGTGGGCGGTGCGGTTGAAGTGGCTTTATCCAGCGGATCGTTCATAGGCGCTGCCTCACTGTCACATCGTTGCCCGGCGACTGGACTGCTGGCGTGCAGATAACCGGGCATCTGGTGCGCAGATTAGTCGAAGACCACTGTCTTGTTGTCGTGCACCAGCACGCGATCTTCCAGGTGATAGCGCAGGCCGCGGGCCAGAACCATTTTTTCCACATCACGACCAAAGCGCACCATGTTCTCGATGCTGTCCCGATGGCTGACACGAACCACATCCTGCTCGATGATCGGACCGGCATCCAGTTCTTCGGTTACATAGTGGCAAGTTGCGCCGATCAACTTCACACCTCGTAGTGAAGCTTGATGATAAGGCTTGGCGCCAACAAAAGATGGCAGGAAGCTGTGGTGGATATTAATGACCTGATGGGCATATTCACGGCACAGCTGAGGCGGAAGAATTTGCATGTAGCGGGCCAGAACCACGACATCGGCCTGGTGGTGAGCAACCAGACGCGACACCTCGGCGAATGCCGGCTCCTTGTCCGTTGGGTCCACCGGCACATGGTAATAAGGAATGTCGTGCCACTGGACCATGCTGCGCAAATCCTCGTGATTGGAGATCACTGCGGAGATCTCGCAATCAAGCTCGTCACTGTGCCAGCGATGCAGCAAGTCAGCCAGGCAGTGTGATTCACGGCTCGCCATTAACACGACACGCTTCTTCTGCGCTGAGTCGGTGATACGCCAGTTCATGGAAAACTCTTCGGCAATCGGCGTGAACGCCTCGCGAAAAGCCTCCAGATCGAAGGGCAATGTATCGGCACGAATCTCGTGGCGCATGAAAAACCAGCCACTGAGATTGTCCGAGTGATGGCTCGCTTCGGTGATCCAGCCGTTATAGGACGCCAGAAAATTACTGACTTTGGCAACGATGCCGACACGGTCCGGGCAAGCAATCACCAGACGAAAAGTGCGCATTTGAAAAAACTCCAGAACTTCGCAAAGGTGGCCATTCTAGCGACTGTGGGGCAAAACTGCAGTAATCCTGTTGACCGGATTGCGGATCGCGCCGTGCAGCCTATGTCTCGCCAACGCCTACCTTTCTGAAATGCACAATTGGACAAATGCAAGGCTGGCACCGGCCGCTTTTTAATAACCTAATAGCAAGCATCTTTACGGCGTGGGCGTGTGCCATCTAGTTTATGAAGCTGTCCGCCGCCTGTATATTTCTAAATAATTCAAATAAAACTTTTCTTTAATGTTTACTTGATCAAAGCGCGTGACTATTATTGCGTCACTGTCTCCCTGCCACCTGACAACACATAAGGTACCCCTCATGTCCCTGATCAACGAATACCGCGCCACAGAAGAAGCCATCAAAGAACTGCAAGCCCGTTTGAAGAATCTGTCCCAAGACGACAAACTGCAAACCGAGCTGGAATTCGAAGGCAAACTGCGCACTCTGATGGGCGAATATCAAAAATCGTTGCGCGACATCATTGCCCTGCTGGATCCGGACGCCAAAGTTGGCAAATCCCCACGCGGCGCTGCGGTAAAAACTACCGGCACCAAGCGTGCCCGCAAGGTCAAGCAATATAAAAACCCGCACAATGGCGAAGTCATCGAAACCAAAGGTGGCAACCACAAGACTCTGAAAGAGTGGAAAGCCAAGTGGGGCGGTGATGAGGTTGAAAGCTGGGCAACCCTGCTGGGCTAAGCCTGAAGCCATTCGCTCTGTTTAGCGACTCTTCAAAAACGCCAGTCATCTGGCGTTTTTTATTGCCTGTAATTAGTGCCTCTTACGCCTTATCAAAGCTCCAGCCGATGACGCAAGTGCGTCACATATTCCTGCCATTGACTCAATACCTTGAGCTGCTCCGGCGTGGCACTAAGTGTTAATTCGGCGAGTGACTTTGTAAAACTTTGTAATGTATTGGGCGCCCCGTACTCCGGCGCACTCAAGCGATCCTGACAAAATTTACGCCAGCGCTGTTGCTCCTCGCCGCTGAGGGTGTGCGGGAAGTTACGCGCGCGGTAGCGGAATAATAATTCCGGCAATCGATGGTCATCGAACGGCCACGAGTCGACAGCCAGCCGCTCAGGCTCTGCAATGCGCACTTGCTCGCAAAGCCTGCGGTCACGATCGCCCATAAAGCCGTCATACAACTGCTGCTCGGGATCTTCGCTGGGTGCGAAGTCTTCACGGGCGTAAATCGCCTTGAGTTTTTCCTGCCACACTCCCTGGGCGTCTTCAAGCGCTCGTGCACGCGCCTGCAAAGTCGTCATATCCAGCGCTAAGCGTTGCTGATCTTCACTACGCAGCACCTTTAAAGGCGCGATGACCGGGCAACGATTAATATGCAGCAGCTTTAGAGGAACCGGCAGCTCACCGAGTGCCAGATCGTCACGGCGCGTATATAAACGCTGACGCAATGTTTCAGCGTCCAGGTCCAAAAGCGGCGAGTGATCCAGATGTAAATCACAGACGATCAAAGCGTTGCGATTCTGCGGATGCCACGCCAGCGGAATCACCACTCCCAAGTAATGCCGCGCACCGGAAAATCTTCCCGAAATGTGCACCAGTGGCTCCATCAGGCGAATGTGCTCCTGGACTTTCTGCTTGCTGCGCAACTGAAAAAGATAATCATAAAGCCGAGGTTGTTTTTCCCGAATCAAACGTGCCAGCCCGATAGTAGCGCGCACATCGGATAACGCATCGTGAGCATGACCGTGATCAATGCCATTGGCGGCCGTCAGACGTTCAAGCTTTAATGTCACCCGCCCCTCTTCTTCTGGCCAGACAATGCCTTGAGGACGCAGTGCATAAGCGGCACGCACTACATCAATAAGATCCCAACGACTATTACCGCCCTGCCATTCACGGGCATAAGGATCGAAGAAGTTGCGATACAGGCTGTACCGGGTTATTTCATCGTCGAATCGCAGCGTGTTATAACCCGCGCCGCAGGTGCCGGGAGCGCTAAGCTCGGCGTGCACACGAGTCATGAAATCGGCCTCCCCCAAGCCACTTTCCGCTAACCGGGATGGCGTTATACCGGTAATCATGCAGGCGGCGGGATGAGGCAGAATATCTTCGCTGGGCTGGCAATAAAGATTGACCGGCTCAGCAATTTCATTGAGGTCGGCATCCGTGCGGATACCCGCCACCTGCAGCGCACGATCATTACGCGGGTTGATACCTGTGGTTTCGTAGTCGTACCAGAATATGCTGGAAGTCACGGGCTGATCCTGAACTAAAGATCGACAAAGTGTAGGACTTCTCACAGCTGAATTGCGAATTAGTGATAATTCGTTGCACATTGAAAATTTTTCTTACAACTGCTGCTTTCACAGGTCAGTTGCTTAGCATGCCCGCCGTGGCTAGTCTTGCTGGCTAGCTTGCGCCGAACCGGCAATAGCGCCCAGCCCCACACTCAGGTGTCCCGCCCCCGACAATGTCAACCCTGCACGCTTTGCCAAGGAATGCACAGCCAGCCGCGCCACTGGATACCCGCACTCGAATCGAGACCCCGGAGGGCATTGATTTGATCATGCGCCCGGCTGGCGTTGTGTCGCGCGCCATCGCGTTTACCATTGACTTCGGCATTCGCGCCCTCGTCATGGCGGCGCTGTTCCTGCTGTTCAGCCTGTTTGACAAGTTCGGTGCGGGCCTGAGCGCCATCGCGCTGTTTCTGGTGACATGGTGGTATATGGTGCTGTTCGAGGTTCTCAATCAGGGCCGCACGCCGGGCAAACATTTCATGGGGCTGCGTGTCATCCATGATGACGGCACGCCCATTGGCTGGACATCCTCACTGATCCGTAACCTGCTCCGGTTCGTCGACATGTTGCCTTTCGGGTACAGCATCGGCGCCATCAGTTGCTTGCAGCATCCGCAGTTCAAGCGTCTGGGCGATCTGGCCGCCGGGACGCTGGTGGTCTATCGCGACAGCCCGCTGCAACGCCCTGTCCCGCCCTTGGCAGACCCCATCATTCCCCCCTTCGCATTGAGTCTGGAGGAACAACGCGCGCTGTTAGGTTTTGCGGAGAGGCAAGCTGAGCTGTCGCCGGAGCGCACCCTTGAGCTGGCCTCTATTCTCGCCCAGCCTTTGCATATCCGCCCGGACCAGACGGTGGCTCACCTCAATGGAATCGCTCGCAGCCTGCTGGGTCCGACATGAAACAGAGCCTCTTCGAAAGCCGCCACCAGCCTGAGTGGCAACTGTTCACCCAACGGCTGGACGCGCTCGAACAAGGAAAGGCTGACGCAGCATCAAGCGAGGGCTTTGCCCGTGATTACCGGCGCATATGCCATCATCTGGCCCTTGCCCATGAGCGCGGCTATAGCAGTCATCTGATTGATCCGTTGCAACACCTGGCGATGCGCGGCCACCAACAGCTATATCGCCATCGAAGCGCACTGGGCATACACGTATTGAGTTTCCTCCTGGCCGACTTTCCGCGTCTGGTACGCGCGCAATGGCGCTGCGTGTGTATCGCCAGCCTGCTGTTTTTTGGCAGCCTGATTGGAATGGGTCTGCTGGTCCATGGCTTTCCGGATCTGGTTTACAGCGTAATCGATGCCCAGCAAGTCGCTGAAATGGAGAGCATGTACGACCCGGCTGCGCGGCGCATCGGCCAGGCATTAGAGCGTGAGTCCAGCGAGGACTGGATGATGTTCGGCTACTACATCATGCATAACATCGGGATAGCCTTCCAAACCTACGCGACAGGATTGCTCCTGGGGTTGGGCAGCTTGTTCTTCCTGCTTTTCAACGGCCTGATGATCGGCGCAGTTGCAGGCCATCTGACCGGCATCGGTTATGGCCAGACGTTCTGGTCATTTGTCATAGGCCACGGTGCATTCGAGCTGACCGCCATTGTCCTGGCTGGCGCCGCGGGCCTGAAACTCGGCGGGGCATTGCTCGCACCGGGTCGACTGACCCGTGGAGAGGCCCTGCGACAGGCGGCGCAAACCAGTTTGCAACTGATTTATGGCGTCATCATGTTCCTGCTGTTCGCTGCTTTTATAGAAGCCTACTGGTCATCGATGACCTGGCCCGGACCTCTGGTCAAATACGCCGTCGGTGCAGTTTTGTGGGCCCTGGTAATCGGTTATCTGGTGTTTGCCGGAAGGACTGCCCATGCGCCTGACTGATGCCAGCGTGACCATTCGCCCACGCAATCCCTGGGAAGCCATCGACCTGGGCGTGTTGCTGGCTCGTGAACATCGTGGGCTGCTCATGACCAGTTGGGCGATTGTCACCCTGCCAGTCTTCGCCCTGCTGAGCCTGGGGCTCTGGAATTACCCGACCCTGGCAATCGTAGTGTTCTGGTGGTTGAAACCCGCCTTCGAACCATTGCCTCTATTGATTCTTTCCCAGGCTTTGTTCGGCTCCACGCCGACGCTGAAGAACGCCTTGAAAGCCTGGCTACGCCTGCTCAGACCGCAACTGTTGCCCGCCATCACCTGGCGAAGATTCGGTCTCGGCCGTAGTTTCACGCTGCCAGTGCAACAGCTGGAAAACCTGTCAGGCACACAACGCACCCTGCGCATAGGCGTCCTCAGCCAAAAGGATCTGCGCGCAGCCCGCTGCCTGACCATGGTCGGCAGCGCCCTGGAAGTTTGCCTTTGGATCGGGATGGTCCTGATGTTCTATGCATTGATCCCGCAGCAGGTTGAAATCGACTGGAGCTGGCAAAGCGTGGTCGCCATAGAGGGCAGCTGGAACTGGCTGGAGCATCTGACCAATGCTTTTTATGCACTGGTGCTGGTTGTCTGGGAACCGATCTATGTCGCCTGCGGCTTTACTTTGTATCTGAACCGCCGCACGGCCCTGGAAGCGTGGGACATCGAGTTGGTGCTACGGCGCCTGCGCCAGCGCCTCATCGGCAGCGCCTATTTGCTGGTCTTGGGCGCGGGAATAATCCTGACGACCCTGGCGCCACCGACCTGGGCAACGGAATCGGACCAGAGCTGCCCCGTTCCTTTGCAACAAGAACAGACGGTGCAGAAAGAACCGGGCCCGAATTCGGCGCGCCTGACCCATCAGGCCTTGTCCAGTGAGGCTGCCCGTCAGCAGATCAAGGCAGTGCTGGAGCAGCCACCGTTCAAGAATCCCAAGACGGTCTCGGGTTGGCGATTCGCCGACGAAAACCCGAAATCCAGTGCGGCCAAAGCCGATCACCCGGCCAATGCACCGCTCAAGTGGCTGGCCTGGCTGTTCACTGCCAGCAGAATAGCGGCTGAGATGTTCAAAGTTCTGTTATGGGCTGGCGTTATCGCACTCGCAGGTCTGGTGATCTGGCGCTACAGGGCCTGGTTCAACACATTGGTCAACAGCAAGACACCCAAACGGCGGCGAGTTTCTGGTGCGCCCGAGCAGATGTTCGGACTCGAAATCAGTGCACAAAGCCTGCCTGATGACGTGGCAGGCAGCGCTGAGCAGTTGTGGTCAAGTCACCCCCGAGAAGCCCTTGGCCTGCTTTACCGGGCCTTGCTCAGTCGTCTGCTTCTCGACTATCGGCTACCGCTCAGGAGTGCCGATACAGAAGGCGAAGTGCTGGAGCGGATTGCGCATCTGAACCACCAGCCGTTGCATGATTTCAGCATCAACCTGACCCGTCACTGGCAAAATCTTGCCTATGGCCATCAACTTCCGCCCACCCATGTCAGGCAAGAACTCTGCGACAACTGGCGACAGCTATTCAACACCGAGGGGCGGCGATGAGCAGGCGCCGAACATTACTGATCGCCCTATTGACGTTGCTGGTCGTCGGGTTTGGCAGCCTCTACCTCTCCCGGCATCTTGAGCGCTATGAGGAAACGGCCGATCAAGGACCGTCCCCGCAAGTGCGCGCCAATCCGTATCTGGCTGCTGAACATTTCCTGCGTCAGCGCTCGATCAACGTGCAGTTCAGCGACTCGCCCGGCAGCCTGCCCGAACAGAATGCGCAGCCACAAACGCTGATGCTGCTGGACAGCCGGGAAAACATGACACCCGCCCAGGTTGACAAGCTGCTGCACTGGGTCCGGTCCGGTGGGCGTCTGCTCTTCGTCGCAGAACAACTGTGGAACGAAAAAAAAGGACGCAGCGGCGACCAGTTGCTTGATCGCCTGCAACTCCATCAATTGCTCACCACCGAACTGCATGAGCAGGAACGAAAGCAGGATGACGAACAATTCAAGCCTGTCATCCCCTTACTGGCTCCGACCCGCAAGACGCCCGCAATACCTTGGCCGGAACTCACGCGACTTTATGTCGAGAACGAAACGGCTCCGGCGTATATGAGTTTCGATACCAGCTTCCACCTTGAAGACCCACTCGATCAGGCTCAATCCTGGGCTAACAGCGCTGCCGCCACGCACATGCTGCAACTGAACTACGGCGACGGGTTAATCACGGTGGTCACCGACGCCGACCTGTGGAAGACCCGCGCCATCGCACGGTACGACAATGCCTGGCTGCTCTGGTATCTGACGCAAGGTAGCGACGTCACAATGGTGCTGCGCACCCAGCACGACAATTTACTCAGCCTGTTGCAGCGCCACTTCCCCTTGGCGCTAACTACTCTGGCGCTGCTGGGAGCCTTGACGCTATGGCGTGGCGGCATACGCCATGGACCGATGCAGACTCCAGCGGCACGAGCGCGCCGACAATTGACCGAACACCTGCGGGCAGGTGCCGATTTCCTTCGGCGCCGCGGCGGACAGCAGGCACTTTTGCGAGGTTTGCAGATGGACATCCTGCGCCGTGCCCGCCAGCGCCATCCCGGCTTCGAAAGCCTGGGTGTAGCCGATCAATGGCAAGTGCTGTCACGTCTCACCCGTCAACCGACCAGCATCATCAGTCAGGCACTGCGCCCACGTCCCGCGCAGCGCATGTCGAACAGTGAATTCACCCGCCAGGTTGCACACCTGCAAATCATCAGGAATGCCTTATGAGCGATCAACCGACCGATCAGTCCAACACCCGCGAACCTGCTGTCAGTTTCACGCTTGATCCGGTGATCGAACCAGCAGTCGCCACCAGCAATCAGGCTCAACAGCGCGAACGCGCAAGTCATCTTGCCCAAGCGCTTCGCAACGAACTGCAAAAGGCGGTGATCGGGCAGACCGCGGTGGTTGATGATGTGCTGACCGCCCTGATTGGCGCAGGCCATGTCCTTATCGAAGGGGTGCCCGGACTTGGAAAAACCTTGCTGGTGCGCGCCCTGGCTCGTTGCATCGGTGCTGATTTCGCCCGCATCCAGTTCACACCCGACCTGATGCCAAGCGATGTCACCGGTCACGCCGTCTACGACATGCAGACCGAGCAGTTCAAGTTGCGCAAGGGGCCGTTGTTCACCAACCTGCTGCTGGCCGACGAAATCAACCGCGCCCCGGCCAAAACCCAGGCAGCACTGCTCGAAGCCATGCAGGAACGCCAGGTCACCCTGGAAGGACGCGCCCTGCCCATCGCCCAGCCATTCATGGTGCTGGCGACCCAGAATCCCATCGAACAGGAAGGCACTTACCCATTGCCCGAAGCAGAGCTTGATCGCTTCATGCTCAAGTTGCGCATGGACTATCCGGATGTCACTGAGGAACTGAACATGGTGCGTCAGGTGACGCGCTCGACTCGCGCCGACATGCTCGACGTACAGCCGCTGCGGGTGATCCTGCAAGCCAGGGACGTTCAGGTCTTGCAGCGCATCGCCAGTGAACTGCCACTGGACGAACAGGTGCTCGACTATGCCGTGCGCCTGGCGCGCGCTACCCGCACCTGGCCGGGATTAACCCTTGGCGCGGGCCCACGCGCCTCCATCGCGCTGGTACGCGGCGGTCGTGCCAGGGCCTTGTTGCGCGGGGGCGAGTTCGTGATTCCAGACGATATAAAAGGATGCGCCCTGGCGGTATTGCGCCACCGTGTCCGCCTTTCGCCCGACCTGGATATCGAGGGCCTGTCCATCGATCAGGTGCTCAGGCAAATGTTCGATCAGGTTCCGGCGCCACGCCTGTGAAACAGACGCTCAAGCCTTCAGGTGTCCTGCTTGGCTGGTTGGCCGGCCTGTCCGCCATCGCGGTTGTGCCAGGCATTCTGTCGGCGCTGGACGTCGCACTGCCCGAGCAAATCAACACGTTGTACTGGGCGCTGCTGATAGCCGTGCTGTCATTGGCAGCGCTGGATGCCTGGCGTTTGAAGCAACTGCCATCGCCGCATGTGCAACGTCATCTTCCCGGCAGTCTGGCGTTGGGTCGTTGGGGGGAAGTTCGCCTTGACCTCAGCCTCAACCATCCATCAGCCCTGGCCGTACAGATTTTCGACCATCCCCCCGATGGCCTGGATTTTGAACATCTGCCACAGTCAGTGGTACTGCATCCCGGCACGCAGAGCCAGATCGGCTATCGCCTACGACCTTTGAAACGCGGGCTTTTCCACTTCGAACGCTGCGAGCTGAATGTGCCCAGCCCAATGGGATTCTGGAGCGCGCGGCGTTACCTGAAGCTGCAAGGCTCGACTCGGGTCTATCCGGATTTCGCCCGCGTGTACGGCGGACAATTGCTGGCTGTGGATAACTGGCTGAGCCAGATCGGCATAAGACAACGGCAAAGACGCGGGCTGGGGCTGGAATTCAATCAGTTGCGTGAGTTCCGCGAAGGCGACAGCTTGCGACAGATTGACTGGAAAGCTACTGCCCGCCAGCGCTCACCCATTGTCCGGGAATATCAGGACGAGCGAGATCAGCAGATCATGTTCATGCTCGACTGCGGACGCCGCATGCGCAGCCAGGACGGTGAGCTTTCACACTTTGATCATGCACTGAACGCGGCGCTGCTCTTGAGCTACGTTGCACTGCGTCAGGGTGATGCGGTGGGATTTTCGACATTTGCCAGTGAGCAGAATCGCTACCTTGCACCCGTCAAGGGCCCGAGCCAGCTGAACCTGGTGCTCAACACGGTTTACGACCTTACCAGCACTCAGCGACCGGCTGACTACCGCGCCGCCGCGCGCCAGTTGCTCGCCCGACAAAAACGCCGGGCGCTGATTGTCCTGATGACCAACCTGCGCGACGAAGACGACGAAGAACTGCTGGTCGCAGTCAAGCAACTTGGCGAACGGCACAGAGTGCTGGTGGTCAGTTTGCGGGAAGAAGTGCTGGATAACTTGCGTCAAACGCCGGTGCAGACCCTTGACCAGGCGCTGACCTATTGTGGAACCATCGACTTCCTGAATGCCCGCGCGGGGTTGCTTGAGCGCCTGCGTGTCCAGGGTGTGCAGGTACTGGATTCGCCGCCTGGACAACTTGGGGCAGAGATGGTCAGCCGCTATTTGAGCTGGAAAAAAGCCGGAACGTTGTAATCCCGAAAACGAAGTGAGCTGGCGCGATGGCCAGCTCAGGCGGGACAGGATTCAGGCCGAAGCCTCTATCGGATAAAAACTGAAGTACTGGCGAAGGGCGCCAATCAACTCGATATATTCATCTGCTGCATCCTGCACTTTGAATCCTGAATCGTAGCTTCCTGGTGTTTCATCCTCATGGCACCACAAACAGGTCGCCACTATGTCCAGCGTCTTTTGAAGTCCACGCTCTCCGGGAACTGCCAGACGCAGATTGAAATCTGCGCCTACCAGCAACGGCAGGTCGCTGATCAACATCAGCCCCTGCTCGGAAACATTACCCAGACAGCCGATCGGCTTTTTTGTATAGCGGTTAACCACCTGTAGGTAATAGGGCAGTTGATGCCGCTCGATTCGTCGTTCTTTTAACATGGTCAGTCGCCGTCAGAGACCATTGAGCATGGCCGCGCTAATGCCTTTGGAGTGTCGCAGCCCTGACCTGCACCTGACTGCGGGCAAATGCTTCAAGGTTGTTCACCGCAGGGGACGTGCTTGTGACTAATCAGCCGCCGTTGAAGTCACGTCACTCGAGCATTAACAACGCTACTTGAGCTCCCACTTGTAAAGAGACTAGCGCAAACCAGCTGATCGGCCACCCAAAACGGCTACCGTCCATCCAATTGAGTGTATCTAGCGTGAAGCAGGGTAGGTTTTGACGGGCACCGACGCGGGGTAATGGCCCAATTGCTGAAGAGTGTCGAGACGTGCCTGGGCACGGAACGCGTACTCATTGCCAGGGTATTGGCTGATGATGAATCGATACGTCTGAGCCGCATCGACAAACAGTTTCTGTCGCTCAAGGCACTGGCCGCGCAACATGGATACTTCGGGCTGCACGTATCGACGGGCCCGGCTCTGACGATCGACCTTGGACAAGTCGAGCATCACAGTCTCGCAATCGCCACGATCATAAGCGCGGTAGGCACTGTTCAAATTGGAATTCATTGACCAACGGGTACAGCCGCTGATTGCAGCCATTAATACTAAAATCATCACGATTCGCATGGGACTCTCCTGTGCTCTGCAATGTATCGACCTGAATGCGATTTTCTTCAAGCCTCCATTGCACCCGTTTGTCTACCAATTGCCCTGTTGAGCGACATTGAGGTAGTGCAAAGGAACAATGACTACAGCGCAAGACAGTAGTAGCCTCTCGCTGCGCTTCATTTAAGGAGTTTGTGCATGACCGTACGCCGTACCAAAATCGTCGCCACCCTTGGCCCTGCCAGCAATTCGCCGGAAGTTATCGAGCAACTGATCCTGTCGGGTCTGGATGTCGCTCGCCTGAACTTCTCCCACGGCACCCCCGATGAGCACAAGGCTCGCGCCAAGCTGATCCGCGAAATCGCCGCCAGGCACGGGCGCTTCGTCGCACTGCTGGGCGATCTGCAAGGTCCGAAAATTCGCATCGCCAAGTTCACCAATAAGCGAATCGAGCTGAAGGTCGGAGACAAATTCACCTTCTCCACCGCTCATCCGCTGACGGACGGCACCCAGGAAATCGTTGGTATCGATTACCCCGACCTGGTCAAGGATTGTGGCGTTGGCGACGAGCTGTTGCTCGACGACGGACGCGTGGTCATGCGCGTCGATACACAGACTGCCAACGAACTGCACTGCACCGTGCTGATCGGTGGCCCGCTGTCGGATCACAAAGGCATCAACCGTCGCGGTGGTGGCCTGACTGCTCCGGCCCTGACCGAAAAAGACAAGCTGGACATCAAGCTCGCGGCTGAAATGGAGCTGGATTACCTGGCCGTTTCCTTCCCTCGCGACGCCGCCGACATGGAATACGCCCGCCAGCTTCGTGACGAATCCGGCGGTACAGCCTGGTTGGTTGCCAAGATCGAACGTGCTGAAGCCGTGGCCAACGACGAAGTGCTCGATGCCCTGATCCGTGCCAGCGATGCAGTCATGGTTGCCCGTGGCGACCTGGGTGTGGAAATTGGCGACGCGGAATTGGTCGGGATTCAGAAGAAAATCATTCTGCACGCACGTCGCCATAACAAAGCGGTGATCGTTGCGACGCAAATGATGGAATCGATGATTTCCAGCCCGATGCCGACCCGCGCCGAAGTATCCGACGTGGCCAACGCCGTGCTCGACTACACCGATGCCGTGATGTTGTCCGCTGAGAGCGCCGCGGGTTCCTACCCGATCGAAGCCGTGCAGGCCATGGCGCGCATCTGCGTCGGCGCTGAAAAGCACCCGACCGGCAAAACCTCCAGCCACCGCATTGGCCACACGTTCACCCGCTGTGACGAAAGCATCGCGTTGGCGGCCATGTACACGGCCAACCACTTCCCGGACGTCAAAGCGATCATTGCCCTGACCGAAAGTGGTTACACACCGCTGATCATGTCGCGCATCCGTTCCTCGGTGCCGATCTACGCGTTCTCCCCGCACCGCGAAACCCAGGCGCGGGCCGCCATGTTCCGTGGCGTCTACACCGTCCCGTTCGATCCGGCCGCCCTGCCGCCGGGTCAGGTGAGCCAGGCTGCGGTTGACGAGCTGCTCAAGCGCGGCCTTGTGCAACAAGGCGATTGGGTAATCCTGACCAAGGGTGACAGCTACCACACCATTGGTGGCACCAATGGCATGAAACTGCTGCACGTCGGCGACCCGTTGGTCTGACGCCGTCCGCGCAGTATAAAAAGCCCCGGCTCGCAAGAGTCGGGGCTTTTTATTGGGCGCAACCGGGGTTGGTAATAATCACTCACGCCCCACGAACACATCCGCCAACACCTGATTGCGCGGTAAACCTGCCAGATATAACCGCTTGGAAAACATCTCGACGCTGGCCGGGCTGCCGCAGACCAAAGCCATGGTCCGCCGCGAAAGCATCCGCAAATCGGCCAGCATGGTCTGCACATCTTCCGGTGTGGCCAGCTGCACTTGTACCGCGCAATGTTCCGCCAGAGACGCAAGCGGTTGAGCGAGGTAATGCTCACTGCCATCGCGCGCCAAGTGCACCAGTCGGACAGGCCCCTGATGATCCTGACGCAACGCTTCGCGCAGTACCGCCCACAATGGCCCAAGTCCGGTACCTGCCGCCATCAGCAACAGTGGCCGCTCTTGCCAATCGGCGTCATATTGCAACGCTCCGCCGCGCAGTTCGCCAAGCCGGATGGGATCGCCCACCTGCAACTGCCGGGCGACGTCGCTGAAGGCGCCGCGATGCCCGCAGTCGATATGAAACTCAAGGGCGTCGTCTTCACCGGGCAGACTCGCCAGCGAATAAGGCCGTGCAATACCGCTGGCGGTCCACAACACCAGATGCTGACCCGCACGATAGCGCAGCGGCCGTGCAGGTTTCAGACGCAAACGCAGCACCGTCGGACTAAGCCAGTCGCTGGAGCAGACCTGGGCAGGCAAACCGTCTTGCAGCGGGTCAAAGACTTCCACGTGCAAGTCTTCCACTACCCGGCATTGACACGCCAGACGCCAGCCTTGTTGACGCTTGCCGACATCAAGGGCTTCAGGTAACGAATCAAGAGGCTCGCCCTGAGTGCAGCGCACCAGACAGGCGTGGCAGCTGCCCGCCCGGCAACTGTAGGGAACACGGATTCCGGCCTGGTTGAGGGCATCAAGTAAGTTGCTTCCCGCTGCGACCGGCCATTGCCGGTCGCCGACACGCACGTCAGGCATCAACCGGTTCCCAGGCTGCGACACAGCGATTACGGCCATTGCGCTTGGCCCTATACAACGCCTGATCCGCCCGATGCAGCGCGTCGTCAAGGTTGTCGCCCCAGCGCAGCAAAGTCATGCCGATGGACAGGCTCAAGTTCGCATCGGGTAATTCACTGAGCTGAACACGAGCGAACGAGTCACGCACGCGCTCGCAGCAGTCGATCAATTGTTGTTCCGTACAGTGAGGGATCAGTAGCACGAATTCTTCTCCGCCATAGCGCGCCAACACGTCTGTTTCGCGCAGACAACTCTCTGCGTTAGCGGCAAAAGCCTGCAGCACCTGGTCGCCGGCGGCATGACCGTAGTTGTCGTTGATACGTTTGAAGTGGTCAAGATCAATCAGGGCCAGGCCGTGCAAGGAATAGCCATCGAGCTCAACCAGCTCCCGGGAGGCCATGCGTAAAAAGTGACGACGATTGTACAGGTTGGTCAGTTCATCCGTCGCGGCCAGCTCTTCAAGCTGGAGCATCATCCCCCGCAACGTGTCCTGATGCGCCTGCAAGGCATAACGACGCTGGCGCATTCGCATGCGTTGGGCATGGACGTAGCTGGCAAAGAGGCTGAGCCAGAGCAACATCACGAACAAAGCGCTCAATTGCAGCAATGCGGTAGCCGGATGGTCCATTTCGCCCTTCCAGAACTCCCAGCCATTGATGGCACAAAAGCTGCCAAACACCAGCACCGAACAGCGAGCAAATACCATCGGCGTCAACTGGAACAGGCCGAACAGCAGAATCGGGGAATAGAGAAGTAAGAAAGCGCCTCGCGCCGAGTCCAGATAAAAAACAAGCCAGGTGAGCCAGCACAATGCGAGTAGCACCTGAAACTCGGTGAGGCTCGCGTCGTTGAACCGTTGATTGAATCGACTGAGGAAAACACCGAGCAACATAACCTGACTCAGCACCACCAACGCGCTGCCCAGGATTGCCACATGCAGCGGTTGATGAAGCTCTCCGGCATAGATAGCCAGCCACGTCAGCGACATGACGATCATGTAGGTCGCCGCAGCCAATCCGAAACGCTTCAAAAAAAGGGACTGCGTGGTTGGAGAGATAGCTCTCCCGCTCGTCGTGCTCAAAAGGATTCCTTCCCATAGTGGCACCAGGCCCAAACTTTAGCCTTGCGTCCAGAAGATGACTAGCCGTAACGATAAATACGTTCAAATATGTTCAATTGCAACCCGTGCAGGTCAGTCTGAAGGCCCCGAAAACCGATCACCTTCAAGCATTTGCAGGTTCTGGCCCGGTGTACTGGCATAAAAACAAGCACTGGCCTGACAATAGCGTCTTGCATAACCGATGGATGGACCTTCGCAACTAGCGGGTTATACTGCCGCGCCTTTTTGCACCAGCCAATTGACCGTAACAAAGCTGATACAACAGCCGCGTTTTGTAGCAAGTGGCACACTTATGAATGTTCCCGTCCCAACAGAGGAGCGCGCCCCATGACCGTGATCAAGCAAGACGACCTGATTCAAAGCGTCGCCGATGCCCTGCAATTTATTTCCTACTACCACCCGGTAGATTTCATTCAGGCCATGCACGAGGCGTATCTGCGTGAAGAGTCGCCTGCTGCCCGGGACGCCATGGCTCAGATCCTGATCAACTCGCGCATGTGCGCGACCGGTCATCGTCCGATCTGCCAGGACACCGGTATCGTGACGGTATTTGTTCGCGTCGGCATGGACGTGCGCTGGGACGGCGCGACCATGAGCCTGGACGACATGATCAACGAAGGCGTGCGCCGCGCTTACAACCTGCCGGAAAATGTCCTGCGCGCTTCGATCCTGGCCGACCCGGCCGGTGCCCGGAAAAACACCAAGGACAACACCCCTGCGGTCATCCACTACTCCATCGTTCCGGGTAACACCGTCGAAGTGGACGTGGCAGCCAAAGGCGGTGGTTCGGAAAACAAATCCAAGATGGCGATGCTCAACCCGTCCGACTCCATCGTCGACTGGGTGCTCAAAACCGTTCCGACCATGGGTGCTGGCTGGTGCCCGCCGGGCATGCTGGGTATCGGCATCGGCGGCACCGCCGAGAAAGCCGCCGTCATGGCCAAAGAAGTGTTGATGGAATCCATCGACATTCACGAGCTGAAATTGCGCGGCCCATCCAACCGTATCGAAGAGATGCGCCTGGAGCTGTTCGAGAAGGTCAATCAGCTGGGCATCGGTGCCCAGGGCCTTGGCGGCCTGACCACCGTGCTCGACGTGAAGATCATGGATTACCCGACCCACGCCGCTTCACTGCCGGTGTGCATGATCCCCAATTGCGCCGCTACCCGTCACACCCACTTCGTCCTGGACGGCAGCGGCCCCGTGGCTCAGGAAGCACCGCCCCTGGACGCCTACCCGGAAATCGTCTGGGAAGCCGGCCCATCCGCGCGCCGCGTCGACCTCGACACCCTGACGCCGGAAGACGTGCAGAGCTGGAAGCCGGGCGAGACCGTCCTGCTCAACGGCAAAATGCTCACCGGCCGCGACGCTGCGCACAAACGCATGGTCGAAATGCTCAATAACGGCGAGACCTTGCCGGTTGATCTGAAAGGCCGCTTCATCTACTACGTCGGCCCGGTCGATCCGGTACGCGACGAAGTGGTTGGCCCTGCTGGCCCGACTACCGCAACGCGGATGGACAAGTTCACCCGGCAAATCCTCGATCAAACCGGCCTGTTGGGCATGATCGGCAAATCCGAGCGCGGCCCGGCTGCTATCGAAGCCATCAAGGATTACAAAGCCGTTTACCTGATGGCAGTGGGTGGCGCGGCCTATCTGGTGGCGCAAGCCATCAAGAAATCCCGCGTCGTGGCATTCCCCGAAATGGGCATGGAAGCGATCTACGAGTTCGAGGTCAAGGACATGCCAGTCACGGTCGCCGTGGACAGCAAAGGTGAATCCGTCCACATTACCGGCCCGCAGATCTGGCAGAAGAAGATCAGCGAGAGTCTGGCGGTGGAAGTGCAGTAAGCATTACGCCTATAAAAAACCCGCAGTGATGCGGGTTTTTTGTTTTATTGATTTGAGTGGCTGGAGCGAGGCTTGCCTCAAGCGTGCCTGCTCTACACCGCAGCACCATTATCAAAGCTTGATCTCAGTCCCCAGCAACACCAGAAACCCCGCCAGCCATGCCGGATGCGCAGGCCATGCTGGTCCGGTCACCAGATTGCCTTCGGTGTGGGCGCCGGTCACTTCGATGTCCATGTACGTCCCGCCTGCCAGGCGGACTTCTGGTGCGCAGGCTGGATAAGCGCTGCATTCGCGGCCTTTGAGGATGCCTGCCGCTGCCAGGATTTGCGCGCCGTGGCACACAGCCGCAATGGGTTTGCCTGCTTTGTCGAACGCACGCACCCACTCGAGGACGGTGTCGTTCAGGCGCAAATACTCGGGGGCTCGACCTCCCGGCACCAGCAACGCGTCGTATTCCTCGGCATTAACCTTGTCGAAGTCATGATTCAGCGCAAAGTGGTGCCCCGGTTTTTCGCTGTAAGTCTGGTCGCCCTCGAAGTCATGGATTGCCGTGCGCACCGTTTGCCCGGAATGCTTGCCAGGACAAACGGCATGCACCACATGCCCGACCATTTGCAGCGCCTGGAAAGGCACCATCACTTCGTAGTCTTCGACGTAATCGCCAACCAGCATCAGGATTTTCTTGGCAGCCATCATGGTTCTCCTTTTGGGTAGTGAAGCCAGCATCGGCTTATCTGGAAAAAGCGTGATAACAGCCTAGTACTCCGAGAGCAGAAGCGGATGACCGCTGGTATCAGTTACGCCGATCCAGTGCATTGACCACCA
The DNA here is from genome assembly GCA_036387095.1 of Pseudomonas sp. GTDB lineage: Bacteria > Pseudomonadota > Gammaproteobacteria > Pseudomonadales > Pseudomonadaceae > Aquipseudomonas. The sequence goes on from DASVUK010000170.1 coordinate 88,741, forward strand.
ACCGATCAACCCAACCCCAGATGCGTTGCTTGATACGACTCCACAGCGGGCGGCTTTTCCAGTCATCCAGGGTGATTTGCGTACTCACCGCGAAGTCTTTTTCAAAGCTGGCCACCACGTCTGCCGTCAGGCCGCAATCCAGTGCTTCAAGGTTCGCCTCCAGGTTGAAATGCAGGTTCCAGTGATCGAAGTTGCACGAACCAATGCTGACCCAGTCGTCAATCAGCACCATTTTCAAGTGCAGGAAGCACGGCTGGTATTCAAAGATTTTCACACCGGCACGCAACAGTCGCGGGTAGTACCGATGGCCGGCGTAGCGCACCGAAGGATGATCCGTGCGTGGGCCGGTGAGCAGCAGGCGCACATCAATGCCCCGCTCGGCCGCCTTGCGCAGGGAGCGCCTGATTTTCCAGGTTGGCAGGAAGTATGGCGTTGCCAGCCAGATGCGTTTGTGGCCGCTGTTCAGCGCCCGCACCAACGACTGCAAAATGTCGCGATGCTGACGGGCGTCGGCGTAGGCCACACGGCCTAGCGCGTCTCCGGATACTGGCACTTGGGGCAGGCGCGGCAAGCCGAAATTTTCTGCCGGCCGCCAGGCTGTCCGACGTGGATTGGCATGAAACTGGCGGTCGAACAGCGCTTGCCAGTCGATCACCAAAGGCCCGGAGATTTCCACCATGACTTCATGCCATTCGCTGACGTCCGCGGTCGGGTCCCAGAACTCGTCAGTCACGCCGGTGCCGCCGACAACGGCCAGCGCCTTGTCCACCAGCAGCAACTTGCGATGGTCGCGATAGAGGTTACGCACCCCGCGTCGCCAATGAATGCGGTTATAGAAACGTAGAATGACGCCCGCGTCGGTCAGGCGTTTGCGCAGTTTCAGCGTAAAAGCCTGTGCCCCAAAGTCATCGAACAGACAACGCACGATCACGCCACGTTGTGCCGCATCCACCAGCGCCCGGACCACAGCCTCGGCGCAAGCGCCCGCCTCCACCAGATAAAGCTCCAGTTCAACTTGCTGCTGCGCGCCGTCGATGGCGGCGATCATGCGCGGGAAGAACGCGGGACCGTCGATCAACAGTTTGAATTGATTGTCCTTGCGCCAAGGAAAGATCGCCCCGGCCATCAGCGAGCCGTGAAGATCAGAACAGCGCCAACGGGAACCGAGAGGCTGATGGCAGAAAGTCCTGCCATGCCGCGCAAGGTCTTGAGGCCGGGCACCAGATCGAAGTCCTGGGCATGCATGACCAGCGGTTCGAGGGTCACGACCTGAAAGCGTCGTTGATCAAGGCGTGTGGCCAGCAATTGGGCATTGTAACTGTGAGCTTTGCCATGCAGCCGGACGGTCAATGGCAGGCGTAATTCCAGTTGTGCGCCGGGCGCAAGATCGCTGATCGGCGCCAGATTCAACTGTGCGTTTATGCGCGCGGTCGGGAACTTAGCCACTTCAAACAAGGCCTCGCGAATGCGCTCATCGCGCAGGGCAATGCCAGTGCTCACCGATTCCAGCTCGACTTCCAGCTCTGCAACACCGTTGGGGTCGACTTTGCCATGCAGCGTGAGGAAACGATGGACTTCAGCGGTGTCGGCATTTTTCGTGGAAGTGAATGACAGTCGTGACGACTCATTATCCAGGTACCAGTTCGCCTGAGCGGGAAGCGCGAGCACGGCCAAAAGGGCCAGCAGCAGGCGGGTGGTGATGTGCATGCAAACTCCAGATGCGCATTGAGGGAGCAACCTTACCGCCTGTCTGACCACTGGCAAACCGCTATGTTCGCCAGGCATTGATCCAGGCGCAGGTTTATGGCTGCAAGCGACAACCCTGACGCTCGCCTTGCCAGGCGGCGCTGGCACTTCTGCCCAGGCCATTGGCGCTCACTCGTTTGTTGGCCGCATCGTCGATCAGAGTACTGGGCACGTACTGTTTGACGTAGGCGCGGCAATAATCGGCGGAATTAAGCATGACGTAGCGACAGGAGCAATACTCTTTGGCGGTGTATGCGCTGATGATGCCAGGGAAGGCCACCAGGGCGACGCGGTTTTGCCAGGCCAGCAAGGCCACCGCCAGCAGCAATAGCAGCAATACACTCGAAAAAGGCCGACGGCGGATAAAACTCCGGGGCGGTTTCATTGATCCCCCTTCTGGCCGAAAGCTGCCAATACGCTCTTGAGCAATTGATCATGGTCATAGCTGCCGTCGCGATCATCGGCGTATCGCACGATGACCAGCCCCGCGCTGGGAATCACGTAAAGCGCCTGCCCCCAATGCCCAAGCGCCGCGAAGGTGTCGGCCGGTGCGTGGGGCCAAGGCCCTTGACCTGCGTCGACTGTGCGATTAAGCCACCACTGTGCGCCGGGAATTTCAACGGTCGACTTCACGTTCAACCCTGCGAATGGCGTCAGGACAAACCTTACCCAGGCTTGGGGAAGCAGTTGGCGACCCTGCCAGCGCCCGCCGCGCTGCATCAGCAAGCCAATACGCGCCAGATCGCGGGCGCTCATGTAGGCGTAGGACGAACCCACAAAGGTGCCGACGCCGTCGGTTTCCCACACGGCGCTACGAATTCCCAGCGGTTCGAACAACGCCGTCCAGGGGTAATCGGCATAGGCCTCGCTCCCCACCATATGCTTCAGCGCCGCCGCCAGGAGATTGCTGTCGCCGCTGGAATACACAAAGGAAGTGCCCGGTGTCTGCCCGCGTCGATGCCCGGCCGCGAAGCGCGCCATGTCGCGGCGGCCGCGCGTGTAGAGCATGGCGACTACAGAGGAGTTGAGCGGCGCGTATTCGTAATCTTCCTGCCAGTCCAACCCGGAAGCCCAGTGCAGCAGATGGCTGAGCGTGATGTCCGGATGAACCGCCATCGGGGCATAAAACTTCGCGGCAGGGTCGTTCAATTGAAACCGATTTTCACTGAATGCAACGCCCAGCACAGTCGCCATCACGCTTTTGCTGATCGACCAGGTCAAGTGCGCCGTGGCCGCAGTCGTTTGGCCTGCGTAGCGTTCATAGACGATTTGCCCGTCACGGATCACCAGCAAGGCGTCAGTGCGCACGCCCTTGCGTTCGGCTTCGTCGCGAGGCGCGAAGGCGTAGGCCTCAAGGCCTTCAAGGGCGGCAGTTCTGGGAGCAGGATCGATTGACCAATGCTCCGCTGGCCAGATTTCGGCATTGGCGGGAACGGCGATGCTTGTGAAGAGCAGCATCAAAAGGCAGAGAAACTGACGGGGCATGGGACGAACCCTTGACGAAGTGCAGAAACTCTAACAGCGCTTCATGACAGAACATTTGAGACGCCAGCGGCTTTTTCAGCGAACGAATTCGCCCACGCCCGTGGGACCGGATTCTTCCGGGAAGACCTCGCTGGCATCGCGGGCCAGTCCCGGAGAAACCTTGGACAAGCCCTCGTCACACAACCATCACCAAAGCGTCACGGTCATGACACGGCGTCTGCCTAGCCTGCGTAAGTACAGCAAAGTGCTTGGCCATTTCAGCCCAACGCCCACTTGCAGGGCTGGCTTACGGAGACTTCGCATGACCCAGATCGCCCGTATTCGCGACACCGCTAACGAGCGCCGCCTTCAGGCTGAACGCCTGATTGGCAGCAAAGCCTTGCAGGAAGCACAGGCCCTGCGTTTCAGTGTGTTCAGCGGCGAATTCAATGCCAAACTCAAGGGCGCAGAATTGGGCCTGGATATGGACGACTACGATGTGCATTGCTCGCACATCGGTGTCCGTGATTTGAGCACCGGCAAACTGGTAGCCACCACCCGCTTGCTGGATCACAAGGCCGCTCATACTCTGGGCCGCTTCTACAGCGAAGAAGAATTCAGCCTGCACGGCCTGAGCCATCTGCAAGGTCCGATTCTGGAACTGGGTCGCACTTGCGTCGACCCGGCCTATCGCAACGGCGGCACCATCACCGTGCTGTGGAGCGAGCTGGCGGAAATCCTGAACGAAGGCAGTTACAGCTACCTGATGGGTTGCGCGAGCATTCCGATGCAGGACGGCGGCGTGCAGGCTCACGCCATCATGCAGCGCCTGCGGGAACGCTACCTGTGCACTGAAAACCTGCGCGCCGAGCCGAAGAAACCGCTGCCGTCGCTGGATCTACCGAGCAACGTGATCTGCGAAATGCCGCCTCTGCTCAAGGCCTATATGCGCCTGGGTGCGAAGATCTGCGGCGAACCCTGCTGGGACGAAGATTTCCAGGTGGCGGACGTGTTCATCCTGCTCAAGCGCGACGAGTTGTGCCCGCGCTATGCCCGCCACTTCAAGGCTGCCGTGTGATGAGCCGGGCGCGCGGGTATGCGCGAGTGGCCAGAGTCCTGCTGGTGATTGGCCTTGGTCTGACCATTGCCGGGGCGTTTTCTGTGATGGAACGCGTGCGGATTGGCAATTCCATGGCCCGCCGCCAGCGCTGGAGCCGTTGGTTCATGGCACGGCTGACCAACGCCCTGCCGTTTCGCGTGACCGTCAGCGGCGAACTGCCGCGCCAGCCGATGCTGTGGGTCAGCAATCATGTGTCATGGACCGACATTCCGCTGCTGGGAATGCTGGCGCCGCTGTCGTTTCTGTCCAAGGCCGAAGTGCGCACCTGGCCGGTGGCGGGCTGGCTGGCGCTGAAAGCCGGTACATTGTTCATACGTCGCGGTTCCGGGGACAGCCGCCTGATTCAGCGGCAGATGAGCAACCATCTGCAAAAAGCCAATGCGTTGATGATTTTCCCGGAAGGCACCACCACGGATGGCCGCAGCCTGCGCACCTTTCATGGCCGTCTGCTATCCAGCGCCATCGACAGCGGCGTGCCCTTGCAGCCAGTGGCGATTCACTATTCCCGCAACGGCAAACCTGATCCCATTGCGCCGTTTATTGGCGATGACGATCTGCTTTCACATTTGCGTCGGCTGTTCGCCAATGATCAGGGTGACGTGCATATCCAGCTGCTCCAGCCCATTGCCACAGAGGGACAGGAACGCGCCGCCCTGGCGTATCAAGCCCAACAAGCGGTTCACGTGGCGCTGTTTGGTGAGATCACTCAACCGGCAGAAGTATCGCGTCCGGCCAGAGCAGCCTGAGCAAAATCCTGCAACAGCGGATAGAACGCGTCGAAATCCGCACTCAACGGCCGATAAAGCGCCTGCAGTTCCTGCATGGCGCCGGCCAGTCCTTGCGGCCGTGACAAGCGTCGGGAAATCCCACCCAGCACTTGTTCCAGCACCGCAAAGTCTCGATACGAACTCAACCAATCCTGAGCGGCCATACGCGGCGCGATAAGCGCCAGGCGTTCCGGCAGTTCCGGTTCAGCGGCGAGCACGCCATAGACCCGCTGCGTGAAGGTTTCCAGAGGAACGTCCATGTAAAGCTGCCAGTCGCGGGCCAGACAATGGTCGTAAAACACATCCAGGATGATTCCCGCATAGCGTCGCCGCTCTGCCGGAAAACGCGCAATGGATTGTTTGACCAACGGATGGCTGTCGGTAAATGCATCGATGCTGCGGTGCAGCTGGATGGCGTCGGCAAGCTCCTGTGGAAAACGCCCAGCCAGAGGCCCTTTGACGAAATCGCCATAGAGGCTGCCGAGCAATTGCGGCGGGCGTTGGCCGCCTAAGTGCAGATGAGCGAGGTAATTCATGCCGTCAGCCTACGCCCGGAAATGACCAACAGGCAAATATCGTTATAACCCGATATAGCGTTTCAACCTTAGCTCAGCAGAAAATCATATTTGTATATCGCGAAATACCAATATAAAGTTCGCCCCATCGCGATATAGCGCTATACCCATATTGAGAACGAAATGCCTATCGACCTCGACGAAATAATAAAAGCCCTGGCTCACCCTGTTCGCCGCGAAATCCTGGTGTGGCTCAAAGATCCCCTCACCTGTTTCCCCGATCAGGAACACTCCACGGAAAACGGCGTCTGCGCCGGTCAGATCGACCAACGCGCCGGCCTCTCGCAATCCACGATTTCTGCCCACCTGGCGACGCTGCAACGCGCCGGTCTGATCAGCAGCAAGAAGGTGGGCCAATGGCACTTTTTCAGACGTAACGAAGAGGTCATCCAGGCCTTCATCGACGCGCTTGTGCTGGAACTGAAAAAACCGTCCTGACCTGCCGTCCTGACACTATTCGATTAGGAGACGCCTCGTGCCTCTTTCACTGTTAATACTGGCCTTGAGCGCCTTCGCAATTGGCACCACCGAGTTCGTCATCATGGGCCTGTTGCCCGATGTGGCGAGTGATCTGGGCGTCTCGATCCCCAGCGCTGGCTGGCTGGTAACCGGCTACGCCCTGGGCGTGGCCATTGGCGCGCCGTTCATGGCCATGGCTACCGCAAGGCTGCCGCGCAAGGCTGCTTTAATCTCGCTGATGGGGATCTTCATCATCGGCAACTTACTCTGTGCCGTCGCCAGTGATTACAACGTGCTGATGTTTGCCCGGGTCGTGACTGCGCTGTCCCACGGCGCATTCTTCGGCATTGGTTCGGTGGTGGCTGCCGGGCTGGTTCCCGCCAATCGTCGCGCTTCAGCCGTGGCCCTGATGTTTACCGGCCTGACCCTGGCCAACGTGCTGGGCGTTCCGCTGGGCACGGCGCTGGGGCAATACGCGGGCTGGTCGTCGACGTTCTGGGCGGTGACAGTCATTGGCGTGATTGCCCTGATCGGCCTGATTCGTTTCCTGCCGTCCAAGCGCGATGAAGCCAAACTCGATTTGCGCGCCGAACTGGGCGCTTTAAGAGGTGCCGGCATCTGGCTGTCGCTGAGCATGACTGCGCTGTTTTCCGCCTCGATGTTCACCCTGTTCACCTACATCGCACCGCTACTGGGCGAAGTCACCGGCATCTCGCCCAAAGGCGTGACCTGGACCCTGCTGCTGATCGGCCTCGGCTTGACGGTCGGTAACGTCATCGGCGGCAAGCTGGCCGACAAACGCCTGGATGCCACGCTGATCGGCGTGTTCATCGCGATGGCTGTAATTTCCACCGTGTTGAGCTGGACCAGCGTGGCAACGATCCCGACCGAAGTCACCCTGTTCCTGTGGGCCATGGTGACCTTCGCTGCCGTGCCTGCCTTGCAGATCAACGTCGTGACCTACGGCAAGGCTGCGCCGAATCTGGTTTCGACCCTGAACATCAGCGCCTTCAACATCGGCAACGCCTTGGGCGCCTGGATCGGCGGCAGCGTCATCGCCCACGGTCTGGGTCTGACCACCGTGCCCTTGGCGGCGGCCCTGTTGGCCGTGTTGGCGCTCGTCATCACCCTGATTACTTTTCGCCAGAACGCCAATCCCGACCTGGCCCCTGCTACCAACTAATCGATTGACCCTTCAAGAGGCTCGAACCATGACCACTATTTTTGACCCGATCACCCTGGGTGACCTCACATTGGCCAACCGCATCATCATGGCGCCGCTGACCCGCTGCCGCGCCGATGAAGGCCGCGTGCCTAACGCGATGATGGCTGAATACTACGTTCAGCGCGCCTCGGCGGGCCTGATCATCAGCGAAGCCACTTCGGTCACGCCCATGGGCGTCGGTTACCCGGATACGCCAGGCATCTGGTCCAACGATCAGGTTCGCGGCTGGAGCAATATCACCAAGGCCGTGCACGCCGCCGGTGGCAAGATCGTTCTGCAACTCTGGCACGTCGGCCGGATCTCCCATCCTTCGTACCTCAATAACGAAGCCCCTGTCGCGCCAAGTGCCGTCAAGCCTGAAGGCCACGTGAGCCTGGTTCGTCCGATGGCCGATTACGTAATGCCTCGCGCCCTTGAGCTGGCTGAAATCGCCGATGTCGTAGACGCCTACCGTGTCGGCGCGGAAAACGCCAAGGCCGCTGGTTTTGATGGTGTCGAAATCCATGGTGCCAACGGTTATCTGCTCGACCAGTTCCTGCAGACCAGCACCAACCAGCGGACCGACCAATATGGCGGTTCCCTGGAAAACCGTGCACGCCTGATGATTGAAGTAGTCGATGCAGCCATCGACGTCTGGGGCGCCGGCCGTGTCGGCCTGCACCTTTCGCCACGCGCAGACTTGCACGACATGGGCGACGACAACCTGGCTGAAACCTTCGGCTATGTGGCCACCGAAATGGGCAAACGCGGCATCGCCTTCATTTGCGCTCGTGAACGTGAAGCGGGCGACAGTATTGGTCCGCAGCTGAAGAAAGCATTCGGCGGCGCCTATATCGCCAATGAGAAATTCACCAAGGAAACGGCGAACGCCTGGCTGGCCAACGGCTCGGCAGACGCGGTCGCTTTTGGCGTGCCGTTCATCGCCAACCCTGACCTGCCAGCGCGCCTGCTACAGGATGCCGAGCTGAACGCTCCGCACCCGGAAACCTTCTACGCCAAAGGGACAGTGGGGTATATCGATTACCCGGCGCTTTAATCGCTATTAAGCATGGCAAATAAAAGAAGCCCCGATTCTAACGAACCGGGGCTTCTTTATTTCAATTTCAATGGCCGAACCCACTCACTGCAGAACGCTATTTATCGCCAGGAAAGGGGCTATCAATCTGATTGCCTTCTTTGTCGGTAAAAATGCCATCGGCGTGCTCATGGATATCGACTGGATCCACCATCACGTTCCGGGCTGCGATATACCACCGGCCATCAGGCTAACTAACGTCGAGCATTGAGTTGCTGGGACAACGTCTGGATCTGCGACGTCAGCGTATTGATGTTGCGGGTTACTTGAGCGCGGAAAGAATCAAACTCGGCAGTATTGCCACCCGCCGATGGAGCTGGACGATTTTCCTGTTCGCTTTTGAGCACGATCAAGTCTTGTTCCAGACGTTCAATAGCGGCGGACGGATTGCCTTGTTTCTTCAATGCCGCAACGTCGGCGTTCAAGCTCTTGAGCTGAGCGTCGATTTTTTCCTGATCGCCCTGGGCAGCTTTGGAATCGGGAATGGCTGCCTTAAGCGTCGCCAGTTCGGTGGTCACGGTTTTGAGCTGTTCTCCCAACTGTGCGGTTGCGCTTTGCTGCTGGGCCGTTTGTGCAGTCATTTGCTCCAGACGTTTTTCCAGCGCCGACTGCTGGCCGGTCACGCCTTCCTGCTGCTTGTCTTGATCAGCCAGTTGATCCTCAAGCAATTTGATCCGCTGCTTGAGCGCTACGCCATCGACCACCACTGACTCGGTAGCGACCACCTTTCCGGAAATATCCTGCAGGCGCCCCGCCGCTTCTTCGCTGATACGCGCAAAGCTTTCCTGGGTGGCAACCAGTTGCTGCTCCATCAAGGAAATCTGTTGAAAGCTCCACCAGCCCAGGCCGCAGAAGGCGATGATCAGCGCCCCGATTATTGCCCACAACGGGCCCGTGCTCGGTGCCTTGACCTTGACCACGGGCGTATCACGGGAATAGACGGTAGTGCGTTTTCGCGCTCCGTTTGTCGGCGCGAAGTCGTCATCATCGTCCTTGGCACTAAGGTTCGGGACGTCATCGACGTCGTCGTAAGGATCGTTACGCATGAGGAACCCTGTATGAATCCGCTTTTTAAGGGTGAAAGTCGGGGGAGTATAACCGCTGCAATTTGCAACTATCGCGCTCAGATGCCCTGTTGTGCTTTCCACCAGTCACAAAATTCGTCCAGCGCGGCCCAAAGGCTGACTTGCGGCTGGTAGTCCAGATAATGCCGCGCCCGGCTGATATCAAGGGTGAAATCCTTACTCATGACCTGCATACCCAGACGCGACAGCGTGGGTTCAGGCCGTCCGGGCCAGAGCAGGCAAGCGCCCTCATTTATAGCAGCTGCCGCATAGGCCAGGCCGAAGGAGCGATAGCGAGTCACCTGCGGCAATTGCATCCGGCGCATCACGTAGTTCACGGCATCCCACAGCGGCACCGGCGTTCCGTTGCTGATGTTGTACGCCTTGCCCAATGCGGAGCCGGTCGCCAGAAGACTGCTGAGCATCGCCTGATTGAGGTTCTGGATGCTGGTGAAATCGACGACATTGAGCCCGTTGCCGACGATAGACAAACGCTTTTTCCGCTGCATGTTCAACAGCCGCGGAAAAATACTGTTATCGCCCGCGCCGGTTACCAAGCGTGGACGCAACGCAATAACTTCCAGGCCGAATTCCTCCGCACCGAAAACCTTCTGCTCGGCCAGATACTTGGTGGCGGCGTACTGATTGTTGAAGCGCCTGGGCACCTGCTCTTCCTTGATACCCAGATGAGAGCGCCCGTCGAAATAGATCGAAGGTGACGACAAATGCACCAACCGGCGCACCCTTTGTTTAAGACAGGCTTCAACGACGTTTTCGGTGACCTGAACATTACCCTGGATAAAATCCTGCTTGCGCCCCCAGACGCCGACCGCCCCGGCGCAATGCACCACGGCCTCGACATCCCGGCATAATTCGCGCACACGTTCAGGGTCTATCAGGTCACCCTGGATAAACTCGGCACCGCGCCTTACCAGGTGCTCAACACCTTCAGGGCGACGACCATTGACCCGAACGCTGAAGCCCTGCTCCAGGGCGAAACGCGCAAAGCGCCCGCCAATGAAGCCGCTTGCGCCGGTGATCAGAATTTTCATTTACCGCTCCGTCGAATTTCGTGTGAAACAAGGCTCAAAACAACCGACTGATGAGAGCGAGCGCACTCGCAGCAGACGATCCACCCGCAAGGCCAGCGTCACGGGCACCGTCATGGCAAGCATGCTTGCTCCTCCATTTTGTAAGCGCACTGACGCTCAATCATGTCCGAGGGGCACCAACCATTGCCCGGCCTGTCGCGCCAAATGTTCGGTCAACTGCGTCAACAGATCTCCGCCATTGCGCCAATGATGCCAGTACAAAGGCACATCAACCGGCTTGTCCGTTATCAGTTCCACCAGCGTGCCACGGCTCAGTTGCTCGTGAACCTGCAACTCGGGCACCAATCCCCAGCCCATCCCTACCTCCGTCATGCGGATAAAGCCTTCGGATGACGGGCAGAGATGATGCTCGAATCCGCCCTCGACCCCAAGCGACGCCAGGTATCGATGCTGCAGGAAATCATCGGGCCCGAACACCAGTGCCGGAGTGCGGGGCAACAACGCTGCCGTGACACCCTCGGGAAAATGACGATCAATAAAGGCAGGACTGGCCAGTGCACGATAGCGCATCGCCCCCAGCGGCTGACTGCGCGCACCGGCCACCGGGCGCTCACTGCCACAGACACAAGCTGCCACTTCACCTGCGCGCATGCGCTTGAGACCCACGTCCTGATCCTCGACAACCAGATCCAGTAACAAATGGTGCTGCGCACAAAAGTCGCCCACTGCCGCAGCCCACCAGGTGGCCAGACTGTCTGCATTGATCGCAATGCGCAGCCGCTCCGGCATGCCCTCTTCATCCAGTGCGGGCACCTGGCTCTGCAAATCCCGCTCAAGCAAACGCACCTGCTGCACATGATTGAGCAGGCGGCGGCCGATCTCAGTCGGACGTGGCGGCGTAGCACGAATCAACACCGGCTGACCGATCCGGGCCTCCAGCAGCTTGATGCGTTGTGAAATCGCGGACTGCGACAGATTCAGAATCTGCGCCGCCCGTTCGAATCCAGCCTGTTCGATGACGGCGGCAAGCGCAGACAACAGTTTGTAGTCGAACATCAGTTTTCCTAATGAGCGATCAGCAATATTGGTTTTCCTTATACAGCCTTCGCCCCCCAGAATCACCCCACAAAACTGACCTGGAGCGTTTCCCATGTGGCAAAGCTATTTGAACGGCTTGCTGGTTGCCCTTGGCTTGATCATGGCCATCGGCACGCAAAATGCGTTCGTACTGGCCCAAAGCTTGCGCCGGGAGCATCACCTGCCGGTGGCGATGTTGTGCATTGTCTGTGATGCCATTCTGGTTGCCGCTGGGGTTTTCGGCCTGGCTAATGTGCTGGCACACAGTCCGAACGTGTTGGCGGTGGCACGCTGGGGCGGCGTGATATTTCTGATGTGGTACGGCGTACAGGCATTGCGCCGCGCTTGTTCGCGGCAGAGCCTGCAACAAAATGAAGCCGTGGGGCTGCGTTCACGGCGTGCGGTCTTGTTGAGTGCCTTGGCGGTGACGCTGCTCAATCCCCATGTCTATCTCGATACCGTCTTGTTGATCGGTTCCCTGGGGGCGCAGCAGAGCGCTCCCGGCGCTTATGTTTTCGGCGCCGCAAGTGCTTCGCTGTTGTGGTTCAGTGCCTTGGCGATCGGTGCTGCATGGCTCGCGCCCTGGTTGGCGCGACCTGCGACCTGGCGGCTGCTGGATCTGCTAGTGGCGGTCATGATGTTCAGCGTGGCGGTACAGCTGATCAGGGCCGTCTGAATTTATGAGTGATTCACGCAAAGCTTCTGGAACCTCTTTCCCACACAGTTGTTGCGTGGTTAAGGCGCAGGCCCGGTGCTATGATCCAGACCCTGCGTCGCAAAGAGTACAAACTCCCCGGCGCATGTTCTGTCTGGCCGCCCGTGATCGGCCTTGCGCTCACCGCAACTGACCTGATTAGGAGATAAACCATGGCTTTTGAATTGCCGCCGCTGCCCTACGCCAAAGATGCTCTGGTGCCGCACATTTCCGCAGAGACACTGGAATATCACCACGACAAGCACCACAACACCTATGTCGTCAACCTGAACAACCTGGTGCCAGGCACCGAGTTCGAAGGCAAGACCCTGGAAGAAATCATCAAGACTTCTTCGGGTGGCATCTTCAACAACGCCGCCCAGGTCTGGAACCACACCTTTTACTGGAACTGCCTGGCACCAAACGCCGGCGGCGAACCGACTGGCGCACTGGCTGACGCGATCAATACTGCGTTCGGCTCGTTCGACAAGTTCAAGGAAGAGTTCAGCAAAACGTCCATCGGCACCTTCGGTTCAGGCTGGGGCTGGCTGGTCAAGAAAGCTGACGGCTCCCTGGCTCTGGCCAGCACTATTGGCGCCGGCAACCCGATCACCAGCGGCGATACGCCACTGCTGACCTGCGACGTTTGGGAACACGCCTACTACATCGACTACCGCAATCTGCGTCCAAAATACGTAGAAGCGTTCTGGAACCTGGTCAACTGGGACTTCGTAGCGAAGCAATTTGCTGCCTGATTTCAGCGCCAGATGAAAAAAACCCGGTTTTTCCGGGTTTTTTTTCGCCTGTAACACATAGTTATGTATTGTCAGAAAGCGATAGCGGACTAATATCATCCCCTTGGGTTTTTCGAAGCGCTGGTCAAGGTTCAAAGGTTTGCGCCCAACACGGGGCTAGCCCCGACTTGTCCGGCAAGTCGGGCTACAGCCTGTAGCAGGCAGTGGAGAGGCGTCCATCAACCATGGATGCCGGTCAACGTTTATTGGCTGTTTTTTGATGGTTTGTAAGGGTTCACGCTCCCGGCACGGATTAAGGAATGACCATTTGAAGCTGGAACTCAAAAACAGTCTGTCAGTAAAACTGCTGCGCGTGGTCTTGCTATCGGCGCTGGTGGTAGGCGTCGTACTCAGTTGTGCGCAGATCGTTTATGACGCATACAAAACCAGCCAGGCTGTCGCCAATGATGCCGAACGCATCCTGGACATGTTCCGAGACCCTTCGACCCAAGCGGTCTATAGCCTGGACCGGGAAATGGGCATGCAGGTCATCGAAGGCCTTTTTCAGGACAATGCCGTCCGGATGGCGTCTATCGGCCACCCTAACGAAACCTTGCTGGCCGAAAAAGAGCGCCCGCTCAAGACTTCACCCACCCGCTGGCTGACCGACCTGATCCTGGGCCAGGAACGCAGCTTCACGACCCAACTGGTTGGCCGAAGCCCCTACAGCGAGTATTACGGCGACCTGCGCATCACCCTGGATACCGCAACCTACGGCGAAGGCTTCATCGTAAACGCAGTGATCATCTTTATCTCCGGCGTCCTGCGCGCCTTGACCATGGGCCTGGTGTTGTACCTGGTTTATCACTGGCTACTGACCAAACCCCTGTCCAAAATCATCGAACACCTGACCAGCATCAACCCCGACCGCCCCAGCGAAAACCAATTGCCGATCCTCAAAGGACACGAGAAAAACGAGCTGGGAATCTGGGTCAACACTGCCAACCAGTTGCTGGCGTCGATCGAACGCAACACGCACCTTCGCCATGAAGCCGAAAACAGCCTGCTGCGCATGGCGCAATATGATTTCCTCACCGGCCTTCCCAACCGTCAGCAATTGCAGCAACAACTGGACAAGATCCTGATCGACGCGGGCCGCCTGCAACGTCGAGTGGCCGTTATCTGTGTCGGCCTGGACGATTTCAAAGGCATCAACGAACAATTCAGCTATCAGACCGGGGACCAACTGCTACTGGCCCTGGCCGATCGACTGCGCAGCCACAGCGGCCGACTCGGAGCCCTCGCTCGGCTGGGTGGCGATCAGTTCGCCCTGGTTCAGGCCGATATCGAACACCCTTACGAAGCCGCCGAACTGGCGCAGAACATTCTGGACGACCTTGAGGCCCCGTTTGCGCTGGACCAACAGGAAATCCGCTTGCGTGCCACGATCGGTATCACACTGTTCCCGGAAGACGGTGACAGCACTGAAAAGCTGCTGCAAAAAGCCGAACAGACCATGACCCTGGCCAAATCCCGTTCACGCAACCGTTATCAGTTTTATATCGCCAGCGTCGACAGCGAAATGCGCCGTCGCCGGGAACTGGAAAAAGACCTGCGCGAAGCCTTGCCGCGCAACCAGTTGTACCTGGTTTACCAGCCTCAAATCAGTTATCGCGATCACCGTGTGGTGGGTGTCGAAGCCTTGATCCGCTGGCAGCATCCGGAACATGGCCTGGTGCCGCCCGATCTGTTCATTCCCTTGGCCGAACAGAATGGCACCATCATCGCCATCGGCGAATGGGTACTGGACCAGGCCTGCCGGCAATTGCGTGAATGGCATGATCAAGGCTTCAGTGATCTGCGCATGGCAGTCAATCTGTCCACCGTGCAGTTACACCACTCCGAGCTGCCACGCGTGGTCAACAATCTGCTGCAGATCTACCGTCTGCCACCGAGAAGCCTGGAGCTGGAAGTCACCGAAACCGGCCTGATGGAAGACATCAGCACCGCCGCCCAGCACCTTCTTAGCCTGCGTCGTTCCGGCGCATTGATTGCCATTGATGACTTTGGCACCGGCTATTCATCCCTGAGCTATCTAAAAAGCCTGCCGCTGGACAAGATCAAAATCGACAAAAGCTTTGTGCAAGACCTGATCGACGATGACGATGACGCTACCATCGTGCGCGCCATCATTCAGCTGGGTAAAAGCCTGGGCATGCAAGTGATCGCCGAGGGCGTGGAAACGGTCGCTCAAGAGGCGTACATCATTTCCGAAGGCTGTCACGAAGGTCAGGGATACCTCTACAGCAAACCGCTGCCCGCGCGGGAACTGCTGGCTTACCTGAAACAAGCGCAACGCAATGTCGAGGTTTCCTAGATTTGCTGTAGGGGCCATGCGACAGCGTTAAACCGTGGGGCTGGATCTATAGGCGCGGGCCAAGCCAGTCGAAGTCATCGTGTGGGCAGAAACTCCCGGCCAACAGACGCTCTCCCGCTCATTCTGCAACCCTTTGTTACAAGCTCGGCCGACAACCCTTTTCGAACCCGGCAATATGCCTTTACATCGAATGCAAATCTTTCGCATTATGTCGCAGCTTTTTTTTGGGCGCCGGGCGCCTTGAACCCTCTAGACGCAGGATTTCGTCATGATTCGTATGCCTTTGGCAACCGCTAGTCTGCTGGCCATCGCTATCTCCCTCGCCGGTTGTGGCGAGGGCAAGGATAAAGCTGCCGCGCCAGCCCCTGCTGCTACTCCGGCAGCCCCCGCGCCTGCTGCGGCGCCTGCACCGGCAGCGGCTACCACCGCGCCAGCGGTTCCTGGCCAGTCTACCGACGCAGCCGCCAAAGCCGTCGTCGCCAACTACACCAACATGGTGTACGCCGCATTCAGCGACGCTGAATCCACGGCCAAGACCCTGCAAACAGCCATCAACGACTTCCTGGCTACGCCAAACGACCAGACCCTCAAGGCTGCCCGTGACGCTTGGGTCGCAGCACGCGTGCCTTATATGCAGACCGAAGTTTTCCGCTTCGGCAACACCATCATCGACGACTGGGAAGGACAAGTTAACGCCTGGCCCCTGGACGAAGGCCTTATCGACTACGTCGCCAAGGACTACCAACACGCGCTGGGCAACCCTGGCGCGACCGCCAACATCATCGCCAATACCGAAGTTCAGGTCGGCGAAGACAAAGTCGACGTCAAGGACATCACCGCCGAGAAGCTCGCCAGCCTCAATGAACTGGGTGGCTCAGAGGCCAACGTCGCCACCGGCTACCACGCCATCGAGTTCCTGCTCTGGGGTCAGGACCTGCACGGTAATGGTCCCGGTGCCGGCGAACGCCCGGCGTCGGACTACATCGAAGGCGCCGGCAGCACGGGTGGCCATAACGATCGCCGTCGCGCCTACCTCAAGGCCGTTACCGACCTGCTGGTCAGCGACCTGACAGAAATGTCCAACAACTGGAAACCCGGCGTTGCCGACAACTACCGCGCTACGCTGGAAGGCGAGTCCGGCGAAAGCGGCCTGCGCAAAATGCTGTTTGGCATGGGCAGCCTGTCCCTTGGCGAACTGGCCGGCGAGCGTATGAAAGTGGCTCTGGAAGCCAACTCCAGCGAAGACGAACACGACTGCTTCAGCGACAACACCCACAATTCGCACTTCTACAACGGCAAAGGCATCCGCAACGTGTACCTGGGCGAATACACCCGCGTAGACGGCAGCAAAATCAGCGGCCCGAGCCTGTCGTCCCTGGTAGCGAAAATCGATCCAGCTACCGACGCCACCCTGCGCGCCGATCTGGACGCTACCCAGGCCAAGCTGCAAGCCATCGTCGACCACGCCAACAAAGGCGAGCACTTCGACCAACTGATCGCCGCCGGCAACACCGAAGGCAACCAGATTGTTCGCGACGCCATTGCTTCCCTGGTCACGCAAACGGGTGCTATCGAACAAGCCGCCACCAAACTGGGCATCACCGACCTGAACCCGGACAACGCCGATCACGAGTTTTAATCTGCGGAGTTTGATTGCTTGTTGATTGAGCGGTTAAACCGATGACCGAGAAATGCCAGTTGGCTTGCTGACTGGCATTTTTTTATCGTCAGAATTCGTGGCCATATCCAGATGATTAACGGCAGAACAATGGAAAGCTCAGAATAGCCAAATTCGTAACAACTCATTGCGATAGGTCAAGGTAAACGATAATCCCTCTTATTCAAAAAGGTCGAGACTGTTAAGCTTGCACGCCCCGATTTTGGGCTGGTTGCAGGATGTGTATGACTACGTCGCTTCGCCCGATCCTTGCTTTGCTCGTCGCCGTGGCGCTGAGTGGGTGCGATGACGCCCCGCGTTTTACCCAGGCTGAACCGGGTGAAGCGTTGTCCGGTGGGGCGACGACCGTCAACAAGAGTGACCGCAATGCGTTTTCGTTACCTTCGGCCAATCTCTCCCCGGTTCGACGGCTGGATTTCAGCGTCGGCAACAGTTTCTTTCGTAGCCCGTGGGTCATTGCGCCCTCGGCCACGACGGCCCGCGACGGTCTTGGTCCACTCCTCAATACCAACGCCTGTCAGAACTGCCACATCAAGGACGGTCGCGGGCATCCGCCAGAGGACGATGACAGCAACGCCGTGTCGATGCTGGTGCGCCTGTCGATCCCCGATAATCCCGCCCACGCAGACGTAATCAAAACCGCCGGTATTGTGCCCGAGCCGACTTACGGCGGGCAGTTGCAGGACATGTCGATCCCCGGCGTTGTTCCCGAAGGTCGTGTGCGGGTCAAGTATGAGCCGCTGCCCGTTCACTTTCGGGACGGGACACAGATCGAGCTGCGCAAGCCAACCTTGAGCATCACGCAATTGGGCTACGGCCCAATGCATCCCGACACTCGCGCGTCTGCACGTATTGCGCCGCCGATGATCGGTCTAGGGCTTCTGGAAGCGATTCCCGATGCAGCGATCCTGGCTAATGCCGATCCTGAAGATAAGGACGGAGATGGCATATCCGGCCGCCCGAATTGGGTCTGGGACGATGCCGAACAGAAAGTCGCGCTGGGGAAGTTCGGCTGGAAAGCTGGCCAACCCAACATCAATCAACAAAACGTTCACGCGTTCTCTGGTGATATGGGCCTGACCACCAGCCTGAGAAGATTCGACGACTGCACGCCTGCGCAAACCGACTGTCTTGCGGCGGCCAACGGGAACGGTCCCAATGGCGAGCCCGAGGTCAGCGATAACATCTTGCGCCTGGTGCTTTTCTACACCAGAAACCTGGCCGTCCCCGCACGACGCGACGTGGCCGGCCCGCAGGTGCTGGCCGGTAAAAATCTGTTCTACAAAGCCGGATGCCAGCAATGCCACACGCCGCAATTCAAAACCTCACACGATACTGCTGAACCGGAACAGGCTGATCAGGTGATCCGCCCCTACAGCGATTTGCTGCTGCACGACATGGGTGACGAATTGGCCGACAATCGCACCGAATTTCAGGCAACCGGCCGCGAATGGCGAACCCCACCGCTATGGGGAATTGGTCTGACGGAAACGGTCAACGGGCACACTCGGTTTTTGCATGACGGTCGCGCCCGGAATCTACTCGAAGCGGTGCTCTGGCACGGCGGCGAAGCACAAGCGGCACAACGACACGTATTGGCATTCGATGCCGAGCAACGCGCAGCGCTGCTGGCGTTCCTGAATTCGTTATGACTTTTTTCATTCCAAAAAAATAAGGAGCCGGACATGTTCCGCCCCAAGTTGCTCTTCACCAGCCTTGCCGCGCTCGCTCTGGGTGCCTGCGCACCGGCCGATCCACAAGCCGTGACGTCGGCGGCTATCGCCAAGCAAGTGATTCTGCCGACCTACAGTCGCTGGGTGGATGCAGATCGCCAGTTGGCGGTCAGCGCTCTTTCGTTTTGCCAGGGCAAGACTGATCTGGCAACCGCGCGCGCTGATTTCCTGCATGCACAGAAGACCTGGGCCCAATTGCAGCCATTGCTGATTGGTCCGTTGGCTGAGGGGAATCGCTCCTGGCAAGTGCAGTTCTGGCCAGACAAGAAAAACCTCGTGGGTCGTCAGGTCGAACAATTGGTGACTGCGCAGCCGCAGATCAGCGCCGAAGCCCTGTCCAAATCCAGCGTTGTCGTGCAAGGCCTGTCGGCCTATGAATACATTTTGTTCGATGCCGAAATCGACATGGCCAATGCCGAGCAGAAAGCTCGTTATTGCCCGCTGCTGATGGCCATCGGCGAGCGCCAGAAAACCTTGGCTGAAGAAATCCTCAGCCGCTGGAACAGCAATGACGGCATGCTCGCCCAACTGAGCAAATTCCCCAACCAGCGCTACGCCGACTCTCACGAAGCCATCGCCGAACTGCTGCGCGTTCAGGTCACCGCTCTGGACAGCCTGAAGAAAAAACTTGGCACGCCATTGGGTCGCCAGACCAAAGGGATGCCGCAGCCATTCCAGGCTGATGCGTGGCGTAGCAAGTCGTCGCTCAGCAGTCTTGAAGCCAGCCTGATCAGCGCTGAAACGGTGTGGGCAGGTGTCGATAATCACGGCTTGCGCGGCTTGCTGCCCGCCGAGCAGAAACCGCTGGCCGATAAAATCGACGCTGCCTACGCTGCCAGTCGTCAATTACTCTCTGCATTGAAGCCGCCACTGGCCGATCTGCTGGCCAGCGAAGAAGGTCGCCAACAGCTCAACGCTTTCTACGACAGCCTGAACGCGGTTCATCGCTTGCATGAAGGCGAACTGGCCAAGGCGCTGGGTATACAACTGGGCTTTAACGCCAACGACGGCGATTGACCAAGAGGATTGTGATGATGTTGCGACGCCAGGCCCTTGCCCTAGGAAGTCTGCTGCTCAGTGCCTGTACCTTGGGCGGCTGGACATTGTTTCGGCAAAAAGGCAAAAGCCCGCTCTTGCTGTCCGCCCGCGATGACGCAGATGGCCAGCACTATGCCGTGGGTTATCACCTGGATGGTAAACAGGTCTTCGCCACGCAAGTGGGTCAGCGGTGTCACGACATCATCAATCACCCTACGCTGAATCTGGCGCTGTTTGTCGCCCGTCGTCCCGGCACGGAAAGCTACTTGATCGACTTGCAGGACGGTCGCTTGCTACAGACCATTACTTCGCAACCGAATCGGCACTTCTACGGACATGCAGTGATTCATGGCAGTGGCGACTGGCTGTACGCCACTGAAAATGACACCACCGATCCGGGGCGCGGGCTGTTGGGCGTGTACCGCTTCGAGGGTGAGCGACTGATGCACGCCGGGGAGATGTCCACTCATGGTATTGGCCCGCATCAGGTGTCGTGGATGCCTGATGGTGAAACATTGGTCATCGCCAACGGCGGCATCCGCACCGAGGCTGAAAGTCGGGTCGAGATGAACCTCGATGCCATGCAACCGAGCCTGGTATTGATGAAGCGCGACGGCACCTTGTTGAGCAAGGAAACCCTCAGGCAATCGATGAACAGCGTGCGTCATTTGGGCATTGCCAGCGATGGCACTATCGTGGCGGGCCAGCAGTTCATGGGCGATAGTCACGAGAGTGCCGAGCTGCTGGCAATCAAGCGACCGGGACAAACCTTTGAAGCGTTTCCCGTAGGTGAGCAGCAACTGGCAGCGATGAATCACTACACCGCCAGCGTCGCAGTACACAGCGAGTTGCGACTGGTTGCCCTTACCGCGCCCAGGGGAAATCGGTTCTTCATCTGGGATCTGGACAGCGGCGCGCTCCGCCTCGACGCACCACTGCCCGATTGCGCGGGTGTGGGGGCCGTTGCCGATGGCTTCGTGGTCACCTCCGGCCAAGGTCGCTGCCGTTTCTACGACTGCCGCCAGACCGAACTGCTTGCCAGGCCCTTGGACTTGCCAACGGGGTTTTGGGACAACCATTTGCATCTGGCGTAAAGCCGTCGTCTTCAACATCGCTTCCAGAACGCACAAATGTGCTATCCCTGTAGACAAGTTGTAGGAGCCTTCCTTTCTTGTTAAAAGCCTCCATATTGATGTTCCGACCTTTGTTAGTCTCGCTGTAACATCCAGCAACGTCGCCAGTTGGCGACCGTCCGAGCCGCAGGATTAACGTGCTCGCCTGACTCAACCTGTATTTGCAAGGAAGTGGATATGCTGCGGCGCCGTATGTTGATCATGCTGGGTGTGGTCTTGCTCGTGGTGTTGTTGCTGGCGGGCTACAAGGCTTTTTCCATTTATCAACAAATCCAGCAATTCAGCGCGCCTAAACCGCCGATCAGTGTGGCTGCGGCAACAGCGCAAGAGCGTGCATGGCAGAGCCGCCTGCCAGCAATCGGTACGCTCAAGGCCTCGCAGGGCGTTGACCTGAGTCTGGAGATTGCCGGAACCGTCAAGGCCGTGCTGTTTGAGTCCGGGCAGCAAGTACGCGTCGGCCAGCCGTTGTTGCAACTGGACAGCGATGTGGAAAAAGCCCTGCTGGGCACTGCCGAAGCGGATCTGGGCCTGGCGCAGGTCGAGCACGGTCGCGGCAGCCGGCTTGTGGGGGACCAGGCGATTTCCCGAGGCGACTTCGACAAGCTCGCCGCGCAACTGAAAAAGGCCAGCGCCACCGTGGCGCAATTGAATGCGTCGCTGGCCAAGAAGCGCATTCTGGCGCCGTTCAGCGGCACCATCGGCATCCGCCAGGTAGACGTGGGTGACTATCTCGCCAGCGGTACGGTCATCGCCACCCTCCAGGATCTGAGTAGCCTTTATCTCGACTTCTATGTACCGGAACAGGCACTGCCCGCTCTGGCAATCGGTCAGAAAGTAGTGGTCAGCGTTGCGGCCTACCCCAAGCAGCACTTCGAGGCGACGCTCAGCGCAATTAATCCCAAGGTCGACGAAACCACTCGTAACCTGTTGGTTCGCGCAACATTACCCAACCCGGAAAGCAAGTTGCTGCCCGGTATGTTCGCGGATCTTCAAGTCTTGTTGCCTGGGCCGAAAACGCAGATCGTCCTTCCAGAAAGCGCCATTACCTACACCCTCTATGGCAATTCAGTCTACGTGGTGGTGCAGAAGAAAACCGACAAGGGTGAGCCTGAAAAAGACGCCAAGGGCGAGACACAATTGGTCGTGGAGCGCCGCTTCGTGGAAACAGGTGAACGTCGTGACGGACTGGTAATCATCAGCAAAGGGATCAAGGCCGGCGAGCAAGTGGTCAGTGGTGGCCAGCTGAAGCTTGATACCGGTTCGCTCGTCGCCATCAGTCCCGACACCACTCTGCCTGCCGAACAGAACAGCCAGCCTCGCGCCGACTGATCAAGGAATTCTTCATGGCTTTTACAGATCCGTTCATTCGTCGTCCTGTGCTCGCCACGGTGATCAGCCTGTTGATCGTGTTGCTGGGCTTCCAGGCCTTCAGCAAGTTGACCATCCGCCAGTACCCGCAAATGGAAAACGCCCTGATCACGGTGACCACGGCTTACCCCGGCGCCAATGCCGAAACCATTCAGGGCTATATCACCCAACCGTTGCAGCAGAGCCTCGCGAGCGCGGAAGGCATTGACTATATGACGTCGGTCAGTCGCCAGAATTTTTCGGTGATCTCGATCTACGCGCGTATTGGGGCCGACAGCGACCGGCTGTTTACCGAATTGCTGGCCAAGGCCAACGAGGTAAAGAACAAACTTCCGCAAGATGCTGAAGATCCTGTGCTGAGCAAGGAAGCCGCCGACGCCTCGGCGTTGATGTACATCAGCTTTTACAGTTCCGAACTGAGCAATCCGCAGATTACCGACTATTTATCCCGGGTTATCCAGCCAAAACTTGCGACGTTGCCGGGCATGGCGGAGGCCAAAATCCTCGGCAATCAGGTTTTTGCCATGCGTCTATGGCTAGACCCTGTGCGCCTGGCCGGCTTTGGTCTGACGGCGGCGGACGTTACCGACGCCGTGCGGCGCTATAACTTTTTGTCGGCGGCTGGCGAGGTCAAGGGCGAATACGTCCTGACCAGTATCAACGCAACGACCGAGTTGAAATCCGCCGAAGCCTTCGCCGCCATCCCGCTCAAGACTGCAGGCGACCGCCGGGTTTTGCTGGGCGATGTGGCGCGGGTTGAAATGGGCGCGGAAAATTACGACACCGTGAGTTCCTTCGACGGCACACCATCGGTGTATATCGGCATCAAGGGCACGCCCAGCTCCAATCCCCTGGATGTGATCAAGGAAGTCCGGCGCATCATGCCGGAGCTGGAAAGCCAGCTGCCGCCCAGCCTGAAAGTCTCCATCGCTTACGACGCTACGCTGTTCATTCAGGCCTCAATCAACGAGGTCGTGAAAACCCTGATCGAGGCGGTGCTGATCGTCATTGTCGTCGTGTTCCTGTTCCTCGGCGCACTGCGCTCAGTGCTGATCCCTGTTATTACCATTCCGCTGTCAATGATCGGCGTGCTGTTTTTCATGCAATTGATGGGCTACTCGATCAACCTGCTGACCCTGTTAGCCATGGTGCTGGCCATTGGATTGGTGGTCGATGACGCGATTGTCGTGGTGGAGAACATCCATCGTCATATCGAAGAAGGCAAAACCCCTCTCGATGCTGCCATTGAAGGCGCCCGAGAGATCGCGATGCCGGTGGTTTCGATGACGATTACTTTGGCAGCGGTTTACGCACCCATCGGTTTCCTGGAGGGTTTAACGGGCGCCCTGTTCAAGGAGTTTGCCCTGACCCTGGCTGGCGCAGTCGTCATCTCTGGCGTGGTCGCGTTGACCCTTTCGCCCATGATGTGTGCCCTGCTCCTGCGCCATGACGAAAACCCCAGCGGCCTGGCTCATAAGCTGGATCAGATTTTTGACCGGCTCAAGGCCCGCTACCGTCGCATGCTGCACGGCACGCTCAATACACGACCGGTGGTGCTGGTGTTCGCGATAATCGTGTTATGCCTGATCCCCGTGCTGCTCAAGTTCACCAAATCGGAACTGGCCCCTGATGAAGACCAGGGCATCATTTTCATGATGGCGACTTCGCCGCAGCCCACCAATCTGGACTACATCAATCGCTATACCGATCAGTTCACTCAACTCTTCAAGCAATTCCCCGAGTATTACTCGTCATTCCAGATCAATGGCTTTAACGGCGTACAAACCGGCGTCGGCGGTTTTTTGCTTAAGCCGTGGGACGAACGCAGCCGCACGCAAATGGAAATTCTGCCTGAGGTTCAAGCAAAGCTGGCAGGCATCAGCGGTTTACAAATCTTCGGTTTTAACCTGCCATCGCTTCCGGGCACCGGTGAAGGCTTGCCGTTTCAGTTTGTGATCAATACGCCCAACGATTACGTGTCACTGCTGCAAGTGGCTGAACGCATCAAGGCGCGGGCTACAGCCTCAGGCAAATTTGCCTTTCTGGATATCGACCTGGCGTTCGACAAACCCGAAGTGGTGGTCGACATCGACCGTGCCAAGGCGGCGCAAATGGGCGTATCCATGGCGGATCTGGGCGGCACGCTGGCCACGCTGCTGGGCGAGGCGGAGATCAACCGTTTCACTATCGAAGGTCGCAGTTACAAGGTGATTGCCCAGGTTGAACGCCCCTATCGAGATAATCCGGGCTGGCTGAACAATTACTATGTGAAGAACAGCGCAGGACAATTGCTGGCGCTTTCCACGGTCATCAAGGTCAGCGACCGCGCGCGCCCTCGCCAGCTGAATCAATTCCAACAGCTCAACTCGGCAATCATTCAGGGGTTTCCCATCGTTAGCATGGGCGAAGCCATCGACACGATCCGCCAGATTGCCAGCGAAGAGGCGCCAGCAGGATTTGCCTACGACTACGCGGGCGCTTCGCGTCAGTTCGTACAGGAAGGCAGCGCATTATGGGTCACGTTTGCCTTGGCTCTGGCGATCATCTTTCTGGTGCTGGCCGCGCAGTTCGAAAGCTTCCGCGATCCGCTGGTAATTCTGGTCACAGTCCCGCTGTCGATTTGCGGTGCCTTGATCCCACTGTTTCTAGGCCTTTCAAGCATGAATATCTATACCCAGGTTGGCCTTGTGACCTTGATCGGCCTGATCAGCAAGCACGGGATTCTCATCGTCGAGTTCGCCAATCAGTTGCGTCGGGAAAAGGGGCTGTCAGCCAGAGAAGCCGTTGAAGAAGCGGCAGCGATTCGTCTGCGGCCGGTATTGATGACCACTGCGGCGATGGTCTTCGGTATGGTGCCATTGATACTGGCAAGCGGCGCCGGTGCAGTGAGCCGCTTTGACATTGGGACCGTGATCGCCACGGGAATGTCGGTCGGGACGCTGTTTACGTTGTTCGTGCTGCCTTGCGTCTACACGTTCCTTGCGGCGCGGGATAGCCAAACCGTGACGACTTCGATTCATGAACCGCAGTCCAACTGACAACCCCACGTACAACAAGGCCCCGAAAACGGGGCCTTTGTCAGCAAGGTTTCTTAACGTTGCGGTCCTGTGCCCTGGGCCAGGCCAAACATCAACAGCAGCAAATCATGGTCTGGTTTTACCGTCTGTTCGACCTTGGCGACTCTGGGCAATGGGCAATGTCCTTCGCCATGTTGGGCGCTCAAGATCTTGGTACCCGGCTCTTCCCAGGCAGCGAGAGCGATAGATGCAACCGCCACCGCACCTAATATAAAAAGACCTCGCGCCAGTTCTAGTTTCATTACCCTAAACCTTTGATAGCGCTGCCAAACGCTGCCTCATAAAAGTAGACCAGTTTCTGCCAGTCCACCGTACTGAATGACGAATGGCGGCGCAGTTGTTTCATGTCGTGCTGGGCAGCGGCATAAGGCGTCAGGCGACGTCGGCATTTTTCAAGATCCAGCAGTGCGACTTCAGCCCTGGCATCCGAACCTTCGCCAACGACGCGGACAAATACGTGCTTGATGTAGATGCAGCTGTGCTGCCAGCGGCCGCGGTGCATGCGCGCAAGATTGACTGCCAGCTCATGGAGCATCTGGTCGTGCAGCGCTTCACCATGGCGCTCACGACCACCGGCCGCATACCAGTTTTCGATTTCTTCAAAACCGTCCAGCGCGGCCGTCACCAGCAAGGCTCGCCATTCGTTATGCTCGTCGCGCTCGGCACCGCAGAAAATCATCTTCGGTACGTTGACGTTCAGCTGACGCAGTCCCTCCAGCGCGTCGCGCTCGCGTAATACGGTGGGCCGACCGAACGGATGCAGCCAACTGCGATAGATGTGCCCCGTCTGGCGCTTGATGTAGATCAGCCGACCGTTTTCCGTCAGGACTCGCTGCACGCCGCTTTCACCACCGCGTCGGATGTTGGGCTCTTCAACCCACTCACCGCGCAGGTTCCAGAAATAGGCAAAGCGTTCGCTTTGGCCAACTGTCGGTTCTGCTACAACTTCAACGCCCATCCTGTTACCTCTTGCGCAATAAATAGACACGCCACATGGCGTACATCGGCAGGAAATCCATCCGCTCCTGGATCCGGAAACCTGCCTGTTCGAATTCGGCTTCTACAGTTGCCACGGGTAACACAAAACGGTTCTGGTAACCTTCCTGCCCGTTTTCCTCACGCCGTTTCTGCTCACTGCGCTTGCGCTTCCAGGCTTTGAAATTGCCATCGACCCATAGCGAGATGATCACGCTGTCGCGTGTGACGCGTTGAAACTCACGAAGTAGCGCCACTCGATGGGCTGAGTCACCCACATGGTGAAGCAGTCGCATGCAAAAAATACTGTCCACGGCGTTATCGGGAAGCTCAATGGCGAACGCAGATGTCTGCAAGGGTTGTACCCGTTTCACCACATCAGCGGGTTGGGCCTTGCACGCCGTGCTGAGCATGTCGGCAGAATTGTCGGCGCCGATGATCACTCGATTGGGTTTTTCCGCCAGCAGGGGCCAGAATCGGCCTGCTCCACAGGGCAGATCAAGCACCAGACCAGGATCACCCGCAAGCTTCAGCGCTTTACGTGCCAGTTGCTCATCGCGCCTGTGAGACAACCGCCGGGATAAATTGTCCTGATGCTTCTGTAAATATTTCTCTGCATGTTGCTGATTGTATTTACGGGAAAATTCGAGCTCTATTCGCTTGCTCATGATGGATCTCCTGATTCTGACAGGGCTCAACTTAGTGAGCCGCGTGTCATCGTCAGGTCATCTCGATGTGAAAATTGTGTAACTTGGGCTGAGCAAATGTTTCCATATTTTACAGCAGCTTAGGGCCATCACACGGCCATCACCCATGGAAACGACGGTTTTCTCATCGATGAAACACGCCACGTTCTAAAGGTGAGCACCCGTTTCCCGCTTACGGGGTTTTGAGCTTGACGCTGAACCGACAACCATTTGGTTCCATGGGGCTCAGGCTGACGGTCCAACCCTGGTTTTCACAAATTCGCTGCACCAGGGAAAGGCCCAGGCCAAGCCCTTCGCCGCGCTGTTCGTTGCCACGCACGAACGGCTCAAACATTGCCTCACGTTTTTCTTCCGGAATGCCGACGCCACTGTCCTCTACGAGAAAGCCGTCGCGCTGTAACGTCAAGGTGATGAAACCGCTATCGGTGTAATGCAACGCGTTGCGCAGCAGGTTGCCCATGACGGCATGAAGAAAAGTGGCGTTATACAGAGTGTCCGACGATTGGTCAGACGCATCCGGGTGAAAATTCAGCGTCAGTCCCTTACTTTCGATGGGATCCCGCCACAATGTGACCAGTTGCTCGGCGACGCTGCGCAACCCGACTTTCGGGGTCATGGTGGCGTCTTCACGCTGGGTCCGGGCCAGCATGAGGAACGTCTGGACGAGATCGCGCATTTCCTCACAGGCCCGAGCGATACGCTCCACTTGAGACCGCGCACGGGCATCCAGTGCCGGATTCTCAAGCAGCAGCTCACAGGAACTGGCCAGAACCATCAATGGTGTGCGCAATTCATGACTTACATCACTGGTGAACATGCGTTCGCGAGTCAATGCACTGCGCAAGCGGCCCAATGTCGCGTCGAAGGCTACGGCCAACTCACCGACTTCGTCCGCTGCGTAATCTGGCGCCAGTGGCGGTGCGAGTCCCAGCAGTTGATCCCGATGCCTGACCTGCCTGGCCAGGCGTACCACGGGCGCCATGACTCGGCGCGCCAGGATCCAGCCTAGAAACACAGCCAGAGCAAGCGCCAGTACGAACCCCACCAGCACGACGGCAAACAGAACGCGCTCGCGCTCTTCGAAATCGCTTTGGTCCTGTAACAGCACGTAACGCCGTCCGTCGACCACTTCTACCATCGCATGGTAGGACAGGGGGCCACGGAAGACTTCGTGAAAACCCGGCTCCAGATGGCGAAGATCCTTGGGCAGGTCAAAATCCCCGGGGCCGCCGCTGAAATAGAACAGCTGGTCGGGCTCGGGTCGATGGCTCCAGTCACTGACGCTGTCCATGAGCAGAAGACGGTTGAGATCACCGCCCAGGCCTGAGGAGATCAGTTTTTCTTCAACCAGATGCACCGTGGCGACGATACCCATGGCAAAAGATCCCGCTACCAGCGCGCTCATCAGCGCAAAAGCGATGATGATTCGTTGGGCAAGGCTTTGCTTAAACTCCATCTCGGCCCTCGGCCAGGCGGTACCCTACTCCGTGCACGGTTTGCAGCAGCGGTTTGGCAAATGGCTTGTCGATGACCTGGCGCAATTGGTGAACGTGGCTGCGCAGGCTGTCGCTGTCCGGGCAGTCATCGCCCCACAGGGCTTCTTCGAGAATTTCGCGGCGCAGGACATGCGGGCTTTTTTGCATCAGCACGGCGAGCAGTTTCAAGCCGACCGGGTTGAGCTTGAGCAGCCGCCCTTCACGGGTGACCTCCAGCGTATCCAGGTCGTAGATCAAATCAGCTACTTGCAAGGTTCGACGACCGCCACCTTGAGCCCTGCGCAGCACCGCCTCAATACGCGCGGCGAGCTCGGACAAGGCGAATGGCTTGAGCAGATAATCATCAGCTCCGGAACGGAAGCCCTGCAGACGGTCGTCCAGTTGGTCACGAGCGGTCAGCATAATGACTGGCGTGTCGCGTCGCGCATCTTCGCGCAGACGCTTGCACAGCGTGTAGCCATCGATGCCGGGCAACATGATATCAAGCACGATCAGGTCGTAATGCTCGGTTGCCGCCAGATGCAATCCGGAAAGTCCATCCTGCGCGCAATCGACGGTGTAGCCCTTCATCCCCAGGTAATCCGCAAGGTTGGCAAGGATGTCGCGGTTATCTTCAACAAGCAAAATTCGCATGGTAACGCTCTCCATATGCGTCGAGGCTGGCGCAGCTTAAGGCCAAGTCAGCCGAAGGACCAGCGCCGAGTGCCTTAACACTTTTTTCACCAATGATTCACGCCTTGGTGACAGGCTGCTCATCAGACTAACCGCGCCTCTGCGTATCGCACGAGGTTCCCTTCTGCTGATCTGGATCCGCCATGTCGAGAGTTTCAGTCCTGCCGTACTCGCCCCCCCTCAACTTGCGGATTTGCCTTGGCATTCCCGCGCTAGCCGCCCTCGTTCTGATATTGCTGGAACTGACCTCCCTGGACATGGATATCGCCAGGTTCGCCTATGACCCTGCCGCAGGCCAGTTCATTGGCAGACATAGCTATTTCCTGGAAAACGTCATGCATGACTGGGCCAAGAATGCAGTGATCGCACTCGGGCTCTTGTCATTGATCGCCTTCATCGCTGCGTTTCGGGTCAAGCGGCTGATGCCGTGGCGTCGAGAATTGGGGTGCCTGGTGCTGTCCATGGCACTGTCGACCAGTTTTGTCACACCGGTAAAAGTGGTGACCTCGGTGCAATGCCCTTGGAGCCTGACGGAATTCGGCGGCAAGGAAACCTACAGCGAACTGCTCAGCCCACGCCCTGACACGGACAAGCCTGGCCGTTGCTGGCCCGGCGGCCATGCGGCCACTGGCTTTACGCTATTTGCGCTGTTTTTCATGTTCCGCGACCGCCGCCCAAGGCTGGCAAAAGCCGGGCTGATCTTTGCATTCGGTCTGGGCATCGCATTTTCCATCGGGCGCATGCTGCAAGGGGCGCACTTTTTTTCCCATAACGTCTGGACAGCGGTTTTCTGCTGGCTGATCTGCCTGGGTGCGTATTACGCGGTCTTGTACCGGCCCGTGCCGAAACTGGTGCAGGTTGCGGCGCAGCGACCTGACGGCGCATAACCAGACGCAGGAATTCAAATGTCAGTCATAAAAAAACCCCGCTCCAAGCGGGGTTTTTTTTGGGGTACTGCTTTGGGGTAAAGCTGGCTTACATCATGCCGCCCATACCACCCATGCCGCCCATGTCCGGCATGCCGCCGCCAGACGACTTACTGTCGTCAGCCACTTCAGCGATCATCGCTTCGGTGGTGATCATCAGGCTGGCGATCGAGGACGCGGCCTGCAGAGCAGAGCGAGTCACTTTCGCCGGGTCAAGGATACCCATTTCGATCATGTCGCCGTATTCGCCGGTAGCAGCGTTGTAACCGAAGTTACCCGAACCCTGCTTGACCTTGTCGACAACAACGCTTGGCTCGTCACCGGAGTTGGCAACGATCTGGCGCAGTGGAGCTTCTACAGCGCGACGCAGCAGAGCGATACCTACGTCCTGATCGGCGTTGTCGCCTTTCAGGCCTTCGATTGCCTGCAGGGAGCGAACCAGAGCCACGCCACCGCCAGGTACCACGCCTTCTTCAACGGCTGCACGGGTTGCGTGCAGGGCGTCTTCAACGCGGGCCTTCTTCTCTTTCATTTCAACTTCGGAACCGGCGCCGACTTTGATAACTGCAACGCCGCCGGACAGCTTGGCCAGACGCTCTTGCAGTTTTTCTTTGTCGTAATCCGAAGTGGTGTCACCGATTTGCTGGCGGATCTGAGCGATACGCGAGTCGATGTCGGTTCTAACGCCGGCGCCGTCGATGATGGTGGTGTTTTCTTTGTTCAGCACGACGCGCTTGGCATTACCCAGGTGTTCCAGGGTAGTGGTTTCCAGGCTCAGGCCGATCTCTTCGGAGATAACGGTACCGCCAGTCAAAACAGCGATGTCCTGCAGCATGGCCTTGCGACGGTCGCCGAAGCCTGGGGCTTTGACGGCTGCAACTTTCACGATGCCACGCATGTTGTTCACAACCAGAGTCGCCAAGGCTTCGCCTTCAACGTCTTCGGCAACGATCAACAGCGGACGGCCAGCTTTGGCCACTGCTTCCAGAACTGGCAGCATTTCGCGGATGTTGGAGATTTTCTTGTCGACCAGCAGGATCAGCGGGCTGTCTAGCTCGGCAACCATGGTGTCCGGCTTGTTGATGAAGTACGGGGACAGGTAGCCACGGTCGAACTGCATGCCTTCAACAACAGACAATTCGTTTTCCAGACCCGAACCTTCTTCAACGGTGATAACGCCGTCTTTGGTCACTTTTTCCATGGCTTCAGCAATGATGTCGCCGATGGAATTGTCGGAGTTGGCCGAGATAGTACCCACCTGGGCGATTGCCTTGGTGTCGGTGCATGGCTTGGACAGCAGCTTCAGCTGAGCAACGATGGCGATGGTCGCCTTGTCGATGCCGCGCTTGAGGTCCATCGGGTTCATGCCGGCAGCGACGGCTTTCAGGCCTTCGTTGACAATGGCCTGAGCCAGAACGGTAGCAGTGGTAGTACCGTCACCAGCGTCATCGTTGGCACGGGAGGCAACGTCTTTGACCAGCTGCGCGCCCATGTTTTCGAAACGGTCTTTGAGTTCGATTTCTTTAGCAACCGAAACGCCGTCCTTGGTGATCAGAGGAGCGCCGAAGCTCTTCTCGATGATGACGTTGCGGCCTTTTGGACCCAGAGTTGCTTTAACTGCGTCAGCCAGGACGTTTACGCCGGCGAGCATTTTTTTACGGCCAGCGTCGCCGAATTTAACTTCTTTAGCAGCCATGTTCGATATTCCTTAAATACTGAGTAGTAACGGAAGGTAGCCGGAGGACTCAGGCTTCGACGACCGCGAGAATTTCGTTCTCGCTCATCACCAGCAGGTCTTCGCCATCAACTTTCACAGTGTTGCTGCCGGAGTACGGGCCAAACACTACTTTGTCACCCACTTTCACGGCCAGCGCACGCA
>DASVUK010000171.1:0-4438 GCA_036387095.1 Pseudomonas sp.
TCGCCTCGTCGACGAACTCGAGCACATAGGCGAGACCGGAACAACCTGTGGTGCGAACACCCAGACGAACGCCATCACCCTTGCCGCGCCCGTCGAGGGAGCGTCGTACGTGTTTAGCGGCAGCTTCTGTCATGCTGATAGCCATCGGGACTCCTTACTTGTCGCAAGCTTCTTTAGAAAACGACGCTGCTTACAGCAGGCCTTTCTTCTGCTTGTAATCGCGAACGGCGGCCTTGATGGCGTCTTCAGCGAGTACGGAACAGTGGATTTTCACCGGCGGCAATGCCAGTTCTTCAGCAAGCTGAGTGTTCTTGATGGTCTCTGCTTCATCCAGAGTCTTGCCCTTCATCCACTCGGTCGCCAGGGAGCTGGAAGCAATTGCCGAACCGCAACCGTAGGTCTTGAACTTGGCGTCTTCGATGATGCCTTGCTCGTTGACCTTGATTTGCAGACGCATTACGTCGCCACAAGCCGGAGCGCCGACCATGCCGGTGCCAACATCTGGATCTTCCGCATTCATCTTGCCGACGTTGCGCGGATTCTCGTAGTGGTCAATGACCTTTTCGCTGTAAGCCATGGTGCTATTCCTCTCATCAGGGAGTCGCTCTGCGAGCCATGCGCACGGTTAGTTCCGCTTGGCCCGCTCGGGAGGCGACTTTAAATTAATGCGCCGCCCACTCGATCTTGGAGATGTCGACACCGTCTTTGTACATGTCCCATAGCGGCGAAAGAGCACGCAGCTTGGTGACCGCTTCGCAGACCTTCTGCGCCGCATAATCGATTTCTTCTTCGGTGGTGAAACGGCCGAAGGTAAAGCGTATCGAGCTATGGGCCAGTTCGTCATTACGACCAAGGGCGCGTAACACGTAGGAAGGCTCAAGAGATGCCGATGTGCAGGCCGAACCGGAGGAAACTGCCAGATCCTTGAGCGCCATGATCAGCGATTCGCCTTCGACATAGTTGAAGCTCAGGTTCAGGTTGTGCGGTACACGGGAGATCATGCTGCCGTTGATGTACAGCTCTTCCAAGCCTTCAACCTGCTTGTAGAAGCGTTCGCTCAAGGCTTTGACATGGGCATACTCAGCCGCCATGTCTTGCTTGGCGATATGGAATGCTTCACCCATGCCAACGATCTGGTGAGTGGCCAGCGTCCCGGAACGCATGCCGCGCTCATGACCACCGCCGTGCATAGCCGCTTCCAGGCGAACGCGCGGTTTGCGGCTCACGTAAAGCGCACCAATGCCTTTGGGGCCGTAGGTCTTGTGGGCGGAGAAAGACATGAGGTCAACCTTGAGGCTGGCCAGGTCGATTTCAACTTTACCGGTGGACTGCGCCGCATCAACATGGAACAACACACCGCGCGAGCGAGTCAGTTCGCCGATTGCCGCGATATCGTTGATGGTTCCAATTTCGTTATTCACGTGCATGATCGAAACCAGGATGGTGTCGTCGCGCAGGGCGGCTTCTACCATGGCCGGAGTCACCAGACCGTCTTCGCCGGGCTCAATGTAGGTAACTTCAAAACCTTCACGCTCAAGCTGACGCGTGGTATCTAGCACAGCTTTGTGCTCGATCTTGTTGGTAATGATGTGCTTGCCTTTGCTGGCGTAGAAGTGCGCCACGCCCTTGATTGCCAGGTTGTCGGACTCGGTGGCACCGGAAGTCCAGACGATTTCACGCGGATCGGCATTGACCAGATCAGCGACCTGACGACGCGCGTTCTCCACTGCTTCCTCGGCTTTCCAACCAAAAACATGGGAACGCGAAGCCGGGTTGCCGAAGTTTCCTTCGACAGTCAGGCATTCGATCATTTTCTGAGCGACACGCGGATCGACCGGGGTCGTTGCGGAATAATCGAGGTAAATCGGCAATTTCATTGAAGCTCTCCTATCAGGCAGGCGCACCGCTCACTCATCTGCGTTCATTCGACGGCGGACGTTTGAATCTTATCCAGGTAATGCGTCTTGGTATGAGAACGACGCAGATCCTGGCGCTGGGCGACTTCTTGCACCTCACGGCGAGTCACAAGGTCAGCCAGACTGATACCGCTTAGAAATTCGTGTATCTGCTGGCTGAGATCACACCACAAGTGATGGGTCAGACAGGTATCGCCAGCATGGCAATCGCCCAGCCCCTGACAGCGCGTTGCGTCAACGGACTCGTTGACGGCATCGATCACTTGGGAGACCTGGATGCTCTGCATGTCGCGGGATAGCTGATAGCCACCGCCCGGCCCCCGCACGCTCGACACCAGGCTGCTGCGACGCAATTTGGCGAAAAGCTGTTCGAGGTAGGACAGGGAAATACCTTGTCGCTCAGAGATATCGGCCAGAGACACTGGCCCGTGCTGCGCGTGTAATGCCAGATCAAGCATGGCAGTTACAGCGTATCGGCCTTTCGTTGTCAGTCGCATGGCGTGTACCGCAGAGGTTCGGAATAGAGGCGAGTATGCTATTCCCGAGTATTTAAGTCAACTATAAGACCAAGCAAATTAGTCGGAAATAGCTGCAAAACAGCGGCCGCATCATAGCAAACGCCAGGGCATCTGGCACGCCCGGCGTCAAGCCGCCTCAACCGACCTTGCTTTCGGTTTTGTCCTTCACGCAATCGAAAACTTCATCGTGCAGCTCAGGCAGCTCTTTGGCGCAATAGTCACTGCCCAGCCCCTTGAGTGCATCGCACATGCCTTCCAGGCGCACATCCACTGCCTGAAGATGATCGAGCAGTTGGCCGATTGCGCGAGCCACGGGGTCAGGCATGTCTTCGCTGACACCATAGGCATCAAAACCCAGCTTCTCGGCTATCGCCTTGCGCTTGGCCTGCACGTCATCGTCGGACTTGATGATAATGCGCCCCGGAATACCCACCGCAGTCGCCCCCGCTGGCACCGCTTTGGTGACGACCGCATTTGAACCGATCTTCGCGCCCGCACCGACCGTGAACGGCCCAAGGACCTTGGCGCCTGCGCCAACCACAACACCGTCTTCCAGCGTCGGGTGTCGCTTGCCCGCATTCCAGCTGGTGCCGCCCAGCGTCACGCCCTGATAAAGCGTCACGTCATTACCGATCTCGGCAGTCTCGCCTATCACGATGCCCATGCCGTGATCAATGAAGAAGCGTCGACCCACTTTGGCGCCAGGATGGATTTCGATACCCGTCATCCAGCGCCCAAAATTGGATACGACCCGCGCCGGCCATTTCAGCCCCTGACGCCACAGAATGTGAGCCAGACGATGCAACCAGATGGCATGCATGCCCGGATAGCAGGTGAGCACTTCAAATGCATTGCGCGCAGCCGGGTCACGATGAAATACGCTTTGAATATCTTCTCGCAGACGCTCGAACATCATTGATCCTTCCGCTTATAGGGTTCACCGCGAGCTGCTTTCTGGGTTTCCGTGAGGATGCCGCGCAAAATACTCAGCTCCGATCGATTCACATCACTGCGGCCGTAAAGACGCCGCAGCCGAGCCATCAGATGCCGTGGCTTTTCAGGATCGAGAAAGCCAATGGCAACCAGCGTTGCCTCAAGATGCCCGTAAAAACCTTCCATTTCGTCCATGGTGGCCAGATCGGCGCTGCGCACGGAGGTCACTTCATATTTTTCAGTCTTGGTGGGCTGCCCCTGAGCCGCCAACCATGACATGCGCACCTCATAGCTCAACACCTGAACGGCCGCAGCAAGATTCAGCGAGCTGAATTCAGGGTCGGATGGAATATGCACGTGATAGTGACAACGCTGCAATTCTTCATTGGTCAGCCCGGCGTACTCACGACCGAATACCAGAGCCACTTCAGCGCCCTGCCCTGCTTTCTCGGCCGCCATTACGCCAGATTCACGCGGGTCCAGCAGCGGCCACGGGATACGTCGATCACGGGCACTGGTGCCCAGCACAAGATTGCAGCCCACCAGGGCCTCTTCAAGAGTCGCAACCACTTGGGCGCTTTCAAGGATGTCGCTCGCACCCGAAGCCCGAGCGTCCGCCTCATGGTTCGGAAACACCAGCGGGTCGACGAGCACCAGACGCGAAAGCCCCATGTTTTTCATGGCGCGAGCAGCCCCACCGATATTGCCGGGATGACTGGTACCGACCAGGACAACACGAATGTTTTGCAGCAAGGCAAGCGCTCACAGACAGAAGAAAGGGGAACAAATCTTACAGAAGCCCCCCGCTTAACGCTATGAACGCTTGCGTCAGTTTGCCCCACCTGCGGACTTCACCTACAGCACCCCTGTGCATTTCCAGCGACCTTCCTGGACGGCACTGACAACACGGCGCTGGAAATATTTCGTCGCACGCCATAGAATGTTCGGCTTTCTTTAACGACCCAGGTGAAACGTCCATGCAGCCCATGCTGAATATCGCGCTGCGCGCCGCCCGCAGCGCCAGCGAATTGATTTTCCGCTCCATCGAGCGCCTGGATACCATCAAGGTCG
>DASVUK010000172.1:0-130000 GCA_036387095.1 Pseudomonas sp.
GCCACTTGGCCGCCGTAGAGGCGAAATCATGAAAACGACCATTGAATTGCCTCTCTTGCCATTGCGTGATGTTGTGGTTTATCCGCACATGGTTATCCCGCTGTTCGTGGGGCGCGAGAAGTCTATCGAAGCCCTTGAGGCCGCGATGACCGGCGACAAACAGATCCTGTTGCTCGCGCAAAGAAATCCTGCTGATGATGATCCCGGCGAAGAAGCACTTTATAGCGTCGGCACCATTGCAACTGTATTGCAGTTGCTCAAATTGCCCGATGGTACCGTCAAGGTGCTGGTCGAAGGTGAGCAGCGCGGCTCTGTCGAACGCTTCATGGAAGTCGATGGTCATTGCCGGGCGGAAGTCGCGCTGATCGAAGAAGTCGACGCGCCGGACCGTGAGTCCGAAGTCTTTGTGCGCAGTCTGCTGGCACAGTTCGAGCAATATGTTCAGTTGGGCAAAAAAGTCCCTGCTGAAGTGCTTTCTTCGCTTAACAGCATTGATGAGCCGGGTCGCCTGGTGGACACCATGGCGGCGCATATGGCGCTGAAAATCGAGCAGAAGCAGGAAATCCTCGAAATTATCGATCTGCCAGCCCGTGTCGAGCACGTGTTGGCGCTTTTGGATGCCGAGATCGACTTGTTGCAGGTCGAGAAGCGCATCCGTGGCCGCGTGAAAAAGCAGATGGAGCGCAGTCAGCGCGAGTACTACCTGAATGAGCAAATGAAGGCCATTCAGAAAG
This sequence comes from Pseudomonas sp., assembly GCA_036387095.1. Taxonomy (GTDB): domain Bacteria; phylum Pseudomonadota; class Gammaproteobacteria; order Pseudomonadales; family Pseudomonadaceae; genus Aquipseudomonas. The sequence continues at coordinate 735 of DASVUK010000172.1, forward strand.
AACTCGGTGATAGCGAAGAAGGCCACAACGAAATCGAGGACCTGAAAAAAAGGATCGATGCCGCTGGTCTGCCAAAAGATGCACTGACCAAGGCAACGGCCGAGCTCAATAAACTCAAGCAAATGTCGCCAATGTCGGCCGAAGCCACCGTGGTTCGCTCCTACATTGACTGGCTGGTTCAAGTGCCCTGGAAGGCACAGAGCAAGGTTCGCCTCGATCTGGCCCGCGCCGAAGATATTCTGGATGCAGACCATTACGGTCTGGATGAAGTCAAAGAGCGGATCATCGAATACCTCGCCGTGCAAAAGCGGGTGAAGAAAATTCGTGGTCCGGTGTTGTGCCTGGTAGGACCACCTGGTGTGGGTAAAACTTCGCTGGCCGAGTCCATCGCACATGCGACTAACCGTAAATTCGTGCGCATGGCTTTGGGCGGCGTGCGGGATGAAGCGGAAATTCGGGGTCACCGCCGGACCTACATTGGTTCGATGCCCGGAAGATTGATTCAAAAGATGACAAAGGTCGGCGTTCGCAACCCGTTGTTCCTGCTTGATGAAATCGACAAGATGGGCAGCGACATGCGTGGCGATCCGGCTTCGGCACTGCTTGAAGTGCTGGACCCGGAACAGAACCACAATTTCAACGACCATTACCTGGAAGTCGATTACGACCTTTCCGATGTGATGTTCCTGTGCACCGCCAACTCAATGAACATTCCTGCGGCGTTGCTGGACCGGATGGAAGTCATCCGCTTGCCTGGCTACACCGAAGACGAAAAGATCAACATTGCCGTCAAATACCTTTCGCCCAAGCAAATTCAGGCCAATGGCTTGAAAAAGGGTGAGGTAGAGTTCGACGAGGAAGCGATTCGCGACATCATTCGTTACTACACCCGTGAAGCGGGCGTGCGAAGCCTTGAGCGTCAGATCGCCAAAGTCTGCCGCAAGGCGGTCAAGGAACACGCGCTGGAAAAACGTTTTGCAGTTCGCGTTACCGCTGAAATGCTCGAACATTTCCTTGGTGTGCGCAAATTCCGCTACGGTCTGGCCGAACAGCAGGATCAGATCGGTCAGGTTACCGGCCTGGCATGGACCCAGGTGGGTGGTGAATTGCTGACCATCGAAGCGGCAGTTGTTCCGGGTAAGGGTCAATTGATCAAGACCGGCTCGCTGGGCGACGTGATGGTCGAGTCCATTACAGCTGCACTGACGGTGGTACGCAGTCGTGCCAAAAGCCTGGGGATTCCCCTGGACTTCCATGAGAAGCGCGACACGCATATCCACATGCCAGAGGGGGCAACTCCAAAAGACGGCCCTAGCGCAGGCGTAGGCATGTGCACGGCCCTTGTTTCAGCGCTGACACAGATTCCGGTGCGTGCTGACGTGGCAATGACCGGTGAAATCACTCTTCGAGGGCAGGTTCTGGCAATCGGCGGGCTCAAGGAAAAGCTCCTGGCTGCGCACCGTGGCGGCATCAAAACGGTGATCATCCCGGAAGAAAACGTCCGCGATTTGAAAGAGATTCCCGACAACATCAAGCGTGACCTGCAGATCAAGCCAGTTAAATGGATTGACGAAGTCCTGCAAATTGCGCTGCAATACGCGCCGGTGCCCTTGCCAGATGTGGCCCCGGAGATGGTTGCAAAGGATGAAAAGCGCGAGTCTGACTCTAAGGAAAGGATTAGCACGCATTAGTCTGAGTGGCCTTCCTTGACAGCTTTTTAGAGCCCTTGTTATAAAGCGGCTCTTTTAAGCGTCTGCAGGCCGTTCAGCGTTCGTTTGGCTTCACCAAAAACTTAGAAACATACTCAATATAGACATAAGGGGACTTAGAGTGAACAAGTCGGAACTGATTGATGCTATCGCTGCATCTGCTGATATCCCGAAAGCTGCTGCCGGCCGTGCGCTGGATGCAGTTATCGAATCCGTCACTGGCGCTCTGAAGGCTGGCGACTCCGTTGTACTGGTAGGTTTCGGAACATTCTCCGTGACTGACCGTCCAGCACGTATCGGTCGTAACCCTCAGACCGGTAAGACACTGGAAATCGCAGCAGCCAAAAAACCAGGTTTCAAAGCCGGTAAAGCACTGAAAGAAGCTGTCAACTAAGTTCTCAAAGCCTTTGCCCAACCGAAGCAGAACGATTCTGCGTCGGCTGCGGAGCGGTAGTACGGTCGGTCCAATCCTGCCTGATACACCGGGGTCGCAAATACTAGCCCCGTCCGCTTCGCCAGTTACGAGAAGGCGCATCCTCGGATGCGCCTTTCTTCTATCCGCTTTCTACCCACGCTCCGCGGTTGGATAGTCAGTACAACCGTTTTGGGGGACGCATGCTGCAAAACATCAGGGACAATTCACAGGGTTGGATTGCCAAGACAATCATCGGGGTCATCATCGCTTTGATGGCTTTGACCGGGTTCGACGCTCTTTTTTCGGCTACCAGCACCAAGCAAGATGCCGCCAAGGTTAATGGTGAGGAAATCACCAAAAGCGAATTGAGCCAGGCAATCGACATGCAACGCCGTCAGCTTATGCAGCAGTTGGGCAAGGATTTCGATCCGGCTCTGCTCGATGAGAAAATGCTGCACGACGCCGCCTTGAAAGGTCTGGTCGACCGCAAGCTCCTGTTGCAAGGTGCTGCCAAGGCGAAGTTTTCATTCTCTGAAGCGTCATTGGACCAACAGATCTTGCAGACGCCCGAGTTTCAGGTGGATGGCAAGTTCAGTGCGGACCGTTTCGATCAGGTGATTCGTCAGCTTGGATTTACCCGTTTGCAGTTCCGTCAGATGCTGGCTCAGGAAATGCTCATTGGTCAGGTTCGCGCCGGCGTCGCTGGCAGTGCATTCGTAACCGATACTCAAGTTGACGCTTTTGCTCGTCTGGAGAAGCAGACCCGGGATTTCGCAACGCTGACCCTGACTGCCGACACCGCAGCCGTTAAGGTCACCGACGCCGAGATCAAGGCGCACTATGACGAACACGCAAAAGAGTTTTTGAGCCCGGAACAGGTTGTGCTTGATTACATTGAGCTGAAGAAGTCTTCCTTCTTCGACAAGGTGCAGGTCAAGGACGAAGATCTCCAGGCGGCTTATCAGAAAGAAATCTCCAATCTGGCTGAGCAGCGTCGGGCTGCGCATATCCTGATTGAAGTAGACGACAAGCTGAACGAAGAGCAGGCAAAGGCGAAGATCGAAGACATTCAGCAGCGTCTGGCCAAAGGTGAAGATTTCGCGGCACTGGCCAAGGAATTTTCCCAGGATCCGGGTTCGGCATCCAAAGGTGGTGATCTGGGCTACGCAGGCAAGGGTGTCTACGACCCGGCTTTCGAAGAGGCGCTGTATGCCTTGAACAAAGATCAGGTCTCCGCTCCTGTAAAAAGTAGCTACGGTTGGCACTTGATCAAGCTGCTGGGCGTGGAAGCGCCATCGGTTCCTACGTTTGCCAGTCTGAAAGGCAAGCTCACCAATGAGCTTAAATCCCAGCAGGTCGAGCAACGTTTCGTGGAAGCCACCAAGCAGCTTGAAGATGCGGCATTCGAGTCGTCTGACCTGGTTCAGCCTGCTCAGGATCTTGGGCTGAAAATCCAGACTACTGCGCCGTTTGGGCGTGATGGCGGCGAAGGTCTTACGGCTAACCGTGCTGTGCTTCAGGCGGCGTTCAGTCCTGAAGTGCTTGAAGAAGGTTCCAATAGCAACGCCCTGGAGCTAGATCCGGAGACTGTGGTAGTGGTGCGCTCCAAGGAGCACCGTCAACCGGCACAACTGCCTCTTGAAAGTGTTGCCAGTGTGATTCGCGCTCAGCTGATCAAGGAACACGCCAGTGCCGCAGTCAAGGCCAAGGGCGAAGCTCTGCTGGCTGGTCTGCGCGATGGCAAGGTTCCGGTTGCAGCCAAGCAGGACGGTCAGAGCTGGAAGGTCATGGAAGCGGTGACGCGCAGTCAGGAAGGCGTTGAGCCGGCCGTATTGCAGGCGTTGTTCCGCATGCCCAAGCCTGAAGGCAAGGACAAGCCAGCGTTCACAAGCCTTACGCTAGCCGATGGCAGTTACGTGATTGTGCGTCTCAATGGTGTCAATCAGGCGGCCGCGCCGTCTGACGAAGAGAAAGCGCAATACCGTCGCTTCCTGGCGTCTCGTGCCGGTCAGCAGGATTTTGCTGCATACCGTGCTCAGCTGGAAAGCAAGGCGAAGATTGAACGGTTCTAGTGGTTTGATCTGACGTTATAAAAGAAGACCGCTCATTGAGCGGTCTTTTTTTTGGGGGGGTAGTTTGGCCGGTAGGACGGGAATTTCCGTGCGGCGTAAAGCCTTCAACAATCTTCATACCGCCCATAAAGAAGCCCGCAACTCTCACGAGCTGCGGGCTTTCGGTAAAGCCTCGAACATTACTCTTCGAGATTACCCATCGCGGTGGTGTTGAAACCGCCGTCGACGTACATGATTTCGCCGCTGATGCCGGACGCCAGGTCCGAGCACAGGAACGCGCCGGCATTGCCGACTTCATCGATGGTCACGTTGCGACGCAATGGGGTTTGCGCTTCGTTGGCAGCCAGCATCTTGCGGAAGTTCTTGATCCCGGAAGCGGCGAGGGTGCGGATCGGGCCGGCCGATACGGCGTTAACGCGGGTGCCTTCAGGGCCGAGGCTGCCGGCCAGGTAGCGTACACCCGCTTCCAGGCTGGCCTTGGCCATGCCCATCACGTTGTAGTTCGGCATGGTGCGCTCAGCACCCAGGTACGACAGGGTCAGCAAGCTGCCATTGCGGCCTTTCATCATTGCGCGACCGGCCTTGGCCAGGGCCACGAAGCTGTAGGCGCTGATGTCATGAGCGATGCGGAAACCGTCGCGCGTGGTCGCTTCGGTGAAGTCGCCATCGAGTTGGTCGCCTGGCGCGAAGCCGACGGAGTGAACGATCACGTCCAGGCCATCCCATTTCTTGCTCAGTTCTTCGAAGACCTTGGCGATCTCTTCGTCGCTGGCGACGTCGCAAGGGAAGCACAGCTCAGGATTCGAACCCCAGCCCGCTGCGAATTCTTCGACGCGACCTTTGAGTTTGTCGTTCTGATAGGTGAAGGCAAGCTCTGCGCCCTCGCGATGCATGGCGGCAGCGATGCCGGATGCGATGGACAGTTTGCTAGCGACACCGACGATCAGGACGCGCTTACCGGCGAGAAAACCCATGTGTTGTTCCTCTTCAGGTTAATCGACAGCCACTGGTGCCAAAAAGGCGGCTTCCAGCAGCTGCTGTGTATAAGGATGTTTCGGTGCGGCAAATATGGCTTGCGCGTCACCCTGTTCGACCACTTGGCCTTGCTTGACCACCATCAACTGGTGGCTCAACGCCTTGACGACAGCCAGGTCATGGCTGATGAACAAATACGTCAGGTTGTACTTGGTTTGCAGTGTACGCAGCAGCTCCACTACTTGACGCTGAACCGTCCGGTCGAGCGCCGAGGTCGGCTCGTCCAGCAAAATCAGCGCCGGTTTTAACACTAACGCCCGGGCAATGGCGATTCGCTGCCGTTGCCCGCCGGAGAATTCGTGGGGGTAGCGGTGCCGGGTTTCCGGGTCCAGACCTACCTCCCTCAGTGCCTCAATGATGGCCATTTCCTGTGCGGCTGCCGTACCCAGGCGATGGATGCGCAGGCCTTCGCCGACAATCTCACCGACCGACATGCGTGGGCTCAGGCTGCCAAACGGATCCTGAAACACCACCTGCATCTGTCGACGCAGCGGACGAATCTGCTGCTGAGACAGGCAGTCTAGCGTTTTGCCCTGAAACCGTATGGTTCCCTGGCTACCGATCAGCCGAAGAATCGCCAGGCCCATGGTGGATTTGCCGGAACCGCTTTCGCCGACAATCCCCAGCGTTTGCCCTTGGGGCAGGCTGAAGTGAATGCCGTCCACGGCCTTGACATGGTCCACCGTCCTTTTGAGCAAGCCCTTCTTGATCGGAAACCAGACCCGCAAGTCCTCCACTTCCAGCAACGGCGCACCGGGCGGGTTGTCCGCCGGACCGCCGCTAGGCTCTGCGCTCAGCAAGGTTTTGGTGTACGCATGCTGAGGGGAACGGAACAGCTCCTCACAGGATGCTTGTTCGACGATGCAACCGCGCTGCATGACACATACGCGATTGGCTATTTGCCTGACCACGTTCAGGTCGTGGCTGATGAGCAGCAGCGCCATGCCCAGACGCGCCTGCAATTGCTTGAGCAGTTCCAGGATTTTCAGCTGGACCGTGACGTCCAGCGCGGTGGTCGGCTCATCGGCGATAAGCAGTTCGGGTTCGTTGGCAAGGGCCATGGCAATCATCACACGCTGGCGCTGACCGCCTGAGAGCTCGTGTGGCAAGGCTTTGAGCCTTTTTTGCGGCTCGGGTATGCCCACCAACTCCAGCAGCTCCAGCGTGCGTGCTGTGGCGGCCTTGCCCATCAAGCCCTTGTGCAGGCCAAGGACCTCGTTGATCTGTTTTTCGATGCACTGCAGGGGATTGAGCGACGTCATGGGCTCTTGAAAAATCATGGCGATTTTATTGCCGCGAATCGCCCTGAGTTTTTTCTCGCTCAGGGTCAGCAAATCTTCGCCCCCGTAACGAATCGTGCCGCTGGGATGGCGGGCGAGCGGGTAGGGCAGCAGGCGCAGGATCGAGTGCGCTGTCACTGATTTTCCGGAGCCGCTTTCGCCCACCAATGCAAGGGTTTCGCCACGGCGGATATCAAAACTGATGCCTTCGACCACGCGCTGACAGCCATCGCCCGCCACGAACTCGACGGCCAGATCGCGTATCTCGATCAGATTGTCATTGTTCATCTCATTTCCTTGGGTCGAAAGCGTCGCGGGCGGATTCACCGATGAACACCAGCAGGCTCAGCATCAGGGCCAGCACGGCAAACGCGCTGATGCCGAGCCACGGGGCTTGCAGGTTGGATTTGCCCTGAGCCACCAGTTCGCCAAGGGACGGCGAACCGGCGGGCAGGCCGAAGCCGAGGAAATCCAGCGCTGTCAGGGTGCCGATCGCGCCAGTGAGGATGAACGGCATGAAGGTCATGGTGGAGACCATGGCATTGGGCAGGATATGGCGGAACATGATCGCGCCGTTCTCCATGCCCAAAGCCCGCGCCGCCCGGACATATTCCAGATTGCGACCGCGCAGGAACTCGGCGCGCACCACGTCCACCAGGCTCATCCAGGAGAACAGCAGCATGATGCCCAGCAGCCACCAGAAGTTGGGCTGGACGAAGCTGGCCAGAATGATCAGCAGGTACAGCACCGGCAGCCCTGACCAGATCTCCAGGAAGCGTTGGCCGAGCAAATCGACCCAGCCGCCATAGAAACCCTGTAACGCGCCGGCGATCACGCCGATGATCGAACTGAGAATGGTCAGCGTCAGGGCGAACAGTACCGACACCCGAAAGCCATAGATCACCCGGGCCAGCACGTCGCGGCCCTGGTCGTCGGTGCCGAACAGGTTTTGCGCTGAAGGCGGTGCGGGCGCCGGGACTTTCAGGTCGTAATTGATGCTCTGGTAGCTGAACGGGATAGGTGCCCACAGCGTCCAGCCGCCTTTGGCAGCCAGTAGCTCCTTGATGTAAGGGCTCTTGTAGTTGGCTTCCAGGGGGAATTCCCCGCCGAAGGTGGTTTCCGGGTAGCGCTCCAATACCGGGAAGTACCAGCTGCCGTCATAGCGCACGGCCAAGGGCTTGTCGTTGGCAATCAACTCGGCACCCAGACTCAGGCCGAACAGGATCAGAAACAACCACAACGACCACCAGCCACGCTTGTTGGCCTTGAAACGTTCGAAGCGACGACGATTCAGAGGAGACAACTTCATATCAATGTTTCCTGCTTTCAAAGTCGATGCGTGGGTCTACCAGCGTGTAAGTGATATCGCCAATCAGCTTCACCACCAGACCCAGCAGGGTGAAGATAAACAGCGTGCCGAACACCACGGGATAGTCCCGGTTGATGGCCGCTTCGAAACTCATCAGGCCAAGGCCGTCAAGGGAGAAAATCACTTCCACCAACAGCGACCCGGTGAAAAAGATGCCGATGAATGCCGACGGGAAGCCTGCGATGACCAACAACATGGCGTTGCGGAACACATGACCGTACAGCACCCGGTTGTTGCTCAGGCCTTTGGCTTTGGCGGTGATGACGTATTGCTTGCCGATTTCATCGAGAAAGCTGTTTTTGGTCAGCAGCGTCATGGTGGCGAAGTTCCCGATCACCAGAGCGGTGACGGGCAGCACCAGGTGCCAGAAATAATCGAGGATCTTGCCACTGGTACTCAGTTCGTCGAAGTTGTTTGACGTCAGGCCCCGCAGCGGGAACCAGTCCAGATAACTGCCTCCGGCGAAGACGACAATCAGCAAGATAGCGAAGAGAAAGGCCGGGATGGCGTAGCCGACGATGATCAGTGAGCTGGTCCAAACGTCAAAATGGCTGCCGTGGCGCGTTGCCTTGGCGATGCCCAGCGGGATCGACACCAGGTACATGATCAGGGTGCTCCACAACCCGAGGGAAATGGACACCGGCATCTTTTCGATAATCAGATCGATGACCTTGGCGTCCCGGAAGAAACTGTCGCCGAAATCCAGATGCGCGTAGTTCTTGACCATGATCCACAGGCGTTCTGGTGCTGATTTGTCGAAGCCATACATGCGCTCGATTTCCTTGACCAGGCCAGGATCGAGGCCCTGTGCGCCGCGATAGGTCGAGCCCGCCACGGAAACCTCGGCGCCACCACCGGCGATGCGGCTAGTGGCGCCCTCGAAGCCTTCGAGCTTGGCGATCATCTGTTCCACCGGTCCGCCCGGTGCGGCCTGGATGATCACGAAGTTAATAAGCAGGATGCCGAACAGGGTCGGGATGATCAGCAGCAGGCGCCGAAAGATATAAGCCAGCATGTTATTGCTCCGTACTCGCGGGTTCAGCTGGCGGAGCATCGCTCGGGGCTGCTGGGTCCGGCAGCGGGATCGCCGGCTTGGCGTCGGGCTTTACCCACCAGGTCGTCGTGCCGACGTCGTACATCGGTGAGATTTTCGGATGGCCGATGTGATCCCAGTACGCGACGCGCCAGGTCTTGATGTGCCAGTTGGGCACCACATAAAAACCCCAGAGCAAGGCCCGATCCAGCGCCTTGGTGTGCACCAGCAGGCTGGCGCGGGAGTCCGCGTTGATGACGCCGCTCACCAGGCTGTCGATGGCCGAATCTTTCAGGCCCATGAAGTTACGGCTGCCGGGATTGTCGGCGCTGGATGAATCGAAGTATTCGCGCTGCTCGTTCCCAGGTGAGCTGGACTGCGGGAAGCTGCTGACCACCATGTCGTAGTCACGGGAGCGCAAGCGGTTGATGTACTGGGACACGTCCACCCGGCGAATCACCAGATCAATACCGATATCACTCAGGTTGCGTTTGTAAGGCAGCAGAATGCGTTCGAACTCGGTCTGGGCCAGCAGGAATTCCAGAGTGACCGGTTTGCCTTGGGCGTCGACCATCTTGTCGTCGACGATGCGCCAGCCAGCTTCTTGCAGCAGTTGGAATGCCCGTCGCTGTTGCGGACGAATCATGCCGCTGCCGTCGGTGACCGGCAGCTTGAATTCTTCGTTGAACACGCGCTCGGGAATCTTGCCGCGCAACGGCTCCAGCACTTCCAGTTCAGCAGGTGACGGCAAGCCGCTGGAGGCCATGTCGGAATTGTCGAAGTAGCTTTTGGTGCGGGTGTAGGCGCCGTTGAATAACTGCTTGTTGGTCCATTCGAAATCCAGCAGCAAGCCCAGCGCTTCACGCACCCGAGGATCCTGGAACATCGGTCGGCGCAAGTTGAAGACAAAACCCTGCATGCCGGTTGGATTGCCATTTGGCAGTTCTTCCTTGATCAATCGGCCTTCTTTTACTGCGGGTGTGTTGTACGCGGTGGCCCAGTTCTTGGCGCTGGTTTCCAGCCAGTAATCAAATTGCCCGGCCTTGCCGGCTTCCAGGGCCACGGTGTTATCCCGGTAGTAGTCGGTGGTCAGGACATCGAAATTGTAGAAACCCTTGTTGACCGGCAGGTCTTTGCCCCAGTAATCCTTGACCCGCTCATAACGCACCGAGCGTCCAGCCTTGACTTCGGCCACCTTGTACGGGCCGCTGCCCAGCGGGAAATCCAGGTTGCCCTTGCTGAAGTCGCGGTTTTCCCAGAAATGCTTGGGCAGAACGGGCAACTGGCCAATGATCAGCGGCAACTCGCGATTATTGGTGTGCTTGAACTTGAACAGCACCCGTAGCGGATCTTCAGCAATGACTTGATCCACGTCGGCGTAGTAGCCACGAAACATCGGGGCGCCACTTTTCATCAGGGTCTGGAAGCTGAACACTACGTCCTCGGCCCGCACCGGGTGGCCGTCATGAAAGCGGGCTTCCGGACGCAGATAGAAGCGCACCCAGCTGTTGTCAGGTGCTTTTTCGATCTTGCCGGCGATTAATCCATATTCCGTGAACGGTTCGTCCAGGGCCTGACGGGCGAGGGTGTCATATATCAGACCGATATCATCGGCTGGCACACCTTTGTTGATAAATGGATTCAGGCTGTCGAAACCGCCGAAGCCTGCCTGTCGAAACAGGCCGCCCTTGGGCGCATCGGGATTGGCGTAGTCAAAATGCTTGAAGTTGGCCGGGTATTTGGGCGCTTCGTTGTAGAGCGTCAGGGCGTGTTCAGGTGCTGCTTGAGCGGTGCAGACCAGGCCGGCGAGAAAAAGGCCGCCAGCCTGCATCAGCAGGGAACGCATAACGGTCATTGAGACTTCTCCAGGGGCTTGAGCCACCACGCGCGCAACCCCAGGGTGTAGGGCGGGGTGGTGACCATGGCGAACCGGTTGCGGTACGCCAGGCGATGATTATTGAGGTACCAGTTGGGAATACTGTAATGCTGCGACAGCAGGACCCGGTCCAGTGCGCGGGCGGCGGCCACCTGGCTATCGCGGGTCTGCGCGGCGAGCAATTGGTTGAGCAGGCCGTCCACCACCGGATTGGCGATCCCGGCGTAGTTCTTGCTGCCGGTGATGCCCGCCTGGCTGGAATGGAAATACTGCCATTGTTCCAGGCCGGGGCTGAGTGTCTGGTTGAGCGTCATGAGGATCATGTCGAAATCGAACTGATCCAGCCGCTGTTTGTACTGGGCCCGATCCACCGTGCGCAGTCGCGCGTCGATGCCGATGCGCCGCAAGTCTTCGATATAGGGCTGCAGAATGCGCTCGAGATTGGGATTGACCAGCAGGATCTCGAACCGTAACGGCTGGCCGTTACGGTTCATCAGGCGCTGATCGGCCAGCTTCCAGCCCGCTTCGCCAAAAAGCCCCAATGCCTTGCGCAGGGTTTCCCGAGGAATCCCGCCACCATCAGTCTTTGAAGCGGCAAACGGCTGGGTGAACAGCGTGGGCGGCAATTGTTCGCGATAAGACGACAGCAACAACCACTCCGCGCCGGTAGGCAGGCCGGTGGCCGAGAATTCGCTGTTGGGGTAATAGCTGGTCGAGCGGGTGTACGCATCACTGAACAGCGTGCGATTGGTCCATTCGAAATTGAACATCAAGCCCAGCGCTTCGCGAGTTTTCACGTCGGCGAACGTGCTGCGCCGGGTGTTCATGAACAGGCCCTGAGTCTGGGTCGGAATCTTGTGGGGGATCTGCGCCTTGATCACGTCCCCATTGGCGACGGCGGGGAAATTGTATCCAGTGGCCCAGTTTTTGGCCTGATGCTCGATATAAATATCAAACTCACCCGCCTTGAACGCCTCGAAGGCCACGTCACTGTCGCGATAGAACTCCACTTCAACCCGATCAAAATTGTATTTGCCGCGATTGACCGGCAGATCCTTGCCCCAATAATCCTTGACCCGTTCGAACACCAGCTGGCGCCCAGGTTGCACGCGGGTGATGCGATAGGGCCCGCTGCCCAGCGGCGGCTCGTAGGTGGTTGCCTTGAAGTCGCGGTCTTTCCAGTAGTGTTGGGGCAGCACCGGCAGTTCGCCCAGGCGCAGGATCAGCAGCGGATTGCCTGCACGCTTGAAGACAAAACGGATGCGGTGCCTGTTGAGAATATCCACCCGTTGCACTTCCTGTAGCGCCGTGCGGTATTGCGGATGACCGTCCTTGAGCAGCGTCCGGTAGGAAAAGGCCACGTCATAGGCGGTAATCGGCTTGCCGTCGTGGAAACGTGCCTGAGGACGCAGATTGAACACGACCCAGCTGCGATCTTCGCTGAACTCCACGCTTTGAGCGATCAAGCCATAGCTGGAGGTCGGCTCGTCCCCGGAAGGATCGTATTGGCCGGTTCCGACCATCAGCGGTTCGTTTAGCTCGTTCACGCCGTATTGCAGAAAGTTGCCGGTGGAAATCGGGCTGCTGCCCTTGAAGGTATAAGGGTTGAGCGTGTCGAAAGTGCCGAAAGCCATCATCCGCAAGGTGCCACCCTTCGGCGCCTCGGGATTTACCCAGTCGAAATGCGTGAAGCTGGCCGGATACTTGAGCACGCCGAATTGCGCAAAGCCATGGCTTTCGCTAATGGCGGCGCAGACGGGAAAGCTCAAGACCAGGCTGATGGTCAGCAGGAAGGGACGTATCACGATCCAGACGGCTTGGGCTTTGGGTCGGTAACAGTAACAGCTTGTATCGACAGGAAAAAGACTACAGCAAAAAGGGCGGGATCCTACCGTGAGGGTTTGGGCTGTGGGAGCGAGCTTGCTTTTGAAGGGTGCAATCCGAACGCCACCTGGGCGGCGATTGAATAACACCATCGCAAGCAAGCTTGCTCCTACTGACATCAGGCCAGGACAGCCAAGGCTTAATGTGGCAGATAAACAGTCAGCGTCTGCCCTGGCTTGAGTGCTGATCCTGTGCGCGGGTTCCAGCGCTTGAGATGTTGCATCTCGACGTTGAAGCGTTTGGCCACCAGATACATCGAGTCGCCTTTCTGGATCTTGTATTGCATGGACTTTTTGTCGCCGGCCTTGTCGCCGCTTTTAGCGCTGGCGACAACGGTAGTTTTGGCCTTGGTGTTGTCTTCCATGACCAGGGTCTGGCCAGCTTTGAGGCTTTGCCCGGACAGGCTGTTCCAATGTTGCAGATCCTTGACTGCCACTTTGTTGGCCTTGGCGATCATCGTCAGGTTCTCGCCGGGTTTGACTGTATAGCTGCGGCTACGCGCTGGCTTGTCATTGCGCGCCACTTCCTCGAACACCGGTTGCGCCGGCACCATGCCGGGCTGGGTTGGGATGGTGAGGGACTGGCCGACGCGCAGGTTGTTCCCGGCAATCTTGTTGCTGCTCTTGAGTGAGCTGACAGAAACCTGATACCGGCTGGCAAGGCTGGCAAGCGTGTCGCCGGGGCGAACCCGGTATTGCTGCCAGTCCACCAGCTCCTGGGGCTTGAGCGTTGACAGACTGGCGGTGAGTAATTGCGCCTTGGATGTCGGCACCAGCAAATGCTGCGGACCGTCGACCGTCATGCGCTTCTTGAACGCCGGATTGAGCTGGAACAGTTCGTCCTCATCAATGTTGGCCAGGGCCGCAACCTTGGACAGGTCCATGCGTTGGTTCAGTTCGACCACTTCGAAATAGGGCCGGTTGGCGATGGGGTTCAGATTCACGCCGTAGGCTTCAGGCGCCAAGACAACCTGGGAAAGTGCCAGCAGCTTGGGCACGTAATCCTTGGTTTCCTGCGGCAGTGGCAAGTTCCAGTAATCGGTTGGCAGGTTCAGCTTGTCGTTGCGCTCGATGGCGCGGCTGACGGTGCCTTCACCTGCGTTGTAGGCGGCCAGAGCGAGCAACCAGTCGCCGTTGAACATGTCGTGCAGTTTGGACAGGTAATCCAGTGCTGCAACAGTGGACGCTTGAACGTCACGGCGGCCATCGTAGAAGCTGGTTTGGCGCAGGTTGAAGTAACGACCGGTGGACGGAATGAACTGCCAGAGACCAACGGCGCTGCTGCGCGATACGGCCATTGGGTTGTAGGCGCTTTCAATTACCGGGAGCAGGGCGAGCTCCAGGGGCATGTTGCGTTCTTCAAGGCGCTCGACGATGTAGTGCATGTACAGGCTGCCACGCTCGCCGGCGTTCTCCAGAAACGAAGGGTTGTTGGCAAACCAGAGGCGTTGCTGATCGATCCGCGGGTTCAGGTCGTTGCCCTGCTGCAACTGAAAACCTTGACGCATGCGTTCCCAGACGTCCTGCGCAGGCGCAAGTGGCGTGGGTTTATGGCTGAGAAAAATCGGTTTTTGCTTGATCCCCGCGGCCAGGCTTGGCGCGCGATGGGTGCTGCTGGGCTCGATATGGCTGTTGGTTTGACAGCCCGCGAGCATGGCGCTCACGGCAACAGCGATAGCCTGAGCCAACCGGGTCAATGCGTCTGAATTGAGGGTATTGCGTATAGATGACGACATTGGCTGGGGGATAGTTCCAGGCGAAAATGTCGGGCGATTCTAGGAACAGCCCTGCCAATGGTCAACCATTCAGAATTTTGTGACTGATTTAGCAGTTGTTCAGAACTTATCTTTCCAGGCGCGCAAAGCAGCAAAAACCGCGCTCGGCGACTGATTGTGAGTTCCGGTCCGTTCGTCAGCTTTTTCTTTAACAGATGTTTCCCGGGTGCGGATGAAGGGGTTGGTCCGGCGTTCCAGGGCTAGATTTGAAGGCAGGCTGATGCGATTTTCGCTGCGCCACTGGCTGACCTGGGCAAGCCGCTCGGCGATGTCGGCATTCTGCGGTTCCACGGCCTGTGCAAAGCGCAGATTGCTCAAGGTGTATTCATGAGTGCAGTACACGAGCGTGTTGTCCGGCAAATCGGTCAGGCGACCCAGTGAGTCATGCATTTGCTCAGGAGTGCCTTCAAACAGGCGTCCGCAGCCGGCCGCAAAAAGGGTGTCACCGCAAAACAACAGCGGTGCCGGAGCAGCATGGTAGAAAGCAATGTGGCCCAGGGTATGGCCAGGTACTGCGAAGACATCGAAATCCAGCCCGAGAACGTTGATCCGGTCGTTATCGACCAGCGCAACATCCCGGACAGGAATGTTTTCCGCCGCCGGGCCGAGCACTCTGGCCCCGGTTGCCTGCTTGAGCCGGGTGACGCCGCCAACGTGATCATTGTGGTGATGGGTTACGAGGATGTCCGTCAGTTGCCAATCCGGATGGTGTTCCAGCCAGTCCAGGACCGGCGCCGCGTCACCCGGATCGACCACGGCGCAGCGTTTGCTGGAAGGATCTTGTAACAACCAGATGTAGTTGTCAGTAAAAGCGGGCAGGGCATCGATCTGTATCATGGCGCAGTTCGCTTAGCGGGAAACAATGGTGCATCTTAGAGTCTGATTACGTTCGAGGCGAGCATCCCCTCAGGAGAACTGAAATGACCGATGAAGCTTTCGCTCAGGCTGATCCTGAGTGGCTGGCGCTGATCAGTTCGGCGCGTGAGTGGTTGTCCGGGCCGTTAGGCCAGTTGTTATTGCAGGAAGAGCGTCGCGTGCTCGAAGACGAGTTGGGGCGCTATTTTGGCGGGTACCTGGTGCATTACGGCCCGTCCGCCGAAACACCGCCGGCCGCCGAGCAAGTGCAGCGCAATGTCCGGTTGGGCGCGCCGTTGCCGGGCGTCGAGATCGTGTGTGAAGAACAGGCCTGGCCGCTGAGCGAACATGCCGCAGACGTGGTGGTGTTGCAGCACGGTCTGGATTTCTGCCTGTCGCCCCATGGTCTGTTGCGCGAAGCAGCCAGCAGTGTGCGTCCCGGCGGCCATCTTTTGATCATCGGTATAAACCCTTGGAGTGCATGGGGTTTGCGGCATGTCTTCGCCCAGGATGCGCTGCGCAAAGCACGTTGTATTTCCCCGTCGCGCGTGGCGGACTGGCTTAATCTGCTGGGCTTCGCACTGGAGAAACGACGCTTCGGATGCTATCGTCCGCCGCTTGCTTCAGCGTCCTGGCAGACACGACTGTCGGGCCTTGAACGTCTCGGCGGTGGCTGGCAAAGCCCCGGCGGTGGCTTCTATCTATTAGTGGCCCGCAAGATGGTGGTGGGGCTGCGGCCCGTGCGCCAGGTGCGACGTGAACCCATGGGCAAACTTATCCCGCTGCCGATGGCCAAAGTGAATCGTCAGAATATCGAGCCTTGAGGCTGTGCTGAAGCCCACTATTTCCGGAAAAAGTTGTAATGAGCGAAAGCGAAAGCGTTGAGATCTTCACCGATGGTGCCTGTAAAGGTAATCCCGGCCCGGGCGGTTGGGGCGCACTGCTGGTGTGCAAGGGCGTCGAGAAGGAATTGTGGGGTGGCGAGGCCAACACCACGAATAACCGCATGGAGCTGACCGGCGCGATTCGCGGCCTTGAAGAACTCAAGCGCTCCTGCGACGTGACCCTGGTGACCGACTCCCAGTACGTCATGAAAGGCATTACCGAGTGGATGGTGAACTGGAAGAAGCGTGGCTGGAAGACAGCGGCCAAAGAGCCGGTGAAAAACGCCGATCTCTGGAAGCTGCTCGATGAGCAGGTCAATCGTCACACCGTGACCTGGCAATGGGTGCGCGGCCACATTGGTCACTACGGCAATGAGCGTGCCGACCAACTGGCCAATCGCGGTGTTGACGAAGTGAGAGGCATCAAACATGCGTAGTGTGGTTCTCGATACCGAAACGACGGGCATGCCGGTCACTGATGGCCATCGAGTCATCGAAATCGGCTGTGTCGAACTGATCGGCCGTCGCCTGACCGGGCGGCATTTCCACGTTTATCTGCAACCGGATCGTGAAAGCGACGAGGGGGCAATTGGCGTTCACGGCATTACCAACGAGTTTCTGGTGGGCAAGCCGCGTTTCGCCGAAGTTGCCGATGAGTTCTTCGAGTTCATCAAGGGCGCCCAGCTGATTATCCACAACGCGGCGTTCGACATCGGCTTCATCAATAACGAGTTTGCCCTGATCGGTCAGACCGACAAGGCTGATATCACCCAGCATTGCACGGTGCTCGATACCTTGCTGATGGCTCGGGAACGCCATCCTGGCCAGCGCAACAGCCTCGACGCACTGTGCAAACGCTATGGGGTCGATAATTCCGGCCGTGAGCTACACGGCGCCTTGCTCGACTCGGAGATTCTCGCCGACGTCTACCTGACCATGACCGGCGGGCAGACCAGCCTGTCCCTGGCCGGTAACGCCACCGACGGTAACGGCTCTGGCGAAGGTTCGGGCAATAATGCCAGTGAGATTCGTCGTCTACCGGCCGATCGCCCGCTGTGCCGTGTTATCCGCGCCAGCGAAAGCGAAATGGCCGAGCACGATGTGCGCATGCAGGCTATTGCCAAATCCGCTGGTGCTCCGGCGTTGTGGGTGCAGTTGCAGGAAGCGCGCGACCAGGCATCGGCTTGATCCTCCTCCCATTGGCGCAGCGAAGTATTGATCATGGCTAACCCTGCCTTGAGTATTCGGGTTGCGGATGAATGCTTTGAGGATTACATCCTCAATAGCGAGTTCACCTTCACCGTCAGCGGTTATGCGCTGGCTCAGATAGGGCAACGTGTCGAGCGCTGGGAAATCGAAGCGGTCGAGCCCTATTGCAAGAATTACGGCATTGATTCCCAGGAATTTTGCGACTACCGCGCCGCTGCCGACAGCACGGTGCTGGTGGCGTGGCTGGATGAGCAAGCAGTGGGGCATATGGTGCTGAGCAGGCACTGGAATGGCTTTGCCCATATCGACGAACTTGCAGTGGACGCGTCAGCGCGTCGCAACGGGGTTGCCAGGGCGCTGCTGGAGGTGGCTCAGTTCTGGAGTCGCAAACAGGATTTGCCAGGGATCATGCTGGAGACCCAGAACAATAATCTGGCCGCCTGCATGTTGTACGAGCGTTGTGGTTTCGTGGTGGGCGGGGTGGATCACATGCGTTATCGCGCCATAGATCCGCAGACCCGGGAAGCCGCCATATTCTGGTATCTGCTGTTCACCGAGAGTGACCAGCGTTCAGCCTGAACCGCCGCTTGCGCTCACGATAAGACGAAGCGGTCAAGCGGCGCGCAGGCCTTGGATCATTTTGTACGAGTCATTTGCACACCGGACTGAAGCAACTCGAAGTCGTCCCCGCCCAAATGCTTGACACGGTCGCCAATCGCCAGGCGATACGTTGATACAGGCTCCGTGCCGCCAGCCTCGGAGGGCTGTGATTCCTGGAACTCATGCACAGAGTAGACGCGGCCTTCGGCGTCCCTTGCATGAAATTGTCCGACGAGAACTGAAGCCATTTGCTTTGTAACCTCTGAAGATAACCGCTCATTTACTGCTGCATGCTAACACCGCGCGCCAACAATCTGCGCTGGCTTGTAGGCCGAGCGGGAAGAAAGGTTGATCGCGTTGGCACTCAAGCCTTGTAGACCGCTGTTTTCGCAGGGAGTTTGGCCTGCGCAAAAAAATATCCCGACCCCGCATCCCTAAAGGTGAAAAGGCGATTGCCGGTTGATTATTGGCACATTCAAACAAGTTAGAACCAGCTTTATCCTTGCACTTCATCTATAACTACTGGCTCTTTGAATCCGTTAAAGGAAATCTCCATGAGTCAGGTTTATTCGGTCGCCGTTGTCGTTGGCAGTTTGCGTGCAGACTCCATCAACCGCAAAGTTGCATTGGCCCTGGCCGCGCTGGCTCCGGCGAGTCTGCAATTGAAGATCGTCGAAATCGGCGACCTGCCGCTCTACAACGAAGACATCGACACCGCCACTTCCACGCCAGAGGCCTACACGGCGTTTCGGCAACAGATCGCGGCCGCTGATGCGGTGCTGTTTGTCACTCCGGAATACAACCGCTCGGTGCCTGGCGCCCTGAAAAACGCCATTGATGTGGGATCGCGTCCCTACGGCAAGAGCGCCTGGAGCGGCAAGCCGGGAGCGGTTATCAGTGCCTCGCCGGGTGCCATCGGCGGTTTCGGCGCCAACCATCATTTGCGCCAGTCCCTGGTGTTCCTCAATGTGCCTTGCCTGCAACAGCCGGAAGCGTATCTGGGTAACGCGGGCACCTTCTTCGATGCTGCGGGCACCTTGTCCGAGCAGACCAAACCCTTCCTGCAAACCTTCATCAATGCGTATGCGGCCTGGGTCGAGTTGAACCTCAAAGCCTGAATGGTCATTCTCAGGCCGGATCGGCACAGCGTTATGTAACGCTGCAGATTCAGAATCGGTGGATACGCTCCTTTGTTTCAGCCTGTGCCCCTTGCCAAGGCGCGCAGGCCAGGCTCAAGACAAAGGAGATTCGCCATGGCGGTTTCATCTGCGCCTTATTTCTACCCCGCGCCTCTCAGGCAAAGATTCACTCGTGATGTCGTTGACGCCTTTATCGGCGAGCGCATCAGTATCGAGGAAAAACTCTGGCTGGACGCGCTGGGTGCTCCGCCGTTGCTGCAATCCCCGTTGGTGGGGCCGCCTCGGCTGGACCTGCTGATCACCGACGATGGCGCGCCTACGACCGCCGAGATGACGAGTGCGTTGCTGCTCAGCCACCCTTCGTCCAAAGACCCACGGGTCTACCTCTCAACCTTGCTCTACGGCCTTGAGCGATTCGACAATCGCGCCCAACTGCAAGCCCGCCTGAACGACCTGTTTGCCCTGCGCGCCCAAGACAGGCCGGCGTTCGAATACCAGGCGGTCGAGGACGCGCTGTTCAGTCAGCGGATGATGAGCATCATCGATCAGCAGGCCGCTCACGTTCAGGCGGTGGCCCATCATCTAGAGCAATTGCCCGATCTGAGGGCCGCGCTGCGGCATGTTTTGCAGCAACGGCTGGCCGCCAAATTTCCAGCTGTTCAACCCGAAGCATCGGCGGTGCGGGTGCAAATACTCCAGAACGGGCAGGGGGCTGGCTCCAGTGTTGTTCGGCTGCAAAGTCTGCTGGATGCGCTGACCGAGTTGTTTACAGGTATCCCGTTGCCGGCGGGTCAGACCCGCTCGTACCTGAACCACGACGGAACGCCCTCCAGGGCGGCTGATGCGTTGCTTTACGAGGCTGCATTGACCGATTCGGTTCAGCACCTCAAGCCCGGTTATGAAACATTGATCGCTGATTTCTGGCTGCATCGAAAGCTGGATGGCCTCACTGGCAGGGAGCGAATTGCCGCTGCACTGGCGGAAAACCTGCGTCAGCAGTTGCTGGCCCGGCGACACGATGGTTTTCTGGCTGAGGCTGAATTTCACCGTCTGGCGGCGCTCCTGCGTCCGGCCGAGGAGTCTGCCGGCAAAGGCTATCGCACCGAGGTGCGCAGACTTTGCGTTGCCAGCAGCGATCAGCAGGCCTTGAAACTGGTGGGGCTTGTGCTGATTGATTTCAGGTCGATCGAGCTGCCGGACCTCGTGTTGTACTCACCCGAAGGCGGTTTGCGTCGTTTTGCGACCATGAAAGCAATCAGTGATCATTTTTCCAGCGACGTCGGGCGCGGTGAGATCAGGCATTACCTGTCTTTCAATGATCTAAGCCTGTTGCCCGCCACGGGGCCGCTGAGCCTGACAGGCTATGAGCTGGAACATAGCCTGCTGGACGAGCGTGTGGATTCGCTCATCGCCATGCAACAACGCAATCTCGATTTTGCCCTGAGTGCGCAACGCGGCAGCGCCCAGAATGCGGCGGCAATGATAGATGACGCGCTGGATCTACGCCGGCTGATCGATCCCCGGTTGATGCATTTTGATGGCGGCGGGCGTTGGCTCAAGGGCGAATCTGGATTAACTCAAAGATGGCCGTTTATTCTGCGCAATGATCCTGTCTCCACTCCTGCGACCCCGGCCATGGCGAACGAAGGCCAGACGCTTGAATCGGGCGCGCAGGCGGGTTGGCTGGAGCAACTGGAAATACTGGAGCATCAGGTCGAAGTGTTGCACGACGCCCGCCCGGACCTGAACGCTTACGCAACCAGCCTGCTGGATCAATCCTTGGCCGTGCTGTGCGAATCGCCACCACCGGCTGCGCAGATTTTTTTGCAGTGGCCCGACAACACCGGGCGCACGGGTCTGGTGGAGGTGTTCCTTGAGCAACTCAGTGGCTGCCGTGTGGCAAAGCTGCCCGAGCATTGCGTGGCGGTCACGGTATCGACCAGCGTACAGGTTACGGCGCTGGCCTGGCTGACAACGGAACTGCTCAATCATGTATTGCAGCGCCTTCACGCCACCTTTCTTGAAGGTTATATCCGGCAGATCCAGCAGTCCTGCTCCGGCATCTGGCGAAGTGCCGATACCCGGTTTGACCTCGGGACGTTATTCACAGACATGCATTGGCATCTGCTGCGTCTGGACCTCGACCTTGAGGGCCGCCTGGAGGGAATCAAGCCCGTTGCCCTGGCCATGTTGCAGCAAGTGCTGAACCATCCCGACGCTGTATCTCGCCAGCAGTTCGGCGAAGGGATGACCCAAGTCTGTAGCGTGTCGTTGGTGCACGATTCGGCCCGGCCGGCTGCGCCCATGAGCCAGGCTTTTGTGCTGCGTCAGCCCCGGCTTCCCGCGAATGGTGTGCTGTTGTGGTCCGCCATGAATGGGCTGATGGAGGCCGATTCGCTGGAAATGCTGCAATTGCAGGTGAATTTGCAGTTGGTCAGGGCCAGATCCCGGGATCGCTGGCTGGACGGGTTTGCCGAGCAGGATCAAGCGCAACTGCGGGACTACCTGCAACGCCCGACCAAGCCACTGCTCGCCTTGGATATGCGTCCCGTTGACGGGGATTTTCTGCACGCCATGCTGCAAAGCCATTGTCAGCGGCAGACAGAGGGATTCCGGCAAACCTGGCAAGACGCCGCGCGCGGGCAAATGTCCGCCCGGCTACTGGTCCGGTTTGTGGATCAGGGCCTGACGTCCAGGCAACGCTTGCCTGCCCTGAGGCTGTTGGGGACGGCCGTGCAGGTTTCGGTAACGACCGCCCGGCTTCCGGCCTGGTTGAAAAACGTCGACAACGCCCGCTTGTTCAGATTCGTGCAGATGTTTCGGCGTTTTCGGCAGAGTACCGAGGCATCGCCGAACTTCCTCGATGGCATACCGGCGTTGAAGACCTTCTCCCGTGACACATTGCTCAGACAACTGAACATCGATTTCCCCGGGCGCGCGCTCGATCCGGACACCCTTGGCATCAAGCTCACACGTTACGTGCCTTCACCCGTAGCGTTGGGCGACATGCCGTCTTCGATTGCCGCTGCCACGATCATTAATCGTGAATCCCTGACCGACTTTGCGCTTAATCATTTTTCCGACATCCAGGGCGCCACGGTGGGGGTCGAACTGCCTGTCCAGATGTCAGATGCCCCAACCTTGACGGCTGAATACGTCCAGGCGCTGATCCGCAAACTGGATGTAGGTGCGCAGTATCAGGCCATGATCGGGGAGAAACTGGACGATCAAAGCCCGGACTACCCTGTGCGGCGCATGCGCTTTTTCAAACAGGTTTCAGCGGGCAGCCGGGTATTCCATACATAAATCAGCCGCAGCCACTCAGGGATGGCTCAGGGAAAAGCGCTGGCGCCCCAACTGCATGACCAGCAACGCCACGGAGTCGGCATTGGCGAGGATAATCTGACTGCGCTTTTGCGCATCACTGAGGAAGACGCCCCGCGCCAGCTCAAGGGTGGGCTGCCCGGTTATGCGCAGCACAGCCTGTTTACCTTCCCCGTCCCAGTCATTGAGATCACGCCACAGGGACCGATCAAAGCGGACAAACAGGTCAAGGGGATCGGTCCGGTGAGACAGGCTACGGGTCTGCAAACGCTCCAGATCCTCCCTGAAGGTGTCGTCAGGCGACACCGGGTCGCCCAGCAAATCCCGGAACGGTGCCCCCGCTTCAAGGTAGGCAATGTCATGGGAGTCGTTGACCAGATGGGACAACTCATGCAGTAACGAGGCGGCCCGATAATGCCCGTCCATGTCAAAACCGCCATGGCCAGCCGTCCAGGGTTTGAGTCGAAACGCGGGTGTCTGAAAATATCGCTCGGTGAAGTAGATACGCTGCAAGGGGTCATTCTTGATCACAAAGGCCACTGTGCCCTCATAACCTTCCTTGTTGGCCCCGACCACATAACGTTTGGATGAAAACCCCGAAAGCGACGGATCTGTAATTGCCACATACAAATCCGAGGCAGTCTTTCTGATCGCCTCGATCAATGCCGCGTCCGGATTCTGCACCCCGAAGAAGGCCTCGATTTGCTGCTGCACGCGAACGTCCAGACCCGCCTCGGAACTGGTCAAGGTCAGGTTGAACAAACAGTTTCTCAGGTAGTCGATGGCTTGCTGACGCCCCTGGGTAATCATCGCCGCCCGCTCATGAAAGCGCCTGCGAATCTGCCGAATGCCTCTGGCTTCCACGGTCATGACTCTGTCGACTTCCAGCTCCGAAGTCGCCGCCCTGAAACGCGTGACCAACCCGCCACCCCCGCGCAGCCCCCAGTCCAGATCCAGCTCCCATTGCTGGTCCTGATTGAGTCTGATCCTTGGCCCATTGCCCTGCTCGCCCACAATGAACCACCGATCATTGACCTGCTGCACCCGGTAGACCCGGCCTGCGACCGCTGCGTAATGTTCATCGCCCTGCCGGCCTGGTTGAAGCTGGCCTCGCTGGATGACGTGATCGCTTACCGCGAATTGTTGAATCGCTATTACATCAGCAACGATCCTCAGGAAGATTTTCTCGTCGGTATTCCGGATTTGCGCGGTTTCTCCCGGACCCAGTTGCTTAAGCGCCTTGATACCGATTTTCCCGGCCAGCCGCTGGACCCTGACGCGATTACCATCAAACTCACGCATTACGTGTCAGGTCTGGTAGGCGCCGGTGATACGCCTTCTTTCATGCCGGCGGCCACGGTGGTCAAGACAGAAAGCCTGACGGATTTCGCGCTTAATCATTTTTCCAGCTTTCAGGGGGCCGTCCTGACGGTGCAGCTGCCCGCTAATATTGCCCCAGCGTTGCAGCTCACGGCGCAGTATTGCCAGACGCTGGTGCGCGAGCTTGATGTGGGGCGCCAGTACCAGGCGCTGCTTGCGCAAAAGCTTGACGAACACACTGGCGATTACACAACCCGTCGCAGCCGCTTTGTGGCGCAGATGCCGTCACGAATGTTGTTAAGCGCCCTCGAACTGACGCTGCAGGGTGAGCTTGATCCGCTCGCTTACCAGTTTGTCCAGCAAGTGCTGGACATGCCCGATGGCGTGGCTCGTCAGTTCACGGGGGAGCATGACGTGACGTTGCGTCCGTTGCAGTTGCTGGCCGTCGACGGCATAGCACCGGATTCTGTCACCGGGCTTTATCTGATAGGCCCGCGCGATACCAGCAAAGGCCCGGTGGTGTTGCACGCAATGTTCAACAAAGCGTTCTGTTTCAAGCAATACGCTGATCAGGCGGCGTTGCTGGCGGACCTGCGCAGCTCTGCGCAATTGCAGAACCTGGCCCTTGATCGCCTGGACCCGATCTTGCGTCGGCGTTACGACAACGGCGGGTTTACCGAGGCGCACATTCCCTGGAGTACCGAAGGCTTGTTCGACGGTCCATTCATGGCGCCCGGACCAGTCAGGTTGGCCGGCGATCCCGTGGCGGGCAACGCGTTGCACTATCTGTTCACTGAAACCCTGAAAGTCCTCAAGGACATGGCTCGCAAGCAGGCCGTGACCACGGCGCAGGCCGACTGGCAGTCATTGGTCTACCTGATGAGCCTGGGCACCGAGCAAATCCTGTCGTTTCTGCCAGGCAAGCTGGGCGTGCTGATGGCGCTTTGGCAGAGCAAGGAGCTGTTCAAGGCTTCGGCGCTTTCAGCCTACGACTGGAAGCTGGGTAAAGCCTTGTCGGAATTCTCCGCGGCGTTGGGACTGCTCATCGGTTCCAGGGGGGGCGGCGTCGATGAACCTCTGGAAGACACGGATGGGGCTGTGGCCAGCGACGATACCCGCCGGCCGGCCAAGACTGAGTTTTCCTGGCACCGAAGCCTGTGGACCGCTGACCTCAAGGCCCGGCTGCGCACCTTTGAAGTGCGGGATATCGTCCTCAATGACCTGCAATACGACCCGCTTTACAACGTGTATCGCGATGCGCAGAGCAGCAGGCTCTATGCCGCCGTGGAAGGGCAGGTCTATCGGGTGCGCATGGATGATGACCAGTGGCGCGTCGTGGGGGAGCATGCACTCGGGCCGCGGCTGCAGTTTGACGCCACCCAGCATTGGAAGCTGGACCTGGAAGGCCGGTTGCTCGGAGGCGGTGGCGTTGCGTCGCTTCTGCGCCTACCGGATGTACCCACAGAGATCAGTGAGAGCTTCATCATCGAAGCCCAGGGCATGCGCGAGATTCGCAGGCAGTATCGCGAAAAGTATCGAATGATCGGGCAGGCTCAGCAGCAGGTCAGGACTTATCTGGAAAACGCTCTCTACAACCTCAGTCCGTTGTCGGCGGATGGACGACCGGACAACAGGACTCTGGAAATCATTGCCGATTTTTTCGGTGTGTTGTCTCCAGATGCCGAATTGATCACCTCGATCAGGGACATGACAACGCAGCTGCACAGAGCGCTGACAGACCCGTCTCTTTCGGTGCTGTCGTCCCGCAGGTTTGTGGTGGGCAGCAACAAACCCGGCCATGAGGCCCGGGCCGCTTTTGTCTATCGCACCGATTCCAGGCGGCGGATTTTCCTGACCGAGCAGTTTTTCGAGGTGCCAGACTACAACCTCGATCCCAATCATGCCGACTACGACAGCTTCAACCTTGAGAGCCATTATTGCGGGGCACTGCTGCTTCACGAATTGACCCACATCGTCAACGGCACCAACGACATTGCGTATTTGCAGTCATCGGCGCCTTTTCCCGATCTGCTGGGCAGCAGCAGTCCCGCTGACGTCCGTCTCAAGACCGGGATAGAACAGTTGCGCAGGTCCAGCCTTTCTCAACTCACGCCCGCCAGCCAGCTGTTTCGGACCCGCAATCTTGCCGGAACCGGCTGGAGGGATCTGACCGACCGCGATGGCAGCGGCAAAAACCGTATCCTGCAGATCACCGGGCAGACCCGGCTGGAACAGGCGCGGATGGTGTTTTTCACCAACCCGCGCAAACGCTGGGCAATCATGCTGGCCAACGCGGACACAGTGGCCGTGCTCCTCACTTTACTGGGGCGTCGTCGTTTCGACGCTCAGCCTGCCGCGCAGAGCGCCGGGTCTTCCGGCGCGTCCTGAAAGTATTGAGTTATGTAATGCAAGGCGGCGCAGGCCCGTCGATAAGCTCCTTTTCAAGTCTTTCAGCCCGGGGCGCGCCTCGGGCTTTCAATGCAAAAGGAGTTTGTCTTGTCCACATCTGACCGGTCGTATGTTTACGCCGATGCCCTCAAGAGGCGTTTTACGCAGGATATCGCCGACGCCGCCCAGGCCTCGCGAATCACGGAACAAGAGCAACAGCGGCTGCGCTTGCTGATCGATGTGCCTTACCCGGCCCACAACCCGACCGCACGCCCGCGGGTTGACAGACTGCTCGCGGCAGAGGGCGAGCCATTGTCAGCTGAACTGGCCGCTGCATTGCTGATCACCGATGCCCCACCACGGGTTTTTCTCAGCACCCTGGCCCACGGAATCGAGGCTTTCGATAGCCGTCTTGACCTGTTGACCAGCCTTGAGCGGCGATTCGCTATTGCGTCGAGCGCGGCACTTGCGCTCAATGCCACGTTGGTGGAGGGCGATATCTTTCATGACCGGGCGCTGTCGATCATTGATCAAAAAGCCCGGCGCTTGACTGAACTCACCCAACAGCTGAACCGCTTACCCAACCTTCATCAGGGCTTGGGTCGCGCGCTGCAAACCAGGGTCGATGCCATCGCGCAGGATGAAAGTCCTGATGTATTCAGCCACCGGGCGCAAATTATCAGAGCTTCCACGGACCAGGTATTGTCGCCCGTGGTGGGGACGCAATCCCTGGTGGACGCAGCCATGCAGGTGTATGCCCGTGTTCCGCTGGGAGGTGATCTGCAACTTCAGTTCCTTGATTCACAAGGCCGGATTCTTTTGGGAGACAAGGCAGGGCTCTACCATAGAGCCTTGAGCGAAGTCGGCGGCGATCTGGAGCAGGTCTTTGAAAATCTGTTGGGTCACTATTGGGAAACCGCCGTTGCCGACGCTCGCTCGCCCCGCGAAATGGCCATCCGGACATTTGCTGAAGGCTTTCGTGATGAAGTGCTGGCGCAGCGCAACCAGGCAACCCTTGCCGAGGTTGAATTCGCCTGGCTGGCATCGCTGCTCAAGGATGATCCGTTGCCCGCCAGCAGTGCGATCCTGCTGTATCGGCTTGCTGTGTCGGCGCAAGCCTCAGAGCCGGTCAAGCTGGCCGGGGTGTTTTTGATCGACCTGGCGGTGGCCCGCTATCCCGGTCTGATTATGTACTCCGCCTGCCACGGTCTGCGCCGCTTCAACACACTGGCGGACGTGGCCGCTTACTTTGCGACCGCCGCCGGGCGCATCGAGCTGGATGCTTATCTGTCGCTGAACGACCGTGAAGTGCTCAAAGGATCGACATCGCTACGCCTGCGCGTGGACATCATTGATCGGCCTCTGTTCAGCGACCGCGTTGATTCCATCATTGCTTTTCAGAAACGCAATGTTGCTTTTGTCATCACCTCGCCAACCACGTTGCGAAGTGCCGCGTCGGTCATGGTGGAGGACGCACTGGATGTGCGTGACCTCATCGAACCGCGCCTCAAAGGGCTGGCGGTCGCTGGCCGCTGGGCTCTCAATGCCGAAGAGTCCGAGCAGACCTGGGCGCCTCTGATCACGCCTCATGTTTACCCTGTCACCAGCGCGCTCACGGTTGCCCTTGATCAGGTGTTGCCCGCCTGGGCCCTGCACTTGAAAGATCTGCAGGACCAGATCGACCTTATTGGCACCCTCTACCCCGGCATAAAAAGCAGCGCCCGGTCGGTGCTGAACCGATATCTGGCAATGTTTGGCAGCCTTGCCCGGGATGCGCATTACCTCTGGGTGCACGAGCCTGACGAGGAGCCGGTCAACCTCATCGTTTTATTTTTGGAACTGCTCACGGGCCATCGCCAAGCGGTACATAGGCGTAGCCGCGTGTACTGGACCGCGGCGGACGGCAGGAACAAAGAGTTGGTGACCGGGTTGACCGGTAGTCTGCTTAACAGCCTGCTGGAACGGGCACGTGACGGGTTTGACCAGACCTACGCCCGGCAAATTCGGCAGTTTCATGCAGGCCCCTTGCGTCGAGGCAACGTGCAGTTGATGCCGACGCAACTTGGCGCCTGGGTCCGTGAGCGATTGCTCTGGGTGCATCTGGACACCGCGCAGCGGGTCGGCACCATCAGTAGCGACTCGCTGGCCATGTTCAAACAGGTGCTGGGTCGTCCGACCTTGAGCCTGCGGACTGCAACCGGCGATGAAATGACCCAGGTTTACAGCATGACGGTGCTCTACGACGCCAACCGGCCGGCAGCGCAGATGACCAATATCTTCGTCATGCGCCAGCCTTTGGTGCCTGACGGCAAACTGCTCATGTGGTCACCGCTCAAAGGGCTGAGCGAGCATGCCTCGATGCACGACCTGGAGCTGTACCTCAGTGCGCGCCTGGCTTATCCAGGGTCTCGGGCCATCTGGCTGGACCTGTTCGCTGATCGTGACAGGCAGCTCATCGATGCCGCATTGCGTGCATCCGACGCCCACCGATTGACCGTCAATCTGGTACAGATCAACGGACATTTCATCGAGCATCTGCACGCTGCCGAGCTGGAGCGCCAGTGCAAGGCTATCGAGCAGACTTGTGAAAACGCCATGCGTTGGCAGGCCAGCGCCCCGTTGACGATCAGGTTGATCGAAAGCGTCCAGGCAGAGGACAGATCCCGGCTGACACTGGATGCCTTGTCCCGTGCTCTGGATGTTTCGCTGTTCATGGCCGTGGCACCCGGCTGGGTTCTTCAGGCTCCAACCACCGACCTGTACACCCTGCATCTTCTCATCGTGCGTTTTTATGCTACCTATGACCCGCAACGCAGCTTTGCGCTGTCCATTCCCAATCTGCCGCAGTTTGCCCAGGAAAAAATACAGGCGAAGCTGGACGCAGACTTTCCCGGCAAGCATCTGGACCCGGAAAAAATCACCATCAGCCTGACGCGCTATACCGGCACTCCCGGCGGAATTGGCGACATTCCTTCTTCGATTCCTGCTTCCACCCTAATCACCTCAGGAACATTGACCCAGTTTGCTATCACCCGGTTTGCAGGAGGGCAGGACGCGACCTTGTCCATTGACCTGGGCAATCAAGACGCAGGCACGGTGGCGCTTGAGCCCCTGTACATTCGCAAGCTGGTCCGCGATCTGGATATCGGCGACCAGTACCGTTCGTTGTTGAAGGAAAAACTCAGCGAGCACGATCCGGATTACGCCAGGCGGCTGCAATACTTCAGCGAACAGACACCGCCGCTGCTGAGCCTGACGGCGTTCCAGTACAAGATGGAAAAAAAACTCAGCCAGACTGCGTACGCTTTTATCGAGAACGTTTTCAGCATGCCCGATGGCCTGGCCCGGCAGCCCCTGGAGGGTCGAGACATCATCCTGAGCCCGCTGCAACTGGTCGCCGGTGAAGGAGGTCCACCGCATGAGGTCAAGGGCGTTTATCTGATAACGCCGCAAAAAAACCGACGAAGGTCCGTGGCTGCTTTACGCGATTTTCGATGAAAACATCGATTTACTGGAGTACGCCAACGAGACGGCATTCCTGGATGCCCTGCATGACTCCAGCATCCTGCAGACATTCATCCTGGGTCGCCTGGACCCGCTGGTGCGGCCCATCTACGACAACGGTGGATTCGTCGAGCCTCATCTGCCCTGGAGTACGGAGTCCACGTTTGACTTCCCGCCTTCTACGCCGTTGCCGGTAACGGTCAAAATCGAGCCGGTGGAAAGTAATGTGCTGCATTACCTGTTCAAGGGCACCGGGCAAATCCTGCAACTGGCTGCCCATGAATTAAGCCTGACCACGGCCGAAAGCGATAAGCAGGCCTCGCGATTTTTGATG
Source organism: Pseudomonas sp. (assembly GCA_036387095.1). Classification (GTDB taxonomy): domain Bacteria; phylum Pseudomonadota; class Gammaproteobacteria; order Pseudomonadales; family Pseudomonadaceae; genus Aquipseudomonas. The sequence continues at coordinate 30,739 of DASVUK010000172.1, forward strand.
ACCCTGGGGACTGAGCAAATCCTGGCGTTATTGCCAGGCAGGCTGGGCTTGCTGGTCGGCCTGTGGCAGAGCAAAGCGCTGCTCGGCGCATCCCTTTCTGCTGCCGGGCATGGGCGTTGGGGCAAGGCCTTGTCGGAGTTTTTTGCGGCCCTGAGCCTGTGGATTTCCGCCCGGCGTGCGCCCGAGGAAATCGTCTTCGATGTGGTCCATGGGGGGGGCGAAACCAACATCGAAGTCGTCGAACCCGCGCCGTTTCCCGAATTCAGCTGGAACAGCTCAAGCCTGAGTCCTGAGCTGCAAACACGCTTGCAGGAATTCGAGGCCCGCACGGTGTCACTCAGCGAGTTGCAAAAAGACAGCCTGTCAAACACCTACAAGGACACCAAGACCTCCAGGGATTTCGCGGCTGTTGCCGGCAAGGTCTATGAAGTGCGTTTCGGGCACGATGGCTGGCGTATCGTGGATCATGAAATCCAGGGGCCGTTCATCAAGCTTGATAGCAACCAGCAGTGGAAGTTGAATCTTGAGGGCGGCCTTAAAGGCGGCGGTGGTCTGGTGACCAAGGTTCAGCGAACCCTGGTGGATTACAGCGTTGACGATATTTTTATCACCGAGGCTAGTGGCCTTAAGGAAATTCGCCAGAATTTTCGGGATCGGGCCCGCCGGATCGGCGAGGCGCATCTGCAGGCCAAGATTTACTTGCAGACCAGCCTCAGTAACCTGGAACCGGGTTTTGACGGGGGACCGCCCCATCCTCAAACCACGAAAATCATCGCTGAGTTCTTTGGGGGGCAGGGGCATGACCCTTTGTTGCTGGCAACCGTCAGGAAAAGCATCAGCGATGTGCTCAACGAATTGCTGTCTCCTTCTCTGTCGCCTTTTTCGTCCAAACGGTTCGTGGTGGGCACCAACAGGGCCGGGAGCGGGAATATCAGCGCTTTTATCTTCCCCCACGATCCCGGCCGGCGAGTATTTCTGACGGAGCGGTTTTTCTTTCCCCGCACGGTGCGTTTGAAACGGGCAGGACTTGGGCAGATTACCTTCAACCAGGACGCGCATTACCGCGCCGCGACTCTGGTGCATGAGCTGTCACATTTGTCAGGTGACACCCATGACATTGCCTATGTGGATGCGACGGCTCCCTATCTTGACTTGCTGGAGGATACCGGCGCCTATCGGACAGGGCTCAAACGGTCTCAGGAGAAGCAACAGCGTTGCCTGTCTCATTTGACACCTCGCGACGAATTGTTCACCGAGACGCACAGCGGCGAACCAAGAGACCTGAAACACGGCGATGGCAGCGGTAAGCAGCAAGTGCTGGACATAACCGACAAGAAAACCCTGGATGAGGCCCGGGACGTATTCCTGGCGGATGCCGAAAAGCGCCGGGACATCATCCTGAGCAATGCCGATTCGGTAGCGCTGCTCGTTACCTTGTTGGGGCGCAAGTTGTTTGTGGTGCACAAGGATTGAGCGTGTTTTTCAGTAGCCGCATTGGCGATACCCCGGTGTTTGCCCGGCTACACCAGGTAATGCTTGAGTTCCCGGGCGATCACCAGCCGCTGGATTTCGCTTGAGCCTTCGTAGATCTGGGTGATGCGTGCGTCCCGGTAGTAGCGCTCTACCGGGTAATCTTCCAGATAGCCATACCCGCCATGAATCTGAATCGCCTTGGAGCAGACCCACTCGGCCATCTCCGAGGCGAACAGTTTGGCTTGTGAGGCTTCGGACAGGCACGACTTGCCCGCGCTGCGCAGGCGGGCGGCATGCAGGATCAGCAAGCGCGATGCATTGATACGGGTGTGCATGTCGGCCAGCAGGTTGGAGACGCTTTGGTGTTCGATGATGGGTTTGTCGAACTGCACCCGTTCGCGGGCATAGCCCAGTGCTGCCTCAAACGCAGCCCGCGCGATACCCAAGGCCTGGGCGGCAATGCCGATGCGGCCGCCTTCCAGATTGGACAATGCAATGGCCAGACCCTTGCCGCGCTCGCCCAGCAGGTTGGCTTCGGGAATGCGGCAGTCGCTCAAGGTGACTGCGCAGGTGTCGGAGGCGCGAATGCCCATTTTGTGTTCCGTGCGGTCCACCACAAAGCCGGGTGTCGCGGTGGGCACCAGAAATGCCGACAAGCCTTTCTTGCCCAGTTCCGGGTCGGTCACTGCGAAAACGATGGCCAGTTCAGCACGCTTGCCGTTGCTGACGAACTGCTTGGCGCCGTTGATGATCCACTGGCCGTCGCGCAGTTCTGCGCGGGTGCGCAGGTTATGGGCTTCGGACCCCGCATGGGGTTCGGTCAGGCAGAAACAGCCGATGGCGCGGCCGCTGGCCAGCTTCGCCAGCCAGGCCTGTTTCTGTTCCTGGCTGCCGTAATTGAGGATCGGGCCGCAACCGACAGAGCTGTGCACGCTCATCAAGGTGCCGGTGGCAGCATCGCCCGCCGAGATTTCTTCCACGGCCAAGGCGTAGGCCACGTAATCGATATAGGTGCCGCCCCATTCTTCCGGGACCACCATACCCAGCAGACCCAGCTCACCGAGCTTGCTCACCAGTGCATCGTCGATCCAGCCGGCCTTTTCCCAGGCCTGAGCGTGGGGCGCGATTTCATTGCGGGCGAAATCCCGCGCCATGTCGCGGATCATGATCTGTTCTTCGCTCAATTCAATATCGTGCATCGTCATTTCTCCTGGCCGGTGAAGAATCCCGACACATGCTCGGCGCTCACGTCCTGCACGCGGGGTGGATTCCATTGCGGCTTCTTGTCTTTATCGATGATCAGGGCGCGAACGCCTTCGATGAGGTCGCCACGTTCAAACCATTGGCGGTCCAGGTGCAGCTCCATGGCAAAGCATTTTTCCAGTGAAAGATGCCGACCACAACGCAGCATCTCCAGGGTCACGGCCATGGCCAGTGGTGAGCGGGTTTCCATCAATGCCGCCGTGGATAAGGCCCAGCCATGTGTATCGGCAATGGTGACTTCGCGCAATTGCTCGATGATGCTTGCAATATCGGGCAGGGCGAAGAAGTGGTCGATGACCGGGCGCAGTCTGGCCAGTGGCGGGTCCGGCAGATGTTGGCTGGCCAGCCGGGCCATGACGCCTTGTAAATCCTTGAGCGCATTGCTGCGCCACTGCATGCGGTCCAACTGCTGATCCAGATTGGGCAGCGTATCGCTGTGCAGATACCAGTCAGCCAGACCGCAATACAACGCATCGGCTGCGGCGATCTGGACGCCCGTTACGCCCAGATAAATGCCCAGGCCGCCGGGTATCCGGGGCAAGAAATGGCTGCCGCCCACGTCCGGAAAATAACCGATGGCCACTTCCGGCATGCCCAGCCGGCTGCGTTGCGTCACCACCCGCAAATCAGCGCCTTGCACCAGACCCATGCCGCCGCCCAGGACAAAGCCATCCATCAACGCCAGGACCGGCTTGGGGTAACGGTGGATGGTCAGATCGAGGGCGTACTCCTCGGCGAAGAAGTCGTGATGCAGGGTGTGGTGATTTTTGAAGCTGTCATACAGCGAGCGAATATCGCCACCGGCACAGAACGCCCTGTCTCCCGCGCCCCGCAGGACCACGGCATACACGGCGTCATCTTCGGCCCAGGCATTCAGCTGGCGTTGCAGGCCGCGCACCATGTTCAGATCGATAGCGTTGAGGTCGGCGGGGCGATTGAGGGTCAGATGCCCGATGTGGTTGCGCACCTCGGTCAGAAGGGTGCCTTGAGGAAAATCCTGACGGTCTGGTACGGCGGCTAGAACCTGTACAGTCATCTGCAAACTCCCTGTTCATTCTTGTTTTGGCTTCAACGGGCTGAGCGATGCTACCAGTGCAATTTTGCACAGCACAATCGGCAATCCTGCAGACTGCCGAGGCATTCCTGCATGGGTAAGCCTGGCCTGTCAGTCTTCGGGGCCCGGATCGGGCGGAACCTCGCCATCCTGACTGGTATCGATGCTGACCACCACCGACATACCCGGTCGCAAATGTTCGGCCAGCGGCTGATTGGGCTCGACAATGATGCGTACCGGAATTCGCTGGGCGATCTTGACGAAGTTGCCAGTGGCATTGTCGGCAGGCAGCAGGCTGAATTCCGAACCGGTGGCCGGGGCGATGCGCTGCACGCGGCCATGCATTTTCTGGTGATTCAAGGCATCGACGCTGAAGGTGACCGGCTGACCGAGACGAACATCGGCCATCTGGGTTTCCTTCATGTTGGCAATGATCCACAACCGGTTCGGCACCAGCGCCATCAACTGCGCGCCGGAATTCACGAAAGCGCCCAACCGCACACCGATCTGTCCGAGCTGCCCATCGCGGGGGGCCAGAATGCGCGTATTGGTCAAATCAATGCGCGCCAGCTCGATGGCTGCTTCGGCATTGGCCACCGAGGCCTCCAGCGAGCCGCGATTGACGACCACGGTTTGCAGATCTTCCCTGGCGATCTCCAGCACCGCCCGGGCCTCTGCGGTTGCGGCAGTCGCCTGGGCATCGGCGGCCCGGGCCACGTCCAGTTCACTTTTGGAGATGGAGCCGTCCGTGACCAACGCCTGACTGCGGCGCAGATCGGCGGATGCCTTGCGACCTTGCGCGATGCTGCTTTCCAGCGCGGCCTTGCGTTGCACGATAGTCGCTTCTGCGCTGCGACGCTGTTGCAGGTTGTTGGCCAGGGCGGCTTTCTGAATGCCCAGTTGTGCCACCGCCTGGTCGAGGTGCTGGCGATAGATGCGGTCATCAAGGCGGACCAGCAAGTCGCCCTGCTTGACGAACTGGAAGTCCTGTACCGGGACTTCATACACATAGCCGCTCAACTGCGGGCTGATGATCGTGGTCTGGCCACGCACCAGAGCGTTTTCCGTGCTTTCTATCGGGCTGCCGAACGGCGGCAGTTGCCAAGCGTAAAGCACGATCAAAATACCGATCAGGGCGACACAGCCGAAGATCACCGAAGAGATGACGCGGGTTCGCGGTGAGCGGGGCTCACTGGTGGCAGGAGCTGTCGCCGGAGGTGGCGCGGTTGTTGCGGGCATCGACGTGGTCGGTTCAGTCATGAAGGAGAGGCGCCACTTGTGGTTACGGGATGGGAGGCCACCGGCATAACGGGTGCCGGTGTAATCGGTCGGGTGGTCATGTGCAGCCAGATGCCACGTATCGAGATCCATATCATGGTCAGGATGGCGATCACTGCGATGAGCATGAACACATCGTTATAGGCCAGCACATTGGCTTCACGGCTCGCCGCTGTCGCGATGGCGCGAATGCCCTGATTGGTACGTGCCGAGGGGTCGGCCAGGGTTGCAGCATAACTCGCGCTGGAGCTGGTCAGGCGTGCCTGCACCTGAGGATTGATCAGGGTGAGATGTTCAACAATCACGCTGGAGTGAAATTTCTCCCGCACGATCTGAAAGGTGCCCAGCGCCGCCGAACCAATAAGGCCACCAAGGTTTTGGGTGATGCCGAACAATACGGAAAAACTCACCATGTTGCGGGGGTTGGCGATCACTCCGCTGACGCCCAGAACCAGAGTGGGCCCGAGGAAAAACGTCCCACCAAAGGCCAGCAGAAACTGGCTGACGTACATGTTCGATTGTCGGGTAAGGTTGGTCGCGCCGCTGTCCATCCAGGCCCCGGTAGCCATCATCGCCAGGGAAATAATCAACGGCGTGAACAGATGCGCCGGGTTGATCGTCCATGCGCTGACCGCCAGGCCGGCGACGCTGCCCAGCAACATTACGGCGTACAACGTGTGCAACTGCTCGCTGCCCATGTTCAGGGCTTGCAGAAAACCTACCGCGCCGATGGATTGTTCTGATAGCACGACCCGAAACAAAATCACTGCCAAGGCCAGGCGCAGGATCTTGCCGCTGCCCAGCCATCGAGTGATCAATAGCGGATTTCGCCGGTTATGCTCAATGGCCAGCCCGGCCATGATCAGGGCGATTGAGGCCGCCGAAGCGACGCCAATCCAGGGTTGCTCCAGCCACCAGTCAATACGGCCCAGCGACAGGACGGCGCACAGCAAGGCTAAGCCGCTGGAAAGCAGGCCGAACGTGAGGAAATCAAGCTTTTCAAACGCCTTGAAACGATCGCCAGGGGGCAGTTTCAGGAGCAGCACGCAACCCAGTGAAAGCAGCGCCATACCCAGCTCGAACAGGTACAGGCCCCGCCATTCCGCTATCTGCAGCAAATCTTCAGAAACCAGTCGTGCCATGGGCACTGCCAATTGCGCCGTTCCCAGCCCTAAAACCAAGGCTTTCAACCGCCATTTCGTCGGGAATGCCTGGATCATGTAATACAGGCCGAGGGTAGAGAGCGCCGCACCCACCATTCCGTGGGCTGCTCGTACGGCAATCGCCGAATTGATGTCATTAACGAAAAGGTGGCCAAAGGTCACCAGGGCATACAGCACCAGAAACACTTCGGTAAATGCCCGCAGGCCGAATTGCTGACGAAACTTGACCAGCAGCAGGTTCATGGACACGTTGGTCATGACGTAGGCGGCGGGCAACCAGGCGATTTCGGCGGTAGTGGCCGCCAGTGAACCTTGCAGATACGGCAGGTTGGCGATCACTAACGCATTACCCAGGCCGCCGGTCAGCGCGATGATGATACCCACCAGCGCAAACGCCCAGCGCTTGCCTGTGGAGTGCAGCGGCGTGGACGGCGAACCCGGCAGGGTAGGGCGTTCATGGGGCGCCCAGTCGCGGGGCGCGTACTTATTGCTCATGAATCGGTACTGCCTTGAGGGGATCGGTTCGTGTGCACACGGCTGTCATCAGCGTAGCTTGCGCTCAGGTGCGGTTATTACGAAGGCTACAGGTCAGCTGCGATAAGCGCGAAAGTATGCAAACGATTGCCTGTTCGGATGCCTTGCTGTTCAAAACGTTCCGTGGCGCCCGGCCCGACGAGTCGTCGGTATTCTTCGGATATATGGATTGAACATTGTGCGCGCGGTGTGCATCAAACCCCTTACCTCGACAAAAAGCGCCAACGCTAGGCCGGTTGGTTATAGCCGGTTATAAAGAAGAACGCTCGACGCCGCATTGGCCTGAACACACGGGTCGCGGCAACGCCGGAGATGAACACCGATGACCAGCCCCTCACGCAAGCCACGCCAAACCCCTGTAGCCAACGAACTGCTCAAGCGCTATCAAAGCGTTCGCAGCCGCACGCAAAGCCTGGCGGCGCCGCTCAGCGCCGAAGACATGGTGGTTCAGTCAATGCCGGATACCAGCCCGGCCAAGTGGCACATGGCCCATACGACTTGGTTTTTTGAAACCTTCCTGCTCAGCGAGAACCTTCCCGACTACACAGTTTTCGATCCAACGTTCGGCTATCTCTTCAACTCATACTATGAAGCCGTCGGCCCGCGCCACCCCCGCCCGCAGCGTGGCTTGATGACCCGTCCGGGCATAGATCAAGTGCTGGCGTATCGAAACCACGTCGATCGGCACATGGACCTGCTGTTACAACGCACATTGCCGGACGAACTCAACGGCTTGATCGAACTGGGGCTTGCCCATGAAGAGCAGCACCAGGAATTGCTGTTGATGGATATCCTGCACCTGTTCAGCACCTCTTCACTCAAGCCGGCCTACGATATCAGTTGGCCCAGGGATGGGGCCGGGCGTCGTGGGCAGTACAAACCGCTCAAAGGCGGACTCACCGAAATTGGCCATCAAGGCGCGGAATTCGCCTTCGACAACGAGGGCCCGCGCCACACTACGTATCTGCAATCCTTCGAAATCAGTGATCGACTGGTCACCAATGGCGAGTGGCTCGCGTTCATGGATGCTGGTGGCTATAGCCAGGCGGGTCTATGGCTTTCCGAAGGCTGGACCGTGGTGCAGGAAAACGCCTGGAACGCGCCGCTGTACTGGCAGCACGACCAAGCCCATGGCTGGCGGCGCATGAGCTTGAGAGGGCTGGAAGCCATTGATGCCGATGCGCCAGTTACCCACATCAGCTATTACGAAGCAGCCGCCTATGCCCACTGGGCCGATGCACGGTTGCCCACCGAGGCTGAGTGGGAGGCTGCGGCAATGGCCGGATTACTGGAGCAAGTCGATGACGTCGCCTGGCAGTGGACCCAAAGTGCGTACAGCGCCTACCCCGGCTTTCGTCCGGCGGCCAGCGCGGTGGGGGAGTACAACGGCAAGTTCATGATTAGCCAGATGGTCCTGCGCGGTGGGGCCAGCGTGACATCGCCCAACCATTCCCGGGCCACCTATCGCAATTTCTTCCACCCGGAAAAACGTTGGGTCGTGTCCGGCCTGCGCCTGGCCCGTGACAGCCGGCAACCTGGCGTGGTCAATCCACACGACAGCGAGTTCGCCCGGGACGTTATCGCCGGGCTGTCCTCGCCCGCGAAACACCTGTTGCCGAAATATTTCTACGATGCCGCCGGTTCGGAGTTGTTCGAAGCGATCTGTCACACCGTCGAGTACTACCCGACCCGTGCTGAAACACGCTTGCTGACCGATGTTGCAGCACAAGTGGCCGCCTCGATTCCGCACGGCGCCGCGTTGGTGGAGTTCGGCAGCGGCGCCAGTGAGAAAACCTGCCTGTTACTGGATGCCGCGCCACAGATTGCGGTGTACGTGCCCATCGACATCAGCGCCAACGCCCTGAACAAGGCCGCCCATCAACTCCACGAGAAATACCCGCACCTGACCGTGGCGCCGCAAATCGACGACTTCACCCGCGCCTTGAAACTGCCAAGGGCGGCTGACGGGCTGACCCGGATCGGCTTCTTCCCAGGTTCCACCATCGGCAATTTCACCCCGGAACAGGCCGTGAAATTCCTCCGCTCGGCGAAAACTTTACTGGGGGAAAACGCCCACTTCATCGTCGGCGTGGACTTGGTCAAAGACGCAGAAACCCTCGTTTCGGCCTACGACGACGCCCAAGGCGTCACCGCACGTTTCAACAAGAACCTGCTGACACGAATCAATCGTGAACTGGACGGCACGTTCCATGTGGACGCGTTCGATCACCTGGCGTTGTGGAACGAGCCGCAACACCGGATGGAAATGCATCTGGTCAGCCGCGTGGAGCAAACCGCCATGGTGGCCGGTCAGGCTTTCCACTTCAGCCCCGGTGAGCGCCTGCACACGGAAAATTCCCACAAATTCACCGTGGAGTCATTCACCGCCCTTGCCACTCAAGCGGGTTGGACAGTCAGCGAGCATTGGATCAGCGATGCGCCGCAGGTAGGGTTGTTTAATTTGAAGGCGTGATTACAGCGGATAAGAAAGTCGGCGTGAGGAGCGCCGACTTTTCAGGTTGGTGCGTGCATCAAAAAACCTGCACAAACACCCAATACAACGAACCCGACAACACAATCGCCGCCGGTAATGTCAGGACCCAGGCCATGGCCAGGTTTCTCAGGGTGCGCAGTTGCAGGCCGGAGCCGTTGGCGACCATTGAGCCTGCGACGCCGGATGACAGCACGTGGGTGGTGGAGACGGGCATGCCGTACAGGTCGGCGGCGCCGATGGTGAGCATGGCGACGATTTCGGCGGAGGCGCCTTGGGCGTAGGTCATGTGGGTCTTGCCGATTTTTTCGCCGACGGTGATGACGATGCGGCGCCAGCCCACCAGGGTTCCCAGGCCGAGGGCGATGGCCACGGCGATTTTGACCCAGGTTGGGATGAAGCGAGTGGCGCTGTCGATCTGGTCCTTGAACAGCTTGAGCTTGTCCTGAGTGTCGGCATCGAAGCTGCCGACTTTGTTTTTCTCCATCAGGCGGATGGTTTCCGAGGTCAGGTACATGTCGTTACGCACGTTGGCCACGGCCTCGGCGGGAACTTTGGACAGTGAGCCGTAACCCTTGACCTGAATGCCGATCTTGCCAGCCATGACGGCCAACGCGGGAATCAGTTCAGGCGTGGCCTGCTTGCTGACCAGATAAGCGGACAGCACCTGGCGCGGATCGGACGGAGCGGGGGCGGGCACGCTTTTGCTCAGAGCTTGCTGAGTCACTTCGGCCACAGCGGCAAATTGAGTCGCCTGATCGGCGGGCATCGTGCGGTTCAGGGCGTAGGCCATGGGTAGGGTGCCGACCAGAATCAGCATGATCAGGCCCATGCCTTTTTGCCCGTCGTTGGAGCCGTGGGCAAAAGACACGCCGGTGCACGTGACAATCAGCATGCCGCGGATCCACCAAGGCGGTGGCGAGTTACCTTTGGGTGCCTTGTACAGTGCGCGGTTTTTGATGAACAAGCGCATCGCCAGCAGCAACAAGGCGGCGCAACCAAAGCCCACCAGCGGCGAGAGCAGCAACGAATAGCCGATCTTGGTTGCTTGAGACCAATCCACGCCGCTGGTGCCGTCCCGACCATGCATCAAGGCATTGGCCACGCCGACACCGATGATCGAGCCGATCAGGGTGTGGGATGAAGACGCGGGCAGGCCCAGCCACCAGGTGCCGAGGTTCCACAGAATGGCGGCGATCAGCAGGGCGAAAATCATGGCAAAACCGGCGCTGGACCCCACTTGCAGGATCAACTCTACGGGCAGCAGCGCAATGATGCCGAAGGCCACGGCACCGCTGGAAAACAGCACACCGAGGAAATTGAAGAGGCCGGACCAGGCCACCGCGAAGTTTGGTGGCAGAGAGTGGGTGTAGATCACTGTGGCGACGGCGTTGGCGGTGTCATGGAAGCCGTTGACGAACTCGAACCCCAGCGCGATGACCAGCGCAACCCCGAGCAACAGGAATGGGGTCCAGGTGGTGACCACCGTGCCCATGTCGTCCACGTCCTGCTTGAGGCTGTAGGCGGTGAACAGCAGGCCCATGGCGAGCACGGCGAAGAAAATGACCATGGTCAGTGTGGTGGGCTTGCGTGAGAACTGCGGTCTTGATTCGCTGGCCTGCCTGATTGAGTCCGGGGCCAATGTACGGGTAACCATGGTGCGCAATCCTGTCGGAATGGGATGGCGCCATGTTCATGACTAAATGTTACAGCGGTGCGACACAGGTCAAGACGCTGTCATTTAGTCAGGCTTTTCGGATATTCGGTGCCGGCTTTTACAGTTCGGGTGTTTTAGCCCTGATCCCGATTCTTGCGAAACGCCCAGCGCCCGACGATCAAGGTGAAAGTTGCCACCAGCGCCACCAGTACCCAGAAGCCTTCGGGATCGGAGGCGAGCGGAATGCCGCCGACGTTCATGCCGAAGAAACCGGCAACGATGTTGATAGGCAGTGCCAGCACCGTGACCACGGTCAGGGTGAACAGGGTGCGGCTGCTTTGTTCGTTGAGGTTGGCGGCGATTTCTTCCTGCAAGAGTTTGATGCGCTCGCCAAGGGCCGTCAGGTCGCTGATCACCAGCGCCGACTCTTCAGTGGATTGCCGCAGTTCCTGCACGTCATCCTCGCCTAGCCAGTGCGGCGGCCGATGGAGCAGCCGCATCAACGAACCCGGCTCCAGTGCCAGCAGCCGTTGCAGTCGCACCAGCACCCGACGCATCGCCCCCAGCTCCGAGCGGTTGTTGCTCAAGCGCTGCGACAGCAACTGGTCTTCGATCTTGTCCACGCTGATGCTGGTCTTGCGCAAGAATTGCGTCAGCACCTCCCCCTGATCCCGCAACAGATGCGCCAGCAATTCCACTGGCGAGCGAAATTCTTCGCCGCGCTTGACCGATGAACGTAATTTATCGACCGACCTTAACGGCAGTTGGCGTGCGGTGACCAATAGCTGGCGATGGGTGCAAACCCAAAGCGTGGCGATATCCGTTGAGACCAGATTGAAGTCGAACACCACGTCGTTGACCACAGCCAGCAGCGCGGAGTCCACATGTTCGATGCGGGTGGACCGCGAGCCTTCGTGCAGCGCTTCGAAAAACTCGTCCGGCAGCGGTAGATGGGTTTTCATCCAGCGCTCGCAGGCGGCGTGGGCCAGATTCAGGTGCAACCAGAGAAACTCTTCCGGATCTTCAGGCGTTCGCAAACAGCTCAGGGCTGCGGTGGAGCCAATTTCCTGACCGACTTCCCCCGGACGAAAACGATACCCGTACAGCAAGCCGAAAAGGTCGGAATCCTGGTTTTTTTGCACGATGCTCTGATTCATGACTGCTCGCAGGTCTTGAAACGCCCGGTCAGTACACAGGGACGAAGGGCGCATCATGACAAGCGCTTATTTCAGTTTTGTTGCTGTTTGTGATCAGGTGTTTCACTCAGACCATGGCCAAACGCTGCTTACGGGTGGGGGCGGGCCAGGCGCGGTCAAGGTCAGCGATATCGTCCGGAGTCAGAACCAACTGTACAGCGGCCAGATTAAGTCGCAGGTGTTCAGGGTTCACGGCCTTGGGAATGGCAATGATGTCTTTGTGTCGCAAGACCCAGGCGAGGCTGATTTGCGCCGGCGTGGCGTTGTGACGGGCGGCCACGGCCTGAAGCGCGGGATGGTGCAGCAGATTGCCGGCCTGACCGATTGGGCAGTAAGCCATGACCGGCATTTGCCGGGCATTTGACCAAGGCAGCAGATCGAACTCGATGCCACGTTCTTCAGGGTTATAGAGCACCTGATTGGTGGCGCAGGCGGGGTTGTTCAGTTCCAGCATGTGCGCCACATCAAAATTCGAGACGCCCCAACGGCCAATCTTGCCGGCATCTCTCAGGCGTTCAAAGCCCTCGACGGTTTCTTCCAGCGGGTATTGACCCGGCCAGTGCAGCAAATAGAGATCGATGTAGTCGGCCTTCAATCTTTTGAGACTGCGTTCACAGGCGGCGACGGTGCCCGAGCGGCTGGCATTGTGCGGATAGACTTTGCTGACCACAAAGACCTTGTCCCGTTGTCCGGCGATGGCTTCGCCGACCACCACTTCTGCGGCGCCGTCGGCGTACATTTCTGCTGTGTCGATCAACGTCATGCCCAGTTCAATACCCTGACACAGCGCTGCTATTTCCGCAGAGCGTTGCCGTGGGTCTTCGCCCATGTGCCAGGTTCCCTGACCCAGGACCGGCACCGTCTGCCCCGCGAGTTCAAGTGTGCGCATGGGAACTCCTCATTTGAATGGATGATGAGGAGTGTGGCAGTGAAATGGGGAAAGGGTTCCCTGGCGCGACACCTGCCCTTGGCCCATCTGCCGTGCGGATCCTATTTCCCCGCCACCGTCCCGGCATTTTCCCAACCCCCGCCCAGCGCTAGAAACAGATCGATCTGCCCCATGGCAACCTGGGTATTGGCCATGGCCAACTGGGCGCGGACGTCGGTGTAGGTTCGGGTGGCCTGCAGGTCGGCGAGGAAGGATTCGCGGCCGGCCTGAAAGAAGCGGTGGGTCTGGTCGGCGGCTTGCCTGGCGGATTGTTCGGCGTCGGCCAGCGCGTCGCGGCGTTCGAGGAGTGCCGTGTATTGCGCCAGGCCAGTCTGGGTTTCGCGGATGGCGTTGAGCACCACACCGTCGAAGCGAGCAAGCGCGGCCTGGGTAGAAGCTTCAGCCTCATGAATTCGGGCGCGGGAACCGTTGGACGGGATGGTCCAGTTCAGTAACGGGCCAAATCCCCAGCGGTTAGTGGCCGGTTTGCCGAGGTTTTCCAGAAGTCCGACAGTGCCGACTGTTGCGCCGATGCTGATGTCCGGGTACAGCTCGCCGGTGGCGACGCCAATTTGCGCCGTGGCGGCAGCGAGGCGGCGTTCGGCCTGACGGATATCGGGACGACGCTTGAGCAACGCTGCGCCGTCGCCCACCGGCATGACCTGGGCGATATGCGGCAGTTCGTTGCAGGTCGTTACGCCAGCCGGCAATCCGTCCACCGGTTGGGCCAGCAGCATCGACAGGCGAAACAGCCCGGCCTGGCGCAGTGCTTCGTAACGCGGCAGTTCGGCGCGCAGGGATTTGAATTGCGTTTGCGAGCGGGTGACCTGGGTTTCATCGCCGCGACCAGCATCGCGCAGGCGTTGCGTCAGGGTCACACCCTGTTGCTGAAGGTGCAGTGATTCCAGGGCGATGTCGTGTTCTTCGTTGGCGGCACAGACTTGCGTATAGGCGCGAACCACATCGGCAACCAGGGTGATGCGCGCAGTATCGGCGGCGGCCTGAGTGGCATCGACATTGGCCTTGGCCGCCTCGATACCGCGCTGCAAGGTGCCGAACAGGTCGAATTGATACGAGGTGGTAATCCCGACGTTACCGACATTACCCACCGGAACTTTGTCCGCGAGCAAAAAGGCTTCGCCGGATTCTTGAAGGCGTTCCGCGCCGATCTTGACGCCGCTGCTGAAGCCACCGGCGGCTTGGGCCTCGGCAGTTTGATAGCGAGCGCGTTGCAGATTGGCGGCGGCAATTCGCAGGTCGGTGTTGGTCGCCATGGCCTGCTGCACCAGCTTGTCCAGGCGCGGGTCCTGATACAGGCGCCACCAATCGGCAGGTACCGGTGCGGAAAGTGTATTGACCGATAGCCCCGCCAGTTCACCCTGCAAATCTGCACGGTTGATGGCGGCTTCTTCCGGCAGCTTGTAATCCGGGCCGACGACCTGACACGCCGACAACAGTAAGCCAAGCCCGACCGTTGTCAGGCGCGTGAGGTGTTTCATTGCGCAGGTTCCCTGTTGGCTTGCGTCTGGGCGTCGTCGATGATCGACACCGTTGCCGTGCGTCCGGCGATCATGCGGAAGTCCGCCGGTACTTCATCAAAGGCGATGCGCACCGGAATCCGCTGGGCCAGGCGCACCCAACTGAAGGCCGGGTTGACGTTGGGCAGCAGGTTCGTGCCGCTGCTGCGGTCGCGGTCTTCGATGCCTGCGACGATGCTCACCACATGGCCACGCAGCCGGGCATTGTCACCGATCACTCGAATGTCCACGCCTTGGCCGATATGGATGCCGTTCAGTTTGGTTTCTTCGAAATAGCCATCGATATGGAACGAGGTGCCGTCCACCACCGACAAAACCGCACGACCGGCGGTGACGAATTCATGGGCACGGGGCGCGCGGTCGTTGAGGTAGCCGTCGACCGGACTGCGGATCACCGAGCGATCCAGATTCAGTTGCGCGGCGTCCACGGCGACTTGCGACTCAGTGAGTGCGGACAAGGCGCGGGCTTCCCGGGACTGGCTTTCTTCCACCTGCTCACGGGCGACGAGATTGCCCAGACCACGGTTACGTTTGTTTTCGCGACGGGCCTGCTCGTAGGTTTCCTGGCGTTCGGCCACGGTGGCCTGAGCCTGGCGCAGGGCCAGGCGGAAGCGGTCCTGATCAATGGTGAACAGCACCTGGCCTTTGCTGACCGACTGGTTATCGTGGACGTCGACTTTCTGGATCAGTCCGGAAACGTCCGGGGCGATCTGAATGATATCGGCGCGGATATGTCCGTCCCGGGTCCAGGGCGCATACATGTAATACATGACCATGCGCCAAACCACGATGGCAGCAAAGATCACAACGAGCAGGGTCAGGACCACGCGGCCCAAGGTCAGCAGGGGTTTTTTCATTTCATCAGGTATCGACTGAGAGTATCCACGGCGCCGAGCAACAAAGCGTATAGACCTACGTTGAACAATGCCCGGTGCCAGACCAGGCGATAGAAGTGGGCGCGGGCAAGTACCGCGTGGACCACCAGAAACAGCAGATAGGTAATGCCCATCAGCGCCAGAAACGTGGGGACGAACACCCCGCTGATGTCCAGATCACCAATCATAAGGGTGCTCCGTCAATGCCATAGGGGGGTTGTTCTTCGGTTGGCGCTGCCGGGTTGAGAATCTCGACGCCAGGCAGCAGCGCCAGGCGCAACCCGCTCAGGGCATGCAGCAGGTGAAGGCGGGGCGGTTCTTCACCCAGGCCTTCAGCGGTCAGCGAGCGGCGGGCGCGATCCATGGTCATCAGCATCCCTTTGGGTGCTGGCAGTCGTTGGCGTGCGCTCAGGCAGGCGTGAAAATAACCGCCCACTTCATCCACCACCTGGCGCAACAGCATCTGCTGAGCGCCATGAGCCCGAGGTAACCAGGCCAGCAGATCCAGCAGGTTCAACGCCACCCGCAGCTCACGCAACGCAATGCCGGTGTCCTGCGCGGTGATGGTCAGGCGCGGCAGATGTTGCATCAGTCGGTCGAGCATTTGTGCGCCCATGGCCCGGTGTTCAGCCAGGGTCGCCGGTTCGGTCAGCGCCACGATGTCGCGCCAGCTGAAGCGGGTCAGGCGCTTGGCCGCCAACTCCACGCCGAACGGTCGCACCACCAGGGTCCAGACAAAAGCAAACAGCAAGCCCACGGGGCCAGCCAGGTTGGAATTGACGAAGTTCAGGAAGTCGGCGTCGTAGGCGCTTTGAATACTGATGAAGGACGACGTGTTGACGATGGTCAGCAGCGTCCCGAGGTAGAACCGCGGCTGCACGGTGAGCGTGCCAACGCAAATGAACGGTATCGCGAACGCCAGCACCAGCATCGGGAAATCATGCAGGTTAGGCAGGACCACGAACAGATACAGGCTGGCAAATACCACCGACAGCATCGTCCAGAAAAAGAACCGGTAGATCTGCGGCGCCGGGTCGTCCATGGCGGCGAAGAAGCTGCAGGACACCGCGGCCAGTGCCACCGCTGCCGCGCCGTCTGGCCAGCCCAATAAGATCCAGAGCACAGACGCCACAATGATAGCCAGCACCGTAGACGTCACCGAATACAACATCAATCCACGGTCCAGGAACGGCGTAATCCGCGCCAGCCGCCAGTGGCGATACACCGCACGCCATGGCGTCTGGTCATCGGTTTTTATGGCGTGCTGCAACGTGCGACAGTCCTGCCAGAGATCAATCCACTCCACTAACCGATACAGCGCGTTGGACAGCAATAACTGACGCCGGTCATCCAGTTGCGCGGCGCTCGGTTGCAGGCGCTCAAGCTCACGGTGCAACCCTTGCCACTGTTGCAGTTGCAATCCGTGGGCCGTGGTTTCCAGCCAGGCGCGGGTGTCGATCAACAGCGGCGCGAGATTGGCCGCCAGCTCGGGTGAACGGCGCTCCAGCGCCCAGAGGGCATCGTCCAGCGCGTCGATTACCGGCAGCAAGTGGATCATTCGGCCGCGCAGTTCCCTGGCGTTGCGCACTGTTTGTTTACGCGCGCCTTCATGGGGCAGCTGGCCAATCATCAATTCCAGGCTGTTGAAAGTCGCAACCATCGAGCCGCGCAGGGCACCGACTTCTTCTGCCTGAACCGTGCGGGCCAGAAAGCGGTCGCTGTAGGCCGACGCATCGCTGAACCATTTATCGGCAGCACCCTGCATGACCGGGGCGAGTCGACGTGGCCAGAACATGCTGCCCACCACTGCCGCACACACGATGCCCAGGAAAATTTCTTCGGTGCGCGATACCGCGATGTCGAACACCGCCTGTGGGTTATCCACCACGGGGAAGGAAATCAGCGGCATGGTGTAGCCGGCCAGCATCAACGCGTAGCTGTTGGCCGTGCGCAGGTGCAGGGACAAAAACAGCAGCGTGCCAGTCCATAGCGCAATGACAACGGCCAGCAAGAAGGGCGTCTGCACGAACATCGGCACCAGCAACACCGACGCCGCCGCGCCAGCCAGGGTACCCAGTGCGCGGTACAGCGCTTTGGAACTGGTTGGCCCGACAAAAGGGCTGGAAACGATATACACCGTCGCCATCGCCCAATAGGGCCTAGGCATTTCCATCAACAGTGCGATGTACAGCGCCAGCATCGAGGCGGCGAACGTTCGTACCCCGTAAAACCAGTCCCGGGCGGGTGGAACGCCTGCAAAGAAATCTTTCAAGCTGGCCCCGCTGTGTCCGGTTGAGCCGCGTCGGCAAAAGCCTTGAAAACCCGCAGGGTCGCTTCCAGATCTTCACGGGCCACATGTTTGAGTACATCGCGACGCAGACGAATCAACTCTTCTTCAATGGCCAGCGACAGGGCCCGACCGCTTTTGGTGAGGCTCAGGGCCTTGGCCCGGCGATCATTGGGGTCTTCGGTGCGGCAGACAATCCCGGCGGTGCACAACTGATCCAGCAGACGCACCAGGGTCGGGCTCTCCATACCGGCAGCGTGGGCCACAGTGACCTGATTCACCCCATCGCCCAGGCGCAGGATCATCAGCAGCGGTCCGGCACAGGCTTCCGATACGCCGTAGGTGACCAAGGTGTTCTGGCAGATACGGCGCCACTGGCGAGACGCAGCAACCATGCCGCTGCTGATGTTCATCTGCAGGGAGTCAAGGGTCATTAAAAAACCGTTTTGAATAGTTGGGGTTGATATTGTTCGCAGGATCATTATTAGCTTGCTAACTATTAATATCCTGTAACAAAGTCTTTCAGTCAACCCCGAAGTGCTCGGCGGAGGGGATTTTCCGAACAGCCAAGAGCCTTCCCGGTCGGCCGCATTTGCCAGACGGTGGATCGGGAAGGCTGCGCAGCGCGGGTTTACGACGCGGTGGGTTGATCCGTCGACATTTGGTGGATCGGCAACGTGACCTTGAACGAGGTGCCAATGCCTACTTCGCTGTGGACACTGATCTTCCCGCCGTGTTTGTTGACGATGCCATATGACAAGGAGAGACCAAGGCCTGTGCCTTGGCCGACGGGTTTTGTCGTGAAGAACGGATCGAAGATGCGTTGCAGCGATTCGGGCGGGATACCCGAACCGTTGTCCGCAACTTCCAGCCAGACCTGTTCGTCTTCTGTGCCGCTGCGGATGGTGATCTTGCCGCGCTGCGGGCCCATCGCCTGGGCGGCGTTGACCACCAGGTTCATGATTACCTGATTGATCTGCGACGGCAGGCATTCAATTTCCGGAAGGTCGCCGTACTCCTTGGTCACGTCCGCTTTGTATTTCAGTTCGTTGGCGGCGATGTTCAGGGTCGAATCGATGCCCTCATGCAGGTTTGCCCATTGCCATTGCTGGCTGGAATCCTCCCGCGAGAAAGCCTTGAGGTCTTTGACGATCTTGGCGGCGCGACCGATGCCTTCCTTGGATTCCTTGATCAAGACGGGGATGTCCTCCATCAGGTAGTCCAGCTCCACACGTTCGCGCAGCACCGTGAGAGCGTGTTCGGCCTGCATGCCCTGTTCGGCTTCGCGGTAGGCATCGAGCATCTGCTTGACCTTGGTGAAGTAACCTTCAAGCGTGCCCAGGTTCGATGAGATGAAGCCAATAGGGTTGTTGATTTCGTGAGCTACGCCGGCTGCCAGTTGGCCTAATGAGGCGAGCTTTTCCGATTGCACCAGCTGGCTTTCCAGGAGTTTGCGTTCGTCGATTTCCCGACGCAGCGCTTCACTGGCCAGGGTCAGCTCGGCAGTGCGGCGCTCGACCAGGTTTTCCAGCACATCCATCTGGACCGAAGCACGTTCGGCCATTTCCCATTTGCTGGTCAGGGCATTGGCCAGTTGTTGGGCTTCGATGTTGTCGAACGGCATTCTCAAAATCAACAAGCGATCATGGCCTTGCAGCCGGTCCAGCAGTTCGTCCCAGCAGAACCCCGTGGAGGTGGTGCACACCACAATTTGCAGGCGCGGGTCGGCAAGCCACAAGTGCTCGATGGTCGCGGCGTGATCCGGGCCCTGAAGCAGGGGGATGTCGATGAAAGCCAGGGAGTAGGGCAGGTTGCGGTCAAGGGCATCATTGACTTTGGCCAATCCGTCTTCACCCCCGAACGCGCAGTCCAGTGAAAAAGGTTTGCTGATGACCTGCATCTCGTTGCCGAACAAGGCCGCTTCAATCAGGTAAAGCTCCTGATTGTTTTCGGCAGAAGGGGTCAGGATCTTGCGGAACGCCTCATGGGTAGCGAGGGCGTTGCCGATCAGAAGAATGCGTCGGTTGGATATGATTTTCATTGCGCACCTGCCGCATGCATCAGGCGCTCTGTCGTTGTCAGACCGACCGATTTTGCGCTGAAGCGATATCAATATGTCGGCTGCGCGGGTGCGTTATTGAGCAGGCGACGCAAATATAAATAGCTATCCGGGAGCTTGCCCAGTGACGCATCATTGCCCTGTGCCTTAGGGCCTGACGCGCTATAAAAACAATGCCAATGAAGGTGTCTGCATGGACGAGCAATCTGGATCCGACCTTGAATTCAAACCAACCGTGCTGCTGGTGGATGATGAAGAGCTCATCCTCAGCAGCTTGCGTCGCCTGTTGCGCTCCCACGGTTATAACCTGGTCCTGGCCGACAGCGGCGCCAAGGCGCTGGAAATCATGGAGCAGCAGCGCATTGACCTGATCATGAGCGATGCGCGCATGCCGAACATGGACGGCGCCACGCTGCTGGCTGAAGTGAACAAGCGCTACCCGGCCACCATGCGCATCCTGCTCACCGGTTTTGCCGACGTGGACATGATCGCCAAGGCGATCAACGAAGGCCGAATCCACAGTTACATCAGCAAGCCCTGGAATGATGAGGAAATGCTGCTGACCCTGCGCCAGCTGTTCGCGCATCAGCATTCGGAGCGTGAGCGGGTGCGTCTTGAAAAGCTCACTCGGGTGCAGAACGAAGCCTTGCAGTCGATGAACATCACTTTGGAAAACCGCGTCGCGGCGCGTACTGCCGAGTTGCAGCAGACCGCGGACATGCTCGACCTGGCTTACGACGAACTCAAGCACAGCTACGCCACCAGTACCGAGGTGTTCTCGGTACTGCTCAACCAGCGCCTGCCTCAAGACAAGCAGACCAATCGGCAGATCATTGATCTGGTGCGCACCTATGTCCAGATCCATCCCATGGATGAAGCCAGCGAGCGGGATCTGTGCATGGCCGCCGCCTTGCACAATATTGGCAAGTTGAGCTGGACGGACGGCATGATGAGTGCGCCGGCGGACCTGCTGCATCACACCGAACGCGACCGTTATCGCAGCTATCCGAAGAAAAGCGAATCGGTATTGATGACGCTGGAGCCCATGCAGGATGCAGCGCGCCTGATTCTTCACCATCAGGAACGCTGGGACGGCACGGGCTTTCCTGATCACCTCAAAGGCGAGGCCATTCCGTTTGGCTCGCGCCTGCTCAAGCTGGCCGTGGACTTCATCGAATTGCAGCATGGCTTGATACTTGAGCGGCAGATGAACAGCGACGAAGCCCTGACCTTTATTCGCAAGTACAGCGGGCGCCTATACGATCCAGGTTTGCTGGAGGGCTTTGTCAACGTGTGCGCCATCTACCAGAGCGACGTGACACTGGGCGATCCGTCAGTCAAAGGGTTCACCACCCGTGAACTGGTGCCGGGCATGTCATTGGCACGCAACCTGAGTGCTGACAACGGCATGCTCTTGCTCAACGCCGGTAAGGTTTTAAGCGAACAATTGGTACAGAAGCTGATCGCCTTTGAAGCAATGGAAGGCAGCAAATACACGATTTTCGTGCGCCTGGAATCCCCCGTTTCAGCGTGAAGATCCTTTGCGCCACAGCCCCGTGGCCCAAAGGTTCGACAATCTTCGGCCGATCAAGACCGTAAACTTGCTAAAAAGTGCCCGGAGCTTTCATCAAATAGCGACCGTTCGTCGTATTGGTCGGCATTTATTTCAGTTTTTTTCTGTATCGGGCGCGCTACCGCACCAAAAAAATGGCGCCTCGTCTTCACGTCGAGGCCGCGTGCGATATCGGATTTCAACAAAACTGTTGTGTATCAGGAATGATCCAACTGATATCTAAATAGTGGCATTGGCGCTCAGGTGATATTTTATTGACGCCAAGCGTCTGTCGTCGCCTCTATTTGAAACATCGATTCAGCCGATACTCCTAGACGAAGCCAATGGGCAGCAAACGCCTGATATAGACCCTTTGTCGGTGCCCCGCGCACCTTGTGAGTAGCTGATGATCGACCTCGCGATGTGGAACTTGTCTGTACCGGTCGGCACGCCGGCCGTCACCATCGATACCCCCAAACTGATTCAGGGTTATCAGGATGGTTATTTCCACTCGGGCGATACCTTGTTTTTCTGGGCACCTGTTACAGGCTCGCGAACTGAAAATGCCGTCTACCCGAGGACTGAACTTCGCGAGACCAAGGCCGACGGTAGCGTGAACAACTGGACGTACTCACAAGCAGACAATTTTCTCCGGGCGGCGCTGATGGTCAATCAGGTGCCGTCCACGGGCAAGATCGTGATCGGGCAAATCCACTGCTACCAAAGCACCGAGCCGCTGCTCAAAGTGGAATATCAGTACAAGGAAAAACTGCAGACGGGCAATATCGTCGCCAAATTTCGCCGCAGCCCGGATGCGGAAATTGAAGTCATCACTATTGCCCAGGGTGTTCCTCTCAATCAGCGCTTCAGCTACAGCATTCACCTGACTCCTGCCGGCAATCTGACCGTCAATGCCTCGGACTTTGTCTGGAACGCGAAACTCGATGCGACCTGGAGCACCAAGCTGCTGTATTTCAAGGCGGGGGTTTATACCCAGGACAACACCGGGTATGCCACTGAAGGCGGCGCGGCCACGTTCTACAAGCTGACGATCAATCACGACAAGAAGGCGTAAATCGTTCGCGCAGGATCTCAACCCAAGGAAGGCTTTTTTCCGAAGGCGCCGGGGCACCCTTCAAACGGCGGCCTCCGGACCTGGCGGAAAAACCAGCGTAAAACAAATCATCCCTGCCATCGGCTGCGCCACGGCGACCCGCCCGCCATGCAAATGCATGATCGCCGCGACAATGGCCAGGCCCAGCCCATTGGAGTCCGAGCTTTGATGGCGGGAGGCGTCACCTCGATAAAAGCGGTCGAACAGCTTGCCCAGCGCGGCTTCGGCCAACACAGGCCCCCGATTTTCAACTTCGATCAGCCATTGCCCCCTGTGCTGCCGGACGCGCATTTGAATGTCGCTGCCTGGGTCGGCATAGCGAATGGCATTGGCGACCAGATTGCTCAAGGCCCGGCGCACCAGAATCGGGTCGGCCTGCAAAGTGCCGTCACCTGACGTCAGGATGGTCAACTGCCGCTCTTCGGCAAGGCCTTCGAAGTACCCGGCGATGCGCTGCAGTTCGTTTTGCAGGTGCAACGGTTGGCGCTCAAGTACTGCCTGGGCTTCATCGGCCCGGGCGAGGAACAGAATGCTTTCGACGAGTCGTGAAATACGCTCCAGTTCTTCGAGATTGGAGGCCAGCAACACCTGATAATCATCGACGCTGCGAGTCTGGCGCAGGGCAACCTGGCAGTGGCCCATCAGGGAGCCCACGGGGGTGCGGATCTCGTGGGCGAGGTCGGCGGAGAACTGCGTCAAGCGTTGATAGCCGTCATCCAACCGCGCCAGCATGGCGTTGAACGCGTCAACCAGCGCTTGCAATTCCACCGGTATGTCCTGGCTCTCAAGGCGGCTATGCAGGCGGGCCGGGGTGATGTCCGAAGCGTGGGCGGTCATGCGCCGAAGCGGCCGCAAACCCCGGCGCAACAGCACGTAGCCCAGCACGGCGGTCATTAGAAAGGCGAGGGTGATCGCGGCGTAGATACTCTGGCGAAAGCTTTCCAGCATGGCCATTTCCTTGACCATCAAATGCGCTGCTGTCAGGCGCACTTCAATGCCGCCGGACAAGGCCGACACCGAAGCCGCTCGCAAGGGCACGCCTTGCAAACTTACGCCGCTGCGCAGATCGGTGTCGCGCAACGGCGTATCCTGCGGCACGACGGGCAAGTCAGGCAAAGGCGCGCGCTGCGGATTGACCGAAATCACGGGCGCTTTTCCCGGCTCGCCAATGATGAAAATGTCTTCTTCACTGTCCAGCATGTTTTCGAACAGCTGCGGGCTGCCCTTGAGATTTTCCAGGGTCAGGTCGTAGCGCAGCAGTTTGCGAAAGTGGTCCAGGCGAGCCAGCACTGCGTGGTCGGTGCGCAGCATGACCGATTGTTTCATTGAGGCGTACAGATACCAGCCCGTGCCGCTGACGGTGAGCATCGCCACCAAGGCAAAGGCCAGGCTGGAACGCAGGATCAATGAAGGTTGGCGTCGGGACCGCAAGGTCGCACCTCGCAGACGTAACCGATGCCGCGCACGGTGTGAATGAGTTTGACCGGGAAGGGCAGGTCCACCTTGCTGCGCAGGCGTTTGATGGCCACATCCACCACGTTGGTATCACTGTCGAAATTCATGTCCCACACTTCCGAGGCGATCTGTGCCCTGGACAATACATCGCCTTCGCGGCGCAAAAGCAGATGCAGCAGGGCGAACTCTTTATTGGTCAACACAATGACCTGTTGCTGGCGGGTGACACGGCGGCGCAGCAGGTCCAGCTCCAGATCGGCCAGATGAAAATGGTCGGCCTCGCGCACCACGCCCCGGCGCAGAATCGTGCGGATGCGCAGTAGCAATTCCGTGAAGGAAAACGGTTTGACCAGATAGTCGTCGGCCCCCAGTTCAAGGCCGCGAATCCGGTCCTGCAACTGGTCGCGCGCGGTTAGAAACAGCACCGGCACGTCCTGTTTGGCCCGCAGCACTTCGATGATCTGCCAGCCATCGATGCCGGGCAGCATCACGTCCAGAACGATCAGGTCGTAGCGGTTTTCCAGGGCCATGTGCAGGCCGTCGGCGCCGTGCTGGGTCCAGTCGACCTGATAGCCGGACTCACCGAGGCCTTTTTTCAGGTACTCGCCCGTCTTGGTGTCGTCTTCGATCAGCAGAATATGCATCGCGGATTGGCCTGTTCAGGCGCAGCACGCCGGGTGGGAAAGGCAGTCTAACCAAGTGCCGACGGGCTGTCGGTTACATTTTTGTCATTGATCGGGGCGCGGCGCCGAATGACAAAAATGTCATTCCCCGGTCATGGTTCAGTGCCGGTTGCGCAGCCATGATGACTACCTACTCAACCCTGCCAAGGAATCACCGATGAAGACTGCACTGTCCACAACGTTCGGCCTGTTGCTGCTCAGCGCCGCTGTCATGGCGCACGCCGCTGACCTGCCGGTGGTCAAGCCTATGCGCGGCACCGTCGACAGCGTCCAGGCCGATACCCTGAACTACACCACCCGCGCCGGTCAGCATCAGAGCATCATGCTCACCGACAAGACCGGCATCCGCCTGGTGTCCAAGGCCGATCTGGACGCCATCAAGGCGGACAGCTTCGTCGGTTCCGCCGCCATTCCCCAGGCTGACGGTTCGTTGAAGGCCCTTGAAGTCACCGTGTTTGAAGCCAGTCTAAAAGGCAGCGGCGAAGGCCACTACGGCTGGGAAAATGCCGACGGCAGCACGGGCACCATGACCAATGGCACGGTGGGTAAACTCTCCAAAGCCAATGGCCGCACGCTGACCGTGCAATACAAGGGCGGCGAGAAGCAGCTGGTCGTACCCGAAGACGTGCCCATCGCTTATGTTGAACCTGGCCAGCGCAGTGAACTGAAGTCCGGGGCGAAGATCGTCCTGTTCCCCGCCGATGACGGCAAATCGGCCCGTGGCGTAGCGGTGGGTAAAGATGGCTTTACCCCGCCGATGTAAGCCAGCGGGCCTATTAAAAAACTGTAGGAGGGGATTTATCCCCCTCCTATATAGGACGAAGTTCAAATGAAAACCCGCAGCATCCACCCTTGGCCGGTGCGCCTGACCCACTGGCTCAACGCCTTGGGCATGGTCGGCATGTTCATGAGCGGCTGGGCGATCTATAACGCATCGCCGCTGTTCGGCTTCACCTTTGCCAAATCATTAACCCTGGGCGGTTGGCTAGGCGGTTCCATTGCCTGGCATTTCGCAGTGATGTGGCTGCTGGTCATCAACGGCCTGGCGTATGTGGTGTATGGCGTGATCAGCCGCCACTTCAAACGCGATCTATTGCCTGTACACGCCAGCGCGGTGAAGCGGGATGTGGTGGCCGCGCTGCGTTTGCGTCTGGCTCATGAGCACGGGCGATACAACGCTGTGCAGCGGCTGATGTACTGGTTGGTGCTGCTCATGGGTGCGCTGATCGTATTGTCCGGGTTGGCGATCTGGAAACCGGTGCAGTTTCAGGAACTGGCCAGCCTGTTCGGCGGCTACGACTTCGCTCGCTATGTACATTTCAGCGCCATGGTGGCCATCGGCGCCTTTGTCATTGTTCATCTGGCGCTGGTGCTGATCGTGCCGCGCACCTTGTTGCCGATGATTACCGGTGGCAAGCGAATCCTTGAAAACGAGGAGACCGGTCATGAATGACCCCAAGCCGCGCCCGACCCAACGCATCCTTCTGGAGCCTGCACAGCAGACGCAACTGATCAATCTGCAGCGACGTTCGTTCCTGCGCGCCGGGTTGACTGTGGGCGCAATGTCCATGCTCAGCGGCTGCAATCTGCAGGACGGCGATCAGGTCGATAAAGTGCTGTGGGCCATGTCGCGCTGGAACGATCGTGTTCAGGCCTGGCTGTTCAGCGGCCAGAAACTCGCGCCCACCTACAGCAAGGCGCAATTGACCAACCCGTTTCCGTTCAATGCCTTCTATCCCGAATACAACGTGCCGGACCTGGATATATCCGACTACACGCTCGCAGTCTCCGGGCTGGTGCGAGACAAACAGTCCTGGAATCTGGACAGCCTGCGCACACTGCCGCAACGCAGCGACATCACCCGTTTGATCTGTATCGAAGGCTGGAGCGCCATCGGGCAATGGGGCGGCGTGCCGTTGCGCACCTTTCTTGAACACATCGGTGCTGACACCACGGCGAAATTCGTCGGCTTCAAATGCGCGGACCGCTACTACTCCAGCCTGGACATGCCCACGGCGCTGCATCCACAAACCTTGCTGGCGCTGGATTTCGGTGAGGTGGCGTTGCCGCCGGATTATGGCTACCCGCTGCGAGTGCGGGTGCCCACCAAGTTGGGCTTCAAGAACCCCAAGCACATCGTGGAGATTTTCGTGACCAACCAGAACCCCGGCGGGTATTGGGAAGATCAGGGGTATAACTGGTTTAGCGGGATTTGAGGCGCGGTGTTAATGGTGGGACCGGCTTGAGCCGGGAAGGCATTCAGTCTTCCCGGCTCAAGCAGGTCCCACGGGTATCACAGGCCTTGTAACTGACTCAGTTCAAACCCAACTTGCCACGCAAGGTGGACAAATCTTCAGCCAGGGTATTGACCGGGCCAACCAGCGCCTTGCGGTCGTTTTCCTTCACTTTGTCGTAAGTTTCGAAACCGCCATCCTTGGTTTTGTACTTGGCCAGAATCTTGTCCACGGTGGCGAAGTTCTTGTCCACTTTGGCTGCAAAGACTTTGTCCGATTTCTCGATCTGCGGACGGAACAGGTCGACGATTTTCTTGGCGCCGTCGATGTTGCCCTGGAAGTCATACAGGTCGGTGTGGCTGTAACGGTCTTCTTCGCCGGAGATCTTGGTGGCGGCAACTTCTTCCAACAGCGCAGCAGCACCGCCGACGACTTTTTCAGGCGGGAAGGTCAGGCCGGAAACGCGGGTTTCCAGGTCGTTCACGTCGGCCATCAGCTTGTCGGCAATCGGACCTTGGTCCTTGGTGGTGTTCTGCGAGAACAGCGCGTATTCCAGGCGATGGAAACCGGTGAAATCTTCAGCGTTCACACCGGCTTCGTGGTCATCGACGCGGGAGTCGATCGAAGCGTCCAGGTCGCTGAACAGTTCAGCCATTGGTTCGATTTCTTCGTAGAACACGCGGGTCGGCGCGTACAGCTTCTTGGCGGTGGCCAGGTCGCCCTTTTTCACTGCGTCGGTGAATTTCTGCGTGTGGCTGACCAGCTCGGCGATCTGTTCGGTGACGTAGATCTTGTAATCCGACACCGGCCCTACCAGGTCAAGAGGCGCCGTCGCTGCGAAAGCCGACAATGGGGTCTGGAGCAAACCAACGGTGAGCAGCAAAGCAAAAGGCAACTTTTTCATGGGACTCTTCCTGTTGAGGTGATAGGGCTTAAGCGGTGGTTGTATGGGATTACGCCGTTTTGGCGGCAGCGACCGAGGCCTTCAGCAGTGAGCGACCGATGAAATCCTGATCGTTGACCACGCCGGGCAAGGTGAAGAAATAACCGCCGCCCACAGGCTTGAGGTATTCCTCCAGAGGCTCGCCATTGAGCCGGGTCTGCACGGTGATAAACCCTTTTTCCAGGTCCGACTGGTAGCAGATAAACAGCAGGCCCATGTCGAGCTGGCCGTTCTTGTTGACGCCGTTGGAATAGTTGAACGGGCGACGCAGGATCAGGTTGCGCTGCGTCCCGGCGGTACGCGGATTGGCGAGCCGGATATGGGAATCCATCCGGGTTTTCTTGCCGTGAGGATCAGCGACGTAGTCGGGCACATCTGTTTCCACCTTGCCGTCCATGGGCGCACCGGTCGTTTTGACCCGACCGAAAATCCCTTCCTGTTCCTGCAACGGTGTGCGGTCCCAGCGCTCGACAAAATTACGAATGATGCGCACCGCCTGATAACTGCCGTTGGCGGCCCATGCTGGCTCGTCGCTGCCGGGTTGCACCCAGACCAGTTCGTTCATGGCCCGCTGATCGTTGGAATCGGGGTTGGCCGAACCGTCCCGGAAACCCAGGAAGTTGCGAGCGCTTTCCGGTGGCTGGCCCGGTTTTTTCGGCGCTTGCGGCGGGACGGTGCCTTCCTGTTTCCAGCGCACCAGCAGCAAATCCGGCAGGTTTTTCACGATGTCGCGCAGGGCGTGAATGTTGCTGTCGGCGCTGTTGGCGCAGAACTGAATACTCAAGTCGCCATGGCAGCAGTCGGCTTCCAGAGCGTCGTTGGGAAAGCCGACCATGCGGCTCAGGCGCTTGGGCTTGACCGCTTCCAGGCCGAAGCGCTCGTCGAACAGCGATTCGCCTACCGAAACGGTGATGGTCAGGTTATCCGGAGTGACCACCGGGCCGAGGATGCCGGAGTCCATGGGCGGCAATTTCGGGTCCACTTCGGGCACCGGGCCGCCGGTCATCAGGAAGGCAATGCGCTCGTTCAGGGTGCGGAACAGGCGCTCCAGATCTTCCCGGTCGGCAGCCAGCACGTCGAACGCCACCAGCATGCCCGCAGCAGGGCGCGGGTTGACGATGCCTGTCTGATGCACGCCGAAGAAGCTGTTGTGGTCTTCGGTTTTTTCGCTTTTCGGGGCTTCGGTGACCTGCGCCGGCGCCGCCGCCAGGACGTTACCGCTCAGGCTGCTGCCCGCCAGTGCCGCGCCAGCCGCGCCCAGGCCCATCAGGACCCGGCGACGTTGGGCCGATTGCGGGGCGTTGTTTGTATCTGAATCGCTCATGGAATAAGTCTTCGCTCGATAATCAACTTGAAAGGGCTCTACTAAAGGCCAGCAAGACACTTTGCAGCGTCGTGACGCGCACTTCTTATTAGAGGCCTGACAGGCCCAGTGCTGGATCGATTCCTTCGAGTGCATCAGCCAATGCCTTGGCTTTGTCCGCGATCAGCTTGCGCTGCTCAGCGTTGACCTGATCGTAGGGGCGATAGCCGCCGTCGGTTTTCAGGCCGTTGAGTTGGGTGTCCAGTGCAGCCGCTGCGCCATCGATTTTCTGCACCAGCTCACCGGAGTTCTTCGCCAGCAGCGGGCGAATCAGATCGACGACTTTGCGGGTGCCTTCCAGATTGGCGGCGAAGCCGTTCAGGTCCAGATGGCTGTAACGTTCTTCTTCGCCGCTGCTGCGGATATCGGCAAGGCTGCGCATGTTGCGGGTGATGATGCTTGCCAGTTGCTCAGGCGCCATGTTCTGTGCCAACAGCTGTTGCTTGAGGGTGGTGACATCGGTTTGCAGGCGTTGTGCAACCGGTGTCAGGCCGTCGACGGTCTTCTTGTCGAACAGCGCGTACTCGATACGGTGGAAGCCGCTGAAGGCTGCATCCTGCTCGCGTTTTTCGTAGTAATCGGCGCGGGCATTGATGCTGTTGTCCAGCTCGGACAAGCGCTGCGCCGCCGGGGCGATCCGCTGGTAAGCCGCACGGGCCGGGGCATAGGCGGCTTGCGCGGCCGCGAGGTCGCCGGCTTCGATGCTTTGCTGCAACGCAGTGACAGCCCTGATCAGCGCCGAGCCCTGCATGCTCAGATAAACCCGGTATTCGGACAGGGGGCCAATGAACGCCACCATGGACGGCCGGGCCTTGGCGTTGGCTTCGGACTCTGCCGTCGGTGTGACGTGCAACGTGCCGCGTGGGTTGCTCAACAGGCCACAGGTAATTGCGTAATCCCCCGGCATGAGGTTGGCGTTGATCACCTGGCTCAAGCCCGGCGCGATGTTTTCCCGTTCTTCGACCACCAGCACGCCGTCGAGGATTTCCCACTCAACGGCCCGTTCGGAGCGATTGACGATGCTAAAAGCATTTTTGCCTGCTGCAACGGTCAGGTCATTGGGTTCACAAGCATGAGCGTGGATGGTGACCACGGTTTGCGCGCCGGAGTGGGCGGCGCGTTTTTTCATGGCGTTCTGTGAGGCGTAGTAAAACAGCCCGCCCGCGGCGATCATCACGACCACGGAACCGGCAACGGCCAATCGCAAGGCGCGGGGAGGCTTGGCTTTCTCTGTAAGCCCTGTAGGACGATTCGACATGTGTGCCCTTATTCGTTCGTAGCTGAAGATGGGTGCGGATGCGCAGGCCGGGTGGGCAGACTCACCACCGGGGCGCTGGGCAGGAAGAACAGCACCAGCGCGACGATCAGGTAGATCAGATACACACTGAGGGTGCTCACGGTGGGTGCGTCTTGATAACCGAACATGCCCGCCAGTACCGAGCCAACCGGTCCATCCATCGGCAGCGTGGCGCTGACGTCGAAGACCACGGTTTGCAGGTGGTTCCAGATGCCGGCTTCATGCAGCGCCTGTATCGAGTTGGCGAGAATGCCCGCCGCAACCACCAGAATGAACAACCCGGTCCAGCGGAAAAACAGGCTAAGGTTCAGGCGCATGCTGCCGCTGTAAATGGCAAAACCTATGGCAACAGCAAGGATCAGACCGAGCAGGGCACCCAGAGGCGCACCTGGGCCTTCGCTTTGCTGGAAGACGGCGAGCAGGAAAAACACGGTTTCCAGCCCTTCGCGGGCCACGGCGAAGAACACCATGGCGATCAGCGCGTAGGTCTGGTTTTTTGAGCCGGTGAGGGCGGCGTCCAAAGACAGGTGCAGCGAATGCTTGATCGAACGGGCGACCTTGCGCATCCAGAACACCATGGAACTGAGGATGCCCACGGCGACGAGGCCGACGACACCTTCGAACAATTCCTGCTGTTTTTGCGGGAATTCTGCACTGACCATTTCCAGGCCGCCACCGACGAAAAGTGCCAGGGCACAGGCAAGGAAAACGCCGATCCACACAGCGGGCATCCACTCCCCGCGACCGGTCTGTCTTAAATAACTGGCGATGATGCCAACGATAAGCGCGGCTTCAATCCATTCGCGCAGCATGATCAAAAAAGGAACGAGCATGTTTCACCAAGGTTTTTTACTGTAGGCTGATTCGTTTCAGCGAGCGGAAATAGTGCCTGCTGCTGAAACAATGCGTAACATAATGATACTCATTATTGAATGCGTATAGTTGTTTTTTTGAAATCGATCGGTTTCGCATTCTCGTTCAGGAAGGGTTCAGGCACGGAAATGGTGGGTCTGAATTGCTGATTTGCCCTACAGGGTTTATCAGCTTGCGCAGCCTGAGGGACCGGATTTATCCGGGAAAGCGTCGGCTGCTGCTCCGCACATTCGCCTGACCTTCTGCGGTGCCTCTTCTGACGCCTTCGGGAATGAACGCCCTCCTGCACAGCCGTGTCGTTCAGAGATGACTCAAAATCTCATACGCCAATCTCACCCGCGCTTCGTTCGGGTAATTCTTGTTGGCCAGGATCACGATGCCGGTTTTTTTCTGGGGGATAAACGCGACGTAGCCACCAAAGCCGTTGGTTGAGCCGGTCTTGTTGATCCAGGCATTCTGTTGCGGGGCCAGGGGCGGCGTGATTGCAGTAGCGGGCTGGGTCGAGTAGGCCATTTTGTTGGAGTTGCCTTCGAGCAAAGCCTCCAGCGGTGTCGGGTAAGGGTATTGCTCCCAGATCAGATCCTGAGTCATTGCCCCGACGTTGAAATAACCGGCATGGGTCTGCATCAGCGCCTGTTGAACGGCCGGATCCATTGGCGTCAGGGCCATGTTCGCTTCGAGGAAGTGGAGCATGTCCTGGGTGCTGGACTTGATGCCATAGGCTTGGGCACCCAGCACGCCAGCCTTCAAACGGACCGGCTGATCCTGCTTGTTGTAACCCTGGGCGTAGAGAGGCAACTTGCTGGCCGGCACATTCAGCCAGGTATTGCTCAGCCCCAGCCTGGGCAATAACCGACCTTCCATCGCCTGATCAAACGGCATGTTCATGGCCTTGGCTGTGATCATCCCCAGCATGCCGATGCTCGGGTTGGCGTAGGTCCGCTGCTCTCCCGGCTTGTATTCAGGTTGCCAGGCTTTGAGGTAGGCCATCAGTTGGTCAGTGGTTTGCACCTCATCCGGCACTTGCAGGGGGAAACCGCCCGCCGTATGCGTCGCCAGATTCATCAGGGTCGCCTGATCGAATGCGCTGCCCTTGAGTTGCGGCAGGTACTTGCCCGTATGATCGTCGAGGACGAGTTGACCGCTGGCCTGGGCATAAGTCGCCAGTGTTGCGGTGAAGGTCTTGCTGATGGAACCGAGTTCAAACAAGGTGTCACGATTCACTTTGGCCTGGGTTTCTTTGGATGCCACGCCGAAATCGTAAAAGTGCTGCTGGCCATCGACGCTCAGTGCGATGGCCATGCCTGGAATGCTGTACTGCTGCATCACCGCCGTGGCCGCATCCTTGATCCTCACATCAGCGTCAGAGGGTTTAGCGGCCGCCATGGCCAGACTGCCAAATATCAGACTGCTCGCTGCCAATAGCAGCCTGGCGCGGCAAGGGTAGGTCAGCGACATCTGTTTTCCCTGGGTTCAGTAGATGAGGGCCAGAAGGCTATTGAGTTGGGGAAGGACGACTCAATAAACGTTTTATCACAAAATATTTCCCATCAGCGCCACGAACTGTCGCTAAGAACTGCCCCATAGAAAGGCGTTGGGCGCCGCCTTGCCGGACATGGACATCTAGCGCAACGGCTTGCTCAGCCGTGCTGCACACCGGCCCGTTTGAGCAACTGCTTGCAGCGTTCGGACAAATGCACCACTCGCAGATGTTTACCGGCCTTGCTGTAGCGTTCGCGCAGCGTCTTGAGGGCAGCGATGGCTGAGTAATCGACGAAACTCAGATGACGGCAGTCCAGGGTCACGTGCGCTGGATCGTCACCAGGGTCGAATTGGTCCAAAAAGGGCGTGGTGGATGCGAAGAACAGCGTGCCGTGCAGGCGATACAACTTGCTGCCATCCGGCTCCAGATATGAGTC
Source organism: Pseudomonas sp. (assembly GCA_036387095.1). Lineage (GTDB taxonomy): Bacteria > Pseudomonadota > Gammaproteobacteria > Pseudomonadales > Pseudomonadaceae > Aquipseudomonas. The sequence continues at coordinate 63,968 of DASVUK010000172.1, forward strand.
GGCGTACAGCTCACGGGCTTGCTGCCAGGCGAAATTGATCGCAGCGATCACAATCCCGAACAGCACTGCCGTGGCCAGATCGGTAAACACCGTCACGACGGTCACGGCAATGATCGCCAGCACGTCGTTGACCGGGACTTTGTGCAGCACCCGCAGCGAGGCCCAGGCGAAGGTTTGCTGGGACACCACGAACATCACGCCCACCAGCGCCGCGAGGGGGATTTCTTCGATCAGCGGCGAGAGAAACAGAATGAACATCAGAATCATCACTCCGGCCACAACGCCGGACAGGCGACCCCGACCGCCGGAATTGAGGTTGATGACGGTCTGCCCGATCATCGCGCAGCCGCCCATGCCGCCACACACCCCGGACGCCATATTCGCCACGCCCAGTGCGATGCATTCGCGATCCGGTTGGCCCGCGCTTTCAGTGATCTCGTCGGTAAGGTTCAGGGTCAGCAGGGTTTCCAGTAACCCCACCAGCGCCATCAGTACCGCGTAGGGCGCAATGATGCGTAGGGTTTCCAGGTTCCACGGCAGGTCTGGTAATGCCAAACCTGGCAGCCCGCCCGCGATGTGGGCCATGTCCCCCAGGGTGCGGGTTGGCAAGTCACCCAGATAGACCAGCAAACCGACCCCGAGGATCGCAATCAGTGCAGGCGGCACCGCGCGGGTCAGACGCGGCAGCACGTAGACGATGGCCATAGTCAGCGCAACCAGGCCGATCATCAGGTACAGCGGCGTGCCACTGAGCCACGTCTCGCCCGTCTTGAAGTGCTCAAGCTGTGCCAGGGCAATGACAATCGCCAGACCGTTGACGAAGCCGAGCATTACCGGATAGGGCACCAGGCGGATCAGTTTGCCCAGGCGCAGCAGCCCGAACAGCACCATCAACACCCCGCCCAATAAAACCGTGGCCAGCAAATACTGGACGCCTTGCTGTACCACCAAGGCAATGATCACCACCGCCATCGATCCGGCCGCACCGGAAATCATCCCCGGCCGACCGCCGAACAGCGCCGTCAAGGTGCAGATAATGAATGCGCCGTAGAGGCCCATCAGCGGGTTGAGGTGGGCAACGAGGGCGAAGGCGATGCACTCCGGCACCAGGGCAAAGGATGTAGTGAGGCCGGCCAGGACATCGGCGCGCATACGAACTGGTTTCATGATTTACCTGAGGTGCATGGCGGCGTAGTCAGCCCCCAACGGCGCAAAAAAAAGGGGATGTTACGGAATGCGACGCGGGTCGGCCAGCGGATTGGAGGGCGTTATGAGGGAGCAAGCTCATTGCCTCCAAGCCCGCCCACCAGTCGCCAGCACCTTCAGTCGTGCCTTATGATTGCCGGCTTTACCCTGACGAGCGGTGTTCGGATGACTGGCGTTTCCCCTTTGCAAGCCTGGCAACAGGCCGTTGAGCAGCGCGGTTTCCAGCCGGACCCGGCGCAGTTGCTGGCGGTTCAAGAGCTGGAAGCCTGCTTTCAGGCCGTAAACCACGCCCGGAGCGCCGCCAAAGGGGTGTACCTCTGGGGGCCGGTCGGGCGGGGCAAGACCTGGTTGATGGATCGTTTCTTCGAAAGCCTGACGGTTCCGGCACGACGCCAGCATTTTCACCACTTCATGCGCTGGGTCCACAAGCGCATGTTTGAACTGATGGGTACGGCAAAGCCCCTGCACGTATTGGCCCGGGAATTGGCGCGGGACGTGCGGGTGTTGTGTTTCGACGAGCTGTTCGTCAATGACATTGGCGACGCAGTGATTCTCGGCAGCCTATTGCAGGTGATGTTCGAAGAAGGCGTAGTGCTGGTCTGCACCTCCAACCAGCCTCCCGATCAGTTGTATTCCCAAGGCCATAATCGTGAGCGGTTTCTGCCAGCCGTTGCGGCGATCAACCATTACATGCATATCGTCACCGTGGATGGCGGTGAGGATCATCGCCTGCATCCGGGGCAACTGCATCAGCGTTATTGGGTCGCCAAGCCCGGGATGGACAGTGCGCTGAGCGGTATTTTCGACGAACTCAGCGGTAATCAGCCGGTATCGACCGCCTCTGTTCCTGTGGGTCATCGCACCCTCAATTGCGTTCGCAACAGCCCATCCGTTCTGTGGTGCCGTTACGCCGAGCTGTGCGAGCAACCGTTTGCTGCCATGGATTTCATCGAACTGTGCGATCGCTTCTCGGCAGTTCTGGTCAGCGACGTCCCGGCCCTTGGCGCGCCCCAGCGCGAAGGCCGCATTGCGCGTGGTACTGAAGATGCGGTGGAGCAAGTGGTGGCGGGGGATCGGGAGCTGCCGCAGCTGTCGCCCCATGATGACGGCGTGCGGCGCTTTATTGCATTGGTCGACGAATGTTACGACCGGCGCGTCCCGCTGTTTATCGAAGCTCAAGTGCCGATGGCGCAACTGTATACCGAAGGCTACCTGTCGTTTGCGTTTCGTCGCACCTTGAGTCGCCTGCAGGAAATGCAGCTGGAGCGCTTCACCGTGGCGTAATCCGGGTCAGGTGCGCCGATGGGCCAGGACATGCTTGCTGCCTTCGAACACCAGCACCAGTACAGCCAGCCAGATAGGCAGATAAGTCATCCATTCCTCGCGGCTGATGCTTTCGCCCAGCAGCAGGGCGACGCCTACCAGCAACACCGGTTCGACGTAGCTGAGCAGGCCGAACAGGCTGAACGGCAGCAAGCGACTGGCAACGATATAGCTGACCAGTGCCGACGCGCTGATGACCCCCAACAGCGGAATCAGCAGATACAGCAGCGGCGCTTGCTCAATGGCCGTTGGGTTGCCATTGATGATGAACCACAGGCCGACGGGGAGCATCAAGGCCATGTCGAACCACAAGCCACCAAGGTTATCGATGGCCAGTTTGCGGCGCAGCACGAAGTACAGGGGATATCCCAGCGCAACCAGCAGTGTTTCCCAGGAAAAACTCCCCAGCCGCAGCAGCTCGTTGCCGACGCCAACCAATGCGCAACAGGCTGCGACTTTCTGTAAGCGTGACAGCCTTTCGCCATAAACAACGCGCCCGGTGATGATCATGGTCAGGGGCAATAAAAAATAGCCCAGGGAGACTTCCAGGCTGCGGCCATGCAGAGGCGCCCACATGAAAACCAGCAATTGCGCGCCCAACAGCAGCGACGTCACCAACATGCCGGGCAGCAGGCCGGGCGTCTGCCGGATGCGTCCGGCGATTGTCTTTACCAAAGGCCAGTCGCCGCTGGACAGCAGGAACAGCGTGACGCACGGGACGGTCAGCAGCATGCGCCAACCAAAGATCTCTTCGCCGCTCAAGGGGGTCATCAACGATGTGTAGAAATACATGACCGCGAACAGCACGGAAGCCATAACCGACAACATCACACCTTTATACACAGCGACCTCATTGTTTTTGTTCTGGGTTGAGCGGCGCACAGTCTAGCGCAATGGCGGTTGCAGGTTGGCGAGCATTGCCACTGTGGGCGACCAGGGTTGGCGATCCCCTGACGTGCTCCAACCGTCAGGGCCCGCATTCCGTCACGGCAACCATTTGGATAACTGCCGACCTTTGTTAGGCTGCTGCGATTGCCCGGTCAAGACTGACGGGTGTTCTCAAGGAGCATGCATGACTTCCATCAGCAATCCGATACAAGCAGTGGCGGGACGACAGGAACAGTTTTCCACCCGCGTGGCTTTTTTCATTGCCGGTTTCAGCCTTGCCGCCTGGGCCCCATTGGTGCCCTATGCCAAAGCGCGGGTCGGCCTGGATGAAGGAACGCTGGGTTTGTTGTTGCTCTGCCTGGGTGTCGGATCGATCATCGCCATGCCGCTGGCAGGTGCTTTGGCGGCGCGGTTTGGCTGTCGGTCTGTCCTGGTGGTTTCAACGGCCATCATCTGCATGTGTCTGCCGTTATTGGCGACGATCTCCAGTCTGCCGCTATTGATTGCCACCTTGTTTATGTTTGGTGCCAGCATGGGTGCGCTGGATTGTACGGTGAACATCCAGGCAATCATCGTTGAGCGAGCCAGCGGCAAGACCATGATGTCCGGCTTCCACGGTCTGTTCAGTCTCGGCGGGATTGTCGGAGCGGCGGGTGTGGCCGGCTTGTTGAGTGTTGGCGCATCACCCTTGCTGGCGATGCTGGTCGTGGTGGCGTTGGTTGCGCTCGCTTTGTTCAAGGCCGCGCCGCATCTGTTGACCTACGGCAGCGAAACCGAAGGTCCGGCTTTTGCGATTCCCCGTGGCGTGGTGCTGTTCATCGGCCTGCTGTGTTTTACGGTGTTTCTCACCGAAGGCGCGATGCTGGACTGGAGCGCGGTGTTCCTCAGTTCCCTGCGCGGGGTTGAAACCTCGTATGCCGGGCTGGGTTATGCCGTGTTCGCCCTGACCATGACCCTGGGCCGTTTTTTTGGCGATGCCATCGTGCGTCGGGTCGGCCCCAATAGGGTGATCATCATCGGCGGGCTGTGCGCTTCGGCGGGCCTGGCGTTGGCGACGTTGGTGCCGTCATGGGAAGCGGCGCTGCTCGGTTATGCGCTGGTGGGGGCAGGCTGCTCGAATATCGTTCCGGTCTGCTACAGCGCCGTGGGGCGGCAGAAGAGCATGCCGGAAAACGTGGCTGTTCCGGCAATCACGACCCTGGGCTACGCCGGTATTCTGATCGGCCCCGCGGGGATTGGCTTCATTGCCCACGCCAGCAGCCTGGAGCTGGCCTTCATGATTGTTGCTGTCATGCTGCTGGGCGTTGCGGCGGGGGGCAGTCGCCTCAAGGCCTGACGTGTTCAAAGTGGTTGTGTTCGGTTGCGGGCGGCTCGGGACTGGCGCTGGATGAGGCGATCCCGCGCCTGGTCGTACAGCCAGTTGAAGATCAGCGTATAGGGTAGAAACAGCAACAGCAGACCGGCGTCCAGCAGGAAGGCTTGCAGCCAACCAATCGACAGCCACCAGGCGGCCAATGGCACCACCACCAGAATCAGCCCACCTTCAAACCCCAGCGCATGGACGATGCGGGCCTTGAGCGACAACGTGAAATCCAGCCTGCGCCGCAGTCGGTCGAACAGCGCATTGAAGAGCATGTTCCAGAGCATCGCCACGGTAGAAATCATCACCGTCATGGCGCCCATCTTGCCCAGCGAATGGCCCATCAGCCATGCCAGCAGCGGGGCGAAGAGCAGCACGCCGATGATCTCGAAGAGCAACGCATGCAGGGCGCGTTCCCTGATGGTTTTGGTGGGATTGAGTTGTTTCATAAGGTGACCTTTGATTGCCGGGTGACGCGGTTGTGCCGTTGCGGTGCATTTTCATCGCTGGGTCGGCTAAAGTGAAAATCATTTCCATCGGTAAAACCGATACAAGGTGCTTATGAGTTATTCACCCGAAGCCTTGGAAGCGTTCGCCCAAACGGTTGCACTCGGATCTTTCAGTGCTGCAGCCCGGCGTCTTGGCAAAAGCCAATCAACGATCAGCGAAGCTATTTCCCGGCTGGAAATCGATCTGGGCCTTGAGCTGTTCGACCGATCCTCCAAACACCCGGTGCTCACCGAAGCCGGTAAAGCCATGCTCGGGCGGATCGAGGATGTACTCGCGGCCTCGGACAAATTGCGCCGGGCGGCGGGGCGGCTGGCGGACGGCATGGAGCCGCGCCTGACGCTGGTGTTGTCCGACGCCAATCAGTTCGCCGATTTCGAGATACGCATGGCGGAGCTGGATCAGCGCTTTCCCGAACTGGAACTGGAATGCGTGTTCGCCGAGCACGGCGATGCAATCAGCTTGATCCAGTCGGGCCGTGCGTCATTGGGACTGTTGTCGGCGCAACCGAGCTACCCCCCGGAAATCGGCTACGCCACCATCGCCGAGCGCGCCGACTTCGGGCTGTTCGTCGGGCATAAACACCCGTTGGCAGCCGAGCCGGATGTGGATTACCAGAAGCTGGCGGCCTATCGCGCGTTACGCCTGAACACATTGGTGGACCAGAGCGTGCCCACCGACGACCTGCCCATCAGTGGCCATCGGCCCTGGTCGGCGCCCAATTACTTGCTGTTGATGGACATGGCCGCGTTCGGTTTCGGCTGGTCGGCGTTGCCTCGCTGGCTGGTCAAAGGCTACGCCGGCGGCAAATTGAAGGAGCTGGATGTCCCCGGCTGGCCGCGCAGCTCCGCCGTCGACGTGATCTGGTCGCGGCAACGCAGTCTCGGCCCGGCGGGGGCGTGGTTGCTTGAGACCTTCACCCGCCATCGCGGCGATCGCTAACCCCTTAGATCTTGAAGGTATTGACCATTTGTTGCAGGCGATGGGACTGGTTTTCCAGTTCGGTGCAGGCCTGCAACGTCGATTGCAGGTTGCCGACCATTTCCTGATTCAGGTCGTTGATGTGGCTGATGTCCCGGTCCAGGTTGTCCACCACCGAGGTTTGCTCTTCGGTGGCAGTGGCCATGGACAGGTTGATCTCGTCGATTTCGCCGATACCCAGCAGCACGCTGCTCAGGCGTTCACCGGCCAGATTGGCGGCCTTGACGTTGTCATCGCTGTGGCGCTGGCTTTCCAGCATGGCATTGACCGCACCGCTGGCGCCGACTTGCAGTTCTTCGATCATGCTGTGAATTTCCTGAGCCGATTGCTGGGTGCGCTGGGCCAGGCTGCGCACTTCGTCAGAGACCACCGCAAAGCCACGGCCGGCATCACCGGCCCGCGCCGCTTCGATGGCAGCGTTCAGAGCCAGCAGATTGGTCTGGTCGGAAATGCCCTTGATCACGTCGAGGATGCGACCGATTTTCAAGGTTTTGTCATTCAGGCTTTCGATGTCCTGGCGGGTGGTGACCACTTGGGAAGACAGCTGCGACATGGCGCTGATACTGCGCTCCACCACTTGTCGCCCTTGCTGGGTCTGGTCCCGGGCATCGGAGGCACGGCTTGATGCATGGGCGGCGCTGCGGGCGATTTCCTGGGCGGCGGCCCCCAGTTCGTTGATTGCGGTGGCGACGTTATGGGTCAAGGCCGCTTGAGTGTCAGAGCTTTTCAGCGACGAGTGCGACGCCAGGCTGACCCGTGCCGCCAGTTCGGTGAGCTGGCTGCTGGACAGCAAGACTTCGCGAATCGACTGCTGAATACGTTCGACAAAACGATTGAAACCACCTGCCATGACCCCGAATTCGTCTCTGGACAGGCTGTGCAGGCGTTGGGTCAGATCGCCTTCACCCTCGGCAATAGACTGCATCGCGCTGCCCATGCTGCGCAGCGGCCGCAGCAACCCGTTGATCAGCAGACCCAGCAAGCCGACGGTGATCAGCACCGCAATGAGCGTGGCGATCAGCGCCGACGTCCGAAACTCATGCAGCGCGGCATACGCCTGGTCCTTGTCCACTGAGAGCCCGATGGACCAGTTCACCGACGGCAGGCCGCTGATGGGGGTGAACGTCACAATCCGGGTGCTGCCGTTTTCCTGTACCTCATTGAGGTTGCTATTAATAGCCGGGGCACCCGCGGGGAACGCTTCTGCCAGGGTTTTGGTCACCAGGGCCTTGTCGGGGTGTACCAGAATCTTGCCGTCGGCACTGACCAGAAAGGCGTAGCCGATGCCGTTGAGGTCCACCGCGTTAATGATCTTTGCCAGTTTTTCAAGGTTGAGATTGGCACCCAGCACACCGATAGCCTTGCCATCCACTTTGATGGGCACGGCCTGGGTCATGACCAGATAATCGGTGCCGGCGCCGATATAGGGTTCGGTCAATGCCGGCTTAAGGCTGCTCGCTGCATCCTTGTACCAGGGGCGCTGCCTGGCATCGAAGCCTGATGGCATTTGCCGTTCCGGGCGGATGACGAAGCGACCATCTTCGAGGCCAGCGTAGCTGGCGACAAAGGTCGAGGTGACGATGTTTTGCGCCAGCACCTTGCCGATGTTCTCCGGGGTAGGGTCGGCGGCGATGGTTTCGGCGACGCCTTGGATCAACAGAATGCGACCGGCCAGCCAGCTGTCGATATTCGCGCCAAGTACCTTGCCCATGTTCTGCAAGTTATTGTGCAGCGCATCGCGGGTGCTGGCCGTCTGCCGATAGTCGTTGAACCAGGCAAACGACAGAAACACCACCACCACGATGATGCACGCCCCCAGGAGGATCTTGTGACCGAATTTCAAATTGATGCCCATGCGACAACCCTCGTCTGATCATTTTTATGAAGGCCCCGCAGGCTCAGGGCTGAGCGCAGATTTAACGAGCGCACACGCTTTGTCGAACGAGAAAAGCTGATGAGCAATCGCGGAATTTGTTGTGGGCATTAACGGGGCGGGAACGGGTCGGCTTCATCAAAAACGCGCAGGATTGGTGCGCATCGCGGCAGAGCGGTCGCGTCGCTTTGGCTGAGTAACGTCATCGCTAAGGCCGTGCCCGCACAAGTCCGGCCCCAGGGGCTGTGTCTACACGCTGCTTGCCCTAAACCCCTGCGGCAGATCCGCGTCAAACTCGGCCACAACTTCCCGGGTCAGGCTGACGATATCTTCCACCAGTTCCATGCCCGCACCGGTGCGCCAACTGGCGACGATGTCCATGACTGAGGGCAGGAGAATGCCATGGACCTGCGTCAGCACGCCTTGAGCCAGTTCGCCCCGCACCAGTGCGGCAGGCATGGCGCCGATGCCGAAACCGTCCCGAACCAGGCGGGTGATGGCTGACGCCGAGTTCACGCAGTTGATGCGCGGGCTGATGATATTGGCGCTGTGCAGCATGTTGAGGATGTCTTGATGGGGGCGGGAATTGCGCGAAAACGTGACGATGCGTTCTTGGGACAAATCTTCCAGCGATGCATAGCTGCGATCATAAGCCGAGCCGGTCGGCACCACCCAATGCATGGGATAGCGGGTCAATACCGCGTTGCGCACGGTATCGAAGCGCAGGATGTCAGTCTGGAAAATGATGTCCTGATAGCCTTTTTCCAGCTGTGAGCACAGGTTGCTTGCCGTGTCGGCGGTCAGTTCGATCTCCAGCGCCGGGTAACACTTCATCAGCCGTGTTACCAAAGGGCTGAGCCAGGTGTGTATCACCGTATCCATTGCGCCGATGCGAATCCGGCCACGCACCTGCCGTGGGTCTTTGATCGCAGCCTTCATGGTTTGCATGGTGTCCATGATGTGCTCGGCGTATTCCAGGACCCGCTGGCCTTCGGAGGTCAGTGACACCCCCTTGGAATCACGCACGAACAGGCGCACCCCCATTTCGTCCTCAAGGGCCGCGATGCGGCTGGAAATGGAGGCCTGGGTGCTGAACAGTTTTTCTGCGGTAAGACGGAAACTTTTCAGGCGGGCCACCCAGACAAAGGTTTCCAGAAACTTGAGATTCACCGGGTGGATTCCTTGACGTTGACTGTCGGCGGCGCTGCCGAGCCCGAAAATCCGGGCAGGGAAACGCCATGAGCGTTCCTGGAAATAGCAGGTTGTATGCCAGCACCGATACAGAAATTCTTATGGGGCATAGCGGTTTTTTCCCGTTGGACGGCACAGGCAAGGCTACCGAAAGATTGCCCCGGAACGAGAAAGGTCGCGCACTGCTGTTCTCATCACAGCCTTGCGTAAAACCTTCAGGTCGCGGCTTTTTCCTGCTGCGCCGACCCCAACAATAACTGCGCTCTGCCAACAGTCGGTCGATACCGCTGCGCGCTCATGGAGAGAGTTTTCAATGAGCTACAACAATCAAAAATACGTCTGCGCAATGCTGTTTGGTGGCGTCTCCCTGAGTTTCGGGATGAGCGCCCACGCTGATTTTTTCGCTGACAGCAAAGGGGAGCTGGAGGCCCGCAACTTCTACTTTAACCGCGACTTCCGTCAGGATGGTTCCCGGGACAAGGCCGAAGAGTGGGCGCAGGGTTTCATTTTTCGTCTGCAATCGGGCTACACGGCGGGGACCGTGGGCATTGGTCTGGATGCACTGGGAATGGTGGGCTACAAGCTCGACTCTGGATCGGGCACTGCGGGTACCGGTCTGCTGCCGGCGGACCTGTCCTCAGGCGGTTCTCAGGACGAATATGGCAAGCTGGGCCTGACCGCCAAGGCGAAGATTTCCAAAACGGAGTTGAAGGCCGGCACGCTGTTTTTCCGCAGCCCCATGGTGTCGTCCAATGACACCCGTTTATTGCCGCAGACGTTTCGCGGTGCGTTGGTGACGTCCCAGGATGTGGACAACTTCAAGTTCACTGGCGGGCATATCGACCGCATCAAGGCCAACAGCTCTACGGATTTCACCGAGATGAGCGCCAACCGCATTGGCGGCTTGAGCAACGATTTCAACTTTGGTGGCGGCGAATACCAGCTCACGCCGCAATTGGCGATCAGCGCTCATTACGGACAACTGGAAAACGTTTATCAGCAATATTACGGCGGTCTGATCCATGTGCTGCCGTTGGCTGCGGGGCAGAGTTTCAAGACTGACCTGCGGTTCTCGAAAAGCCGTGAAGACGGTAACTTTCGCGACCTGGACAACCGCGCCATGGGGTCGATGTTTACCTACAAACTCAATGCCCACGCCTTCGGCGCCGGTTACCAGCGCATGAGCGGTGACGATCCATTTCCGTATATCACCGGCAGCGATCCGTTCTTGGTCAACTTCATCCAGATCGGCGATTTCGCCAATATTCACGAACGTTCCTGGCAAGTTCGCTACGACTATGACTTCGCGTCGCTGGGCGCCCCTGGCCTGACGTTCATGAGCCGCTACGTGTCCGGGGACAACGTCGAACGTGCGGCGGGCGGCGAGGGCAAGGAATGGGAGCGCAACACCGACATCGGCTACGTGTTCCAGAGCGGCGCGTTGAAGAATCTCGGCGTCAAATGGCGCAATGCGACGGTCCGTTCCAATTTTGGTAACGACCTGGACGAGAACCGCCTGATCGTCAGCTACACGCTGCCGCTTTGGTAGGGCTTGGCTTGATATCTGCGTAAGGATTCGCCACGGCTCGCCGAATCCTTCATATCGGACCCACGAACGAGATTCCAATCATGCAAACCGCTATCAATCTCTGGCCGCTGCTGGGCGTGCTGGTCATCATCATTGGCTTTGTGCTGCGCTTCAATCCGATGCTGGTGGTGGCCCTGGCGGCTGTCGCCACCGGGTTCGCCGCCAGCATGCCGCTGGACACGATTCTTGCCACCATTGGCACCGGCTTCATCAAGACCCGGACCTTGCCGCTGATCATTCTTTTACCCCTGGCGGTGATTGGCCTGCTTGAGCGTCACGGCCTTCGCCTGCATGCGCAGAACTGGATCGCACGCTTCGCCAGCGCCACGGCAGGACGTCTGTTGATCGCCTACCTGTTTGTCCGAGAAACCACGGCGGCCCTGGGGTTGACCAGCCTGGGCGGTCACCCGCAGATGGTTCGCCCGCTGTTGGCGCCCATGGCCGAGGGCGCTGCCGAAGCACGTTTCGGCAAGCTGCCTGAAGGCTTGCGAATCAAACTGCTGGCCCTGTGTGCGGCGACGGATAACGTCGGTCTGTTTTTTGGTGAGGACATCTTCGTCGCCTTTGGTGCCATTGCCTTGATGCACACCTTCCTGCTGGGTTCGGGGATCGACGTGGACCCGATGCGCATTGCGTTGTGGGGCATTCCGACGGCGATCTGCGCCTTTGTGATCCACGCCATTCGCCTGCATCGCTTCGATCGTCTACTGAATCGAGAGTTGAAAACCTTGCCGCAGCCCACTTCGGTAACGGTCGCCCGGGAGAGTGTTCAATGATCATTTCAATCCAATACTTGTACTGGCTGGCTGGCGTCATTCTGGCAATCACAGCGGTCATGACCGTGACCGACAGCAGCAACCCCAAACGCTGGAGCACCGGTTTGTTCTGGGGGCTGTTTGCAATCGCATTTCTGGTGGGGGAGCGCCTGCCTCCTGCGATGGTTGGCGTGGGTGTGCTGGTCATGGCCGCCATTGCCGGGTTCGGCGGTGTGGGCTTGGGCAAGCATGAAGACTTGCCGGACAAGGCCCGCCGCGCCAGTGCCGGACGCCTGGGTAACAAGCTGTTCATCCCTGCATTGGCCATTCCACTGGTCACGGTGATCGGGGCGATGTTCCTCAAGAACATCAAGTTCGGTGACGTGGCGTTGCTGGACCCGGCCAACAGCACTTTTGTGTCACTGGGTCTGGGTTGTTTGATTGCCCTGGCACTGGCGTGCTGGCTGACCCGGGATACACCGGTGCAAGCGATGCGTGAATCCCGTCGCCTGACCGAAGCGCTGGGCTGGGCGCTGGTGTTGCCGCAGATGCTGGCGATGCTGGGGTTGCTGTTCAACGATGCGGGCGTCGGCAAGGCCGTAGCGCATCTGGCCACGGCCTACATCAATCTGGACTTCCGCCTGGTGGCCGTTTCGGTGTATGTGCTGGGCATGGCGTTATTCACCATCGTCATGGGTAACGGCTTCGCGGCCTTTCCGGTCATGACGGGCGGGATTGGCGTGCCGGTGCTGGTCGGTATGTATGGCGGCAATCCCGCGGTGGTCGCGGCCATTGGCATGTTTTCCGGCTATTGCGGCACGCTGATGACACCCATGGCGGCCAACTACAACATTGTTCCCGCAGCATTGCTGGAACTACCGGACAAATACGCAGTGATCAAGGCGCAAGTTCCCACGGCGCTGCCCATGTTGGTGGCCAATATCCTGCTGTTGTACTTCCTGATGTAGCGCCCGGCAGCTCGTGCCAACACAGCGCCCGCGATTTAGCGGGCGTTGTGTTTTCGGGTTGTATCAGGATGGCGGCGGCTGGCGCATGCCCCCTATGGAATGTGTCGTGTAGCGCTCTGAGGCGTCGGGCAATCAAGACCGGAACCGCAGGATTCGCGCGCCGTCATGGGGATCGGTGAGGTAATGAGCTTCAACGCCAAACGTCGTACGCAACAGCTCGCGCGTCAGGACCTGATCCGGTGTGCCCATGGCGATCAGCTGGCCCTTGTCCATGACTGCCAGGCGATCACAAGCCAACGCCTGATTCAGATCATGCAAGGCAATCAGGGTCGTGACAGGCAAGGATCTGACCAGCCCCAAAATGCTCAACTGATGCTGGATGTCCAGGTGATTGGTGGGTTCGTCCAGCAGCAGGATTTGCGGGCGCTGGGCCAGGGCGCGGGCGATATGCACCCGCTGGCGCTCGCCGCCGGACAAGCTGTGCCAGGCACGCTTGTGCTTGTCGGCCATGTCCACATCCACCAATGCCTGCCGGACGATTTCATCGTCAGCCCTCGACCACGGCGACAAGGCCGAAAGCCAGGGTGTGCGACCCAGCTCTACGGCGTCCAGCACACTAATAGCCTCCGAGGTTTCGGCCTGTTGCTCGACCACTGCGATCATTTGCGCGATATCCCGGCGCTTCAGGGCGCAAAGAGGGACGCCATTGAGGTGGACACGACCGCTGCCGGGTGGCCTGATGCCTGACAGCAGTTTGAGCAGGCTGGATTTTCCGGAGCCATTGGGCCCGATCAGGCCCAGGGTTTCGCCGCGCTGCACCTCCAGGCTGACGCCTCTGATGATGGCGTTGCCTTTGACCGACCAGCCCAGGTCCGAGCACGAGAGCACGCCTGGATTCGCGCGAGGGTTGTGCAGGTTACTCATCGGCCACCCTTGGCTTTGATCAGAATTACCGCGAACACCGGCGCGCCAATCAGCGCGGTAACTACCCCCACCGGCAACACCTGGCCCTTGATGACCGTGCGCGACAGCACGTCCGCAGCGATCAGGAACAGCGCACCGCTCAAGGCACTGAGCGGAATCAGCCGCCCATGCCGCACACCGACCAACAACCGCGCCGCATGGGGCACCACCAGGCCGACGAAGCCGATGGAACCCACCAGTGACACCATGACGGCCGTGACCAGCGCAACCGTGGCGATCAGTACCACCTGGACCCGACGCACCGGAATGCCAAGGGCCGCGGCCGAGTCGCTGCCGAACATGAACGCATCCAGGGCGCGGCGATGCCACAGACAAACGCCCAGCCCGATCAGCACAACCGGCACTGCCAGTGAGACTGATTGCCAGCGCACGCCGCTGAGGTTCCCCAGCAGCCAGAACATGATGCCCCGCGCCTGCTCGGAACTGGCCGACCTGGTAATCAGAAAGGACGTCAGGGCATTGAACAGCTGCGAACCGGCGATACCCGCGAGGATGATCTGCCCGCTGCCACTGACCGCTCCGGTACTGCGGGCCAACAGGGCAACGAGGGCGAACGCGGCGATGGCGCCGGTAAAGGCGCCCATGGAGAGCGAGATCGCCCCGGCCCCGAATCCGATAATCGACACCAGCACCGCGCCAGTGGAGGCCCCGGCGGAAATGCCCAGCAGATACGGGTCGGCCAGCGGGTTGCGCAACAAGGATTGCAAGACCACTCCGGAAATGGCCAGCCCGGCGCCACAGGCCGCCGCCACCAGGGCGCGGGTCAGACGGTAGTTCCAGACGATACCTTCATCGATGGGGTCCAGCACAAAACCGGCGCCCCCTAGCTTGTTGGCGAGCACCTGGAACACCAGCGACAGGCTGACCGGTGTTTCACCGATGGCAATCCCGGCCAGGATCGCAGCCAGCAGCACCGGGATCACCCAGGCGGCGTGCAGAAAGACTCTGCGGATTACCCGACCGCCGGTTACCGATCTCATTCGCTCAGATCAACCCGGTCGATGGCGCTGGCCAGCTCGTGGATGCCATCAAACATGCGCACCGAGGCCTGCATGGCATCGGCATCCAGAATCACGATGCGGTTGTGCTTTACCGCATCCATGTTTTTCGTCACCGGATCGGTTTTGAGAAATTCGAGTTTTTTCTGGAAGTCATCCGCCGGGAAGCGGCGGCGATCCATGCGGGCGATGACCAGCACCGTAGGGTTGGCCTTGGCGATGGTTTCCCAGCCGACGGTTGGCCATTCCTCATCGGACTCCACTACATTGCGCAGCCCGAGCGTTTCCATCATGAATCCCGGAACGCCTTTGCGCCCTGCAACAAACGGGTCGACCTGCAGATCGGCGCTGGAGAACCAGAACAGCGCCGAAGCATCCGTCAACTGCTTGGCCTTGACGCTGGCCTGAGCCTGGCTCAGCCCGGCATGCAATCGGCCGCTTAATTCGTCACCACGGTTTTGCACATCGAAGATTTGTGCCAGTTGCGCAACGGTCTTGAACACGCTGTCCACGGAAAACGGCTTGAGCCGCGTACCGTCGGCGCCCACCCGATTGTCTTTGCCTTCGCAGTCCGACGGCATGATGTAGGTGGGGATATTCAGTTCGCTGAATTGCTCGCGTGTACCCACGGCGCCTTGTGGCCCGACCATCCATTCAAATTGCACCGGCACCAGATCAGGTCGCTTGCCGATCACCGACTCGAAGCTGGGTTCGTTATCGGCCAGACGAGGGATGCGGTCGTTCTGCGCCTTGAACTGCGGCAGCACATCGTTGAACCACAGGGAGGTGGCCACTACCTTGTCGGCCAGCCCCAGGGAATAGAGGATTTCAGTGCCGGCCTGGCCGATGGTGACTGCTTTGCCAGGCGCCTGCTTGAAGGTCAACGGGGTGCCGCAGTTGTCGACGGTGAGCGGGTAATGGGTCGGGCCGGCGGCCAGGGTCAGCGTGGAACATCCCAGGCTGGCAATCAGTACGGCAAGACGAGGCAACGGCATGAAAGGCTATCTCCATTCGAACGGATGTCCGGACGGCAGTGTAAGGGCAGGCAACACATCAGCCACCCCGGCAGGGTTCGGCGCAAGGCCGGTCCAGCAGGTCGGGCAGTAACGGCATGAACCGGTTCTGACGGATGTCCTCCCCGGACACCCCGCCGGTGGGTCAATTGCCAGGGCGCACGACACAGGATTCAGCGCGCAGTCCTGTGGGCATGTCTTTTAAAGCCCTGATGTCGGCAGGTCTCCTGACTGACGCATCATCGCCTGGCTCCGGCCTTCCCGGGCGAGCCCAGTGGCATGGGTGGAGCGGCTCAGCGTCTACAGTTGCGGGGGCAGTTCCGGTTAACAGCCTCAAGGCCATCACGGATTCCCTATTAATCCCGTTTGGAAACCGACGGGCGGCATGTTAAAGGATATGACCCGGGACGGGGAAGTTTTCCCGTGGGGGCAGTCCGTGGCATCGAGCTTGCTGGTTATTGCGCGTTGGTGAACCTTATTAGCCGTCAGTCGGTCGATACATGCACTCTGGCTGGGTGATGTGCTGTGAAATCGGCGATGATGCCCGGCCCGCATTACTTCTGGAGATTTTCCCCTGTGATATCGACTCAACGCACGGCCTGGCTCAAGGCCTGGGGTGCACATGCTTTTACCGCCACCGGCGTGGTCATTGCCTTCATGGCGACCATCGCGCTGTTTGAAGACCAGCCCAAGGCCTGCCTGTTGTGGCTGGGCCTGGCCTTGGTGGTGGATGGAGTCGATGGCTCCCTGGCGCGCAAATTCAACGTGCAGTCGGTATTGCCTGGCTTCGATGGCTCGGTGCTGGATCTGGTCATCGATTACCTGACCTATGTGTTTATCCCGGCGCTGTTCATCTATCGCTACATCGATTTGCCTGACCACACCATGCTGCTCAGCACCGCAGTGATTCTGGTGTCCTCGCTGTTCTGCTTCTGCAATCTGGAAATGAAAAGCAAGGACAACTACTTTCAGGGTTTTCCCGCTGCCTGGAACGTGGTCGCGTTGTGTGTGTACATCATCTCGCCCGCCTCTTGGGTAACGCTGCTGACCGTCTTCGGCCTGGCGCTCCTGACCCTGACCCGCATGAAATTCCTGCACCCGTTCCGCGTCCGCCGTTTGATGCCATTGAACATCACGGTCACCACGATCTGGCTGGTGTGCAGCGCCTTGCTGGTGATCGACCATCCGGCGCAAAGCCCGACGGTGATGATCGTCTGGTCGGCGATGTCCGCCTATTTTCTGGGGGTTTGCCTGTGGCGTACTTCGCTTGAGTGGTTGGGGAAGCTGCGGGGTTAACGCTATTTGAATTCAACGAACAGGCCCCGACTTAAGTCGGGGCCTGTCCTGATCCCATGGGCATTTTTCCAACCGATCACTATCCGTGCCACTGCCTTCTGATAGATCAATGTTGCCATTCGCATCCAGATAAATGTTGGTGTTACGCCACCTCGATGTAATGCTGACGCAATGGTGGCCGTTACCCTGTGTGCTCCACCAGTCAAACGTCATGAAGTACTCATCGTCGGGAAAAATAAAGCCGGTATCAAATGCTCCACCACCGGGTGCCATTTGGCCTTTATATATGCGGTGCTGAACATTCCAGATATAGCTGAGTTCCTCTCGTCCTTCTTTTGAGTAATAAACGCTGACGCCCGGCAGCGCCATCCGCCACAAAATAAGCGCGGTAATAAACAGTGATATAGCTGCAAGGCACCTGATGAGTCCCCGAGCACAACTAAGCGCATTCATCTGCGAACTTGGCCTTTGTCTTGGGCTTTTGATCCCGCTCCCTGTTCACCCAGACGTGCCGCTGCAAACATGTGTCGTCCTTTTCACCATAAGAACCCGACTTGGGTTCGGGATGGCAAAAGTTACCGGACGGATAAAATCTGGTCTGTCAGACGTGTCTGAAATTGCAGAACATCAAACATCCCCCACTATTTGATTTGACTATCTCTGGCTGTTGGAGCGCTCGGAGGAACGATGGCCGCGAAGCGCAGGGTCAGAAGACCGCTGTTGTTGCCTCGCGTTGCTCGTAAGCCCCAACGCGGTATTGCGTGTGGACGACGGGGGCCTTTCTATCGTTTTTCGCCAACAACCAGTCATCCAATAAAACGAACTCCCGCCACTGTGCCACTTCCAAATCAGGTCACTCCCCATTGATCTGATCCTGTGAGGGCATCATGAGCACACGACCTGTCGACACCCAAGCCGCCCAATCCCCGGGCCCCAATCCCAATCCGATGGAGTCCGATGACGAGGCGCGTCCTGATGATGACGTGCGCAACGCCGAGGACAATGAAGTAGAGCCGGATGATCCGGACATCGCCGGTGACGATGGCTCGGGTGTCCCGAGCTAGCGGGGCATGGTTTTGCATCCTGATCGGCAGGCGTCGCCCATTTACGTGGGCTGCGCTGGCTGGAGTCTGCCTCGGGAGCATTGGCCGGTGTTTGCCGAGCAAGGCTCCCATCTTCAGCGCTACGCGTCCCGGCTCACGGCGGTGGAAATCAATAGTTCGTTCTATCGGCCCCACCGTCATCAGACTTACGTGCGTTGGGCCGAATCAGTGCCTTGCGCATTTCGATTCTCGGTCAAAGTCCCCAAGTTGATCACCCATGAACGGCGCCTGCTCAATTGCGATGCAGTGCTGGATGAGTTCATGGCCCAATGCAGTGGGTTGGGCGAAAAGCTGGGTTGTCTGCTGGTGCAGTTGCCGCCATCACTGGCTTATGAAGCTAAAGCTGCACAGGCTTTTTTCCAAGCCATGCGCGAGCGCTTTACGGGCGATCTTGTGCTTGAACCTCGTCATGAAAGCTGGCTAAACGCTGAGGATTTGCTGGCGGCGCTGCGCATCGGGCGGGTGGCCGCCGACCCTTCGCCCATCTCGGGCGGCACACGTGCGGCGGGCTGGTCGGGCGTTCGTTATTGGCGTCTGCATGGCTCGCCGCGGATTTACCACAGTGGTTATGACCAACCGCAGCTGGAAGCCATTGCCCGCGAACTGCTCGATTGCTGGCGCAATGACATTGCCGCCTGGTGCATCTTCGATAACACCGCGAGCGGTTTTGCGATGGGCAACGCATTGCAATTGCAGGCCCTGCTGACTCGCTGATCCCGCCCAGGCATTTGTACTCCGACGCCGCACGTTTTAGTCTTTTGCGCAGTTTTTAACCACACAAGCAAACAGAAAGGAGCCGCCATGACGTGGTCAGCCAAGCAGTATTCCCTCTTCGAGCAGCAGCGCACACGGCCGGTTCTGGATCTGGTGGCGGCCATTCCCACCCAGCGGGTGCAAACAGCGGTGGATCTGGGATGCGGCCCCGGTAATTCCACCGAGGTGCTGGCCGCGCGATATCCGGATGCACAGGTTACCGGCCTGGACAGTTCGGAAAACATGCTGACTGATGCGCGCCAGCGCTTACCGGCGTTGGCGTTCGAGCGGGCGGACATCGCCGCGTGGAATCCGGGCCGACCCTTGGACGTGATTCTGGCCAACGCCTCGCTGCAGTGGGTGCCGGATCATGGGGCGCTGTACCCGCGTCTGGTCAGTAAGCTTTCGCCGGGTGGCAGTCTGGCGGTGCAAACCCCGGATAACCTGCAAGAGCCAGCCCATCGTCTGGCTCGGGAAATAGCGGCCAAAGGGCCTTGGGCCAGCAAGATCGCGGCGGTCAAGCACCCGGATCGCCATGACGCCAGCTTTTACTACTCATTGCTCAAGCCACACTGTGCGAGCGTTGACGTGTGGCGCACCACTTACTTCCACCCGCTGCAAGGGCATCAGGCGGTGGTGGAGTGGTTTAAGGGCTCGGCATTACGGCCTTATCTCGAACCGCTGGACGAGGCCGAAAAGCGCGCCTTTCTCGAACGTTATCTTGTCGCCATCAGCGAAGCCTATCCGGCCCTTGAGGATGGGACGGTGCTGTTGCCTTTTCCCCGATTGTTTGTGATGGCAACGCGTTAACCGATTGTTTCGGCCAGGCTCGCAGCGCAACGCGACGAGCGGAAAAAACGAGGTCGAGTACTGTTCGTAGCAAGGTTTCCCGGCGGGCCAGGCAGTAATGCCTGGCCCGTTTTTGTATTCGGGAAGGGGCGGCGGGCAGAAAAAGGTTGAGTATTAACATTAAATGTTATTAATTTAACAAAATATCCACGTGCAAAAGGTTTTCTCCCGGTGCGGAGGGCCCGATATATCAAGGTGAACACAATGAATAAGATCGCGGTCATCGGCAGCAATATGGTGGATTTGATCACGTACATCGACCGTATGCCCCGCCAGGGCGAAACCCTGGAGGCGCCGGGTTTCGCCATGGGGTGTGGCGGCAAGGGCGCCAATCAGGCGATCGCAGCGGCCAAGCTCGGTGCCGATGTACTGATGCTTAGCAAGGTTGGCGACGACGTCTTTGCCGACAACACCTTGGCCAATTTCCAGCGGTTCGGCATTGATACCCGGTACGTCAACCGCGTTCCAGGCGTTTCCAGTGGCGTGGCGCCGATCTTCGTGCAGAGCGATTCCCACAACAGCATTCTTATTGTCAAAGGTGCCAACGCTCATCTCAAACCTGCCGACATTGATCTGGCCCAGGCCGCCCTGCGTGATTGCGCACTGATCGTGGTCCAGCTGGAAATCGATCTGGCAACCGTCTACTACGCCATCGAGTTCGCCAAGCGTAATGACATCCCTGTCTTGCTCAATCCGGCACCGGCTCTGGCCGGGCTCAGCCATGAGCATCTGGCACAGCTGGATTTTCTGATCCCTAACGAAAACGAGCTGGCCCTGATCACTGGCCTGAGCGTGAACTCGCCGGAATCGGCAGCCATTGCCGCGCGGCAGTTGGTGGCTGAAGGCATCCGCCACGTCATCGTCACGCTGGGCGAACAGGGCGCGCTGTATGTGGGCGAGGAGGGTGAGTTTCGCGTCAATGGCCTGGCTGTCGCTGCCCGGGACACCACCGGCGCAGGCGACGCTTTCATTGGTTGCTTCGCCCGTCACTGGACCCAGGACCGTGATATCCGTAACGCCATGACCCAAGCCGTTGCCTACTCGGCTTGCTCGGTTACCGGGCTGGGCACGCAGACTTCCTATCCCGATGCCCAGGCGTTTGCGGCATTCCTGAAAACTGTTTGATGTGCGTCGCCGGGCCTCGGGGCCTGGCCGCGCATTACCTTGTGCCGCTTCGGAGAACAATAATGACTAAGCCTGCGCTTCAACAAACTGCCGATGGTTTTTATCTGAACCGCACGCCGTGGTTCGCCTTCCTGCTCTTGTGCAGCATTTTTGCGTTATGGGCTGCGGCAGCGAGCATGAATGACGTGCTTATCGCCCACTTCAAGAAAGCCTTCCTGCTCAGCGATTTCCAGACCGCGTTTGTGCAATCGGCGTTTTATCTTGGCTATTTTTTCGTCGCCATTCCGGCAGCGATGGCGGTGCGCCGTTTCAGTTACAAGACCACGATTCTTATCGGACTGATGCTGTACATGCTGGGTTGCCTGCTGTTTTTTCCGGCGGCGTCGACCGCCAAGTACGGCATGTTCCTGCTGGCGCTGTTTGTCATCGCGGCGGGCCTGGCGTTTCTGGAAACCGCATGCAACACCTATTCGACGTTGATGGGCCCGCGTGAAACCGGAACAAGACGCCTGAATATCTCCCAGACGTTCCATCCGTTCGGTGCCATGGCCGGGGTGTACGTCGGCAGTTTCGTGATGTTCAAGGACACTGACGCCACTCACGAACAGCTGACGCAGATGAGCGCCAGCGACGCGGCAATTCAGCAGTTGCAGATGATCCAGTCGACCCTGTTGCCGTACAAATGGATGATCGCGGTGCTGATCCTGATGTTCGTCCTGATCGCCATTACCCGCTTCCCGGCCTGCAAAGGCAACGCCCGGGCAGATGTCAAATCCTCCAGCATCGGCCAGAGCCTGTCGCGACTGCGCCGTAATCCCCGTTTTGTCCTCGGCGTGCTGGCGCAGTTTCTGTACGTCGGCGCCCAGGTCGGGGTATGGAGTTTCACCATTCGCCTGGCCATGCAAATGGGCGGCATGAATGAGCGCAGCGCATCGTGGTTCCTGTTGACCACCTTCGCCGCCTATTTCGTCGGCAAGATGATCGCCAACCTGCTGATGCGCAAGATGCGTCCGGCGACGGTTCTGGCGTTGTATGGCGTGCTGACCATCCTGCTGCTGGCCTACACGATTCTGGTGCCGAACATTTCGGCGGTGTATGCGGCGGTGGGTGTGAGTATTTTCCTCGGTCCGTGCTGGCCGACCATTTATGGCCTGACCATTGACGGCCTGGGTGAGGACACCAGCGTCGGCGGTTCGCTGTTGGTCATGAGTATCGTGGGTGGCGGCGTCATTCCGATCTTCCAGGGCCTGCTGTCGGATTACACCGGGGGCAACATGCAGATGGCCTACAGCATCCCGCTGTTGTGCTTCGTGGTCATCGTGCTTTACGCCGTGCGCTGCATGCGTCAGGGCAGCCGCGAACCGGTTCCGGCAGGCGTGGTGGCCGCATCATGAGCCCCATTACCCTTGCGCTCAGCCCTGGGCAGTTCAGCGGGTCAGATAAACCGCTGCTCACTTGCGCTGATTTCCGGGTAAGCGCCTGGACCTTCCCGTCCGGCGTGCTGGCCCTGGCGCTGGAAAACAATCGCGGCCGCCTGGTGGTCCTGCCTTATCAAGGGCAGATGATCTGGTCGGCGGTGTTCGATGGCTGTGACCTGACCATGCGCAACATGTTCAGCCAGCCACGCCCGAGCCCCACCGTGATCGGCACCTACGGCTGCTTTATGTTCCACAGCGGTTTGTTGCGCAATGGCTGCCCTGGACCTGATGACGATCATCCGCTGCATGGTGAAATGCCCTGCGCCGCCATGGACGGCGCCTGGCTGGAAGTCGGAGAGGATGCCGAGGGTGCGTATCTGCGTCTGGGCGGGGAATACGAATATGTGCAGGGTTTTGGTGATCACTACCGGGCGCGGCCCAGTGTCACGTTGCGGGCCGGCTCGGCGCTGTTCGACATCGGCATGCAAGTGACCAATCTGGCCGGCAAACCCATGGACCTGATGTACATGGCCCACATGAATTACGCCTATGTGCCGGGCGGTCGATTCGTCGAGCCATTGGGCGTCGATCAGGTTCGCGTGCGCAGCAGCGTTCCGGCCCATGTTCGCCCGACGCCGCAGTGGAGCGCCTACATGGCCGAACTGACGCAGGATCCGTCCCGGCTACAAACCCTGGACGCGCCGGAGCTCTATGACCCGGAAATTGTCTGCTTCTTCGATGGAGTCCGCGCCGACAGTCACGGCAATGCCCACTTCCTGCTTGAGCATCCCGAAGGCCCGGCGTTCTACACCCGCTTTCGGCCGGATCAGTTCAACCACGCTGCTCGCTGGATTTTGCACAACCCGGATCAACAGGTGGCGGCGTTTATCTTGCCGGCGACCTGCGAGCCGGAGGGGTATCGCGCTGAATGTGACAAGGGCAATGTGCAGGCGTTGGCGGCGGGTGAAAGCATGCAGTTCAGTGTGACGACGGGGTATCTTTCGGCGCATGAGCGGCAGGCTGTCGAGGAGCACTTGCGGTGAATGGATCGGTGCGGATCACAGGACCAGTTGCGCGCCGTTTGCCTGGATCAGATCGCGGTAGGGGCGGGGCAGTTTCTTGTCGCTGACCACCACCTGAAAGTCCTCCAGTTTGGCGAAATACGCAGTACGCACCGCGTCGAACTTGGAGTGATCGGCCAGCAACATGCAGTGTCGCGCCTGGCGCAGGACCTTTTGCTTGACCTCGACTTCATTGAAATTGAAACAGGTAACGCCGAATTCCTGGCTGACCCCGGCGGCAGAAACAAAGGCCCAGCTCAGACGCACACCATCGAGGATGCCGGTTTCGGCGCTGTTCTCGAAGATCTGGTTCTTGCGATGGAAGGTGCCGCCACACAACACAATGGTGCAGTTGGGTTTTTGCTGGAGCTTGAGCAACACATTGAGCGAGTTGCAGACCGCTGTGAATTCCAGTTCCTCAGGAATGAAATCGACCACAAACGGGATGGTCGTGCCGCAATCGAAAAATACCGTATCGCCCGGTTTTATGAACGCAGCGGCCAATTTACCGATGCGGCGTTTTTCCTCGACGTGCCGGGTGTCCTGTTCGCTCACCCGGTAATCGGCGGCTTCGCTGCTATCGAAGGCCAGGGTGATATGGCCACCCAGCAGGTGAAATTTGTCCGGATGGCGGCCCAGATCCCGGCGCAGGGTCATTTCCGAGACATCCAGCAAGGCGGCCATTTCCCTGAGGTGGATGGCCTTCTGATCTTGCAGTGCTTGTTGGATGAACTTGATGCGTTCGGATTTTTTACTGTCCACGGGCATTCCGGCAATGATTGATGTTGTGGTAAAAATAACACTATTTGTGAATTAATTAACGTAACGTGCTGGCTTGAAAGCGCACTTTGACAGGAATCTTCTGATGATCAAACTCGAACCCACTGCATTGGCCAAGTATATCGACCATACGCTGCTGGCAGCCGATGCCTCCCGAGCGCAAATCGCCACATTGTGTCAGGAAGCCAGTGAGCATGGTTTCTATTCGGTGTGTGTCAATTCGGGGCAGGTGCCCTATGCCGCGCAGTTGCTGGCGGGTGCCAGCGTCAAGGTCTGCGCCGTGGTGGGGTTTCCTCTGGGGGCGGGTTTGAGCGACACCAAGGCGTTTGAAGCGCAGCGCGCCATCGCCGCAGGTGCCGGGGAAATCGACATGGTGCTCAATATCGGTGCCCTGAAGGATGGCCTGTTCGATGTGGTGCGTGATGACATCGCCCAGGTGAAGCACGCCTGCGGTACCGTGCCATTGAAGGTGATCCTGGAAACCTGCCTGCTGGACGACGCGCAGAAAATCCGCGCCTGCGAGATTTCCCGTGAGTTGAACGTGGCGTTCGTGAAAACGTCCACCGGTTTCAGCCGCAGCGGCGCGACGCTGGAGGACGTGGC
This sequence comes from Pseudomonas sp., assembly GCA_036387095.1. Lineage (GTDB taxonomy): Bacteria > Pseudomonadota > Gammaproteobacteria > Pseudomonadales > Pseudomonadaceae > Aquipseudomonas. Next base: position 88,591 of record DASVUK010000172.1, read on the forward strand.
CCTGATGCGCAAAGTGGTGGGCAACGCCGTACAAGTGAAAGCCTCCGGCGGTGTACGCGATTACGCCACCGCCGTGGCCATGATCCAGGCAGGTGCCACGCGCCTGGGTACCAGCTCGGGTATCGCCATTGTCAGCGGCGCCCAGGCATCGGGCAGCGGTTACTGATGGCTGTCCTTGTCCGCGCAGCAGTTTGCTGACGCGGCGGTCTGGGGTGCGTCTTCGTAACGGTCATGCAGGCGCATCCAGTCCATGATTTGATCCTCGTTCCTGCCCTTGGGCGTGAGGTCCAGATAGTTGTAGGCCCCCACCAGCAGGTCCAGGCCACGGGCGTAGGTCGAGTAGGTGTGGAAAACGTCACCTGCCGCGTTTTTATAGAAGACGCTAAGGCCCTGCATTTCCTCGAACGGTTCGGTGCTGGCGTGGTAGTTGTAGGTCACGCCGCCGTCGGCGATCTGTTCGGCAGTGGCCGATACGCCGAAGTCATAGTTGAAATCGCTGCCTGCCGATGACACCCAGAGGAAATCCCACCCCATGCGTTGCTTGAACGCCTGGAACTGTTGCAGTGGCGCATGGGAAACCACGACGAGGCTGATGTCGTGGTGAGCCAGATGCAGATTGGCGCCATCCATGTGATCGGCCAGGAACGAACAACCTTTGCAGCCTTCTTCCCAGTCCTGGCCGAACATGAAGTGATAGACGATCAGTTGGCTATTCTTGCCGAACAAATCACTGAGCGTTGCACGGCCGTTCGGGCCGTCGAAAACATAAGCCTTGTCGATCCTGACCCAGGGCAGGGCGCGTCGCTCGGCACTGAGTTGATCGCGCTGGCGACTCAAGGCCTTTTCGTGGATCAGGTGCTGTTTTCGTGCCGTCAGCCACTCCTGACGGGAGACAACTTTATGGGTATCGAGTTCGCATGGGACCACTGTATGAGTGCTCATTTGGATGTTCCTCGCTCGTTGTCCATTCAGTAGGGGGCAGCATTGGATAGTCGATTGAGCCGCACGCCAATCGACAGCATCTGCAGCCGGTTGGTCCCTGAAGTGCTTTGCACAAGAAGCACGATGAACAACTTTTTGGGATTCGCTCCGCTTGTGCGATGATTCCCGACTTTGTGTGGGATGGCATCGAAATTGGCTTAAGAAATTCCATTTCTGCCCTGGGATCGCCACCCGTCCATTGATCATTTGCGGAAACCAGACCATGAACTTCTTCAAACGAGCGCTGTTGGATATAAAGCTGAAAAAAGCGCTTTCGAAGAACAAGTGTCGTCTGGACAGCGGAATCAAGGGCCTGCGTCGCGACACCGAGCTGACGCTGGAGCACGGGGTGAAGCTGCATCAGATCAAGATCCTGTCCCGCAAGCTGACCATCGGGGCTTATACCGATATCGTCAGTGGCTCTGAACTGCACGATGTCTCCAGTATCGGGCGCTACTGTTCGATTGCGAAGAATGTGACCATTGGCCAGGACCGTAAATCCCATCCGCTGAGCTGGCTGACGTCTCATAGCGGTCTGGTCGGACTGCGTCAGAAGTTGGGCGCGATTGCGCCGCATCACGCTGGCGTCAAGCAGACCTGCATCGGTCACGACGTTTGGATCGGCATGGACGTGCTGATTCTGGAGGGCGTGACCATCGGCACCGGCGCGGTGATTGGTGCGCAGTCATTGGTGAACAAAGACATTCCGCCGTATGCCATTGCTGTGGGTTCACCGGCTCAGGTGGTCAGGTATCGCTTCGATCAGGACACCATCGACGGCTTGCTGGCCAGCCAGTGGTGGAACCTGCCCGCTCAGCAACTGGCCACTCTGCCCATTGAAGATCCGCAAGCCCTACTCAAACAATTGAACGGCAGCATCGCGCCAGCCAGTCATCCGGGTCAGGTAGTGGTGCGCAGCAAGCCGTTCAACGTCAGCCACATCGCGGCCCAGTGATCAGCTCCGGCTATGGTCGACAACCTCGCCGTCCTCCGGGGATTTCGCGGCATGGGTCGGCGCCGGTCCGGATCTGAACAGCGCCTGAATGGCTTGTCCATAGGCCTGCCGACCCAGACTCATGCTGTTGTTGTGAGTGGCGCCAGGGACCAGCAGCAGCTTTTTCGGCTCCAGGGCTGCGGCATAAAGCTCTTCGCTGAAGCGAGATGGCACGTAGCGGTCGTCGGTCCCATGGACAATCAGCAGCGGCATGTGGATGTCGGCGATCTTGTCGATGGAATCGAATTTCTGCGACAGCAACCAGCGCACGGGTAACGACGTATTGGCCACCGCAGTGGCAACATCCGCCAGGGTGGTGAACGTCGATTCGATAATCAGGCCCCGGGCCTGTGCAGCTTTTTTGCCGTCCTGGGTATCGCGGCCCAGTTCAGCGGCCAGATCCACTGCCACGGCTCCGCCCAGTGAGTGCCCGTAGATCAGCCGTAGATTGGGATTGGGTTGCAAGACCTTCAGGCGTTCCCAGGCCACGCGCGCGTCTTCATAGACTGTCGCTTCGGAGGGTAATCGTCCCTGACTCTGGCCAAATCCGCGGTAGTCGATCGCCAGCACCGAGAAGCCCAAGGCGCGCAGTTGTTCGATGCGAAACAGCTGGCCCGTCAGGTTCCAGCGTGATCCATGCAGGTACAGCACCGCAGGCGCGTCTTTGCGGTTCGCCGGCCACCACCAGGCGTGGATGTTTTGAGCCATGCCAAAATCCGGCGCCTTGAGCTCCAATTCCTGCACGTCGGCGGGCAGCCCGCTGTACCAACTGGCATTGCCCGGCTCGATCCGAAACACCAGTTCCCGCTCGGTGTGCTGCAATACCGCGCAGCCAACCGGCAGGCCGACGATCAGCACGGCCATGCAAGACCATGCGAACCAGCGCGCCTTGAAGCGCGCCAGGGAAAAATAAGGCATGGAGCAATTCCCCAACGAGGTGGCCAAACGCCGACTGTAACGGCCTTGTCATCATACCGACTAACAGGTTGGTTACAGAATATTGCGGAAAGGGTCGGCGCCACGATGCGCGGTGACTGCGATACCACAGCTGATTAATAAGGTGAATGAACAGGTTTTCGTAGCATCCATGGAGGCGCCGATGGCGGTAAAGCGGCGTGTCCGGCGCTTCTTGCCAATGGCCTTCGCTCACTGCAAGCGAAATCGATCCCCGATCAGCCGAATCAGCACTTCACAGGCTGCGGTGGGTGCCCCAGGGGCCTTGATCAGTTGTAACTCATGCAGGGGCAATACGGGCAGGCCATCCTCTTCGGTGAGGATGCGCATCTGCGGGCTGACCCGCGCCCGGTCGATGATGCCGATGACCAGGCCTGCGCAGATGGTGGTCTCCAGGGCATTGGTTCCGGCACTCATGACCACGGTGCGCCATGGCCGACCTAACCGGGTCAACGCATCCACGGCCACGCCACGGTACGGGCAACCTTTGCCGTGCAAGGCCAGCGGCAGCGGTTTATCGGGATTGGTTTTATAACTGTGGGCTGCCACCCATACCGGCTCGGTGGTGCCAAACCGAAACAATGGCGGTTCTCCAGAGTTCGGCGCGTCCAGCAGCTCGACCACCAACGCCAAGTCCATTTGCCCGCGCTGCAAACGGGTGTGAAGACGGCCGCTGGAAGCCGTCTCGACTTCCAGTTCGATCTGCGGAAAGCCTTCGGACAATGGCCCTAAGGTGCATTGCAACAACGCGCCGGCGTATTCCTCGGATATCCCCAGCTTCACCCGGCCAGACACCCGTGGTTCGTTGTAGCCAGCCAGCATCCGGTCATGCAACTGCAACAGTTCGGCGCTCTGCAAGGCGAAGCGGCGCCCCAGTGGCGTCAAGGTGACGGTCTGATTATCCCGCTCCAGCAAGCGTGCGCCGGTGATGGCTTCAAGACGCCGAATGTGCAGGCTCACCGCTGAAGGGCTGCGATTGAGATACGTTGCAGCGGCCAGAAATTGCTCGAAGCGCACCACCGCCTGAAAGGTTCGCAGCAGGTCAATATCCAGTGTGCTTTGCATGGTTCATAAATCCTGCATCAGTGATGCTTATCATCTCGTTTGATTGAATCACCCCGACATTCTTACCATCAGGTGCAAGCCATGCATAGGGGGATTGATTGATGGATGCTCGACGCGCAGCTACGGGTTCGACAGCAACATTACCTCCGGGGGCAAATCCGCTCATACGACCATTGACCTTGCCCTGGCTGATCAGTGGGTTGCTGCTCATCGCCATGGTGCTCAGTTGGAGCTCGGGCTTTATTGGCTACCGCTACGTGTCAGAGGTGAGCGGAGTTATGGTCGCGACGTTCTGGCGGTTTGTGCTTGCAGCACTGGTGTTGCTGGCCATGGTGTGGCGCCGTTTGCGGGACGTGAGCGGGCGTAGCTGGCTGTCTCAAGGGGTGGTGGGCTTGCTGGGAATTGCCGGGTATATCGCGCCCATTGCTCAATCCATCGCGTTGGGCGTTGCTCCCGGCACCAGTTCGCTGATCGCCAATCTGCTGCCGTTGAGCATTGTGCTGATGGCGGGTTTTGTGCCCGGCCAGGCGACGCGTGGCTGGCAATGGCTGGGGGTTATGTTGTGCCTGATCGGCATGTTGATCGCCAGTGGCAGCAGTCTTGAGTTTTCCCGGGCTTCTCTCTGGGCGTACTTGTTGCCGCTGCTCGGGGTGGCTTCGCTGGCGATGGCAACCCTTTATCAGAAAAAGTCACGACAGCCACCCCTGCCGGCACTGGTCGGACTGTTCATTCAGGTTTGTGCAGCCTTGCCGGTGTTCGGGTTGCTGGCCTTACAGGAAGGCAGCCTGCAACCGGTTATGGCCAAGGGCTTTGGACTTGGGGTGTTGTGGCTGGTGGTGTTCTCGACGCTGGGCGGATACGGGTTTTACTGGCTATGCCTGCGCCGTTTCAGCCTGCAAAGCGTCAGCGGTGCGCTGTTCCTGACGCCGCTGGTTACGATGTTTTGGGCGTACCTGCAATTCGACGATCCCCTGGCCGCCAGTGCCTTATTGGGCGTTGCATTGACCCTGGCGGGTTTGCCGTTTCTCGGCCGGGGCAAAAAAACCGGTGACGGCGACCACAACAGGGGGCGACGTGGCGTCCATTCTGTTGGGGGCAAATGCAGTCAGTGAACCTTGACGGGTCTTTGCGGGGGGCATGAAAAAGCCGTCTTCTCTTGCGAGAAGACGGCTTCTTTGGTTCAGCCGTTCAGCACATCAGTGCATGAACAGTGCGATCAGGATGATGATCGGGATCGGGATGCCGAGGAACCACAGTAGTAATGAGCGCATTCTATTTCTCCTGGCTTATCGAGCCGTTGTTGTCGTGGTGTAAGCGCGGGTTTCGGTGTAAGTCACTGCATCGCGGCGACGACCACCATGGATTGCCGCGTAGCTGGCGACGAAAGCGCCGCACAACAGCGAGATGAACATCCACAGGGCAGTCCAGGCAGCAACTTTTGCAGCCGTGTCAGCAGCGTTTTTCGCCGCCAGCTTGGCGTCTTCAACTGCCTGACGCGCTTGGCCGTAGACCTGATCCACGCGACGTTCCGCGTCGGCCTGGCTCAGGTTGGTACGCTGTGCGATCAGCTGCGCCAGGTAAGTACGATCTTCAGCAGCCATATCGCCACCGTTGTTCAGGGTCTTGGCGAAGATGCGGAACACGACACCGTGTGCAGCGTCATCGCTGACGGCCGCCGGACGATCGTCACGGAACAGGCTGTCGATGAAATAACCATAGTCCTGACCACTGGTATTGCTGGCGGCACTGCCCGCCACTTGGGTGACCGCGCCTGCCGCACCGGAGGCCATGCTTGCACCGGCCTGTACGCCGCCGCTCACCATGCTGCCTACCGATCCGACGATCAGCGTAGCGGCGACCAGCGTTGCCACGGCCCACGACAGGAAACCGTGCGCCGTGTCGCGGAAATACACTTCGTCACCGTGCAGGTTGGCCCAGCGAACACGCAACCGACCCGCAATATAGCCGCCCAGACCTGACGCAATAATTTGCGTGAAGGCCAGCCAGATAATCGTTGATATGCCTAAGCCCTTGGCGCTGATACCGCTGTCGGCCCATGGCGAGACTGCGGAAAAACCCAAGCCGAAGCCCAGCAGGACGAGGATGAGAGACAGCGCAGCGGCACCGGCGGCACCGGCAAAGATCGCACCCCAAGACACGCCTGAGTGATTGTGCGAATCGTGCGTGGCAGCGGGATAAGTATCGGGGGATGAAATCATTGTTTTTCTACTCCATGAATAATGTTGTTACAGCTTTCCAACGGGAGTATTGCAGGCTGTGTGCCAACTTCTAAAAAAATAAATCTCAACAAATTCAATGGGTTGAAAATTAAACGCGCGTTCCGCTTCATGCATTTTGCAAGGTTTGGATATTTTCGGCAGGCGTAATGCATGAGGTGTATTTGCTGAAGCGTCAAAGACTTACGTTACGAACCTGAGAAACGTTAGCGTGTTAAAACAGTGTGTCGGGCCAGGCTCCTCCAGGTCGTTGCGAGAGGCGCCCGGCCGCGACACCTTTAGTTATTTGGAGGGCTCTTGGTCTGCGGGGGCATTCATCTGTACCGACGATTTGGACCCGTCCGTGTTTGCTTTTGTGCTCTGGTCATCCGGGCTGTCAAAGCAACCTCCGAGCACGGCCATACAACAATAGATACTCAGGCACCGTAGGATATTCATATTCACTCCTGGCGTTATTGGGTGTCATCGTTTACGACCCGATGACTTGGCAATGGTTTGCTCCGTTCGTAGATTCATCACAGAAGGGTGCGCATTACGCCAGATCGCATATAGTGTCTGATAGCGTGTTATCCGGTTTCTTCAAGAGGTTACTTCTAAATGTTCTTACATCGCCCGCTGGAAGAAAAAGACATCGAAGTCGTGTGCGGGATGCCACAGAGTGTCGACGAGCTGTTTTATATGTTTCCCCGAGCCATCTATCCGCTGACTCCCCCTCAACTCAAGGACGCTCTGGACAACCACTCAGATTCAACCGTCGTCGAGATGAACGGCGAAGTAGTGGGCTATGCGAATTTTTCCCGCTGCGATTTTCGCGGGCGCTGCTCTCTGGGCAACGTCATCATCGCGCCGAAGACGAGATCGCGCGGAGTGGGGCGTTATCTGATCGGGTGCATGAAGGATTTGGCATTCGACAAGCATGAAGCCATCGAGATGACGGCATCCTGCTACAACCATAACGTGCCAGGCCTGCTTTTTTATCCCAAGCTGGGGTTTCGGCCTTACGCCGTGGACGAACGTCGAGACAAGCATGGCAATCGTGTGGCGCTCATACATTTTCGTCTGCCCCGCAGCGTGGATTAACCAGCTCGTTCCTCCGGACGCGTGGAGGGCTCCAATAGGGGCCCTTCACCTGACTTGATTCAGGTCAGGTGAATAACAAATAACATTGCCGAGTGAATCGATTCTGCAATTGAATTTTCAGTAACTTCAACACCTTAGGTGGATACAGGGCGCCGAAAACAAAGTTGCAATGGCAATGCGGTGGGGCGTATAAAGAATTCTGCCTCCAATTAAATGGCGACAATTAATTGGCAAGCAAGGGATGACAAATAGTCGAGAGGATCTATAAAAAATGCTGCCGTTAGCGGTGGGATCGCCGCTCACCTGCAAGAAAGGAGATGCACATGATTGCCTATAGACTTTCCACGCTTGAATTACGGAGCATTATCGAGCGTGCTTTTCTGCCTCTGCGCTGTACATGCAGCGTTGCCCCGGACTCATCGATGACGGTGCAGATCGTTGACCCTGATTCCGAACGCGTTGAACTTCTTGTTACCGGTATCTCGCTGGATCGACTCAATACCAGCCGCGAAATTGCCGAACTGGTCGCTGAACTGCGCTACGACTTAGACCACGCCACACACATCCACATGCCGTCTCGATCTGTGGGTTAAGCAGTTGCCTGCTTTCGAGTAATGCGTAATCGCCGCAAGTTTTCCAGCCTCTTGATGCTGGATAACAGCGGCTTTTTTTTATCTTCGGTAAACGCAGGCCGCTTCCTGAACGCATCCGCCGCTAATCATTGGAATGTACGATCAAACTTTACGTTATGGACAGGTAAACGCCGGTTGCCCAAGGGTGTCAGGCATCGGCATAACGTCCCAAAGGCAGCCTGCTCATTCCTGACATTCATTCATTAATGAATGGCTCGTCGATGTTCATTTTCAAACAGCAACTTAAACTGTTGTTCATCGGCATCCCGCACCGGAAACTGATAGCGGATGGGGCCAGCCTCAACGCGACCTTCCAGGGCCACCCGGATTACTGAAGATTTGGCCAGGTAATCAGGCATATCACCCAAAATAGTCAGTTCCCGCAGCCGTTGCCCGTCCTGCTCCACGGTGGACAGGCGAACCCTGCAAGTCGCCTGCATCGGGATCGGCCCAAACAATGTATCGCGGGAGTAATCGATTTCCGCGATGCCTGCTCGATAATCTTTTTCAATGTCCATGCCACCCACCTCTGAATCCATTATTCATATCTCACGAAATCATTGATTTCGGTGCATCTGAATAGTTCTATTTCTCAACCTTTGCAGGCGCGCCTTCCGTCGATTGCCTTGCGGCCCCGCAGTGGGCCGCAGGAAACCGATGCATGGCTCCAGGCATTGCGGGCATGATTGGGCCGGCCTCGTGGAGCTTGCGCAGTACTTTTTCATTATCGATGCGATGCTCAGGCGACCCCACTAAATGCTCTGAGTGCGGGATGAAAGTTCGTCATATCATTGTCGTCGTTACACTACTTCGCCGCGTGTTCCTTGGCGTCGAACAAGCGTGTTGTGAATCGTCAAGTTGCTGGCGCTGGACTTACAGCCATAAAAAAACAACGTCAGGAAAATACTATGGGCTTAAACATGAATTTTGTATCGACTTGGGTACAATAAGCCGGCGTCAAAAAATTATCGCGTTCTAAATCAATAAGTTAAATAGTTTTTGAAATATTTTTCTGGTTTTAACGAAAATTTGACACTTTCAGTAATATTTGGAATTATCTCTCCAGGCCGTTTGAAGTACGTTGGGTTTCGATCATACCAACGTCACTGGACCGACCCTACAGGGTAGTTGGGATAAGTGCAGTGACTCACGTTGCACCGGCCGTTGCGGAACTCAGAATATCCGAGCGACTTTCAAAGTCGCCAGTTGTTTCTTGTCTGTCCTCACTTTTTACTCCAAACAGCCTCCAGTAGTGCACAGGGCGGTAGCGTTGCCTGTGCATTGAACAGTGTATTAACAGGCGGGTTTTGGCGTGTTGGTAATAGTCCTTGCGCATTCGTCATCCAACCTCAGCCTCCCGACACTGGCTCGGCGCGAACATTTTCTTGTATGTCGGATAACAACGGCAGGGCGTTATTCGGCCCGGAAAATGAAGTAGCGCGTGACAACGGACTGCTCAGGAACTGTTGGATTGTATTAACCCGTCGATCAAACTATGGAGCGTCATTATGTTTGGAGATTATCTGGAAACCACGTGCGGTTGTGTTGTGGGCGGGGCAGGACCTGCAGGTATGGGCCTGCTATTCAATGCTTTGAAAAGCGGAACCTTGCCCGACCTGGCCAGGGACGGGCTGATCATTGTCGATGCCAGCGCCGATCCGGGTACCGGTCGTTTGGGTGAATACCGCATCACCGCAAACTCGGTGGGTGACGTGATCCTCGAATGCCTGCGCGACCCCGCCCTGAGGGATGTTTTCGCCCCGCTTGAACATTCGCCTGCCTACTGGCGCATTCGCCATCAGGCGCAACATGCTCCCCAACTGTCGGACATTGGCCAATTGTTGGCAGAAGCCTCCAGGCTGGTGCTGGACTTCATAGTTCAGCGCTATGGAGTCAAGCTCTGGAGCAGCACGACCATTACCGAAGTGGTGCGCGAGGATGGCGAATTCTTCGTCTGGGTCCAGGCCCAAGGTCGCACCCGGCGTATTCGTTGCCGCACCTTGATCCTCAATCTGGGGGGGCGGCAGGATCCCCAGCATCTGGTCAGGGGGCTGGCGGGGCAGGGGCTGCGTTTACCCGAGTCGGCGGTTGTGAAAAGTGCTGATGAACTGCTGCGTATGAATGCGGTGCAATTGCGCGAGGTTTTTGCTCCAGCGCTGGCCAGTGGAGGCCGAATCACCGTCATCGGTGGCTCCCACAGCGCTTTTTCAATGCTCGAAAATCTTGCGGATGCGTTGGAGTTTGCGGGTCTGCAAGAGGTGACCTTGATTCACCGCTCCGCCATTCGCCTGTTTTATGAAAACGCTGAGTTGGCTACCGCCGCCGGCTATGTATTTGACCCGCACAATGACGTGTGTCCTGTGTCAGGCAGGATCAATCGCTCCGGTGGCCTGCGTTATCGTGCTCTGGATATTGGTCGAGCCGTCTTGGAACACCGCCGTGTGGGCAACACCGGTGTGCGGGTCAGGGCATTGCGGACCCAAGGGGGAGCGCCGGGCGATTTCGAAGCGGCCGCTCAAGCCTTGCTTGAGTCGCATACCGTGGTGCAATGCACTGGCTATCAACCGAATCTGCCTGTTATCAGCTACGCAGACGGTACGCCCATCACGCTTCGGGAAGTCAAGGGCGGGGTGGATTCGGACGCGGCAGGCTGCCCGATGGACAGCACGGGCCTGCGTTTGCAAGGCTTGCATCTGTTCGGGTTGGGATCGGGATTGGGTATCGATCCGAGGTTGGGCAGCGAGCCATCGTTTGACGGACGTATCTATGGCGTATGGCAGTTTCATAACGACGCGAGCCAGGCGGTGATTGAGTCGGTGCTCGCACGGCTGCAACAGACCGCGCCGGAAACGGCCGTACCAAGCCGCAGCCTGGCAGAGCGTCTGGAAGAAGGGCTGCCGTTTCTTTTTCCCGGCCTGACCAAAGCCAATACCTGACGACGCCGGGGTCAAGGTGATAAGAAATCCCGTGCAGTGTTGGCTGCGCGGGATTTTTTTTGCCCGTGCGGCCCCGCAACGTCCGGCAGGCAAGGGGAAGCCAATCGAGGATACGCAGATTGCCGATATCCGCGCGTCTTATCATTCATTGAGCAAGGGTTTGACATCCACTACTCTCGATACGTGAGTGGGCGCCAGCAGACTGACAGGAGATCGACATCATGCGGATTCTGATCGTAGGGGCAGGAGCGATAGGGGGGTACTTCGGGGGCAGGCTGCTTGAGGCTGGCCGCGATGTGACATTTCTTGTGCGTCCGGGCCGCGCAGAAGAGTTGGATCGCGATGGCCTGGTGGTGCGCAGCCCGTTGGGCAACATTCAATACCCATCGCCACCCCATGTGCTGACGCAGATGATAGGCCGGCCGTATGACCTGATTGTTCTCAGTTGCAAAGCGTATGACCTGGACGCGGCCATGGACTCGTTCGCGGCGGCAGTGGGTCCCGAAACTGCCATCCTGCCGCTGCTCAACGGCATGGCCCATCTGGATCGGCTCTGTGCCCGCTTTAATGGTGAAAATGTTCTGGGTGGTCAGTGCCTGATCTCTCTGGACCGGGACACCACGGGTGCAATCCTGCATTTGAATGACACCAACCAGCTGTCTTTCGGGGAGTTGAGCGGCGCATTGACCCGCCGCATCCTGCGCGTCGCCGAAGCCTTGGCCGATGCCGGGTTCGAGGCCAATCTCAGCCAGTTCATCGTGCAGGAAATGTGGGAGAAATGGTGCTTCATCGCCACGGGCGCCGGAATCACAGGCTCCATGCGCGCCAGCCTGGGTGATGTGCAGGCTGCGGGTGGCCGATCGCTGATCGTCAGGCTATTCACTGAATGTGCCAGCATCGCCACGGCGTGCGGTTATGCCCTGCGTGAGCCGGTGCGCCAGCGTTTGCTGAAAATGCTCACGACGCCTGGGTCGAAAATGATGGCATCCATGTTGCGCGATATGGAGCGTGGCGCACCCACTGAAGCGGAGCACGTCCTGGGTGATCTGCTGGTCAGGCGCGATGCACAAGGGATTACGGCGGGCGAGCTGTCAGTGCTTGAATTTGCCTACACTCACTTCAAGGCGTACGAAGTGCGGCGTCTGCATGAGCAGTGATCGGCTACTTCGAACCTATGACAATGCCAAGCCTCATAACCTTACGATTCATCGCAGTCACAAAGAGAGGGTGCCGTTATGCCGGTCAAACATGATTTGTACAAAGATCTGGGTTTTTCCAAAGAGCAGGTTGCCGAACGCAGCACATCCGACAAGAAGCTCAATCAACTGCTCAGTGACTATGGCCAGATAGACACTGACGTGCTTGATGCCGAGGCGGGCTCCGCTGGCAATATCAGCGATGAAGACCTGAAAAAACTGAAGGAAAAACGCCTGTTGGTCAAAGACAAAATTGTCCAGCGGCTAACCAGCATAAAGTGACATACCTCTAAAAAAATCGGGCCGTTAAGGCCCGATTCCTTTTGCGTAGCCGCCAGGCACTCAGCCCAACCCGGTTCCCGCGTTCGGGGCTGTAGGGCTCGGGCTCCCCAACGGGTCATTGGCGTTTGTGCGACCGGTGTCGCTCGAGGTTGGGGACGATCCCGTGGACCGGGCCTCGCCGACCACCTCTTTGCCCATTTCCTTGACCTTGTCGTAGCCCTCGGTAGCCACCTGTCTAGCCTTCTCGGTCAGATGATCACTGGCCTGGCCCATCAATTGGTCTTCCTTCCGGGTTGAAGGCAGCGCGGCGCCCATTGCCGCGCCCAGCGCTATGCCGATCGCCGCAAGGGCTAGCGGCTGTTCGCGCAGCATGTAATCGAAGGTCGACTGTGCCTTTCTGGCCTGTCCTTGCAGTTTGTCGCTGGCGTCGTGAGAGCCCATGTTGACCCGCTGGCCGACTGACGAAAGCTTGTCACTCACACTGCTTGTCAGGTGGCTCGCCTTGTCGGTCATGTCACTGGCCTTGTCCTTCATGCGATGGGCAGTATCTTCGATTCGACTCCGGGCGCTGCCCAGGGTATCGGTGACGTTGTGGGCCATGTCGCTGACGCGCTCGCCTAGATGCCCCAGGCTGGAACCTCCGGATGACGGCGCGGGCGTGCGATTCTGACCCATCATCAGCCACAACAGACCTACAGAGGTCAGCACGGTCGGTACCGGATTGGCTTTTATCGTATTGCCCAGGTTGCCGAAAAACTCTCCACCGTTGCCTTTGGCATACGCCAACGCCTGATCCACCAGTTGGCCGGGGGAAAATCTGCTTTCCAGCGCTTCAACGATATTGCCGATGCTTGAACGCTGGGCGTCGATTTCCCGTTCCAGGGTTTCCGGACTTTTTTCCGCTTCGGCTTCAAAGGATTCCGGGGTTTCAAAGCTGCTATCAATGCTCATGAGACTTTCCTCTGAATGGCTTCCTTGTCTTTGTGCAATGAGTTAACGGTGCGTTCGGGCGTCAGGTTCGACGCTTCGAACTGCTTTTTGCCTGACTGGATCATGATGAAGCCCACAACCATGGCGACTACGCCAACAATGAGCGCGGCAAGCCAAGGCTGCATGATCATTGCCAAGGCATACACCGCCGCCAGTAGCACAATGATCAGGCCCGCCAGCATTACGATTGCGCCGCCGCTGACTGCGGCCACGCCGGCCTTGGTTGTTTCGATCGTTTCCCTGAGTTCGGCTTTGGCAAGGGCCAGCTCTTTGGTCACCAGTGCAGGGACTTCATGGGCCAGTTGGCGGATCAGCCCAAGCACTGACGTTTCGTTCTCCGGGCCGGCAGGAGGGATGTTGGATGTTGTGGCCATTACACGTCTCCTCGGGAAAGTCCGCTTGCAGGCGCGACATCTTGTGGTCGATCACTATCGGGCAAGTCACTTTTGCCATGCTGGGTATCCGGGCCCCGGGTGTCTGGATAAGTGGCTGAACTGCCCAAGGGGTCGGTGGGGACGAACGCGCCCGTGGAATCAACAGGTCCAGCAGCATTGGGGGAGGCAGCGCGATCAGGAATGCCAGGTCTGCCACTGTGATGGACATCGTCAGTGTGCGGCGGGACGATGGGGAGTTCTTCATCGGCGGCGATGGCTGAGTTGATCCCGCTCTTGTAGCTATCGCCCATCGGGTCGCTGGGTTCCGACGCGGCCATCGATGAAGGGGTAGAGGGGCTCGATGCCCGCAAAAAACGTGACAGGCCAAAGCCCAGCGCGACGCTGCCTGTCAAAAACAGCATGGGGTTGTCACGAGCAAGTCTGCCCGCCTGCTGCAACAGCTCGTCCGCACTTTTACCCCGCAAGTTATCGGCCAGGGTCGTCATGTTTTGGGCGATGTCAGTGACATAGTGAGACAGGCCAAGTGTGTCGCTGCCCTGCATCTGCTGTGCTGCGGACTCTGCGCTTTGCGCCAGCGTCTTGATCTGCTCCGCGGCGGTGTCCCGATATTGCTCGAACTGCGCCGTTCCCTGTTCCTTGGCACTCTCCAGCGCGGCCTTGGCGTCATCCTGCAGATGTTGCAGGTGTTCCTCGGGCGGCGCGTTTTTATACGCAGTATTGCCAGTCGAGTTCTCAGAGGTTGTATTCATTTTCTGTTCACCGTCCATTTTGTTTCACCAAAAGAAGACGTGCTCAGCTCACAACGGACAACGGGCTCAGCATCGGTCTCAATGCCTACTTGGGATGGAGGGGTGAATTTTTCGCAGAGTTCTGAATGTCAGACAAATGGTAGACAGCCGACACCCTCACCCGTGCATCGGTGACGGACTTGCGGGGCGTGGCTAGTCAATGGCAGGCATAAAAAACGGCGTCATAGAGGACGCCGTGCGGCCGGTCTGCCCGCGACGGGGAGGCAGGTCGGCTTGAATGAGGGTGACGCTATGAATTCATTGTGGGTCTTGGTTGGGCGCGAGCTCCGCCTGGATACGTTTGTAGATTTCTTCACGATGCACAGAAACATTTTTTGGAGCGTTGATGCCTAGCCGGACCTGAAGACCCTGAACGCCAAGAATCGTGACGGTGATCTCGTCACCGATGTTTATGCTTTCGCCTACTTTACGGGTGAGTATCAACATAATCTTTTCCTTGATGGCCTCTTGAAGCGCCTCTACCAAGAGGCTGGCGTTTGCCTTTGCGTGGTGAATATTGCCGAGTACATCCAAATGCGCCCATCAGTATGACGGTGCCAGGGCGGATATAATTCCCTTGGCCCGTTGTTCTGTCACGGGTATTTGAATCACTGACGCGGTGAGTGCGCCAATTCTGCCTGTTTTTGCTCGCAAATGCCCGAGTTTACTGGGGGGGCTAAAAAAGCTTTCATTTGCCCAGGCTGAACTATCGCCGGGCGCTCTGCTCTTTATTGCAATGGGCAGAGGTGAGTCATGAACAGATCCCTGGATGAGTATCAGCGTAGGCGTGACTTTGCGGCAACGCCGGAGCCTTCTGGAAATAACAAGGAAAAAGGCGTTAGGGCGCGTAGGAATGAGTCTCCTGATCACGCGCTACAATTCTGCATCCAAAAGCATGACGCTACTCGCCTGCATTATGACTTTCGTCTGGAAATAAACGGCACCCTCAAAAGCTGGGCGGTGCCTAAAGGTCCCAGCCTGGACCCCACGGTGCGGCGTCTGGCAGTGCATGTCGAAGATCACCCCCTTGACTACGCCGGGTTCGAAGGCCATATCCCGCACGGCCACTACGGTGCAGGGGACGTGATTGTCTGGGATCGCGGCGTCTGGGTTCCCCAGGGCGATCCCCTGGCCAGCTATGAGAAAGGCCGACTCAAATTCGAACTCAAGGGTGAGAAGCTCGGTGGGCAGTGGAACCTGGTTCGCACCCATCTGGAGGGTAAGCAGGAGCAGTGGTTTCTTATCAAATCCAAAGACGCCTTCGCTCGACACAAAGCGGAGTGCGACATTGTTGCCGACAAACCAGACAGCGTCGTGAGTGAGCGCACGCTGATTCCCAAAAAATCGGCCGCCGCCAATGCTGCTTCCAAACCGGCGCAAGCGGCTGGAAAAAAGACTGCTAAACGTACATCCCTGCCAGGGCTCACGCTGACCGGTGCCCAAGCCGCCGACGTGCCGGCAACCATCAAGCCGGAGCTGGCGACATTGGTGGACAGCGCTCCCGAGGGCGATTGGCGCTACGAGCTGAAATTTGATGGTTATCGCATCATGGCCCGCATCGAGGACGGCAAGGTTCAGCTGTTGACTCGCAACGGCCACGACTGGAGCGCAAAAATGCCCCGCCAGACCAAGGCTCTGAAAAGTCTCGGTCTGGCATCCGCGTGGCTGGACGGCGAGGTGGTGGTGGCCGATGAAGAGGGCATGCCGGACTTTCAGGCGCTGCAAAACGCGTTCGAAAACGGCCGACACGACAATATCGTGTATTACCTTTTCGACATGCCCTATCTCAATGGCATGGACTTGCGTGATGTGGTGCTGGAGGAGCGCCGCGCTGCACTGGCGGCGGTTCTTGAGCAAAGCACAGATCAAGCGCTGCGTTTCTCGGAAGATTTCAGTGAATCGGCAGACAACATGCTCACCAGTGTCTGCCAGATGAAAATGGAAGGCCTTATCGGCAAGCGCGCTGGCAGCCTTTATCAGTCCCAACGCAGTACGGACTGGATCAAGCTCAAGTGCAAGCATCGCCAGGAATTCGTCGTGGTTGGCTTCAGTGAGCCCAAAGGCAGTCGCAGCTCATTTGGCGCGTTGCTGTTGGGGCTGCATGATGCCGACAGTGGCGAACTGCGCTATGCCGGCAAGGTTGGCACCGGCTTCAACGAGGCCACGCTGCGCACCATTCACGCACGTCTCAAACCCTTGGAAATCAAGACGGCGCCGGTGGTCAACCCGCCAACCGGCTTTGAAGCCAAAGGCGTGCATTGGCTCAAGCCCCAATTATTGGCAGAAGTGGCCTTCGCCGAAATGACCCGCGAAGGCTCGGTGCGCCATTCGGTGTTTCAGGGCTTGCGTGATGACAAGCCCGCCACGCAGATCAGCGAGGAACAGGCTCAACCTGCCGCCGAGGTCGAGCAGCCGAAAACCCGTCGTGCGAAAAAAGATCCGCCGCAATCCCGGAAAGCCTCCTGCGCGCAAACCACGCCCCCCGTTGCCGAAAAAGCCAGTGGCGACGGCAAGATCCGCATTACTCATCCTGAGCGGGTGATCGATGCCAGCAGCGGTGCAACGAAAATGCAGCTGGCTCAGTATTACGCTCAGGTTTTCCCCTGGATCGCGCCGCATTTGCAGGGCCGTCCGGTTGCACTGGTTCGCGCCCCGGAAGGTATCGCCGGGGAGTTGTTCTTCCAGAAAAACGCCGACAGGCTGGCGATCCCAGGCGTGATCAGCCTGGGCAAGGAATACGCCGGGCAACCCATCATGATCATCGACAACCCCGAAGCCCTGATTGGCGCGGTTCAGATGAGCACCATCGAACTGCACACCTGGAACGCGACGTCGGCCGACCTGGAACATCCCGATCGATTCATTCTGGACCTGGACCCCGATCCAGCCCTGCCATGGAAGCATATGGTCGAGGCCACGCAATTGACCCTCACAATCCTTGATGAGCTGGGCCTCAAGTCGTTTCTGAAAACCAGTGGCGGTAAAGGCATACACATCGTTGTGCCGCTGAAGCCGAAAGCGGGGTGGGACGAGGTCAAGGCGTTCAGCCAAGCCATCGTCACCCATATGGCCAAACTTTTACCGGATCGATTCTCCGCGGTGTCGGGGCCGAAGAACCGGGTGGGCAAGATTTTCATCGACTACCTGCGCAACAGCCAGGGCGCGACCACGATTTGCGCGTTCTCGGCCCGCACACGGGATGGCCTCCCGATTTCGGTGCCGGTGTTGCGCGAAGAAGTCGCAGCGTTGAAAGGGGCCAATGGCTGGAATATTCACAACTTCATGGAGCGACTGGCGGATCAGGACGATCCGTGGGCGGGGTATGCGAAGGTGAAGCAGACAATTACCGCGGATATGCGCAAGCGGATCGGGATGAAGCGCTGATCACGGGTTATGAAACTGTAGGAGCCAACTTGTTCGCGAGGCCAGTCCTGACTACACAGGACCAATGCCTCGCCAACAAGTTGGCTCCTACAAGCTTCAAACCAGCATCGATAACAACATGATGAAGATGATGCCCACCACCGACAGGATGGTTTCCATCACTGTCCAGGTCTTGAACGTCTCGGTTACGGTCATGTTGAAGTACTGCTTCACCAGCCAGAAACCCGCATCGTTTACGTGAGACAGGATCAACGAACCCGCGCCCGTCGCCAGTACCAGCAACTCACGGTTCACACCGGGAATCAGCCCGACCACCGGAGCGACAATGCCCGCGCCAGTAATGGTTGCCACGGTTGCCGAGCCAGTTGCGACACGTATCACCGCTGCCACCAGCCACGCCAGCATGATCGGGTTGATCTGCGCCTGCACCGCCATGTGGCCGATCAGGTCGCCCACGCCGCTGGCAACGAGCATCTGTTTGAAGCCGCCGCCGGCACCGACGATCAGCACAATGGCGGCGACCGGTGTCAGGCTCTGGTCCAGCAATTTCATGATTTTGGTGCGGTCAAAGCCACGGGCCGCGCCGAAGGTGTAGAACGCCAGGATCAGGGCCGCGAGCAGGGCGGTGATCGGGTGGCCGATGAAGTCCATCCAGATACGGAACGTGCTGCCATCTGGAAGCACGATATCGGCGAAGGTCTTGAGCAGCATCAGGAACACCGGCAACAGGATCGTGACCAGCGTGATACCGAAGCCCGGCAGGTTGTCGGTGCTGGATTCCTTGCCGATCTGTTCCATCAGCTCAGGCGATGGCGTGCCCGGTACATATTTGGAGATCCATTTGCCGTAGATGGGGCCGGCGATGATCGCGGTCGGCAGGGCAACCAGCAGGCCGTAGAAAATCGTCTTGCCGATATCTGCGCCGAAAATCCCGATGGCCAGCAGCGGACCTGGGTGCGGAGGAACCAGCCCGTGTACCGCTGAAAGGCCAGCCAGCAACGGAATACCGATCTTGACGATGGATACGCCGGTGCGTCTTGCCACGATGTACACCAGCGGAATCAGCAGGACAAAGCCGATTTCAAAGAACAGCGGGATGCCCACCAGAAATGCCGCGAACATCATCGCCCAGTGCACGCGCTGTTTGCCGAACACGCGAATCAGGGTCTGCGCGATCTGATCCGCGCCCCCTGAATCGGCCATCAATTTGCCCAGCATGGTGCCCAGGCCAAGGATGATGCCGACGAAGCCCAGTACGCCACCAAAGCCGTCCTGGAAGGCTTTCATCACCTTGTCCACCGGCATGCCGGAAGTCAGGCCGAGAAAGCCTGCGGCAATCGTCAATGCGATAAAGGGGTGGACCTTGAACTTGGTGATCAACAGTATCAGGCCGATGATGGTTACCACCGCATCGACCAACAGGTACGTCTCTTGGGTCATACCGAACATTGGATGTCTCTCCAGTTGTCTTTGTTTTTTATGGAGCTACTGTCTGGCGCCGCCACATCGGCAGTGTTTCTGCGATGAGACAGCGCTGTCTTTCGCGCTCACGCCTTTATTCGGCTTTAGACGCTTTCCACCAGTCGGCGGCTTGCTTGCCAATGATGTCGATGGGCTGGGTAGCATCCACTACCAGGGTTCGGTCTTCGCCGTAAGGCGGTTCCAGGGTCGCGAACTGGCTATCGACCAGGCTGGCGGGCATGAAATGGCCTGGACGATGGGCGCAGCGTTCTGTGGCGACTTCCCTGGTGAGTTCCAGAAACACAAACCCCAGACCGGGCACGGCCTGACGCAGGCGTTCACGGTAGATCAGCTTGAGGGCAGAGCAGGTCAGGACCGGATGTTCGCCGTTGCGCAGCGCAGACGCCATCTCCTCGCCCAGGCGGGTAAGCCAACCGGCGCGGTCTTCATCGTTGAGGGGGTGTCCGGCGCTCATCTTTTCGATGTTGGCCGGTGGGTGGAAAGCATCGCCTTCGATCAGGCGGCCGCCACTGTTAAGAGCAATTTCAGCGCCGACGACACTTTTGCCGCAGCCGGAAACACCCATCACCACGAGGGCGGAAATAGCAGAGTTCGCAGTTGTCACAATTTTCCACCTCGTCTGGAGACAGCGCTGTCTTTGTCGCTTTGGACAATTGAACAGTCAGGTCTGCTTCCAGTTCTTGTCATTGTTTTGGGTACATCGGTCATCATCGGAGCTTTCCGGATCAGTTGCATGACCTGCGAATAAGCGTTGTAGGGCCGATGAGACAGCGCTACCTTAGAGCCCATTCGCCACGTTTGGCAACCCCTTGCTTATCCCTATGTTAGTTGGCAACGCATGACACGCATTGGTTCGCGCTCCACCGGTCGTCCGACCCTCAATGAAGTCGCACGTCTGGCGGCTGTTTCACCCATCACTGCCTCCCGTGCTCTGCGCGGCATCAGCACCGTCGCCCCCGAGTTGGTGGAGAAGGTCCGCGCCGCCGCACAAAGCCTTGGCTACGTCGCCAACCCTGCGGCCCGGGCATTGGCCTCATCCCAGAGTCAGACGGTTGTCGTGCTGGTGCCGTCGCTGTCCAATCAGCTATTTATCGAAACGCTGGAAGCCATTCAGAACGTATTGCGCACCCGTGGCCTTGAGGTGGTGATCGGCAACTATCACTACTCGCCCGAGGAAGAGGAAAACCTGCTGCGAAATTATCTGGCGAACCGGCCTCGCGGAATGTTGCTCACCGGATTCGATCACACCCCTGCATTGCGCCAGTTCCTGGCGGCCAGCGGCGTGCCCTGTGTGCATATGATGGAACTCGACACTGTGCGCGGCGCTTATTGCGTTGGTTTCTCCCAGGAAAAGGCCGGGGCCGAGGCGGCGCGCCATCTGTTGGGACGCGGCCGCAAGCGTCTGGCTTACATCGCTGCGCAGCTTGATACGCGTGTATTGCAGCGGGGCCAGGGGTTTCGCGATGTGCTTGAGCAAGAGGGGGTTTACGATCCGCAACTGCAAGTCATGACGCCCCGTCCGTCTTCCATAGGTCTGGGGGGCGAGCTGTTCATGCAACTCATGGCTCAACATCCGGACGTGGACGGTGTGTTTTTTTGCAATGACGATCTGGCGCAAGGCGCCGCACTTGAGGCGCTGCGCCATGGCATTTCGATTCCGCAGCAGGTGTCGCTGGTAGGCTTCAACGATTTGCCGGGCTCGGCCCACATGGTCCCGCGCCTGACGTCGATTCGCACGCCACGAGAGGAAGTGGGGCAACGTGCGGCGCAGTTATTGCTGGGTTTGATTGATGGCGTTGCGCAACAACCCCAGGTAGACCTGGGGTTCGAGCTGGTGGTGCGGGAGAGTTCCTGAAGGCTCGGCCCCCAATGCCTTGGGGGGCGATCGGGTGGCTATACGCCTGGTTCGTGAGCAAGCCGGCTCCCACCCAGGCTCGCTCCTGATAAAACCACCTACGCCGCAACCCGGTTATTGCGCCTTCTTGAACTCCAGCCGGAACTCATGCAGCAACGGCTCGGTATAACCACTTGGCTGTTCCAGCCCTTTGAAGACCAACGCACAAGCGGCCTGAAACGCTACCGAGTGTTTGAAGTCAGCGGCCATTGGCCTGTAGTGGGAATCCCCGGCGTTCTGCTTGTCCACGACTTTGGCCATTTGCTCCAGAATGCCGCGAGTGAAGCCTTCGTCGATGACTTTGTGATGCAGCCAGTTGGCCATGTGCTGGCTGGAGATGCGCAGCGTCGCCCGATCTTCCATCAGACCGACGTTGTGAATGTCCGGCACCTTGGAGCAGCCGACGCCTTGTTCGACCCAGCGCACCACATAACCCAGCAAACCTTGGGCATTATTCTCCACTTCTTCGCGAATCTGCTCCGTGTTCCACGTTGCTTCTGCGGCCACCGGAATGGTCAGCAGATCGTTGAGGATTTCGTCGCTGACGCTGTCGAGGCTGACCTGCTCCAGTTCCTCCTGAATAGCCCTGACATCGACCTGGTGATAGTGCATCGCGTGCAAGGTTGCGGCAGTGGGCGAGGGCACCCACGCTGTGGTCGCGCCTGATTTCGGATGGCCTATTTTCTGTTCCAGCATGTCCGCCATGCGATCCGGCATGGCCCACATGCCTTTGCCGATCTGCGCTCGACCACGCAGTCCGCAGGCCAGACCCACCAACACGTTGCTGCGCTCGTATGCCTTGATCCACGGCGTGTTTTTCATGTCGCCCTTGCGCAGCATGGGGCCTGCTTGCATGGCGCTGTGAATCTCGTCGCCGGTACGGTCCAGAAATCCGGTATTGATGAACGCCACGCGCGCCGATGCAGCGTTGATGCATGCCTTGAGGTTGACGCTGGTGCGCCGTTCTTCGTCCATGATCCCCATCTTCAGAGTGTTGCGCGGCAGCTTGAGAAGGTCTTCGATACCGCTGAACAGTTGCTCGGCAAACGCCACTTCCAGCGGCCCGTGCATTTTCGGCTTGACGATGTACACGCTGCCGGTGCGTGAATTGCCCCGTCGTTGCAGGTCATGCATGGCAATAAGGCTGGTGATGACGCCGTCGAGAATACCTTCGGGAATCTCATGCCCTTCGCCATCGGTAATCGCCGGGTTGGTCATCAAATGGCCAACGTTACGAATGAACAGCAGGGAGCGGCCGTGCAGGGTGATTTCACCGCCGCTGGCTCGGGTGTATTCACGGTCGGCATTGAGGCGACGGGTGATGGTCTTGCCACCTTTGACCAGCTCTTCCGTCAGGTCGCCTTTCATCAAACCCAGCCAGTTGCGGTAGACCGAGACTTTGTCGTCGGCATCCACGGCAGCCACGGAGTCTTCGCAGTCAATGATGGTGGAGACAGCGGCTTCGAGCAGCAAGTCCTTGACGCCTGCCGGATCGGTGCTGCCGATGGGGCTTTGCGGGTCGATCTGGATCTCGATGTGCAGGCCGTGATTCTTCAGCAGGATCGCTTCGGGTTGGCTCAGCTGGCCCCGGTAGCCGATGTACTTTTCTGGCTGGCGCAGGGCTGTCTGGCCGCCATCGGTCAGGCTAATGACCAGTTCGCCGCTTTCAATGCTGTAGCCGGTTGCGTCAGCGTGGGAGCCCTTGAGCAAGGGTGCCGCCTGGTCCAGCAGGGCGCGTGCGGCGGCGATGACTTTGGCGCCACGCAGCGGGTTGTAACCGGCCGAAATATCTGCGCCGTTGGCACTGGAAATCGCGTCGGTGCCATAAAGCGCGTCATACAGCGAACCCCAGCGGGCATTGGCGGCGTTCAAGGCATAGCGGGCGTTGACAGCCGGCACTACCAATTGCGGGCCCGCTTGTTCACTGATTTCAATGTCGACATTAGCGGTGGTGGCTGCGACCTGTTCCGGTACCGGCAGCAGGTAGCCGATGGACTCAAGGAACGCGCGGTACGCCGGCATATCCTTGATCGGGCCGGGGTGCGCCTTGTGCCATTTGTCCAGCTCGGTTTGCAGGCGGTCGCGTTCAGTCAGCAGTTTGCGATTGATCGGCGCCAGCTCATGCACCAGCGAATCAAATCCGGCCCAGAAGGCCTCTTGATCCAGGCCCGTGCCGGGCAATACATCGTCGTTGACGAAGCGTTGCAGATTGACTGCCACTTTCAGGCGCTGGCATTGGACGAAATCGGTCATCTGGGTTCTCCGGTTGATAAGAATTAATTCGCGGCGTCGTGGGATTGAGTGGGCAGGCGCTCGCACCTCAGCGCCTGTTCCGGCCTCTTAGGGAATCAATTCCCTCCCACAGGGATGTCTGTGGTCAATCCCGCGTATCAGCCAATCGCCGCTACGCCAGCCTTGGCCACTTGCGCATCCTGATCGGCCTTGACCCCTGACACGCCCACAGCGCCAATCACCTGGCCTTCGACGATCAGCGGCACGCCGCCTTCCAGTGAGGTCAGCAACGGAGCCGACACAAAGGCAGTTCGACCACCGTTGACCATGTCTTCGTAACCCTTGGATTCGCGACGCCCCAGCGCCGAGGTCCGGGCTTTTTCGATGGCGATGTAACCGCCAATCGGTGCACAGCCATCCAGGCGTTCGAAGCCCAGCAAGTGCCCGCCGTCGTCCACCACCGCGATGGAAACCGCCCAGCTGTTGCCGTTGGCTTCGTTACGTGCAGCGGCGAGGATCTGGGTCACTTCGGTCTGGGTCAGCACAGCTTTGGTTTTCATCGGTGTCTCCAAATGGTTGTGGTTGCGCAATAGTGTTTAGTGCAGCGCGTCTTCGATCAGTTCGATCCAGTGCCGCACCGGCGTGCGGCCAGCGCCAGACAAATGGGTCTGGCAACCGATGTTGGCCGTGGCAATGATGTCGGGACGGCCACTTTCCAGCGCGTTCATTTTGTTGTCGCGCAGGCGCTGGGCAAGCTCGGGCTGGGTGATGGAATACGTACCGGCCGAACCGCAGCACAGATGAGCGTCCGGCACGCCGGTCAAGTTGAAGCCGAGTCGCGATAGTACGCTTTCCACGGCGCCCCCGAGTTTCTGAGCATGCTGCAAGGTGCAGGGGCAGTGGAAGGCCAGGCGCAGGTCGCTGGCGATGCCCAGTTTTTCCAACGGTTCGTCGCGTAGCACTTCAACCAGGTCTTTGGTCAGGGCGCTGATGCGTTGCGCCTTATCGGCATAGGCCGGGTCGCCGTTGAGCAGATGGCCATAATCCTTGACGAACGCCCCGCAGCCGCTGGCAGTCTGGACGATGGCTTCGGCACCGTTTTCAACACTTGGCCACCAAGCGTCGATATTGCGCCGCGCCCGATCCAGCCCCGCTTCCTGAGCGTTGAGGTGGTAGTCGACCGCGCCACAGCAACCGGCCTGGGCGATGGGCGTGACGCTGATGCCCAGCCGATCCAGCACCCGCGCGGTGGCGGCGTTGGTATTGGGGGACAGTCCGGGTTGAACGCACCCTTCAAGCATCAACACCTTGCGGCCATGCCGGACGCCAGGGCGGGGCTTGGCCGGGTGGATATTGGCCGGTAGCTTGATTTTCAGGCTGCCCGGTAGCAACGGGCGAAAGGTATTGCCCAGCTGCGTCAGGGATTTGAACAGCGCGGCATTGGGCACCACGGCGCGCAAGCTTTCGCGCAGCAGACGCTGGCCCAATGGGCGGGGCACGGCAGCGTCCACAACGGCTCGGCCGATATCCAACAGGTTGTGATAATCCACGCCGGACGGGCAGGTGGTTTCACAGTTGCGGCACGACAGGCAACGGTCCAGATGCAGCTGGGTCTTTTCCGTGACTTCGTTCCCTTCCAGCACTTGCTTGATCAGGTAGATGCGCCCGCGTGGGCCATCCAGCTCGTCGCCCAACAATTGATAAGTCGGGCAGGTGGCGTTGCAGAACCCGCAGTGCACGCAGCTGCGCAGGATACTTTCGGCTTCCTCGGCGCGGGGCAACTGGCGGGCTTTGTCGCTCAGGGTGGTTTGCATGATTCAAATCTCCGCGTACAGGCGGCCCGGATTGAAGATTCCGTGCGGATCAAGTTGCGCCTTCAACTGCCGGTGATAACGCAGCAACAACGACGGCAATGGGTGAAACGGACTGTCATCCAGGCCGTGGCTGTAGCAGGTCGCATGCCCACCGGCGGCACTGGCAATCGCCCGGATGGTTGCGCCGTCAGCATCGGATTTCAGCCAGCGCTGGGCTCCGGCCCAATCAAGCAGTTGCTCGCCGGGCAGGTCCAGTACGCCCGTGTTGTTGGGCACAGACAGGCGCCACAGCGGCAGCCCGCTGGTGAAGAACTCCAGACGCTGTTCGTTCAGTTCCAGCCAGTACGTGGGGTCAAATTGCTCGCCGCCAAGGCGCTCATGGGCCGCAGCTACCGAGCCTTCGCCCCCTTCGAGACGCACACGCAGCACGCGGCCGTCGTGGCTGGCGGCACTGATCGGAATCGGTTGCTGCCCCCATTCGGCCAAGCGACGCAAGGCATGTTCACTGTCCATTTCCAGCGCGATGCTGCTGCACAAGCGCGGCTTGGGCAGCACCTTCAGGGAGACTTCAGTCAAGACGCCCAGGCAGCCGTAACTGCCCGCCATCAAGCGCGATACGTCATAACCGGCAACGTTTTTCATCACTTCGCCGCCAAAGCGCAGATGCTTGCCCTGGCCGGTGATTACCCGTGTGCCCAGCACGAAATCCCTGACCGAGCCGGACCACGGCCGACGCGGCCCGGACAACCCTGCCGCCACCATGCCGCCCACCGTCGCCTCGCCAAAGGTCGGCGGCTCGCAAGGCAGCATTTGTCCGGCGGCGTCCAGTGCTGCGGCCAGCTCGCTCAAGGGCGTTCCGGCACGGGCAGTGATCACCAATTCAGTAGGGTCGTAACTGACAATGCCGCGATGGCCCCGGACGTCGAGTATTTCCCCGGCGACTTCACGACCCAGGAACGATTTGCTGCCGCCACCTTGAATGCGTAGCGGGAGGCGGTTTTCCAGTGCCTGATTGACCTGTTCCAGCAGTTGCTTGCTGGCGTCCAGGTTCTGGACGATTTGATCGGCAATCATCAGAAGCGCTCCAGTTCGGGGAAGGGCAGTTTGCCCATGTGCACGTGCATGGCACCGAACTCAGCGCAGCGATGCAGGGTTGGAATGTTCTTGCCGGGATTGAGCATGCCGCCGGGATCGAATGCGGCTTTAACGGCGTGAAACAACGTCAGCTCATCGCTGTTGAACTGGGCGCACATCTGGTTGATTTTTTCACGACCGACCCCGTGTTCTCCGGTAATGCT
This sequence comes from Pseudomonas sp., assembly GCA_036387095.1. Lineage (GTDB taxonomy): Bacteria > Pseudomonadota > Gammaproteobacteria > Pseudomonadales > Pseudomonadaceae > Aquipseudomonas. Next base: position 115,225 of record DASVUK010000172.1, read on the forward strand.
GCCGCCGACTTTGACGCACAACTCCAGGATCTTGCCGCCTAGGGCTTCAGCCCTGTCCAGCTCGCCGGGCTGGTTGGCATCGAACAGGATCAACGGATGCATATTGCCGTCTCCGGCATGAAACACGTTGGCGACCCGCAGGCCATATTCCTCGGACAGGGCAGCAATGCCATGCAGCACGCCCGGCAACTCCCTGCGCGGGATGGTGCCATCCATGCAGTAGTAGTCCGGCGAAAGACGGCCGACCGCCGGGAAGGCGTTCTTGCGTCCGGCCCAGAAGCGCACGCGTTCGGCTTCATCTTTTGCCTGACGCACTTCGGTGGCCCCTGCGTTGGTCAGCACTTCACGAACCCTGGCGCAGTCGTCATGCACGTCGGCTTCGACGCCATCGAGTTCACACAACAGAATGGCTTGGGCGTCCACCGGGTAACCGGCATGAATGAAGTCTTCGGCCGCGCGAATGGCCAGGTTATCCATCATTTCAAGGCCGCCTGGGATAATACCGGCGGCAATGATATCGCCCACGGCGCGACCGGCTTTTTCCACGGAATCAAACGCTGCCAGCAACACCCGGGCAACCTGGGGTTTAGGCAGCAACTTGACCGTGACCTCGGTAATGATGCCCAGCATGCCTTCGGAGCCGGTGAATAGCGCCAGCAGGTCGAACCCCGGTGAGTCCAGAGCATCGGAGCCCAGGCTCATGTGCTCGCCCTCGACGGTCAGGATGTCCACCTTGAGCAGGTTGTGTACCGTCAGGCCATATTTCAGGCAATGCACGCCGCCGGCATTTTCCGCGACATTGCCGCCGATGGAGCAGGCAATCTGCGATGAAGGGTCTGGCGCGTAATAAAGATCGAAAGGCGCTGCCGCCTGGGAAATCGCCAGATTGCGCACGCCGGGTTGTACGCGGGCCACGCGGGCTGCGGGATCAATGGCAAGAATCTTGTTGAATCGCGCCATCACCAGCAAAACGCCTTGCTCCAGGGGCAAGGCTCCGCCGGACAATCCGGTACCCGCGCCACGGGCGACGACGGGCACGTGGCGCTGGTGACAGATTCTCAGCAGCGTCTGCACCTCTTCAAGATGACGGGGCAAGACGACCAGCATTGGCGTAGTGCGGTAAGCCGAAAGCCCGTCGCACTCATAGGGACGTAGCTCCTCGGGGCGATGCAGGATATCCAGATCAGGCAGTTGCTGTTGCAGGTCTTGCAGCAGCGCCTGCTTGTCGATAACAGGCAGAACGCCGTCAACGCGTTCGTCGTAGAGAATATTCATGATGGGCTTAAGACCCTGAGTTGTTTTTATAAAGTGCTGTTCTATTGAAATCAGGCAGTGAACAGTTGACTTGCATGATTGGCTGTCCGGGCTTTACTGTCTACGGTCAAAAACAGTGGTCGAACCAGTTTGTTGAGTATCCGAATTTAATCTGTTTTAAAAAATCGAATTAAAACAATTAGTTAATCTGTATGTGGCTGTTTATCAGTCGATCCTTGTTAGCTGGTCATACCAGTAGGTGCAGCATGAATGGCACAGTAAAACCCAGGGCGCCACAAGTCGCCGATGTCGTGTGCGAGCGCATAGAACGCCTGATCGTCGACGGCGTGCTCAAGGTTGGGCAGCTATTGCCTTCGGAAAGGCGACTCACTGAAAAGCTGGGGGTGTCGCGCACCGCCTTGCGCGAAGGCCTGAAGCTTTTGCGGGCCAGAGGCATCATAGACACCGAGCAAGGCAAGGGCTCGTTCGTTGCCCAGATGAGCAGTCATCAACCCACCTCGCCCCTGATGCATTTGTTCGGTTCGCAGCCGCGCACGCTGTACGACCTGTTCGAGGTGCGCAGCCTGCTGGAAGGTGAATCGGCTCGCCTGGCGGCGTTGCGAGGGACCGATGCAGATTTCGTTCTCATCACCCGCAGCTACGAGGCGTTGGTGGCCGCTCATGGCAGCGAGCTGGACGCCTGCGGCCATGCACGCCTGGACCATGCGTTTCACTTGGCAATCTGTGAGGCGTCCCATAATCCGGTGTTGGTGCAGACCTTGCGGTCGTTGACTGACCTGCTGCTCAACACAGTCTTCGCGTCGGTCAACAACCTTTATCATCGCGAGCCGCAGAAGCGACAGATCGATCGCCAGCACGCACGCCTGTACAACGCGGTCACCGGCCGTCTGCCGGAGCAGGCGCGCAAGGCCGCTGTCGCCCATATTCAAAGCATCTGCGAAAACCTTCGGGAGATCGAAAACGAGGAGCAAAGACTGGTGCGGGCGACGTTGCGGCTAGAGGGATGGGTTTGAGTTTGACGGGCAGATGACACGCCCCGTGGAAAGTCTATCCCACAGGATGCAGGCTGCTCGGGCATGGCGCTTGACAGCCCCGTATCAATCCCGCAGTTTACGCATTACGTAAGTCGATTACGAAAATAACAACAAATGGTGTGCTGCGCTGTGGACCTCTTCACTTATTACCGCTCAACTTCCAGCTATCGGGTGCGCATTGCGCTGGCCTTGAAGGGGCTGGACGCGACTGCGATTGCGGTCAACCTGGTCCGGGACGGCGGCGAGCATCTCAAGTCCGCCTACAAAGCCATCAACCCTCAATGTCGCGTGCCGGCTTTACGTCTGGAAACGGGCCGGGTGTTGATTCAATCGCCGGCGATCATTGAGTACCTCGAAGAGCGATACCCCGAACCGCCGTTGCTGGCCAAAGACCTTGAGCTTCGTGCCACCCAGCGCGCCGTCGCGGCGCTGATCGCGTGTGATATCCACCCGCTGCACAACGTGTCAGTGCTCAATCGCCTGCGCCAGTTCGGCCATGACGAAGACGACGTCACCCTCTGGATTGGCCATTGGATCAATCAGGGGTTGGCCGCGGTCGAGGAGATGATTGGCCCTGAAGGCTTTTGTTTCGGGGAGGTGCCGAGTCTGGCTGATGTTTATTTGCTGCCGCAGGTCTATGCCGCTCGGCGTTTCAACGTAGACCTCAGTCAATACCCTCGTATCGTCCGGGTCGAACAAATGGCTTTGACGTTTCAAGCGTTCCAACAGGCGCATCCCGATGCGCAACCCGACAAGCCGGAGTAGTCTTGGCCTTATGAAAATTCTTGGCCTGCAATTGATTTTCGGTGATTTCCTCGCGCGAAGCGTGCGCGGAATCCCTTGTGCGCCCCCCGCAGGAAAGTGATTTGACCATTGAGCATTCCACTTTCCTGCAAGGAGCCAGACCATGGCCGATCTATACGACAATCCAATGGGCCTGATGGGCTTTGAATTCATTGAGTTTGCCTCGCCCACGCCCAACACCCTTGAACCTGTGTTTCAGATCATGGGGTTTACCAAAGTTGCCACCCACCGTTCCAAGGATGTGGCGTTATACCGTCAGGGCGGCATCAACATCATCCTCAACAACGAACCGAACAGCGTCGCGTCCTGGTTTGCTGCCGAGCATGGTCCTTCGGTGTGCGGAATGGCTTTCCGGGTCAAGGATTCCCACAAGGCTTATCAGCGCGCTCTGGAATTGGGCGCGCAGCCGGTGGACATCGCTACAGGGCCCATGGAGTTGCGTTTGCCGGCGATCAAGGGCATTGGCGGCGCGCCGCTGTACCTGATTGACCGTTTTGGCGAAGGCACGTCCATCTATGACATTGATTTCAATTTCATCGAGGGCGTGGACCACCATCCGGTGGGTGCCGGCCTGAAATTCATCGATCACCTGACCCACAATGTCTATCGCGGGCGCATGGCGTACTGGGCGAACTTCTACGAAAAGCTGTTCAATTTCCGGGAGCTTCGCTATTTCGATATCAAAGGTGAATACACCGGCCTGACGTCAAAGGCCATGACCGCGCCGGACGGCATGATCCGTATTCCGTTGAACGAAGAGTCCTCCAAGGGCGCCGGGCAGATCGAAGAGTTCCTGATGCAGTTCAACGGCGAAGGCATTCAACACGTGGCCTTCTTCACTGATGACCTGATCAAGACCTGGGACGCCTTGAAAGCACTGGGCATGCGCTTCATGACCGCGCCGCCAGAGACTTATTACGAAATGCTCCAGGGCCGCCTGCCTGATCACGGTGAGCCGGAAGCGGAACTCAAGTCCCGGGGCATTCTGCTGGATGGTTCATCCGATGGCGGGGAGCGGCGTCTGTTGCTGCAGATATTTTCGGAAACCCTCATGGGGCCGGTGTTCTTCGAATTCATCCAGCGCAAGGGCGATGACGGTTTTGGCGAGGGCAACTTCAAGGCGCTGTTCGAATCCATCGAGCGTGATCAGATCAAGCGTGGCGTGTTGACGGCGGATTGAACCCGCCCCAAGCAGCGAATTTGTTGGCGATGCGCCGGGTAGACACCGCGTCAATCCATCGCCAACACATTGGCTCCTACAGCCAACTGTCAACATCCCCACCCATTCGGCCACTGATCAGCTGCGCAGTCGCGCGCAAGCGCTGCGCCGCGTTGGCTTGAACGTCACGGGTGAAAACCGACGCCGAGCCCACCATGGTGACCACGCCGGCCAGCTTGTTGCCGACTGTGAATACCGGGGAAGACACGGCATTGACGCCAGCCATCAGCAGCCCGTGAATCTGATGCACGCCCGTGCTGCGAATATCCTGCACATGCTGTTCGATCTCTCCCCGTTGCGCGGTGTTCAGCCGTGTCCATTCCTGATCGTGCAATTCACGGGTTTCGTTGGGATTGAGGAATGCGTGAAACACCAGCCCGGTGGATGAACCGAGCAAAGGCAAGACTGAGCCGATCTGCGTCACCAGAGTCACCGCACCGCTGGAAGGCTCGACATACACGACGGTTGGACCCTTGTTGCCCCAGACCGCGAGAAAGCAGGTTTCGTTGAGGTCATCGCGCAGGCTCGCCAAGTGCGGCGCAGCGACCTTCAGCACATCCAGATGTCCTACCGCCGCCAACCCGACATACAACGCCTCCCGGCCCAGGCCGTAATGGTTGGTGACCACGTCCTGTTCGGCGAAGCCGCTGGCGATCAGTGCCTGCAAATAGCGATGCACCTTGCTGGGCGGCATGCCCACGTGCTCGGCGAGTCTGGACAGCGAAGTGGAAGGTGCGAGCTCAGCCAGGGCCTTGAGGATGCCCATGCCGACTTCGGCGGCCTGGACCTTTTGCTGGCGTCCGCCTGCGGGGCTTTGGATTTCATCGGTCATTGCAAAATGTGCGCCGGTCTGAGGAGGCTGCTTTATAGCTTGACCCGGTTTCAAACTCAAATTACGTTATGCGTAACTGAATTACGCAGTAATGATTTCGCATAACTGGAAAAACAATAAGAGGTCGAGATGCTCAGTCATCCACACACCGAGCCGCTGGGTTACCAGACGGGTTTGGGTAACCAGTTCAGCAGTGAAGCGCTGCCAGGCGCCTTGCCAGTTGGCCAGAATTCCCCGCAGAAACACACCTTGGGTCTTTATGCCGAACAGCTCTCCGGGACCGCGTTCACCGTTCCCAGGGCAGAGGCGCGGCGCACCTGGCTGTATCGCATCAAGCCGTCGGCGACTCATCCCCGTTACCAGCGCCTTGAACGGCAGATCACGGGTCAGGAATCAGGCCCGATCACCCCCAATCGACTGCGCTGGAATGCCGTCGACATGCCCTCGCAGCCTACGGATTTCCTTGATGGTTTGCAGACCATGGCCAGCACTGCGGCGGCCGATCAGGCCGAAGGCGTCAGCATCCATATCTATGCGGCCAATGCTTCCATGCAGCGGGCGTTTTTCAATGCCGACGGTGAATGGCTGATCGTGCCGCAATTGGGTCGCCTGCGCATCGTGACCGAACTGGGCCTGCTGGACGTCGAGCCACAGGAAATCGTCGTGGTGCCACGGGGCATGAAGTTCTGCGTGCAACTGCTGGACGACAGCGCTCGGGGTTATGTCTGCGAAAACCATGGTTGCGCACTGCGCCTGCCGGAACTGGGCCCCATCGGCAGCAACGGGCTGGCCAATGCACGGGATTTCCAGGTGCCCGTCGCGTGGTTTCAGGAGCAGGATGAGCCGATATGGCTGGTGCAGAAATTTCTGGGCGAGCTATGGGCTACGCAGCTGGATCACTCCCCATTCGACGTGGTGGGTTGGCACGGCAATAACGTGCCGTACAAATACGATCTGCGCCGTTTCAACACCCTTGGCACGGTGAGCTACGATCATCCCGATCCGTCGATCTTCACCGTGCTGACCGCGCCGGGTCATGTGCCTGGGCAGGCCAATGTGGACTTCGTGATCTTCCCGCCTCGCTGGATGGTGGCGGAAAACACCTTCCGTCCACCCTGGTTCCATCGCAACCTGATGAATGAATTCATGGGCCTGATCGACGGCGCCTACGATGCCAAGGCCGATGGTTTCATGCCGGGCGGCGCTTCGTTGCACAACTGCATGAGCGCCCATGGACCGGATAATGCGACGGCGCACAAAGCCATGGCGGCGACGCTGCAGCCCCAGAAGATCGAAAACACCATGGCCTTCATGTTTGAGACCGGCAAAGTGCTGCGCCCCAGCCGTTTTGCCCTTGAGTGCCCGCAACTGCAACCCGATTACGACGCCTGCTGGACGGGTATGGCCAGGAATTTCACCAAGGAAATGCCGCAATGACGAGCGCCTCAAACAGCCGTAGCTGGATCGACTCCGCCAACGGCCACGCCGATTTTCCCCTTCAGAATTTACCGCTGGGCGTGTTCAGTCGCCCAGGTGTGAAGCCTCGTGGCGGTGTCGCCATCGGTGACTTGATCTTCGATTTGCAGGCCGCACTGGAAGCGGGCTTTTTCAATGGCGCAGCACGAGACGCCGCCGAGGCCGCCAGCCGCGATCAGCTCAACGCCTTCTTCGCGTTAGGCGCCTGCGCCCGTCAGGCGTTACGCCGCGAACTGCTGCATCTGCTGGATGAGCACAGCCCTCAACGGGCACGTCTGCAGGCAGCGGCCGAAGTGCTATTGCATCCCATGAGCGAATGTCAGATGCACATGCCCGCGCGGGTCGGGGATTACACCGATTTCTATGTGGGCATTCATCACGCCCTGAACGTCGGCAGGTTGTTCCGCCCGGACAACCCGCTGTTGCCCAACTATAAATATGTGCCGATCGCTTATCACGGCCGTGCCTCGACGTTGCGTGTGTCGGGCACGCCGATCAAGCGTCCCAACGGTCAGACGCTGCCGGCGGGTCAGGAGGCGCCGCAATTGGGACCGTGCAAACGGCTGGATTACGAGCTGGAAATGGGTGTGTGGATCGGGCCGGGCAATGCCAGCGGCGAGGCGATCGACATTGGTGAGGCGCCGCAGCATGTGGCGGGCTTGTGCCTGCTCAACGATTGGTCGGCCCGGGATATCCAGGCCTGGGAATACCAGCCGCTGGGACCCTTTTTGTCCAAGAGCTTTGCCACCACTGTTTCGCCATGGGTCGTCACGGCCGAAGCCCTTGCACCGTTCCGTAGCCCGCAGCCTGCGCGTCCTGAAGGCGATCCCCAGCCGCTGCCTTATCTGTTCGATCCGGCGGATCAACACAACGGCGCGCTGGACATCGAGCTGGAAGTCCTGCTGCTGACCCGGCAAATGAAGGCCCAAGGTTTGCCCGCCCAGCGGCTGGCCCTGAGCAACACCCTGAACATGTATTGGACCCTGGCGCAAATGGTGACTCATCACAGCGTCAACGGCTGCCAGTTGCAGCCCGGCGACCTGTTCGGCACCGGCACGTTGTCCGGGCCCCAAGCCGGTCAGTTTGGCAGCCTGCTGGAGATGACTGAAGGTGGCAAGCACACCGTCAGCCTGCCCGGCGGCGAACTTCGCCGCTTTCTTGAAGATGGCGACGAGGTGATCCTCAACGCCCGCTGCAAGCGCGAAGGGCAGGTGTCCATCGGGTTTGGCGAATGCCGAGGTGTGATCGTCGGCTAAAGCATCCCGGCGAACCCTTTCACCAACGACCCACTGCGCGGCAGGAATTTACCTTGCCGCTCACCTTGGGCCTTGCCGTCGGCATAACTCAGTTGCCCATTGACCCACACGCCATCGATCCCTTCGGCAGCTCGCTGCGGGTCTTCGAAGTCAGCCACGTCACGTACACGCTCAGGATCAAACAACACCAGATCCGCCCAATAACCTTCGCGAATCAGCCCCCGCTCATGCAGCCCGAAACGCGCCGCCGACAACCCGGTCATCTTGTGCACGGCAGTGTGCAGCGGGAACAGCCCCAGATCACGACTGAAATGCCCCAACACTCTCGGGAATGCGCCCCACAGCCGTGGATGTGGAAACGGATCTTCCGGCAGCCCGTCGGAGCCGATCATGGAGAGTGGATGGCGCAGGATGTTTTGTACGTCCTGTTCGTCCATGCCGTAGTACACCGCGCCGGCGGGTTGTAGCGTGCGGGCGGCATCCAGCAGGGAAAGGTTCCAGTCAGCAGCGATGGCCTGCAAATCCCGGCCTCCCTGATCCGGATGCGGCGTAGACCAGGTAATGGTGATGCGAAAGGCGTCGGTCACCTGCTTCAGGTCCAGCGTCGAAGAACTGGCGGCATAGGGATAGCAGTCGCAACCCACGGGATGTTCCAGCGCGGCCTTTTCCAGTGCCGCCAGCAGTTGCGGACTGCGACCCCAGTTGCCGGCGCCTGCGCATTTCAGGTGCGAGATCACCACGGGGGCCTTGGCGTGGCGGCCGATAGCGAATGCTTCGTCCATAGCGTCCAGCACGGGCTCGAATTCGCTGCGCAAATGAGTGGTGTAGACCGCGCCGAAGGCGGTCAGCTCTTCGGCCAGTTGCTTGACCTCATCGGTTTCTGCCGAATACGCCGACGCATACGCCAGCCCGGTGGACAACCCGAGGGCGCCAGCTTCAAGGCTTTCGCGCAGTTGTTTGCGCATGGCCGTGATTTCTTCGGCTGTGGCGGTGCGCAGCAGGTCCGGCATGTGGTTGCTGCGCAGGGCCGTGTGCCCGATCAATGCCGCCACATTCACCGCCGGGCGTGCCTCATCCACGGCGTTGCGGTAATCGATGAAACGGGGATAGACGAATGCCTGCGCCGTGCCCAGCAGGTTCATCGGGTCAGGCGGATCGCCATTCAGTTTGACCGGCGAAGCGCTGATGCCGCAGTTGCCGACGATCACCGTGGTGACGCCCTGAGTGATTTTCGGCAGCATGCTAGGCTTGCGAATCACCACGGTATCGTCATGGGTGTGTACGTCGATGAACCCCGGTGCCAGCACCCGGCCTGCGGCGTTGATTTCCTCGCGTGCTGATACCCCGTCCAGGCTGCCGATGCGCTGAATACGGCCTTCACGGATGGCCACATCAGCGCGAAAACCGGGCGTGTCACTGCCATCGATCACCAGTGCATCGCGAATGATCAGGTCGTAAAGCATGAATTCAGTCTCCTAGGGGCAAGCCATCCTCGCCGCCGCGATAGTCATCCAGGGCCAGCTTGAAGCGCCGCAGTCGTAACTAACAATTAATGAAATTATATTTCTATCGGGGCGTGTCAACTCGCGGCTTTGTTGCCTTGGGCAGTCGCCGTGCGGCGCTGATCAAACCCTGCTGAACCGCTCGCGATACGCCTGTGGTGTCACCGCCAAAGCCCGGAGAAAACTGCGGCGCAGAGTTTCTTCAGTGCCAAAGCCGCAGCGCGCAGCGATGCGTTTGATCGGTATCAGGCTGTCGGCTAGTAAACGTCGTGCCGCTTCAACCCGCAGCTGCTCGATGGCTTTGGCCGGCGTGCTGCCAGTCTGGGCCCGGTAATGGCGCAGGAAACTGCGTTCACTCATTCCGACGTGGGCCGCGAGGGTCGCTACCGAAAGCTCACTGGCCAGATGTTCGTTGACCCAGTCGTGCAAGTCGGCGAAACGGCTGTCGCCACCGCTGGCCTGCTGTACAGAAAGCGCGTTGCTAAATTGCGATTGGCCACCTGGGCGCTTGAGGAATACCACCAGATCCCGTGCAACTGCCAACGCCATGGTGTGCCCCAGATCCGCCTCCACCAGCGCCAGGGCCAGGTCAATCCCCGCGGTCACTCCGGCGGAGGTCCAGAATTGCGCGTCATTGATAAAGATGGGGTCAGGGTCGACCCGCAGGGCCGGATAACGCCGCGCCAGTTCCTCGCAACTGTTCCAGTGAGTGACCACCGCTCGACCATCCAGTAATCCGGTCGCCGCCAACAGGAAGGCACCGGTGCAGACCGATGCCACCCGCTCGGTACATTGCGCCCGTTCCCGTAGCCACTGCATCAACTGCGGATCGGCGGCCGCCACCTGCACGCCTCGGCCACCCGCGATGATCAGGGTATGACTCGGGTCGTTCGCCTCCGGCAATGGCCAGGTTTGCAACCCCAGCCCCGCGGAAGATTCCACGCCCTGCTGGGCGGCGATAACTTTCAACGTGTAGGCAGGGGGCAAACCCTGCTGTGTCGCCTGGAGATTGGCCGAGGCAAAGACCTGCAATGGGCCGCAGACATCCAGCAACTGCACATTGGGGAAGGCCAGGATATGAACCGTTTTCGGGACGTCGGTCATTGCAGTAACCATGCAAAGAAAAAAAATGGCGGAATTCGTGGGTTATATGGCGCAAGCGCCAAATCCTAAACTGCTACCTTAAAGGCGTCCATTCTTAAAATTGCCTCGAACGGAGTTACCCATGACTGTCCATATCGGTTTGCTTGTTTTCCCTGACGTGCAGCAGTTGGACCTGACCGGACCTTATGAAGTCTTCGCATCGCTGCCCGGCGTGACCGTGCACCTGCTATGGAAGAACCTTGATCCACTGTTTGCCAGCACGGGCCTGGCCTTGATCCCGACCCAAACCTATGACGACTGTCCAGTGTTGGATGTGCTGTGCATTCCTGGCGGACGGGGGATTGATGCGTTACTGGAAGATGAGCAAACCCTGGCATTCATTCAGCGCCAGGCCGCGACCGTGAAATACCTGGGCTCGGTGTGTACCGGGGCGCTGGTGCTGGGGGCTGCGGGATTACTGCAAGGCAGGCGAGCGACTACCCACTGGGCGTCTCATGATTTGCTGCAAGCATTTGGAGCGATTGCCGTACATGAGCGAGTGGTGCGCGATGGCAATTTGCTGACCGGCGGCGGGGTGACTGCGGGTATCGATTTCGCCCTGACCCTGGCCAGCGAATTGTTCGATGAACTTCACGCCCAGACAGTCCAGCTTCAGCTTGAATATGCCCCCGCGCCGCCGTTCAGCGCAGGCCATCCGGACGCGGCGCCAGCGCAAGTACTCGCCAGGGCGCGCGAGCTTGGCCAGCAAGGGTTGGCGCACCGTCGCGCCATCGTGACGCGGCTGGTTGAAAAGCGCCTTTAAGTCGGTTCGTCGTTGTGGCTGGCGGGAATTTCATACCAGCCCAGGAACAGATCCAGTGCTGACTCGATCACTTGCTGCTGCTTTTCAGGGCTCAGCACTGGCTCGTTAAACGTGACCTGCGGCCAGAAAGCAAACGCTTTGAGCAGGGCGTGCATCTGGTTGGCGGCAAACGTCGGGTCGGCGGATTTGAGCCGGCCGTCGGCCTGAGCCGCGCGAATCCACAGGCTGAAGGTTTCTTCGCGCTCATCCAGACGCGCAAGCCACACCTGCGCCCGCTCAGGAGAATGAATGGTTGCGCCCAGCGCCACCCGTGCCAGATCCAGGCAGTTGCTATCACTGAGGGTCAACATCTTGCTTTGCAACATGGCGCGCAGCTGTTGCCGTAATTCAGCGCCGGGTCGATAAGCCGAATCAGGCAACTCGCCTATACGACACCACAGGCGCTGGAGGATTTCTGCGAACAGCTCTTCTTTGCTGGGGAAGTGGTTGTACACCGTGCGCTTGGAAACTTCCGCCCTGGCCGCAATCCGATCCATGCTGGTCACTTCAAAACCGTTATCGCGAAACTCGGCAATAGCAGCCAGGACAATGGCCTCGCGTTTTCGGTCGGTGAGTCGCAGGGGAGCAGTCATAGGTCTCGCTTCAAACGTGCGTTTAGAGAAAATTACACCCGGCAGTTTACTTGTCATCGTTCATCATGCAAGCTTGAAACTACACCGTGTAGTGTAAAGTACTGTTACATATCGTTGTCACTGTTGCCAGCGTTTAATGGGGTCACAGGATCGACGAACCATCTCCGGAGTCAGCAGATCATGGCCAAGACCAATCCCGCCTCACCCGCCCAAGCCTTGCCGACATTGAACCGGCACGAAGGCCGCTATCGGAATAACGCGTCCATGAATCGACTGGGATTTCTCCGCACCCTTGGTGTGTTTTGGAATGCCTTGTTCAACAAGCCCAGGCACACGCGCCCGACAGGGGCGATCCCGGTCCAGCCACTGTCACGTCAGCAACTGCTCGCCGCGCCGGACAACAGTGTGTTTCGTCTGGGCCACTCCACGGTGCTGCTCAAAATGCGCGGGGTTTTCTGGCTGACCGATCCGGTATTTGCCGAACGAGCCTCGCCCGTGCAATGGGCCGGTCCCAAGCGCTTTCACCAACCGCCGATCAGCCTTGAGGATTTGCCGCCACTCAAGGCCGTGATCCTTTCCCACAATCATTACGATCACCTTGACCACATGACTATCAAGGCATTGATGGCCAAGACTGAACATTTCCTCACGCCGCTGGGCGTTGGCGAAACCCTGATCGAGTGGGGCGTGCCTGCCGGGAAAGTTCGGCAACTGGATTGGTGGCAGGCCACCGAGGTGCACGGCATGCACTTTGTCGCCACGCCGGCACAGCACTTTTCCGGGCGCTCATTACGCGACGGCAATCGCAGCATGTGGTCGTCATGGGTGATGCATGACGAATGGCAGCGTATTTTTTTCAGCGGCGACACGGGCTACTTTGATGGCTTCAAGGCTATCGGCGAACAATACGGGCCGTTTGACCTCACACTGATGGAGACCGGTGCCTACAACGTCGACTGGCCCAACGTACACATGCAGCCCGAAGAAACGCTCCAGGCCCATATCGACCTGCGCGGCAAATGGCTGCTGCCCATTCACAACGGCACCTTCGACCTTGCGATGCATGCCTGGCATGAACCCTTCGACCGCATTATTTCTCTGGCCTGGGAAAAAAACGTCTCCATTACCACACCGCAGATGGGACAACCTTTCTACATCGATTACCCGAGTCGCGGGCAGGCATGGTGGTTGGGTGTAGAAGGGGTAAAAGAGGCTGCGGTCGATGGAGTCAGCGGTTGCCAGATCAAGCGTCACGCCGTGTGAACATCGTCATGGAGCGTGATTGTATTTTGATGTTATTGTTTTCGCGGCTGACCTGATCACCCGGTCTTGGCGTTTGGAAGCAATCCATGCTCAACAGTAATAATGTGCCGAAAAAGGTGGATATCCAGGACCTTACGGTATTTGTTTCGGTGTATGAACAACGCAACCTGACCCTGGTCGCCGATGCGCTACAGGTCAGCCAGGCCGCCGTCAGCCATTGCCTGAAAAAGCTGCGTGCTCACTTCAACGACGAGCTGTTCATCTGCACCCGCAATGGTATGCGTCCAACCCGCAAGGCCAGCGCCATGCACGGGCATGTGCTGTTGATCCTGCAACGTTTCGAGCTGTGCCAGTCCGGTCTTGAACTGTTCGATCCGGCAAACCGGCAAACCATGTTCACCGTCTGCGCCCCTGAGTTTTTCCAGCTGCTGGTCCTGCCCCACCTGATGCGCAGTTTCATTGCCTCCGGCTATGCGGTCACCGTTGAGGTGCGCACCCTGGAAAAAGAACTGCCGGTGCAAGGCCTGCTGGACAATGGCATCGATCTGGCGCTGTGTTTCAGTCCTGATTTCGAGCGAATCCCGCCCGGCCTGAAGTCTCAGGTCTTGCTGGAGGATGATCTGGTCTGCGTCATGGATCACCACTTTGCGCCACCCACGCCGGCTATCGATGCCCAAACCTTCTCGGCGCGCCCTCATGTGTATCCCGTGACTTGGACTTCCGATACCAACCAGGTGGATACCTGGCTCCACCGCCAGGGCATGGAACGTCGGATCATGGCCAGGGCCAACAGTTACACCGCAGCCCTGCAAATGGTAGTGGGCACGGAATTTGTCCTGACCATGCCTCGTCGCATCCAGACCCTGCTGGGCAACGAGCCCTGGGTCTCTGTATGTGAAATGCCCGCGGATTTGCCCGGCTTCACGCTGGACATGGTCTGGAGCGAGCAAGCCACCCAGGATGAAGCCAACGCCTGGTTCCGCGAACAGATCGTCAAGGTCTGCGCCGAACAGGGCTTTCTCTGAATCACGCCAGTCAGGCGTCTTTCGGACGCTGCTTCGGATCCGGCGGCGTGCCAGGCCGCGGCTGCTCGCCCTGCTTGTTGAGTTCCTTATTGTCCTCACCGACCTTGCCAGCGTTTTCCGGCTTGTGGTCCAGGTCTTCGCGTTTCGATTCCTGAGTCATTTCGGCAGTCTCCGTTGCGATGGGGGTAAGGGTTGGGCAACGCTGAAGATATTTCGTTTAAAGAATGTTCAGGTTTCGTAACACCCGCTCACTAAGGTCGAGCGATCACTCAAATCTGGACCGACTTCTCTTTCAGTCTCGATGACTTAACAATCAAACATGAGTACACCTGCTTGGAGCGAGGCTTGCCTGCTAAATAACTAAAGTGCTGGCTGCACCAAGACGAAAATGTAGTCCGTTTCCGATAATGTCTGGGAACTTTCCGAGACTCACTGCAGGGTCTGGCATGGCAGCCTGAAATAACTCATTGTCCCGTCCCGCGAATCATCCAGCTGGCGTGTCAGTCCTCAGCTAACTGTTTTAAACACTGCCGGTGCCCTGTTTATCCGGTG
>DASVUK010000173.1:0-47335 GCA_036387095.1 Pseudomonas sp.
TGCTTTGGGAGCAGGATGTCAGGAGTTCGAATCCCCTTACCCCGACCATTTTTGGGTCGTTAGCTCAGTTGGTAGAGCAGTTGGCTTTTAACCAATTGGTCGTAGGTTCGAATCCCACACGACCCACCATTTTTGGCCTCAGCAGCAATGCCGGGGCCGAATCTTATAGATCTGGTGCCATTAGCATCAAATCGCAGACGGCTGGTTGAGGCGTCTTTAAAAGTTTCAAACGGGGTATAGCGCAGTCCGGTAGCGCGCCTGCTTTGGGAGCAGGATGTCAGGAGTTCGAATCCCCTTACCCCGACCATCTTTACAAAGAAGCCTGATTCAAGCCTGGTGCTTGAATCGGGCTTTTTTGCGTCTGCTGATTGATGTCATATACGCCGGCCGTTGCTCAAGGCCAGTCAGATAAGTTGGCTGGCCAATGAGCAGGCTTAGACGGCGGACGTTAGCCAGCGGCTTGGTTTGCCAACTCCACCCGATTACGTCCCTGTTGTTTGGCGCGGTAGAGCGCGGTGTCGGCGGCTTTCAGAAAGCCCGTCATGCTGGCGTCGCTATCAGGCGTGACGACCGCAACGCCCATGCTGACCGAAAGGTATTTGAGTGGCGACATTTCATGGGGCAGTTGTAGCTGCTCAATCTCCCGACACAGCATGTCAGTGAACGCCATCGCATGTTCTTCACTGGTCGACTGCAAGATGATCGCAAACTCCTCCCCGCCATAGCGCGCTACGAAATCGCCGCTACGGCGCACGTGGGTCGTCAGCTCAGACGCCACCCGGCGTAACACCTCATCCCCCGCCTGATGCCCGTAGTGATCGTTGTATTGCTTGAACCAGTCGACATCTACCATCGCGAGCATCAACGGCTGGCCCTTGCGGCGCGCACGACCCCATTGGGTTGCCAGCGTCTCGTCGAATTGGCGCCGATTGGGTATACCCGTCAGTCCATCCGTCGCGCTCATCGCCGCCAACTGCCGGTTCGAGCGCTCCAGTTCCTGAGTCCGGTGGCCCACGCGTGTTTCCAGCTCCAGTTCACGCAGCTGCATTTCTTTGAGCAGAATGGAAAACCCGACGCCGATCAGGCTCAGGGTAAAGATGAACTCCTGCGCCCGCAGGACTTCCAGTTGCATCGACAGAGCGCCGAATGGTTTTAGCCCCATGGTCATCATCATGGTCATCGACAGCGAGACCAGCGCGACAAATACGGCGGTCCAGCGGATGCCAAACCGAAATGCAATCACGGCCGCGCCGGGCAGCAGCAGGGTTGGAGTGACGGTGATTTCCTCCAGATTGCCGTCGTAGTGTTCTGTGACGAATGCGGCAATCACCATCAGCATCGTGGTCAGCAAGGCTTTATCGGGTAGGGTCAGGCGTAACTTCTGTTGTGCGGGCTGGGTCAGGGTCAGCAGCAGCGGCGTATAGATAAGTAACCCCAAGGCATCACCGAACCACCAAAGGCGTACCAGCGTGAAATAGTTACTGGTGGCGCCGGCAACGTGTTGCAGTATGAAAGCTGCCATCAGACTGGCCAGTAATGCCCCGGTCAGCGGTCCGGCAAGCACGAATTTAACCAGGTCTTCTAGTCGCTGCAGGCGGGGCGAGGCGTTACTGCGTCGCAGAAGTGTGTAAGTGACGATGATTTCAAACAGGTTCACAGCGCTGAGCAAAATCGCCCCTTGCCATGAGAACGGACCGAGGTTGGCCAGCACGTCGGAGCTGAACGTAGTCGCTGCAAGGAGCGGCGCCCGGCGACCGCGAAAACGCAGCAGCGCGGCGAGAAGTACCGCATTGGGAAGCCATACCACAACCACGTTGTCGGGCGTTACGGCGCAAAAGAACGTCAGTTTGACGCTGGCAAAGTGAACCAGCATCAGCAGCGCGCAGAATCGCAGGCCTGGACGCTGCCAGAATTTTTCAGGTACTGCGGTCATCACCGATTTCCAGATGCAGGTGACGCGAATGATTGTCCGGGGTTATTGACGGTGCCAGCGTCGAACCCTTTCGCAATCTGTCATCGCGGATGGCGCCACTTTACGTGACCGAATATCAAAAAACAGTGATCGTTGATCCGAATCAAAATATTTAAAGCAATACCGCGTAGAAAGACGAGTGGCCTGGTCACGGATTCAAGTTTGAATACCGCCATTACCGCGGCCCGTACATCACGCGTTATGGCGGAACAACTTCGCTCCCTGATCAATTGATTTTAAGGAAGTAACATGCATTCAACCACGACTTTGGCCGCCCGCAGTATAGAACTTCCTTTTGACGCCAATATATTGTCTACGACCAATACTGAAAGTTGCATCAGTCATGTCAATGCGGACTTCATTAATATTAGCGGTTATTCAGAAAGTGAACTTCTGGGGCAGCCGCATAATATCGTCAGGCATCCGGATATGCCCGCCGCCGCATTTGAACATATGTGGGCGACGTTAAAGAGTGGTCGCTCATGGATGGGGTTGGTGAAGAACAAATGCAAGAACGGGGATTATTATTGGGTCAGCGCCTTTGTAACGCCGATCAGCGAAAACGGCAGAATTGTCGAGTATCAGTCGGTCCGCACCAAGCCACAGGCAGGCCAGGCCGACGTTGCTGAAAGACTCTATGCCCAAGTGCAGTCCGGTCGGCGATCGCCACTTCCTCGACTGGGTTTGCGCAGCAAATCGTGCCTGTTGGTCAGTAGTTTTGTAGGTCTTGGCACCCTGGGAGTAGCCAGCGCTCTGTCGCTGCCAGTGAGCACCTTGCTGCTGCTGGCAGGTACCAATTGTCTGTTGGGCTCGCTGGGTACGCTGGTGCTCCTGGCGCCGCTCAGACGACTGGCCGAACGTGCCCGCGAAATGGCCGACAATCCGCTGAGTCAGGCGGTCTACACCGGCCGAAATGACGAGATTGGCACCATCGAATTCGCCTTGCGCATGATGCAGGCGGAAACCGGCGCAGTGATTGGCCGGATTGCCGACGTCTCGGGGCGGTTGAGCAATCGCGCGCACAACCTGCTCGGGGAAATCGATGCCAGCAACCAACTGACCCTCAAACAACAAGCCGAAACCGATCAGGTCGCTATCTCGGTCAATGAAGTCGTGGCCAGCATTCAGGAAGTGGCGCGCAATGCCCAAAGTGCAGCCGAAGCTGCTTTGGATGCGACCCAGACAACCGAGTTGGGGCGAAAACTGGTCATGCTCACCAGCGAGTCGATTAACGCGCTGGAGAGTGACATTCAGGAAGCGTCACACGTTGTGCATCGCCTGGAAAACCACAGCGGCGAAATATCCAAGGTGCTGGCAGTGATTGGCAGCATCGCCGAGCAGACCAACCTTCTGGCACTCAATGCCGCCATTGAGGCTGCGCGGGCTGGCGAGCAAGGGCGCGGTTTTGCGGTGGTCGCCGATGAAGTGCGCAGCCTCGCCGGGCGAACCCAGGAATCGACCATGGATATCCAGCGCATGATCCAGCTGCTGCAAGAAAGCACGCTGTCGGCCGTGAGCGCCATGGACAAGAGCCGCGAACAGGCTCAATCCAGCGTCGATAATGCGCGTCAGGCAGCAACGGCGTTGTCCGGGATTGGCGAGCGGGTTCATGAGATTACACGGATGAATACGCAGATTGCGGCGGCGGTAGAACAACAGGGCGTGGTGAGCGAGAACATTAACCGCAGCATCGGCAACATTCGTGACGCCGCAGATGGCAACGTTATGGCCAGCGAGAACAACCGCAACCATGCCAACGATGTATTGCAGCTCACCACGGGATTGCACGGGCTGGTCCAGCAGTTTTGGGCCCGGCGTAAATGATTGCTGCCCTGCATTGGGGGCGACCCATCCGGGAAGGCGAGGGTGCCGACGCTCGTATTTACAGCGCGGGCATGACTGTCTTGGAGCATGAATCGTCCACCGACCGTGCATTCAAGCCATCAATGCAGCTTCATCCTTGGCTCAGTGCCTTTGCCAATTCTGCTGCCGAGCATCAGCATCAACGTGCGGAAAGTGCCGTACAACGCCATCTGGTGCATTCGGTACAACGAGATGTAAAACATTCGGGCCAACCAGCCTTCGAGCATGACACTGCCCATCAAGTTGCCCATCAGATTACCGACGGCAGAGAACTTGGACAGTGAAATCAGTGAGCCGTAGTCGGTGTATTTATAGTCCGGCAACGGCTTGCCCTCGATCCGCAGGCGCAAGGATTTGACTAGCAGCGAGGCTTGCTGGTGTGCCGCCTGGGCGCGAGGCGGGACGTTGCGGTCCGAGCCTTTCTGCGGACAGGCCGCGCAGTCACCGAAGGCAAAGACATTGTCGTCACGGGTGGTTTGCAAGGTGGTGCGCACCTGCAATTGGTTGATGCGATTACTTTCCAGGCCATCGAGCTCATGCAGGAAAACCGGAGCGCGGATGCCGGCGGCCCAGACCTTGAGCGTGGCGGGGATCACCTGGCCGCTGGCGGTGATCAGGCTGTCGGCAGTGACTTCGCTGACGGCAGCGTTGGTGAGAACCGTGACGCCGAGTTTCTCAAGGGTCGTGTGTACCGGGCCGCCAATTCGTTCCGGCAGCGCGGGCAGAACCCGAGGGCCTGCTTCGATCAAAGTGATGCGCAGGTTTTCCGGCTTGATCCGTCCCAGGCCGTAGGCCGCCAGTTCGTGGGCGGCATTGTGCAATTCGGCCGCCAGTTCGACTCCGGTCGCTCCCGCGCCGACGATGGCCACGGTGATTTCTTCCGTGATCTCGGTTTGCCCGGCATGGGCGCGCAGGTAATGGTTGAGCAACTGCTGATGAAACTTTTCGGCCTGCTGGCGAGTGTCGAGAAACAGACAGTGCTGGGCCGCGCCCTTGGTGTTGAAGTCGTTGGTCGTGCTGCCGACCGAGATCACCAGCGAGTCATAGTCCAGGCTACGCGCAGGCACCAGTTCCTGACCATTTTCGTCAAGCGTGGCGGCCAAATGCAGTTGGCGTTGCTTTCGATCCAGGCCAGTCATGCGCCCGAGCTGGAACTGAAAGTGGTTCCACTTGGCTTGCGCCACGTAGTTGAGCTCATCCTCATAGGAATTGAGCGATCCAGCAGCCACTTCATGCAATAACGGCTTCCAGATGTGCGTCAGATTGGCGTCCACCAGCGTGATGCTGGCCGTGCCTTTTTTGCCCAGGGTCTTACCCAGACGGGTAGCCAGCTCCAGACCGCCGGCGCCTCCGCCAACGATGACAATACGATGAGTCATGGGGATATCTCATAAGGTTTAAGGAATTCGGGGGGCGAGACGTGATCTGCGCGAGCGCGAACAGGCAGCTCATAGCGTCAGATAGCTCAACAGGCGGCTCAACAGGCCCAGACCAACCACTACAGCCACCACCACGATCAGGAGCAGCCAGGGCCTGAATGGCCTGCGCTCGACTTGATGCTGTGGGGCTTGCAGGTACTCTTCGACACGTCTTTGGTCGTCGGGGTTCAGGCGGCTGGGCATATAAGCAGGCCTCTTTTGAATGAACGGCTACTCGGGGATGAAATCCAGGGGTTCGACGCGCAATAAGTCGTCAAGGCGAATGATGCCGCTTTGTATCACTCGCGCCGTGATTCCACCATGGCCGCGAACGGCTTGAAAGGTGCCATGCCCAAGGCGTTGTTCCAGGCGGGCGCAAGGCTGGCACCAGCCGGTGGTTTCCAGAATTGCCTGACCCACCTTGAAACGCCGGCCTTTGAGGCTGAACAGATTGATGCCACTGATGACCAGGTTACGCCGCAGATCCTGAGGCTCGATGGGCTGATCCGCAGCGCGCCCCAGTAGCGAGCTGACCACGGCCAGGTGCTCCCATTGAATCAAGGTCACCTGGCGGGCATTGCGTGGGCCAGGACGCGAATGATCGCCTGTGAGGCCCGCTTCGCGTCGCGCTTCCACGGCGTCCAGTACGATCATCTCGCTGCGGGATTCGGGGCGCACACCGATCCAGCGCACCAGGCCTTGCTGGGGAACGTCAGCCAGCAGTTCTTGCAGGGGGCTCATAAACTGATTCCAACATCGAAGACGACACTGCGGCCCAGATTGGTCCGCAGAAAATCCGGTGCGCCGGGGTGGGCGAACAGCACTCTGGCAAACGTGGGGCCGACCAGCGACAACGAGCGCCAGCCTTGGCGAAGGTATTCAGTGGGCGGCGGGAAATGACTGTTCAGGTCCAGCACTTCACGCTTGAGGCTAGCGAAGGCGATGATATCAAGCTCGCCCAGGTCCAGGCCGCGCTCACGATAATTGTGGGCTTTCTTGCGCAGCGTCGGCGCCAGACGTTGCAATAGCTCCGGCGCCGGAATGCGCTTGGGCTTGGCTTCGCGCCGTACCAGCTGGCTCAGGGAGAACGCGCTGCGTCGCCGCGCCAGTTCTTCGCGCCATTCATCGTTGAGGCGCCGACCTTCATCGAGCACGAAAAACACCTCGAAACAGGCGTCGCGAAACAGCACATCGGGCGGTTCCTGCCCGGCGGCAGCGAAGTCTTCGTTGCGATGGGGAATGTTCAATCCTTGCAGCAGGCGCTGACAAACCCATCGCTCACGCTCCCACTTTCGCGCATTGGAAAGAAACGCGTTGGCTTGTTCGGCCTGGATCGTGAGCAGGCGAAGGTAGTCGGAGTCATCCATAAGCCCAAGCTTAGCGTTCATTTCGCGATAACAGAAAGGATGTTTAGCGTCTGAGGGAGAGCAAGTGCCGGCGCGAGAACACAAGCAGACCTGTGACAGCTATGCGGCGTTAGTACACAGCGAACCGGCGTGGCATCTCGGCTATCCTGTGTTTTTAACCGATCGGGGAGAACCTGCGTTGAAACTCTGGCCCATCCTGCTGTTGACCTTCCTTCCGCTTGCCGCGCACGCCATTGAAATCGGCGACCCTGTGCCGTCCTGGAGCCTGTTGGATCAGTTCGACCAGCCCTATGCAATGGACGGGCAGAAAACCCAGACGATTTTGGTTGCCAACAGCATGAGCGCCGGCAAGACCATGGAAAAGGCGCTCAAGGACAAACCGAAGGGCTTTCTGGAGGCGCGCCACACCGTGTTCATAGCCGATATCAAGCCGATGCCGGCCCTGATCACCCAGTTTTTTGCTGTGCCGAAAATGCGCAAGGTGTACTCCTATCGGGTGGCGCTTGACCGCGAGGCGCTGATCGCACCCGGTTACGGCGGCGATCCAAACAAAGTGCAATGGCTGCAACTCAAGAACGGCAAGCTAGTAGAGCGCCGGGAATTCAACGGCCCTGATGAACTGCGCGAGGCGCTTGAGCAACCATGATCGGCGCGCAGGTCCTGACCCCCGAAACCATGACCACAGCCTGGTTGTTGTACGTGCCGGTGTTGTGCTGGGCCATCTGGCGTTCGCCTTGGGTCGAGTTATTCACGGACAGCCGTCGTCAGCATCTCTTGTTCGGCACTGTGTTCGCGTTGTTTCTGTTATGGCTGGTGCGCCGGGATTTCGATACCGGCGTCTCGTACCACTTTATCGGTATGACCGCCGTAACCCTGCTGCTGGATTGGCCGTTGGCGATTCTTGGCGGTCTGGTGGCGCAAGTGGGGTTGCTGGCGCTCGGTCGGCAGGATCTCGCGGCGCTTGGGGTTAACGGTCTGCTGTTCATCGGGCTGCCGGTGATGGTCACCGAAGGCTGCGCAATGCTTGTCGAGCGCGCCCAGCCCAAAAGCCCGTTCGTCTACATCTTCTGTTCGGGCTTCCTGGCTGCGGCGTTAGCGGCCTTGTTGTGTTTGCTGCTGGCGTTGGGTGTGTTGTGGTTCGAGGGGCTGTTTGAAATGCCGATCTGGCTTTCGGACTTCATCGGCTATCTGTGGCTGATTATTTTTCCGGAGGCTTTCATCAACGGCATGATCGTCAGCGCGCTGGTGGTGTTCACCCCTGAATGGTTGGAGACCTTCAACCGAACCCGCTATTTGTCAGCGCCCTGGAACGACGGTCGTTCGGGCGACGACACCTGAGCGGGAGCCCGGAGTGCCGCTCAAATCAATGGCCGCGTGGGGGCAGGTCGCCGGAAAACAGTTCGTCCTCGGCATCCGGGCTGACCGGAATCGCATGTTCTTCCGACGCCCAGGCGCCCAGGTCAATCAGCTTGCAGCGTTCGGAGCAGAACGGCCGGGAAGGGCTGGCAGCGCTCCATTCCACAGGCGCGCCGCAGGTTGGGCAATCGACGGTTTTTGGTTGGCTCATAACTGGCCTCCACGCAAGGTTAGGTAAAAGTGATGCAGTCGCTCGACTTCGGTCTGCAGCCAGGCGTGATCCCGATCATTGACCAGCACATCGTCGGCATGGCTCAAGCGCTCTTCACGACTGGCCTGTGCGTTGAGGATGGCCTGGACCTGCTCCTGGCTTGAACGGTCGCGCAGCATCGTGCGCTCTACTTGCAGCTGTTGTGGCGCATCGATGACCAGCACGCGCTGGGTCAGCTTGTACTGGCCTGACTCGATCAACAGCGGCGAGACCAGAATCGCGTAGGGCGACCTGGCGCTGGCCAGATCGCGCTGGATTTCCTGTGCGATCAACGGATGCAATAAGGCTTCCAGCCAACGGCGCTGCTCGGGATGCTCAAAGATCAGCCCGCGCAATGTGCTGCGATTGAGTGTGCCATCGGCCTGCAACACTGTGGGGCCGAAATGCTCGACGATCTGCGTCAACGCCGGCCGGCCGGGTTCGACGACCCAACGCGCCGCGTGATCGGCGTCCACGACATGGATGCCAAGGTTGATAAAACACTGCGCCGCTGCGCTTTTGCCGCTACCAATGCCGCCGGTAAGGCCGAGAATCCAGGGTTTGAAAGCGCTGTTGGTCATTTGAAACCGGCAAACTGCAAGTAAGAGGCGGTTATTTGACCACCCCAGAGCAAAGCGATCCACCCTGCAATGGCCAGATAAGGACCAAAGGGGATGGGTGTGCTGGTGGCCACGTTGCGTAAGCGCAGCATGATCAGCCCGAGAATTGCGCCCACCAGCGAGGACAGCAGAATGGTCAGCGGCAGGATCTGCCAGCCGCCCCAAGCGCCGAGCATGGCCAATAACTTGAAATCGCCCTGGCCCATACCTTCCTTGCCGGTGACCAGCTTGAACAGCCAGAACACCGACCACAGCGTCAGATAACCCGCCACGGCGCCCCAGACAGCGTCGCCAAGAGAGGTGAACAGTCCGAACGAATTAACGATCAGGCCCATCCACAGCAACGGCAACACCAGTGCGTCGGGCAGCAGCTGATGATCCGCGTCGATCAGGCTCATGGCCAACAAACCCCAGGTCAGTACCAGCATTGCCCCGGCTTGCCAGCCAAAGCCGAAATGCCAGGCGATGAAGGCCGATAACACGCCACAGGCCAGTTCAACCAAGGGATAACGCTTGCTGATCGGGGCCTTGCAGCTCGAGCACTTACCGCCAAGAAACAGGTAACTCAACACCGGCAGGTTTTCCCACGGGCGAATCTGATGCGCGCAATGGGGGCAGCGCGAATGCGGCAGGATCAGGTTAAAGGTTTCGCCCGCAGGCTCGGCGGGCAGGCCGAGCATTTCACGCGATTGCGCTTGCCAGTCCCGCTCCATCATCTTCGGCAAGCGGTAAATCAACACGTTGAGGAAACTGCCGACTAACAAACCGAGTATGAGTGTGCAAAAAACGAAGGCGAGGGGGGCGGTTGCCAGGAAGTCGAGAATTGACATGGTTAGACAACTTGTCCCAGTTTGAAAATGGGAAGGTACATGGCGATAACCAGTCCACCCACGATGACTCCCAACACGGCCATGATCATCGGTTCCATCAGGCTGGTCAGGCTGTCGACCATATTGTCGACTTCATCCTCGTAATAAGTGGCTACTTTATCGAGCATTGAATCCAGTGCGCCGGACTCCTCGCCGATGGCCGTCATCTGGATGGCAAGGCTGGGAAATACACCGACCGAGCGCATGGAAAAGTTCAGCTGCATACCGGTGGAAACGTCCTGGCGCACTTTTATAACGGCGTTTTTAAACACAACGTTGCCCGTGGCTCCCGCTACCGAGTCCAGCGCTTCAACCAGTGGTACGCCGGCGGCGAAAGTAGTAGACAGTGTCCGCGCATAGCGAGCCACGGCGGACTTATATAAAAGTGGCCCGATGACCGGGATCTTCAATAGCCCGCGATCGATGCTGTCACGAAATTTCTGTGACTGTTTGTAGGCGCGTTTGAGTACGAAGTAAGCACCCACCATTAACCCGAGAATAATGAGCCACCATTCCTGGACGATGTTGGAAAGGCCGATGACCATGAGCGTGAAGGCTGGCAGTTCCGCCCCGAAACTTGAAAATACCGATTGAAACTGTGGCACCACTTTAATCAGCAGAATGCCCGAAACGATAAATGCAACCACTAATACCGCAATCGGGTACGTCATTGCTTTTTTGATCTTGGCTTTGAGGGCTTCAGTCTTTTCCTTATACGTGGCCACCCGGTCCAACAGGGTTTCCAGTGCACCTGCCTGTTCACCTGCATCCACCAGGCTGCAATATAACTCGTCGAAATATTGTGGCTTTTGCCTCAGCGCCGTGGCGAAGCTATTACCTGCGGCAACTTCCTGTTTCACGTCATTGATGAGCTTGCGCATGTTCGGATTGTCAGCGCCCTCAATGATGATGTCGAAGGACTGCAACAACGGCACGCCGGCTTTCATCATGGTCGCCATTTGCCGGGAAAAAAATGCGATATCCAGCGGCTTGATTTTCTTGCCCTGGCCGAATATCGAGACAGATTTCTTGCGCACTTTGGTCGGGTTGATGCCCTGTTTGCGAAGTTGCGCCTTGATCAGCGCAATATTATGGCCGGTCAATTCACCGGTCATCTTCGTCCCTTTTTTGTCGATGCCTTCCCAGGTGAAAACACTGGGTTTTACTGCTTTGCTGGCCATGGTCAGTCCTTGGTCACGCGGTTGACTTCTTCAAGGCTGGTAATCCCTTGCATGGCTTTCATCAGGCCGGAGGTGCGCAGATCGTTGAACCCGTCTTTGCGCATCTGAATGGAAATATCCAGAGAGTTGCCTTCTTCCATAATGATGCGTTCCAGTGCCGGGGTTTTTTTGACCACTTCATATATACCGACCCGGCCTTTATAGCCGCCGTTGCACAAGTCGCATCCCACAGGTGCATAGATCTTGAAACGGCCGATCTGCGCTTGCGGGAAACCTTCCTTGATCAGTGTCTCCCTGGGAATATCCACTTCCTTTTTACAGTGCGGGCACAACTTGCGGGCCAGTCGCTGGGCAATGATCAGGTTGATGGCCGTGGCAATGTTAAATGCCGCCACGCCCATATGGTGTAAACGCGTCAATGTTTCCGCTGCGCTGTTAGTGTGCAGGGTCGACAGTACCAAGTGGCCGGTCTGAGATGCCTTGATAGCAATCTCTGCGGTTTCCAGATCTCGAATCTCCCCGACCATGATCACGTCAGGATCCTGACGCAGGAAGGCGCGAAGCGCTTGTGAAAAGTCCATTCCTTGACGCGGATTGACGTTGACCTGATTGACGCCTTCGAGGTTGATCTCAACGGGGTCTTCGGCGGTGGAAATATTGATGTCCACCGTATTGAGGATGTTCAACCCGGTATACAGCGATACGGTTTTACCTGAGCCCGTCGGGCCGGTCACCAGGATCATCCCCTGCGGTTGGCGCAAGGCTTCCAGATACAATTCTTTCTGATCCGGTTCGTAACCCAGTGCGTCGATGCCCATCTGGGCGCTTGTAGGGTCGAGAATACGCATCACGACTTTTTCGCCCCACAGCGTCGGCAAGGTATTGACCCGGAAATCGATGGCCTTGTTTTTGGAAATACGCAGTTTGATCCGCCCGTCCTGGGGTTTGCGTCGCTCGGAAATATCCAGGCTGGCCATGACCTTCAGGCGCGCAGCAATGCGGCTGGCCAGATGAATCGGCGGCCTGGCCACTTCATGGAGGATGCCGTCAGTGCGCAAACGGACCCGAAACATTTTTTCGTAGGGTTCGAAGTGCAGGTCTGATGAGCCCAGACGTATGGCGTCCAGCAACATCTTGTTGACGAAACGCACCACCGGGGCGTCGTCTGCGTCGCCCTTGGCGGCCAGCGATGTTTCCCTGCTGTCATCGACGTTTTCGATGTCCAGACCGAGATCGACATCCGACAGATCACCCATACCGCTGGCGCTGTCGAAAAATTTCTCGATGGCGTCACTGAGCTTGTCGTCTTCGACCAGAATCGCTTCGGTGGTCAGGCCGGTATTGAACTGGATGTCCGTGACGGCCTGCTGGTTGGAGGGGTCCGACACACCGATAAACAGTTTGTTGCCACGACGCCACAGCGGCAGGGCCTGATGCTGACGGACAAGTTTCTCGCTGACCAGGCCCTTGGGCTGGCTTTCCTTGTCCAGACTTTTCAAGTCGAAAAACGGAATACCGAACTGGTCGGAGGCGATCTCAGCCAGCTTCAGTGCTTTGACCAGCTTGTTTTGAACCAGATAGCTGACCAGCGGAACCTTGTCGCGACGCGCGTGCTGGAACGCCTGCTGCGCAGCTTTTTCATCGAGAAGCTCGGCGATAACCAATTGTTTGGCCAAACCGGTGAGGACGACATCACTCATAAAACCACCAGACACAGACAGTGCGAGGTTTATAGCGCAGTCGGGCGGTGCTGCCAATGATGCAGGGCAATGTGACGAATTTTGTCAGTTTGTGCGTGGAATTGAGGCCAATGGGCCGCCCGTTGCAACCGCACAGGCAGGAAACCGCATCGATCTATTGTTGGCACGACCTATGCTTTTATCTGTGCAGGCAACATCTTATTGACGCACCGGAGCAGTACCAATGAAGGCACAAAAAGGTTTTACCCTTATCGAACTGATGATCGTGGTGGCGATCATCGGGATTTTGGCGGCGGTTGCATTGCCTGCGTATCAGGACTACACCGCTCGGGCTAAAGCGTCTGAACTGATTTTGGCGGCAAGTAGCGCTCGTACATGTGTAACTGAAACTGTTTCTTCCAATGGCGCTACTAGCCTTGACGCATGTGCGACCGGGTTCGTGGCGACTAAATATGCGAAGTCTATTACTGTGGGCGCAACGACCGGTCTCATTACAGTAACAGGCGATATCAATACTGCGGGCGATACCATCGTCAAATTGACCCCTGTTATTTCAACAAACAGTATCACTAGCTGGACCTGCACTGGTACACCAGCAAACTGGATGCCTGGTTCTTGCAAGGCGGCTACTGCTGCTGCTCCTGCCGGTTAATAATTTATTGTCATAAGCGTATGTCCTCGTGGCGGACTATAGCTCTACAGAGACTATGCTGAGCTAATGCCGAAATAGCTCAGCCCGGTAGAGCAGCGCACTCGTAACGCGAAGGTCGCAGGTTCGATTCCTGTTTTCGGCACCGGCTTCATTGCTTTACACCGCACCAAACGAAAAGCCCTGCACATGCAGGGCTTTTCGCGTTTATGCAGGCCTGATTCAACTCTTGACCTCATAAAGCCCAAAACTCCTTCCATCCACACACCGCACCCTTGGCCCGTCGATAAACGCCATGTCATGCCCTTCGTGGTCCACCAGTCGTCGCGGTGAGCACAGGACGAGGATGCCGATGTCGCCGCTCCAGTCGCGGCGGGGGTCGTGTTCGAGATAGGCATAGACGCGGCGGTTCTGGATGCGCCAGACGGGGTTTTTCTGATCGGGGTCTTTTACGTCATAGGTAGCGGCAGGATCGAAGACGAAATTGGCAGTCATGGCAGTATCCGTTATTCGGGCCGTGGCCGACTGCACGTAAGACCAGGGCTACTTAATGGTCAGAGGATGGGTTCTCACTTGTGGGTATCCAGACGCATTCGGCCAGATGCAATGACAGGTCAGCCGATTCTCCAGTGGCGAGCGCTCTGCAGGCATTGCTTGCCCATTCCTGGTATTCGGCAAAGGTGAATACGCCGTTACGCTGAAGCTCCAGCAGCCGACCGCAAAAGATGCCAATGCGG
The DNA here is from genome assembly GCA_036387095.1 of Pseudomonas sp. Lineage (GTDB taxonomy): Bacteria > Pseudomonadota > Gammaproteobacteria > Pseudomonadales > Pseudomonadaceae > Aquipseudomonas. Next base: position 13,983 of record DASVUK010000173.1, read on the forward strand.
AAGATTCGGGTCGACATGTCGTCGAGCTGCCCCAACTCCTCCAATGCCAGATGGAGTTCAAGTCGTCGTTGGGTTTTCAACGTTTCATCCAGGTTGTCGTTCATTGACGCGACCCCAGTCTGGCGAAATACATCTGCATTTCTGTGGTTCAAGTTAGTACAAATTCGTTTCAGTACAGCGCCGCTCGTCGTAGATGTCCGGCCCTGCTCCATAAAACGGGAACGCTTGTCAGAACGCCCTTACAGTCCGTGCAAAAAAAATGTGCAGGGCTACACTGGCTCAAGGCGTTTCAAGCCGGGTGGCCATAGCGGTGCGCACTGTGTCTAGGACAGCCCACGTGGATCATTGTCTGAATTGGAATGTTTCCCTGCCCCATTCCGGATCTCTTTGACGATGAGCGGAATAATCCGGTAGGCATCCTTGAAGTAACGTTTTCCCAGTCGCCTGGGTTCGTGAATGAAACGATGCAGCCACTCAAGGGACAAGCGTTGCATCCATTCAGGCGCCCGCCTGATTTTTCCCGACAAGAACAGCAGCGACGCACCGACACACAGGCCAATGCCTATTGCGGCGCCACGTTCGTACACTCTCAGCGCAAGTATTTCCTGGCGGGGAGAACCCACCGAAAACACCACCATGCGAGCCGGATGTTCATTGATGAACGAGATGGACCGATCGACTTCCTGTGGATGGGCGATGAATCCCATGGGCGGGTTGTAATGGTGGAAGGTGATCGAGGGGTACATGTCTCTCAACGTGCTGATGATTTCCGGGTCGCAACCGATGACCGTCACCGGCCAGCCGCGCTGTTCGGCAATCTGGATCATCTCCCGGGTCAGCGTGCTGCCGGGAATGGCTTCGGCGATGTCTGCATGGAGTCGATTCAGCAGTGGGAACAGCACCCGGCTGTCACACAGCCGGTAAGCCGCGTATCGGTAGGAGCGGCGCAATTCCCAATCTTGTTCCAGCATGACGAGGTGATCCACGTTAGGCGTAACGACATAGCGAAACGTTCTGTCGCTCAGTGCTGTCAGTTCTCGGATCAGTTCCTGGCGGTGTCGATGATAGAACTCGATGCCAAATACTTTCATGAGGTTGCTCCTTGGGCTTGATCGCTGTTGCTCAGGCGATTCCCGGGGGTACTTGCCCGATGCATCCGTCCGGGTGCATCAAAACAAGGAGGGCCAACTCACCATGTTTGATTCACTGGACTCAGCGGCGCCGGTACCTGGCGGGTTCTCGATGGCGATGCCCAAGGGCATCAATCGGGCGGGCAAACTGTTGCTGGTGGCGGCGCTGTGCGTCGTGTCTTGGGGCGCCCATGGGCAGAAAGCCGTCGGGCATGCGGCCATGGTCTTGCTCAACGTCTCCGGGGCGGAGTTCTCGGAGGGTGTCTGGCCTGGGCAGAACGGCACCCATTACTTTTTTCCGGACGAAAACTATTTCGACAAATGGCAAGCTAAAGGCATACGTGCGATTCGTTTTCCCATGCGCTGGGAGCGTTTGCAGCCGACCCTGGGTGGCGAGCTGGATGAAACCTACGCGTCGCTAATCGACAAGATGCTGATTCAGGCCGAGCGGCGCGGGATCAACGTCACCCTGGATGTGCATAACTTCGGGCTTTATAAAAATGAAGTACTGGGCGGCAAAAACGTACCGATCCAGGCGTATCGCGATCTGTTGCAGCGGGTCTCTGCTCGCTGGCGGGATTTTCGGGCGCTTTACGCCTACGACATCATGAATGAGCCCCATGACGACGCCGACAAGTATTGGCCCAAGGCAGCGCAGGCGGGGATTTTTGCCATCCGTGCCAATGACTGGCATCGACCGATCATCATCGAAGGGCGTTCCTGGTCCAGTGCGACGCGCTGGCCGCAGTACAACGATGCGTTGCTGGACCTGAAAGATCCGTCCAACAATCTTATTTTTTCGGCCCATCTGTATTTTGATGAGGACTCCAGCGGACGCTACGAGAAAACCCTGGGGCGGCGTTTTGATCCGGATATCGCGGTCAAGCGCGTGCAGCCTTTTGTTCAGTGGCTAGAAAAGAACGGCAAGCGCGGACAGATCGGCGAGGCGGGATTTCCAGCGGACGACCCGCGCTGGGGCCTGGCCATGGATCGTTTGCTGGCTTATTTGCAGGAGAAATGTGTGCCGTTGGCGTACTGGTCGGCGGGGTCGGCGTGGGGCGAGTATCCGCTGTCCATTGAGCCGGTGGGTGGCCGGGATCGTCCGCAATGGCCGGTGCTGGCCAAATACCTGATTGCGCCGCACTGTACGACGACGCGGCATCAGCGCTGACGAAGCAGGGCGTCGTGGTTTCTCAAACTTGCATCAGGCAGCCGGTTTTTGTCAGGCGATGCTGCTGCGATCACGTCCTGCTCTCGGGCGAAATAGATAAATGCAGCAATGGACAGGCCGGTTATTTCCCCGCCGTACATGATGGTGTTGGAAAACAGGAAATTGATCCCGTTGATCCAGAAGGTCAGTTGCAAGGCGTTCAACAGGTCGCCTTTTTTTCCGCAGTAAGCCATGAAACGAAAGAAACCCACGTAATAGATCAGCGCAATCGCAGGAGCCAGGAAACCGAATCGGTAATAAACGCCGAGCAGGCCCACGTCCGATAGATAGAAGTAGCCGTTATACAGGCGCGAAAAACCACCTTGCCATTGCAGAGACAGGGCGCCCATGCCGATCAACCCGTTGCGGGCCACTTCCTCGATCACGATGTGGGTGGTGACATTGCGCACGCCGGGTTCCCGTGCCTCGAACAGCAGCGCGTCGAACCTGTCCAGTTGCGCGACGAAAAAGTCGGGCGCAAGGAAGAAGGCTGCCAGCAGCACCACGCCCGCCAGGACACCCAGCTTGACGAGCAGTCCGACCCGGCTGCGAAAGATCCACAGACCGGCTAGCGCCCAGACCAGCATGGTATTGCGGGTTTGAAGGACCAGCCAAAGATACGACGCGAACACCAGCAACAAAGCCAGATGAAGCCAAGACATGGACCGCTTCAGGCGATACATCAACATGAAGGCGCAAGCGCTGACATAAGGCGCACCGATGCTGAAGCGATTGGGCCTGAGCGGGTTGAGCCCGTAGTCTTTTTCGTCGACGGTAAAACTCACGTCGGTGTTTTCCGGCAACCATCCGAAGTAATACAGATAGCCGACCGCAACGCAGGCAATGCCGCAGCAGACAAAGAACCTCTCCAGTTGCGCCTGGGTAGGATGCGCTTTTATCAGCAGGAACAGCGTCGGGAAAAACAGCAGGTAGAGAAAACTGCGCCGCTCTTCCAACAGCCCGAAGCCGATGGGCTGGCCGAAGTTCAGCCTGGCCAGCAGCGCCGAGAGTATCGGCAACACCAGGCCGAAAAACAGTATCCACAGACCCGCCCGCGATTGCTGTGCGCGACGCCAAGTCAGCAGCAGGAGCACGGCAACCAGCACAATCACGACGATGAACAGTTCGCGTAGATACGCTATGCCAGCTTTTTTATCGTCGGTCAGGAACAGGCAGGCCGAGTTCAGAAACAGCAGCAGGAACAACAGCACGCGATAGGCGCAGCGTTTGCGAATCATCGGCGGCTCCTCTTTCAATGGCACCCCTTGCACTACGTTTCAGCGCCATGAGAACGCCAGGCCTTCTGTAATGCCCTTGATCCCATACCGAATGTTTTTCAGGTTGTGCCGGTTCTGCAGGGTCGTGATTGCCGTCAACGCCAGTGCTGAAAACAGATAACAGGGCATAGAGTGGAATTTTTTGTTGTACATGATGGCTGCCCGGTTTCGATAAAAATGAAACATATGGCTGCGGTTGCGACTGCTGGCACTGTCGCCATGGCGCGCGAAGCTGTGGGTTGCGACCTGACAGGTAAAACCCTGGCTGGCAGCCCGACGTTGCCAGTCCACCTCTTCGGAATACATGAAATAGCGTTCGTCCATCAAACCGACACGCTGGATGACCTCACGCTTGATCAGCAGCGAGGCACCCATCAGATAATCGGGCTTGGGCAGGCGTGCAAGGTGGTGATCCAACTCGTCGCGGCTAAGGTTCTTGCCAATCAGCCGGGCCTTGCCAAGCCATGGATAAAGCTGGCCGCCACCCACGCACTGGACCCTATCCGGATGGTCGGCATAGACCAGAATTGATGCGCAGAATCCGCAGCGGGCATCGCTGTCGAGGGTGGACAGCAAGGCCCGCAATGAATCGGCTTCGACAGTAATGTCGTTGTTCAATAGCCAGATGTAGTCGTATCCGGCGCGGTACAGATAATCGATGCCCACATTATTGCCGCCAGCGTAGCCGTAGTTACCCGCATTCCTGATCAGGCAGGTGCGGTGTTTGTCAGTGTGTTGGCGGATCTGCTGTTCCGTGCCTGTCCAGGTATCGCCGTCGACCCGAGCGCGCAGGTGGCTGGCCAGGCGTTGGTAATCGTCTTCATCGGAGCTGTTGTCGACCACCACGACAGGAATGGCGCAATGGGCGTCCACTGATCTCACGCAATTGATCGTCTGCTCGGCACCGTTCCAGTTAAGAATCAGCGCGCATACGTTACTTGGGGCCATGGACGGGTTACTCCGGCGTTGACGGGAGGGCGTGAGCCGGGCCGGTCTGGCGTCGATGCCAGCGCCGTGACTCAAACAGGACGATGAGGATCAGGCACAGATTGATCGCGGTGTTGGCCGCCGCGAAGGCCATCACCACCGCCAGCGCGTCCTTGAACACTTGGGCCCCCACCGTGACCGCCACGACCCTTAACGAAGTGCTGGCAATTTCGAACATCAGGAAGCGTTTTTGCAGAGCCAGTGCCGGAATCGCTACTGCGCAAGGGCCAGCGATAAAACCGGTGAACTCAGCCAGGGCCAACCAGCGTGCATATTCCCCAGCGGCAGCCCATTGCCCGCCGAAAACCAGCCCGAATAGCCACGGCCCGGCCACCGCCAGTGCGGCAAACGGCACAATCCCCACCAGCGCCATGCCCGCAACGCCCCGTACCAGCAACCCGGCGACCGGTTCATCGGCATGAATCGCCTGGGTAATGCGTGGGTAATAGACGCTGCCAACTGCCTTGCCGATGAAGTTGCTCGGCATGCTCAGCACTTGCAGGCACAGGGCAAAAAAACCCGCTGAGACGGCGCCAAACGACGCGGCCAGAACCAGAGTCGGCATGTGCACGGAAAGGGCGTTGATCAGCACTTGCGGCGCGCGGAATAGCGGGAAGTCCCGATACTGCGCCGCCAGTTTTCTTAACGGGACAGAGGGGGCCGGATCGACGGGGGCGAGCGCGGCAGTTGCCGGTCTGAACGTCATGCCCAACAACAGCAGCGCGCTGTGGATCACGTAGTACAGCGCGCTGGTCACCACCAGCACGGGAGCTGAAGCTTGCACCAGTCCCGCCAGGCTTCGCGTCGCGTTGTACACCAGTGCATGCAGAGTCGCGCCGCGGGCGGTGAGGCTGAAACGCTGGGTCCGGTACAACCACTGTTGGGTGATTTCCAGCACTGCGGCGCTGAGCATCACCACCGGCAGCAGCATCAGGTAGGGATCAAGCATGTCGATGCCCAGGGCGTTGGCGATCAAGGAACCCTGAAAATACAGCAGCAGCGCTGAAGGGGCGGCAATGCCCAGCGCTACCCATAGCGACAGTTTGATCAAGCCGCGGGCGTCGGCGTCGCTTTTGGGCAGGACAATCGCCATCGGGTAGGTCAGCGCGCAGGCCGGGATGAGGATGATGGTCAGGCTCTGGAAAGTGCCGACCACCCCAAACGCCTCCGGCCCGTAGATGCGCATGATCACCGGAATCAACGCCAGATTGATCAGTTGCGCTCCGGCACTGCCAGACACTGCGGTGGCAATATTGCGCAACAGTCGTGCCCCGGTCGCCTGTCGCCATAACCTGCGCCAGCCACTTCCCGGCTCAGGCAAAACGATGCCACTGGATTGCTGATCGCTCATGTCCGTCTCCATCTCAATAGATGTTGCGCGAGAACAGCGTGAACGGCGTCTTGAGCAGGATTTTGATGTCCAGCCAGAGCGACCAGTGGTTGATGTAGTCCAGGTCCTTTTCCAGGCGCTCCTGCATTTTTTCCAGGGTTTCGGTTTCCCCTCGGCAGCCGCTCACTTGAGCCAGGCCAGTAATGCCGGGCTTGATGCGATGGCGTGCGGTGTAGGCGAGGATTCTCGCGCCGTAATACTGATTGTGGGCAACGGCGTGGGGACGCGGGCCGACCAGGGCCATTTCTCCGCGCAGCACATTGATCAACTGGGGAAGCTCGTCCAGGGACGTGCGTCGCAGAAACGCGCCAACCGGCGTGACCCGTGGATCATCGCGAGTGGCCTGCTGCACGTCAGTGTCGTCATGCAAGCGCATCGAGCGAAACTTCCAGACTTCAATCACCTCGCCGTTGCAGCCATGTCGGGGCTGGCGAAAAAACACCGGGCCGCGTGAGGACAGCTTCACCGCCAGTGCAATGACCGACATCACTGGCAGCAAAACCAGCAAGGCCAGCAGCGCCAGGCTGCGGTCAAGCAATTCCTTGCCCAGCGTGGCAGCGGGATGGGAGCTGCGCGGCGTCTCGTTGAGGTAGATCGCAGGAAACTGCTCGATCTGGGCGACCGATTGGTTGAGCAGCAACATGCTGCCGAAATCCGGTACCCAGACCACGTCGACATTGAGGTCCAGCAGGCTCAGGTAGATGGCTTCGATCTGCGTAATCATGTTCAGCGCCAGGGCGATGTAAACCCGTCGCACATGGTCGCGCATTACCAGCTCGCGCAATTGCGGCAGTTCGCAAAGCACCGGAGGCTGGCCAGCGATTGAGGAAACGCCCGGTTCGGTGGCCACCAGTCCGAGTACCGGCACGCGCTGGCGCAACTGTCCGGCGAGGGTGTAAGCCATCGGGCAAGTGCCGATGATCACCGAAACGCGCTCCTTGCGCAGCCAGCGTGAGTGCAGGCTGACCAGATAACGCAGTGGCAGATACGTCGCGCAATGAGCCAGATAACCGGCGACCGCCGCTTGGAGCAGCACCTTGTTGTCAAGGTCGGCCTGGCCGAGGCAGAACTGCGACAGCACGAACAACGCGCCGACCAGCAGCAGCCAGCCTGCGAGCAGGCGCAGCAGGCCCCTCCAGTAGCCGAAGCGCTTGTGATAGACATGCAGCAAGCTGTAAATCGGAACCGAGCCAAGCACGCCGACGATCATCAGCACGCGGTAGGGATAGGGAATCGAGCCGATGACCTGATAGACAATGGCACCGATCACGAGCGTGGTCAGGCCCATGGCGCAGATCCATTGCGCCCAGAACGTCAGGCCGCGTCTGTTGATCGACGGATTGAGTCGTTGAGCAAGCATGGTGGACGTCTCCTCGATAATTGCCAGCGCGAAGCGGCTCGCCCTCAGCAACGGCGAGTCAATGCGACGCATGCAGCGGCCAGCATATGCAGGCTATGAAGTGCGCAGTCGGGTCATCACGACAGCGGCTGAACAGTGCACAGTTGCGTTTTACTGGGTGTTTTCACGAGGCAGATAAAGGTAATACCGGCTGTATCCCTGACGTCCTTTCAACGGGGTTATTTGATTGAGCACTACGCCGGACAGCGGCGCGCCGTTTTGTATGAGTTGTTCGATGCACTGATGCACCAGTGGCGCGGGGGTGCTGCCGGACTTGATCACATAAATTGCTGCATCGGCCATGGCGCACAGCACCGCGGCATCGCTGACGGCATCGCTGGCCGGCGAGTCGAGGATGATTCGGTCGTAATGCTGACGGGCCCATTCGATGAACCTGCCGAAGTGGGGCGAGGCCAATAATTCCAGCGGGTTGGGGGGGATATCCCCGGCGGTCAGAATATCCACCTGGCCGACGCGATGGATACACGCATCGATCTTCGCCTGGCCGGTGATCAGGCTGGCCAGGCCGGGTTGTGCGGCATTCATGCCCAGATTGCGCGCTAGGTTTGGGCGCCGCAGATCGGCTTCGATCAATAGCACCCGCTCCAGCTGGCCCAGAGCGAATGCCAGGTTTACCGCAATGGCGCTTTTGCCTTCGCCGGGCAGAGTGGAGGTGATGACCAGCAGCGCGCGACGTTTTGGGGTGTCGCCCAGCATGATCCCCGTGCGTAAAGTACGGATGGCTTCGGTGAAACCGGCGTCGTCATTGCGTTCGTATTGCCGGGAAATGCTTTTGCGATTTTTCTTCTCCAACAGCGGCACCAGCCCCAGCACGGGAAGATTGAGCTTCCTGGCAATGTCTTCGCCGGATTTGAACCCATTGTGCAAGGTGTCGCGCAGCAAGAAGAACGCGCAACCGAGCACCAGGGCAAGCAGCGCCGTGATCGACGCGATCAGCGATTTGTTCGGGGCGCTGGGTTCGCTGGGTACGATGGCCGGGTCAACGATGCGCGCATTGCTGACGCCGATATCGGCGGTCGCAGTGGTTTCGCGCAAACGCGTGACGAAGGTGTCGTACAGCGTGCGATTACTGTCCACGTCCCGTTGCAGCTCACGTAATTTGAACTCCTTGCGAGAGATGTCCTGAATCTGCGCCCGACTGGTATCCACCGACGAGCGCAACGCTTCTTCGTTGGCACGGGCTAGCTGGTAATTGCGCTCCAGCCCGGCCACCACTTGATCAACCTGCCCGCGCAGACTCGCCTGGGCAGCGGCCAGGTCCGAGCGGGCGGCGATCATCTTCGGATGACGTTCGCCATAGCGACGTGACAGCTCGTCGACCTTGGCCATGGCTTGGGCCTCGTTGGCCTGAAACTGCTGGATCACCGGATTGCCGATGACGGCGGGCACGCTGGACAGATTGGCCAGGCTTTTGGCGCCGAGCATGGCCTTGACCTGAGCGTACTGGCTTTGCGCTTCAGCGCGCTGGCGGCGGGCGTCGATCATGCGGTCACTGGTTTTCGACAGCTCATTGGCACTGAGGGTGACCACGCCGTCCACGTCCACCAGGCCCTCGGCGTCGCGGTAGCGTTGCAGTTTGTTCTCAGCCTCCTGCAATTGCGTGCGCAATTCGATCATCCGGGTATTCATCCATTTGGATGCGTTCAGCGACTCGCTCATTTGGGCATCGAGCCGGCTGTCCAGGTAACCATGGGCCAGCGCGTTGGCTGCCAGCGCCGCAGTTTCCCGGTCGTTCATGCTCACACTGATATTGACCAACTGACTTTTCCCTTGGGCCGCTACGCTGGTGCGCTCCATCAGTTCTCGCACCGTCGCGTCAAAGACCTCGGTCGCCGTCATGGCGCGGTGTTCAAGCCATTTGTCTGCAAATGTGCCCGGCGCGACTGTGGCAATTGCCGTAAGCGTTTCGCGCAGCAGCTTCAGGCGTCGGCGCTGATCGAATTCAGGGTGTTCGGTCAGATTCAGTTGCCGCACCACGCGCTCGGCCACCGCTCGACTCTGGATCAACGTTATCTGCGTTTGCAGGTAGTCCACCGCAGCGTTGGGCGAGTCATAGGTCGGCTGTTGGAAGCTGATCAACGTCGCACCCTTGGGCTCGATCACCAGTGACGCCGTGGCGCGATAAATGGGCGTGACGTTCTGCAGGATCAACAGGACGGCCAGGGTCGCGGCTGCCGCCAGTGCGGCGATACGCCATTTATGAGTCCACAGGATCAGGGCCAGGTTTCGCGAGTCGATAAAGTCGCGGTCTTCGCTGCCAGGCATATAGCGTTGCGCCAGCCCGTGTTTACTTATGGCCACCTCGTCCATGTCAGAAAAACCCCTGTTCGATGGTGATGGTGTCGCCGGGTTCGACCAGCGTGTTCAAGCTCGCCTTCTGGCTGCTGCGGCGCGTATCGGTGCCGCGCACGATGTAGATGCGGCGGTCCGAGGCGCGCTCGGTAAGGCCGCCGGCCAGGGCAATCGCCCGGTCCAGCGTCAGGCCCGGTTCAAACGGGTAACCGCCGGGCAGCTTCACTTCCCCGCTGATATAAAACGGCCGGTACGCCACCACGCTGACCGAGACTCGAGGGGCGACCAGATAGCCATCCTTGAGCTTGTCAGTCAGCAGGGCTTCGACCTGGGCGGGCGTCTTGCCTTTAGCGTTGACCTCCCCGAGGAAGGGATACGAAAACGTGCCTGCGTCGTTCAAGCGGATTTCCGTAAAACTCAGGTCCGTCTCGCCAAAGACATTAATCTTCAGAATGTCTCCGGAGTTGAGTTGATACTGAGGCGCAGCGAATACCGGGAAGCTGAGGATCAGCAACACCGCGATGCGGCAGAACTGGCCTGTAGACATGGGATATCTCCCTCCAGGTGCAACCGTCCATGTGAAGGGCTGCTCGCTGTCCGGCGCGAGGATCGTTTGGCAGGCAGGGCGCCTAAAGGCTCACGTCAACGCTCAACAGGTAGACATTGCGCGTATAGCGTTCATCAATGACATTGGAGTCGTTATGCCAGCGACGATAGCCAAGGCTGATTTCGGCCCATCGGTTGACTGCATAAATCAACGATGCGCCGTAGCTGTCCAGCGTGTCGTCCCGACTCAGCCCCAGATATTCCCGTTCGGCGTGGCGGTAATCGAGCTTCGAAGAAACCCAACCTGACCATGTGTGCGTCCAGCTCAGACGCGTGCTGGTGGTGTGGACCGTGCTTGCGCCGTCGTCGCCCTCATCGAAGGCTTTGCGCATGTTCAGCTCGAACGTGGAATAGGTGCGCGGCTTCCACGCGAGTCCGACTTCCCAGGTCGGGCTGCTGCGGTCGCTGACCGAGTCACTGTCAAAATCCTTGCGTTCATAACCAACCCGCAGGCTGCCGCTGGTTCTGGCCGTGACGTCTCGGGTCAGGCCGATCAGCGCCGCGCTGCCAGTACTGTTGCGCGGGCTGCCGGGAAGCACATAGTCATAGTCGCTGCGTCGCAGCTCGAACAATCCTCGGGTTCGCCCGCCCAGCCGGTGATACCAGGTTGCAATGAAGGCGCGGGTATCGTGCTCCTTATCCTCATTGAGGGTGCCGCTGTTGCGATAACGCAATTGTTGATATTCGGCGCGCAGGTCTATCTGATTCATGCCGCTTTGCACCCCAAAGCTGTAACCGAGCAGTGCGTTCTTAAGGGTGTACTTGTCATTTTCCAGCGGGTCGGCGGTATCGTCGGTTTCCTCGGCGCGCTTGTAGCCCAGCTCCCATTTCAACCGGTTGCGCGAATCGAACTCCAGCACGCTTCGAAGCGCTAGCTGCTGATCCACATGGCTGGCATCCGCGTGGTTCTGGAAGGTTTCGCTGTCCACCGTGTAATGGAGTTGATAAGCGCTTTTGCGTGTTTGCGCCTCCAGCAAGAAGGTGGGGCGCAACGACGTGACCCAGGACGACAGCACGCCATCATGGAGTGTGCGAAAGTTATCGTCATAACGTTCTCCCGCCTTCAGCGTCGGCGTGAACTCGAAGCCACCCATCTCTATGCTTTGTGGTTTGCCCGCCATGGCCGAAAGGGGAAGCGGCGAAAGGACAAGCAGTGCCAGCCAGTTTTGCCTGTTCATCAGCATGCCCCGTTTGCGCTGCGTCGGAACGGCTTGCGCACAGGCGATCACCATTGCGCGTTAGCGGTTCAGTTCGTGGGTGATTGTCGAGGTAGGAGTCTGTAACCAGTGCGGGCACCCATCGGCCGAAAGGGATGGGCGCAGGGCGCTCGCACTAAGGATTAGCCAAATAACAGGTAGGCTACCGCACGAGTTTGTATATACCCGAGTGGATCCAATTCTTACAGCTATTGGTAATAACATTAACGACACGTTATTAAATATTCGGAATGCCTGGTCGGCGCAACTGCCCATCGTGTTGTGGTGACAAACGGTAGAGGCCTTGTATTTAATATTGAAACAGTAGATGAGCCGTAGAGCGGTGGATAAAAAATACTTATGAACTCATTTTCCCGCCAGCCCATAGCAACAGGTGCTCCGATGATGCGGCAGCGCGGCCATCCATGAACAGAGACACCTTGTGCCGGCTGTAAAAAGGGCTGAACACTTTTTTTGCATGAAGGTTAATAGCGTTGACGGTGGCAGGCGAGAAGTTACAGTTTAAAGTCTGCGAATTAATGTTTGTTTGCAGCGTTTAAGTGGCAGAGACGATTGATTTGTTTGTTGATGGTTCGATTAGGCGAAGTCGCAGGTACAGCAAGTTGTTATAACTTGCTGTACCTGTTGTTACTTGGTCAGTCTGCGCGGTGTAGCGGCAAAAGCGTTGTCTTAAAGACTCAGTCGCATTGACAGGTCCACTGCCTTTACATCCTTGGTCAGTGCGCCGATGGAAATGTAGTCCACACCCGTTTCGGCAATCATGCGCAATGTTTGGTCATTGATGCCGCCGCTGGCTTCGAGTTTGGCGCGACCTGCATTAATGCTCACCGCTTCGCGCATGTCGTCCAGGCTCAGCTCGTCGAGCATGACGATGTCTGCGCCAGCATCCAGCGCCTGACGCAATTCGCCGAGGTTTTCCACTTCGATTTCCACCGGCTTGCCAGGCGCGATCCGGTGCGCAGCGCTGATGGCCTGGGCGATACCGCCACTGGCAGCGATGTGGTTTTCCTTGATCAGGAATGCGTCGTACAAGCCGATGCGATGGTTATGACAACCGCCACAGGTGACGGCGTATTTTTGCGCCAGGCGCAGGCCGGGGAGCGTCTTGCGGGTGTCCAGCAGTTGAACCTGAGTGTCGGCGACCATGTCGGCGTAATGCTGTGCTTTTGTGGCAACACCTGACAGCAATTGCAGGAAGTTCAGCGCGCTGCGTTCGCCTGTCAATAATGAGCGCGCAGGGCCTTCCAGATGAAACAGCGTCTGGTCCGGTTTGACCCGATCCCCATCCATGACCTGCCAATGCACCGCAACGCGCGGATCCAACTGTCGGAATACGGCATCGACCCACGCGGTACCGGCAATGACTGCCGCATCCCTGGAGATAACCGTGGCCTTGGCCAGGCGTTCCGCCGGGATCAATTGCGCGGTGATGTCGCCACTGCCGACATCTTCCAGCAGCGCCCGGCGCACGTTGGCATCGATTTCGGCGTTCAGGGTGGCGAGTTGTAAATTCGGCATCAGGGGACTCCACTAACAAAGTGGCGCGAGTATAAGGCAGGTTTTCCTTGCCACCCACCTGCCATAGCGTTCAGGTTGAAGCGCCGCAACTGCTACTGGTCGGTTTTTTGCGCTGAATTGCGATGGAATGGATTTTTTGCGGTCTATGTCTGTACCGGCCAATTTATTATTTGTTAAAACGGTTAAACCAGTGCTGGCGCCGCTGACATCTTTTGAAAGATAATCCGACTTGTATTTGACGTCATGACTTTGACGTTTCTAGGCACAACGACAACGCCCCGCAGACCGGCCACGCCTGGTGTGCGCTGAGGTAGCGGCTGTTTTCTGGTAGGGGGCTTGATGCAAAACGACGAAAAAGTTGTGCCGTTAAACAAATCGACCCCGGACCTGGCCGCCAATTCGCCCCTTGCCCGACTGCCGGTCGTGCTTCTGCAGGTCCGTGACAAGGCTGCGCAGCAGCTTAAGGAAGCGCTTCAGGCGTTGTTCGATAACGCCGACGATACGCTGTTCGAGATGGCGGACCGCGCCCAGAACAACACCGAGCAGAACACCTTCTTCGAAGCGATGCGTGATTTGCGGTTAAAGCGCAAAAGCATCGAACGTGCTTTTCTCGACAAGTTTTACGAAGCTTTCCTGCGCCTTGGCCAGTATCAGATCACTGAGCCGGTCATTCCCGTTGCCATGTCTTTTGACAAGCTGGCGTTGGTGCATAACGACGATCTGGAAAAAACCGTCGCCGTCGATGCAATGGTTGCCAAGGTGCTCAGTCGCGACGGCGTTGCCCTGGGTCAACTGACGACGCGTCTGAACCAGCTGATCACCCAGGCGTTGACCGACGACGCCAACCCAATGGGGCCGGCGATGCTCTGCGATTTCTTCTTGCAGGCCGGTCGCAGTCTGGGCGTCGAGATCAAGGTCAAGCTGATCATCCTCAAGCTTTTCGAAAAATACGTGCTGGCCGATGCCGATCATTTATACCTTGAAGCCAATCAGCTGCTGATCGCCACCGGTGTATTGCCCGAACTCAAAGCATTGCCGGCCCGTCGTGCCACTGACCGCGTCGTCCGCCAGTCTCGCACCAGCGATCTGGCCGACCCGGATCTGGCCCAGGCCGCCGACAAGCTGGATAAAGGCGTGCAGGAAGTGTTTTCAGCCTTGCAGGATTTGCTGCTGCAGGTGCGCGGCAATCTGGCCCCACGTCATGAGCCCAACGCCGAAGCCCGGCCGATTTCCAGTCAGGACCTGCTGCGCTTGTTGTCGCATTTGCAGCAATACGTGCCAACACCGGACGCGCCGGACGATTTCGACTTGCGCAACCAGCTTGAGCAATTGCTGACCAGGGTGAGCGTCAAGAGCGGCAAGTTTCGAGTGGTGGGAGTGGGCGACGAGGACGTGATCAACCTGATCGCCATGCTCTTCGAGTTCATTCTTGACGACCGTAACCTGCCGCCGTCGCTGCGGGCTCTGATCGGCCGCTTGCAAATTCCGATGCTGAAAGTCGCGGTCATCGATAAAAGCTTCTTCAGTCGCGGCAGCCATCCTGCGCGTCGGCTGCTTAACGAAATTGCTTCCGCTGCCTTGGGTTGGGGCGGTCGGGATGATTATCAGCGCGACTCGCTGTATATCCGCGTCGAACAGATCGTGCAGCGCCTGCTCAATGACTTCGTCGATGACCCGGCAATTTTCTCCGAGCTGTTGGTCGATTTCCTCGCCTTTACCAGCGACGAGCGTCGACGCAGTGAACTGCTGGAGCAACGCACCCGTGACGCCGAAGAAGGTCGCGCCCGTGCCGAGCTGGCGCGTCAACGCGTGCAGCACGAACTCAATGACCGACTGGTGGGTAAAACCCTGCCTGAGGTGGTGGTGCGTCTGCTTCAGGAAGCCTGGAGCAAGGTATTGCTGCTGACCTGTCTCAAGCACGGCGATGAGTCCGGCGAATGGGAATCCGGTCTGGCGGCCATGGACGATCTGATCTGGAGTGTCGAGCTCCACGAGGAGCCCGAAGCCCGCCAGCGCCTGCTGGATCTGGTGCCGGGCCTGCTCAAGGCCCTGCGCGAAGGTCTGGCCAGTGCAGCGTTCGATCCGTTCGCAACCAGTGAGTTTTTCAGCCAGCTTGAAGCGCTGCATGTTCAGGCGTTCCAGCATTTCTCCAGGATGCAGGGCGAGGCGGTCGAGGGTGTGGCCTTTGACGCCGAAGGCGAGAGCGTAACTGGCCCGTCGATGATCGAAGTGGTTGAAGAGATTGTCCTGATTGCACCTGGCGAGCAGTTGCTCAACGAGCCAGTGCTGCGCCTGCCGGACGACGACGCCGGCCTGTTACAAGTCGATAAGCTGCGCCTGGGCTGTTGGGTCGAGATTCAGGAAGACGAAGAGCACCGGTTGCGCTGCAAGCTGGCGGCTATTGTCGAGCCGAGCGGGCGATACGTGTTCGTCAATCGCACAGGCATGAAAGTTCTCGAAAAAACCCGAATGGGACTAGCGGTTGAATTCCGCCGTGGCGCCATTCGCATGCTCGACGACGCATTGCTGTTCGACCGCGCGCTGGAATCGGTGATCGGCAATCTACGCAAGCTCAAGGGCGCTTGATCGGCGCAATGCTCTTTAGGCTCTGACTGGTTGGCGAGGCGTAAACCTGATGACTCAGGATTAAGGTCTCGCCAGCGAGGGGGCTGCACTCAACCCGCTCTGTTCGACCCCGATAGCGCGCTCCGAATTACTCCCCCACACCATCCCCCACAGCGGGCATACTTGCGGCTATCGATTTGTCCGTTCAAGGAACACCCATGCATCTGGACTCCGCCAGCGGTTGGTGCCAAGGCGTACAGCATTGCCCGTCGCCCAATTTCAATGCACGGCCTGCCAATGAAATCTCGTTACTGGTGATCCACAACATCAGCCTGCCCCCGGCCCGGTTCAAGACTGGCAAGGTGCAGGCTTTTTTTCAGAATCAACTGGACGTCAGCGAACATCCCTACTTCGCAGGCATTGCCGATTTGCGCGTATCGGCGCATTTTCTGATTGAGCGCGACGGCGATGTCTTCCAGTTCGTTTCTTGTCTGGATCGGGCCTGGCATGCCGGGGTGTCTTGCTTTGAAGGTCGGGAAACCTGCAATGATTTCTCTATTGGCATAGAGCTTGAAGGTACGGACGACCAACCCTTCACCGATCAGCAGTACAGTGCGCTGATTGAATTGACCCGACAGCTGCAGGCCGCATTCCCGGCGATTACCAATGATCGGATCTGCGGACACAGCGACATCGCACCGGGTCGCAAGACTGATCCGGGGCCGTATTTTGACTGGTCGCGCTTACACGCGGCCCTGCTGGAAGAAGTGAGGAATCGGTAATGAGTTTTCTGGTGTTGCTGCTGGCGGTCTGGATCGAAAAGTTTTCCGCCCTGCGTCAGCGTGTGCAGCGTGACTGGCCGTGGTTGAGCGAGCTGTCCCGGCTTGAATCCAACCCGCGTGTCGGCTCGCGGCCTTGGGTCATTCTCAGCGTGATGGTATTGCTGCCGGTTGTGCTGCTGGCGCTGTCACTGGTGGTGCTGGGCTCGGTTTTCAACGGCTGGCTGGCGCTGCCCGTGCATTTGCTGGTGCTGATCTTCAGCCTGGGTCGCGGTGATCTGATTGCGGCGCTCGGCCCATTTCGTGACGCCTGTCGTCGCGGCGATGCGCAGGCTGCCGTGCATGTTGCTGAACGTGACATGAACGTGTCGGCCGACAACAGCGAGCAGTTGCTTGAGAGGGTCCAGGGTTATGTGTTGTGGCAGGCCTATCAAAGCTTCTTTGCGGTGATCTTCTGGTATTTTCTGCTCGGCCCGGTAGCCGCTCTGGCCTATCGGCTATTGGCCCTGGCCGCTGAAAATGGCAAGACCCCGGCCCTGCGTGATGCTGCCGGACAGTTGCGCCATGCCTTCGACTGGGTTCCGGTACGCCTGCTGGCCGCCAGCTTTGCGTTGGTCGGCAATTTCGTGGCCGTCAGCCGAGTGATGTTGCATGAGTTGCTCAACTGGAATATCAGCGCGGCGCAACTGATCGCAAAAATCGGCTGTGTCGCCAGTGATGTGCCGGCTCCGGTGGTAGGGGCTGAAGGCGTCACCAGCCTGGATGTACTGTGGGAACTGCTTATCCGCGCCGCGATTGTCTGGTATGCCGGCTTTGCATTGTGGACGCTGTTCGTTTGACCGCTTCTCTGTAGACACCGTCTTGCCCATCATCGGCAAGCGCAATCTCCATCGAAAGGCATTCTCGGCTGATCCGGTCCTACAGTTTCATTCGGGAAGAGGCCGGGCAGTTACGCCCAACCAAACAATTCCCGGGCATTCTGAGTGCTGGCTTCGGCCAGGTGCGCAGCGGGAATGTTCATCAGTTCAGCCAGTGCCGCGCAAATGTCCGGCAGGTGTTCCGGGCTGTTGCGCTGACCGGGGTACATGGCGGGCGCCATGTCCGGCGAATCGGTTTCCAGTACCACGCTGTCCAGTGGTAATTCGGCGATGACCCGATGCATGCGCAACGCCTGTGGCCAGGTCGCGGCGCCGCCGAGACCGAGCTTGAAACCCAGCTTGATGTACTCACGCGCTTCCTCGCGGCTGCCCGCGAACGCATGAATAATCCCGCAGCGCCCGAGCTTGAAGCGCTTCAAGGTCGCAATCACGTCTGCATGGCTGCGCCGGACATGAATCAGCGCAGGCAGATTGAAGTCCGCAGCCAGTTGCAGCTGGGCGTCGAACAGTCGCTGCTGAACCTTGCGATCCAGTGATTCGATGTAGTAATCCAGGCCTATCTCACCGACGGCACAAAGTTGCGGATGCCCTTGCAACCGGGAAAGCCAATCGCCCAATTGCGTCAAATGCTCAGGACGATGCTCTTCGATGTACACCGGGTGCAGGCCAAACGCGGCCTGTACGGCTGGATTGCTCAGGGCCAGATCCCACACGTGCTGCCAGTTGCGCTGATAAACCCCCAGCACGACCAGTCGCTCAATGCCCAACTTGTAGGCGTTGGCGAGGATAGCGGAGCGATCTTCATCGAAATCCGGAAAATCCAGATGGGTGTGGGTATCGATCAGCATCGCCTTCAGACCTCGTGAATGCGTTGCTTGAACGTTCGCACGATGGCGTGAACGCCTGGTTCGTACTGATTTTTTTCAACAGCTGCCAGCGCCAGCTCCAGAGCCATGTGGGCGATGACTTGATGCTGTTGTGCCATGGCATTGACCGGCAATGGAAGGAAATCCAGCAATTGGGTGTCGCCAAATGTCCCCAGGTGAAACTGCTCGGGATTTACCGCGTGGCCTTGCAGCACGTCGAATATCCCCTGCAACAACACGTAGGACGTGGTGATCAGCGCATCGGGAAAGTGGCCCAACCGCTCCAGCACATCGTTCATCAGCCGTTGGCCGCATTGGCGACTGAATGCCTCGCCCTGTTCGAGCAGGACAGTACCGGCAAAACCATTGAGAGCCTGTTCGAAACCATCAGCGCGGGCACGGCTGATGATCAGTTCCGGGCGCGCACCGATCAAGGCAATGTGCTGAGGTCGTGTGGCCAGCAGGCTTTGAGTCAGGCGCAGGCTGGCATCATGGTCGTCGCTGACCACCGAGCAGAAGTGTGCCGGGTCCATTTCCCGGTCGATGGCGATGATGGGCAAGCCTTTGCTCTGCAGCTCCCGGTAACTGTCGTCACTGGCCGGCAGACAACTGGCGACGAACAGTGCGTCACAGCGACGGGCACGAAACAACTGCAACAGTTGCAGCTCGCTGATGGGATCGTCATCGGAGCTGGCGATCAGAAGCTGATAACCCTTGGCCCTTGCACCTTGCTCCAGCAACTTGGCAATGCGTGCGTAACTGGGGTTTTCCAGGTCAGGCAGGATAAAACCCAAGGTGCGGGTGTGGCGGCTGCGCAATCCGGCGGCCTGCGGGTTGGGACGGAAACCGTGCTCCTCGACCACCGCACGCACCCGTTCTACCGTTGCGCTGCTGATGCGCTGCTGTTCGGCCTTGCCGTTGATCACGTAACTGGCAGTAGTCACGGAGCATCCGGCCAGACGCGCGATATCACTGAGTTTCAACGCTGGAATTCCTTTTGTTATTTTGCGCTTTCAGGCGACGCCGGGGGATTTTCGCCCATCGGGGCCAATCATGACAGCAGACCTTGATCTACCCCCAAACGCTCAGTTTTATTTGCATGCGAGGCCCGGCATCGGACCGAGTGGGCTTCAACCGGCGCAGATAATCAAGTAACGTGCCGGACTCATCAGGTTAATCGTTTCAGCTATTTTTTTTCCATGGCTGTCATTTCGGTGAAAACGCTGTCAGATGGTTATCGTTTTCATCACCTAAGCTCTCGATCACCCGTTTCATGATCGTTCTTAAAACAAGAATCCAGGCGCTTATCTGCGCTGCACAGGAGTTAGGTATGCTCGAGCTTACCGTAGAGCAAATTTCCATGGCCCAGACGGCTGTGGATAAGTCCGCCGCATTAACGCTGCTTGCTGACCTGCTGGTCGCCGATGGTCTGGTTGCCGATGGCTATCTGGCGGGCCTGCAGAATCGCGAACAGCAAGGTTCGACCTTTCTTGGCCAAGGCATTGCCATCCCCCACGGAACGCCCGAAACCCGCGATCTGGTATTCGCCACTGGCGTGCGCCTGATGCAGTTCCCCGAAGGGGTGGATTGGGGTGACGGACAAATGGTGTACCTGGCCATTGGTATTGCCGCCAAGTCCGACGAGCACCTGCGGCTCCTGCAACTGTTGACCCGCGCGCTGGGCGAGACCGATCTGGGCGAAGCCTTGCGTCAGGCAAAAAGCCCGGAAGCACTGCTTCAGTTGTTGCAAGGCGCACCACAGGAGTTGGCCCTGGATGCGCAAATGATCAGCCTGGGTGTTTCTGCGGACGATTTTGAAGAGCTGGTCTGGCGCGGTGCCCGGTTGCTGCGCAAGGCTGAATGCGTCAGCAACGGCTTTGCCGCCGTATTGCAGCAAGTCGAGGCACTGCCGTTAGGTGATGGCCTGTGGTGGCTGCACAGCGAGCAGACGGTCAAGCGTCCGGGTCTGGCCTTCGTCACCCCGGACAAGCCGATCCGATACCTGGGCCAGCCGCTCAATGGCCTCTTCTGTCTGGCGAGCCTGGGGGAAGCTCATCAGGCCTTGCTCGAACGCCTGTGCTCACTGCTGATTGAGGGGCGCGGCCATGAATTGGGCCAGGCCACCAGCAGTCGTGCAGTGCTTGAAGCCTTGGGCGGCGAGTTGCCAGCCGAGTGGCCGACCCAGCGTGTGGCACTGGCTAATGCCCATGGGCTGCACGCGCGTCCGGCGAAGATCCTGGCGCAACTGGCCAAGAATTTCGAAGGCGAGATCCGGGTTCGGGTGGTGGATACCGGCGAAGGCGCCGTGTCGGTCAAGAGCCTTAGCAAACTGCTCAGCCTCGGTGCGCGGCGCGGTCAGGTACTGGAATTCATCGCTGAGCCCGGCATTGCAGCTGACGCGCTGCCGGCCTTGCTGGCGGCCGTGCTGGAAGGGCTGGGCGAGGAAATCGAACCGCTGCCCAGCGCGACATCTTCCGCCCCGGTTCAGATTGAAGCAGTGATCAGCAAATCTGTCGTTGCTCCGCTGGACGGCAGCCAGATGTCGGCGGTGCCGGCTTCGCCGGGCATTGCCATGGGGCCGGCACATATTCAGGTCTTGCAGACATTCGACTATCCGCTGCTTGGCGAGTCGGTGACCATTGAACACGAACGTCTGCAAAGCGCCTTGACTGAAGTGCGTCAGGACATCGAAGGCTTGATCCTGCGCAGCAAGGCCAAGGCGATTCGCGAGATTTTCATTACTCACCAGGAAATGCTCGATGACCCTGAGTTGAGCAACGAAGTCGCCTTGCGCCTCAAGCAAGGCGAAAGCGCGGCCGCCGCCTGGGCCACAGTCATCGATAACGCAGCGCGTCAGCAAGAGCAGTTGCACGATGCGCTGCTGGCCGAGCGAGCGGCGGATCTGCGTGATGTGGGGCGTCGGGTGTTGGCGCAGATTTGCGGCATCGAAACCCTGGTTGCGCCCGACGAGCCTTACATTCTGGTGATGGACGAGGTAGGGCCCTCGGATGTTGCGCGTCTGGATCCGGTGCAAGTCGCCGGGATTCTCACCGCACGGGGTGGTGCAACCGCCCACAGTGCGATTGTCGCCCGTGCCTTGGGCATTCCGGCATTGGTGGGGGCAGGGGACTCGGTACTCTTGATCAAGCCGGGCACCGTGCTGTTGCTCGACGGCCAGAAAGGCCGCCTGACGGTTGCACCTGATGCCGCGACCCTGCAGCGCGCTGTCCAGGATCGCGACACCCGGGAACAGCGTCTGCAAGCGGCCGCTGAAAAACGCATGGAGCCGGCAACGACTCGCGATGGCCACGCCGTTGAAGTATTCGCCAACATTGGCGACAGCGCCGGAACTCCCGCCGCTGTAGCTCAGGGCGCGGAAGGCATTGGCCTGCTGCGTACCGAATTGCTGTTCATGGCCCATTCTCAGGCGCCAGACGAAGCCACTCAGGAGGCTGAATACCGCCGCGTGCTGGACGATCTGCAAGGTCGACCGCTGGTGGTTCGCACGCTGGACGTAGGTGGCGACAAGCCGCTGCCGTACTGGCCCATCGATAAGGAAGAAAACCCATTCCTCGGGGTGCGCGGCATCCGTCTTACCCTGCAACGCCCGCAGGTCATGGAGGGCCAGTTGCGCGCCTTGCTGCGTGCCGCTGATAACCGCCCGCTGCGCATCATGTTCCCGATGGTGGGCACCGTTGAAGAGTGGCGTCAGGCTCGGGACATGACCTTGCGCCTGCTGGAAGAAATTCCGGTCGCCGACTTGCAGATCGGCATCATGATCGAAGTGCCATCAGCGGCTTTACTCGCTCCGGTATTGGCCAAGGAAGTGGACTTCTTCAGCGTCGGCACCAACGACCTGACGCAATACACCCTCGCCATCGACCGCGGGCATCCAACGCTGTCGGCTCAGGCCGACGGGCTGCATCCTTCGGTCCTGCAACTGATAGACATCACCGTTCGCGCGGCCCATGCCAATGGCAAATGGGTGGGCATCTGTGGCGAACTTGCCGCTGATCCCCTGGCTATTCCCGTGCTGGTCGGGCTGGGTGTCGACGAGTTGAGCGTTTCGGCGCGCAGCATCGCTGAAGTCAAAGCCTGCGTGCGTGAACTGACCCTGAGTAATGCGCAACAACTGGCGCAAACCGCGCTGACCCTAGGCAGCGCCAGCGAAGTGCGTGCGCTCGTGGAGGCCTTGTAATGGCGAACATTCTTACCCTGACCATGAACCCGGCGCTGGACCTGACCGTACAACTGGGCCCTTTGCAGCTGGGTCAGGTCAATCGCAGCGAAGCTATGCTCAGTCACGCGGCGGGCAAGGGGCTCAATGTGGCCCAGGTTTTGGCCGACCTCGGACATCGGCTGACCGTGGCCGGTTTCCTTGGTATCGACAATCAGCAGCCTTTCGAGGCGTTGTTTGCCCGTCGAGGGTTTGTCGATGAATTTGTCCGCGTGCCGGGCGAAACCCGCAGCAATATCAAGCTGGCCGAACACAGCGGGCGCGTTACCGACCTCAATGGCCCCGGCCCGATGGTCAGCGAGCAAGCGCAGCAAGCGTTGTATTCGCGTATCGAACAAATCGCCGCAGGATTCGACGCGGTGGTGGTGGCTGGCAGCCTGCCGCGTGGCGTTAGCCCCGAGTGGCTGCACAAACTGCTGGTGCGCTTGAAGGACCTCGGCTTGAAAGTCGCGTTGGACAGCAGCGGCCTGGCCTTGCGCGCTGGCCTTGCGGCAGGCCCGTGGTTAATCAAGCCCAACACTGAAGAGCTGGCCGACGCGCTGGATGCGCCGATCATTTCCATCGCTGCCCAGGCTGAGGCTGCCGCCAGTCTTCGTGCCAAGGGCATCGAGCATGTGGTGATCTCCCAGGGCTCCGAAGGTGTCCACTGGTTCAGTTCCGGCTGCGCGCTGCAATCCCTGCCGCCGAAAGTCACCGTCGCCAGCACGGTGGGCGCAGGTGATTCGCTGCTGGCGGGCATGGTTCACGGCCTGCTCAGCGGCCATTCGCCGCAACAGACCTTACGCACAGCCACCGCGATTGCGGCCATGGCCGTGACTCAGATCGGCTTCGGCATCAACGACGTGGCGCAACTCAAGCGGCTTGAAGGCGGCGTCAACGTGCGCACTCTGGCAGAACAATAAGAGAGGATCGGTAATGAAGTTAATCATTGTGACTGCCTGCCCGAACGGCAAGGTCAGCAGCGTCCTCAGCGCTCGGTTGCTGGATGCCGCCGCGCAACGTCAAGGTTGGAGCACCAGCGTCGAAGTGCATGACCCGCGTAATCCAGAACATCAACTGTCGGCCCAGACAATCGAGGCCGCCGATTGGGTGCTGGTGGTCAATACCGGCGCTGTCGACCTTCAGCGTTTCGTCGGCAAGCGTCTGTTTCAGGACACTCCGGCGCACGCGTTACAGGACGTCGACGGCTTCTTGCGTCGCGCCTTCGAGCAAGCCAAGGTTTATGCGACCGCCGATATCGAGCAGTCCGGCCCCGTGCCAGCTTTGACCCGTGTGCCGCGCATCGTCGCAGTCACCGCTTGTCCCACCGGCGTTGCCCACACATTCATGGCCGCCGAGGCTATTCAACAGGCGGCCAAACGTCTGGGGTATGAATTACAGGTCGAAACCCAAGGCTCGGTGGGCGCGCGTAATCCTCTGGGCGCACAGGTCATCGCCGATGCCGATGTGGTGTTGCTCGCCGCCGATATCGAGGTCAACACCGAACGCTTTGCCGGCAAACGGATTTATCGCTGTGGCACCGGCATCGCCCTCAAGCAAGCCGACGCGACACTGAAGAAGGCCTTGGCCGAAGGCAAGGTGGAATCCACTGCCGGCGCGGCCAAGACTCCGGCCAAGCAGGAAAAAACCGGCGTCTACAAGCATCTGCTGACCGGGGTTTCCTACATGCTGCCCATGGTGGTGGCCGGTGGTCTGCTGATTGCGCTGTCATTTGTGTTCGGCATCACCGCTTTCAAGGAGCAAGGCACTCTGGCGGCGGCCTTGATGCAGATTGGGGGCGACGCGGCCTTCAAATTGATGGTGCCGCTGCTGGCCGGTTACATCGCGTACTCCATTGCCGATCGTCCGGGCCTGGCACCGGGCATGATCGGCGGTCTGCTGGCTAGCACTCTGGGTGCGGGTTTCATCGGTGGTATCGCTGCCGGTTTCATCGCCGGCTACAGCGCCTGGGCGGTCAACCGTTATGCGCGCTTGCCGGCCAGTGTCGAGGCCCTCAAGCCGATCCTGATCATCCCGCTGCTGTCGAGCCTGTTTACGGGCCTGGTAATGATCTACGTGGTGGGCAAGCCGGTCGCTGGATTGCTGGAAAGCCTCACGCAGTTCCTCGACAGCATGGGCACCACCAATGCGATTTTGTTGGGCGTGGTGCTGGGCGCGATGATGTGCGTCGATCTGGGCGGGCCGATCAACAAGGCGTCCTATGCGTTTTCCGTGGGTTTGCTGGCGTCGCAAAGCTACGCGCCGATGGCTGCCGCCATGGCGGCGGGCATGGTGCCACCCATTGGCATGGGCATCGCCAGTTTCATCGCCCGTCGCAAGTTCGCGCAAAGCGAACGTGAGGCTGGCAAAGCAGCGTTCGTGCTGGGGCTGTGTTTCATCTCCGAAGGTGCGATTCCGTTTGCCGCCAAAGACCCGCTGCGGGTGATTCCGGCCAGCATCGCGGGTGGCGCGTTGACCGGTGCGCTGTCCATGTACTTCGGCTGCAAATTGATGGCCCCTCACGGTGGGCTGTTCGTGATGCTGATCCCGAATGCCATCAATCATGCGTTGCTGTATCTGCTGGCGATTGTTGCGGGCAGCCTGGTGACCGGCGTCGCTTATGCGCTGCTCAAGCGGCCGGAAGTTGTGGAGATGGAGGTTGTGCCGGCGGGGGCGTGATACAGCCTCGGCTCCATGGCCTTCGCCTGACTTGAACTTGTACTGTGGGAACTCACGAGCCGAGTGAGGCTCGTGAGCTCCCACGGGGCCGCTGTTAGTTGCCAAACGGCGCGGCAACCGGACGACATGATTCCCCTGCTGTCACATTCGCCCAATATTGCACTGCTAGCGTTTCCCTTTGGCTCAATCAGCAAGGGGACCACCATGACTCCGTTCGATCTCACTCGTCGTCGCATCATTCAAGTCGCAGGTGCCGGGTTGCTTCTGCCTGGTCTGGCTCCAGCGGTCATCGCCTCCGTTCAGGATCGCCCGAAAATCACCGACGGCGTGCAATCCGGTGACTTGCTCGGTGATCGCGCCATAGTCTGGAGCCGCGCCGACCGGCCATCGCGGATGATCGTCGAGTGGGACACCCGCAGCATGTTCACCCAGCCACGCCGCGTCGTTTCCGCCCTGGCTGATCAGCGCACCGATTTCACGGCCCGGGTCGAACTCAGCGAGTTGCCTGCCGATCAGGCGATTTTCTACCGCGTGCAATTCGAAGACGCCCAGTCAGGTGTCGCCAGCGAACCTTGGTTCGGCCATCTGCGAAGCGCACCTCAACAGCGCCGCGACCTGCGTTTTGTCTGGAGCGGCGACACGGTCGGGCAGGGTTTTGGCATCAATCCGGATATCGGCGGCATGCGCATCTACGAAGCCATGCGCCTGCGTTTGCCGGATTTTTTTATCCACAGCGGCGACACCATTTACGCCGATGGCCCGGTCCCGGCGCAAATTGTCACAGAGGGCGGACGCATCTGGCGCAACATCACCACCGAAGCGAAAAGCAAGGTGGCGGAAACCCTCGATGAATATCGCGGCGCCTACCGCTACAACCTGCTGGACGACAACCTGCGGCGCTTCAACGCCCAAGTGCCACAGATCTGGCAATGGGACGATCATGAAGTGACCAATAACTGGTCGCCCAGCAAGCAACTGGATGATCGCTACAAGGAAAAGGACATTCGGTTGCTGGCCACTCGCGGGCGCCAGGCGTTCCTGGAATATGCGCCGATGCGCGTGCAGCAGGCCGACAACGGCGGGCGCATTTATCGCAAGATCAGTTACGGGCCACTGCTGGATGTCTTCGTGCTGGACATGCGCAGTTATCGCGGCGGCAACGATGCCAATCTGGAAGAAAAGCCTGGGCCGAACACGGCGTTCCTCGGTCGCCAACAGCTGGATTGGCTCAAGGCGGAACTCAAGGCATCCGGCGCGCAATGGAAGGTGATTGCCGCAGACATGCCCGTTGGCTTGGGTGTGCCGGATGGCGAAGTCAGTCCGGGCGTCGGGCGTTGGGAAGCGATTGCCAACGGTAACGATGGCCCGGCAGTGGGGCGTGAGCTGGAAGTCGCTGAGCTGCTGGGCTTTCTGCGTGCGCAGAAGGTCCGCGATTGCGTGTGGCTGACCGCCGATGTGCATTATTGCGCGGCGCATCACTATCAGCCGGATCGCGCGGTGTTTCAGGATTTCGATCCGTTCTGGGAATTCGTCGCCGGGCCGTTGAACGCCGGCAGTTTCGGGCCCAATCAGCTGGACAAGACCTTCGGCCCCGAGCTGGTGTTCCAGAAAGCCCCGCCCGCGCAAAACACCTCGCCCTTCGCCGGGTTTCAGTTTTTCGGCGAAGTGAACATCGATGGCCAGAGCGGCGAAATGACCGTGACATTGCGCGATCTGGACGGGATTTCGGTGTTCGAGAAGAAGCTGGTGCCCGCCGCCGAAGTGGCCTGAACTGTGGGAGCAAGCTTGCTCGCGAAGCGTCCGGTCCATCCAACGCTTCTTTGTGAAGTGGTAGATAGTCCTCGCAAGCAAGCTTGCTCCCACAAGTATTTGGAGCCCGTCATGGGCAATTCCCTGTAACACTCACGTCATCGGTGGCTTATCATTAGCACCCTAACGACGGGACAGGGTTCTGGGCATGCTTTCCATTTTTCTCGAAACCCTGAACATCACCGCGCCAGTATTCGCCATGTTGTTTCTCGGCGTTATCCTCAAGCGCATCGGCTGGATTGATGACGGTTTCATCATGACCGCGTCGAGCCTGGTGTTTAACGTCACCATGCCAGCCTTGCTGTTTCTGGGGATCATCCACGCGGATCTGCATGCGGCCTTGCAGCCATCGCTGTTGATATTTTTCACCGCCGCCACATTGTTTGGCTTCGCGTTCGCGTGGGGCTGGGCGATCTGGCGGGTACCGCTGGTGGAGCGTGGCATTTTCGTCCAAGGCGCCTTTCGCGGTAATAACGGCGTTATCGGCCTCGCGCTGGCGGCGAGCATGTACGGCGATTACGGCATTTCGCTGGGCGCGATACTCGCCGCGCTGGTGATTCTGTTCTACAACACGCTGTCGACCATCGTATTGGCGGTGTACAGCCCGGTGATCAAATCCGATCCCTGGAGCGTGTTCAAAAGCGTGTTGTGCAACCCGTTGATCATCAGCGTGCTGGCAGCGTCGCCGTTCGCCTATTTCAAGATCGGTTTGCCCCACTGGTTCGAAACGTCGGGAAATTACCTGGCGCAGATGACGTTGCCTCTGGCGCTGATCTGCATCGGCGGCACCCTGTCGCTGACGTCCCTGCGCAAAAGCGGCGATCTGGCGGTTAGTGCCAGTGTCATGAAGATGGTCACGTTGCCCGTGCTGTGTACGCTGGCGGCTTGGGTTTGCGGCTTTCGCGGTGCCGAGCTGGGGATTTTGTTTCTGTACTTCGGCAGCCCGACGGCGGCGGCCAGTTACGTCATGGCCCGTGCAGCCAATGGCAACCATGAGCTGGCCGCAGCGATTATCGTCATCACCACACTTGCGGCGGCAGTGACGACGAATATCGGTATTTTCATCCTGCAATGGGGCGGTTGGATCTAAGCCTTCTGATAACTGTCGATCACTTCCTGCGCTGCCCGGAAGGCGTCAATGGCTGCTGGAACCCCAGCGTAGACTGCGCAATGCAGCAGCGCTTCGCGGATTTCTTCGACGGTGCAGCCGTTGTTCAGCGCACCCCGCACGTGGCCTTTGAGTTCCTGCGGGCACTTGAGGGCGGTGAGGGCAGCGATAGTGATCAGGCTGCGGGTTTTCAGCGGCAAACCTTCCCGAGCCCAAGTGCTGCCCCACGCATGTTCATTGACGAAATCCTGTAGCGGTTGTGTGAACCCGGTGGCATTACCCAAGGCGCGATCAACGAACTCATCGCCCATGACCTGGCGGCGGATGCGTTCGCCATTGTTCTTGTCGTCAGCGCTCATTGCAGGTTCCTCGTTTAGTGTTGGCGTCGCCAGGCCTTGATCGTGGTGAAAACCACAAAGGCGGCCAGCAGCGGCAGAATGAACTGGACCATCAGTCTTTCAAGTTTTTCGGCCAGCGGCATGCCAGTGGTAAACGACACGATATGCAGCCCGTAAGCCAGGTACAGCGCCAGCAGCAGCAGCCCTTCGAAGCGCGTGATTCTGTAGCCGGAATAAAACAGTGGCAGACACAAGGCTGCTACACCGAGCATCACCGGCAGATCGAAATCCAGTGCGTTGGGCGATACCGACAATGGGGTCGGTGTGAGCAGTGCGGTCATGCCGAGTACGCCCAGCAGATTGAACAGATTGCTGCCGATTACGTTGCCTACGGCGATGTCCCGCTCACCGCGAAATGCCGCGATCAACGAGGTCGTCAGCCCAGGCAGAGACGTGCTCACCGCGATAACCGTCAGGCCGATGATTCGCTCGGACAGACCCAGATCCTGGGCAATGACCACCGAGGCCGCCACCAGTAGATGACCGCCGAAGGCCAGCAACGCGATGCCGCCGATCAGCGCGGTCGTGCGCACGAGAATCGGCCAGGCTTTGGGGCTACGATCCTTGCTGGCTGATTGGCGGTAAGCAAATCCCTGGCCCGTCTGGCGCAGCACGATAACCAGATAAGCCACCAGTGCCAGGAGCAGGATCACGCCGTCCATCGCGGCCAGTTCGCCGTTATACGACAGGCCGAACACCAGCGCGCTGGCGGCGATCATCAGCGGGATTTCCAGGCGCACCAATTGCCGCGTAACCCGCAGCGGGATAATCAGCGCGCACAAGCCAAGGGTGACCAGCACATTGAAAATATTGCCGCCCACTACACTGCCCACGGCAATATCGGCGCTGTCGGTGAAAGCGGCCTGCAGGCCTACGGCCATTTGCGGCGCGCTGCTGCCCAGCGCCACAAAGGTCAGACCAATGAACAAAGGCCGGATCTTTAGTGTGGTCGCCAGACTGACGGCGGCACGGACCGACAGTTCGGCACCGATGATCAGCAACAGGAGGCCGCTGATCCACTGAATCAGGGTCGGCAACGGCAGGGTTGAGAGCTGGAGAATTCCGGGCGTCCTTATTCGAGGGCTTGCACGCGCACCTGGGCGGTTCCGTTGCGCAGCATACCCAGTTGTCGAGCTGCTGCGCGTGACAAATCGATCAATCGGCCACGGGTGTGCGGGCCGCGATCATTGATGCGCACGACTACTGATTTGTCATTGTCCAGATTGGTTACTTTGACGCGGGTGCCAAAGGGCAACCGCCGATGTGCTGCGGTCAGTGAATTCTGATCGAAGCGCTCGCCACTGGCAGTGCGATTGCCGTGATGTTGCGAGCCGTAATACGAAGCGCCGCCGGTTTCATCGTAACCGTGAGGATCAATGAGGCCCGTCGCGCAACCGGTGAGCAGGGAGAGCAGGGCGCAAGAGGCGAGAAGCCGCAGCATGGGATGTGATCCTTTGTGGCCCGCTGCAGGAGCGAACGTGTTCGCGAAACGGTGTATCTGACAAACCGCTCGCCAACACGTTGGCTCCTACACAACGTTAGCCTTCCAGCTTCTTCTTCAACAGCTCATTGACCTGTTGCGGGTTGGCTTTGCCTTTGGAGGCTTTCATGGCCTGACCAACAAAGAACCCGAACATCTTGCCGCGCTTGGCTTCATCAGCCGCTCGATAATCGACGACCTGCTGGGCGTTGGCGGCGAGCATTTCGTCGAGCATCGATTCAATGGCGCCGCTGTCCGTGACCTGTTTCAGGCCTTGTTTCTCGATGACCTCATCCGCCGTACCGCCGCCATTGGCCATGGCCTCGAACACCATCTTGGCGATCTTGCCCGAGATGGTGTTGTCGGTGATGCGCAGCAGCATGCCGCCCAATTGCTCGGCGCTCACGGGGGACTGTTCGATTTCCAGGCCCAGCTTGTTCAACAGGCTGCCCAGTTCGACCATGACCCAGTTGGCCGCCAGCTTGGCGTCGCCGCTGATGCTGACTACTTTCTCGAAGTAATCGGCTTGTTCGCGGCTTGAAGCCAGGACGCTGGCGTCGTAGGCCGACAGACCGAATTGCGCCTGGAAGCGCTCGCGTTTTTGCGGCGGGAGTTCCGGCAGTGTGGCGCGGGTTTGTTCGATGAACGAGTCTTCGATAACCACCGGCAGCAGGTCTGGATCGGGGAAGTAACGGTAATCGTTGGCTTCTTCCTTGCTGCGCATGGCGCGAGTTTCGTCTTTGTTCGGATCGTACAGGCGCGTCTGCTGGATGACCTTGCCGCCGTCTTCAATCAGGTCGATCTGGCGCTGAATCTCGCTGTTGATCGCTTTCTCGATGAAGCGGAACGAGTTGACGTTCTTGATCTCGCAGCGCGTGCCGAACTCAACCTGGCCTTTGGGACGGATCGACACGTTGCAGTCGCAACGCAGCGAGCCTTCAGCCATGTTGCCGTCGCAGATGCCCAGGTAGCGAACCAGCGCATGCATGGCTTTGACATAAGCCACCGCTTCCTTGGCCGAACGCATGTCCGGTTCGGAAACGATTTCCAGCAGCGGCGTGCCGGCGCGGTTAAGGTCAATGCCGGTCATGCCGCTGAAGTCTTCGTGCAGGCTCTTGCCGGCGTCTTCTTCAAGGTGTGCGCGGGTGATGCCGACGCGCTTGACAGTGCCGTCTTCCAGAGTGATGTCCAGATGACCCTTGCCGACGATCGGCAATTCCATCTGGCTGATCTGGTAGCCCTTGGGTAAGTCGGGATAAAAGTAGTTCTTGCGGGCGAACACGTTGTGCTTGCCGATCTCGGCATCTACCGCCAGACCGAACTTGACGGCCATGCGCACGGCTTCTTTATTAAGCACCGGCAGAACGCCCGGCATCCCCAGATCCACGAGGCTGGCCTGAGTGTTGGGCTCGGAGCCGAACGTGATTGAGCTACCGGAGAAAATCTTCGATTGGGTCGAAAGCTGGGTGTGAATCTCCAGCCCGATGACAACTTCCCATGACATGTGTGTTTCTCCTTAGAAGCCTGTCGGCGCGCGCAAATGCCAGTCAGTGACTTGCTGGTATTGGTGGGCAACATTGAGCAGGCGGCCTTCCTGGAAATACGGCGCAAGCAACTGCACGCCGACCGGCAAACCTTCGACGAAGCCCGCTGGCATGGACAAGCCCGGCAGACCCGCGAGGTTGGCGGTGATGGTGTAGAAGTCTTCCAGGTACTCGGAAATCGGATCGTTGTTCTTGGCGCCGATTTTCCAGGCCGGGTTAGGCGTGGTCGGGCCGAGAATCACGTCGACTTCGGTGAAGGCGTTCATGAAGTCATTTTTGATCAGGCGACGGATTTTCTGCGCCTGCAAGTAATAGGCGTCGTAGTAACCGGCCGACAGGGCGTAGGCGCCGACCATGATCCGGCGCTGTACTTCCGGACCGAAGCCTTCGGCACGGGAACGCTTGTACAGGTCGGTCAGGTCTTTGGGGTCTTCGCAGCGATAACCGAAACGTACACCGTCGAAACGCGACAGGTTGGACGAGGCTTCTGCCGGGGCGATCACGTAGTAGGCCGGGATGCCGTGTTGCAGGTTCGGCAGGCTGACTTCCTTGACGATGGCGCCGAGTTTCTCCAGCTCCTTGACGCTTTCCATGACCCGTTCGGCAATGCGCGGATCAAGACCTGCGCCGAAATATTCCTTTGGAATGCCGATGCGCAGGCCCTTGAGCGACTGGTTCAGGCTGGCGCTGTAATCCGGAACAGGTTCGTCGATGCTGGTGGAATCCTGCGGGTCGAACCCGGCCATGCCTTGCAGCAGCAAGGCGCAGTCTTCAGCGGTGCGCGCCAGAGGGCCGGCCTGATCGAGGCTGGACGCGTAGGCGATCATGCCCCAGCGGGAAATCCGACCGTAGGTCGGTTTCAGGCCGGTGAGGTTGGTCAGCGCCGCCGGCTGGCGAATCGAACCGCCGGTGTCGGTGCCGGTCGCTGCGGGCAGCAAGCGCGCCGCTACGGCAGCCGCCGAACCACCGGACGAGCCGCCGGGCACGTGTTCGAGGTTCCACGGGTTCTTCACCGCGCCGTAGTGGCTGGACTCGTTGGCCGAACCCATGGCGAATTCGTCCATGTTGGTCTTGCCAAGGGTCACGGTGCCAGCCGCTGCCAGTTTGGCAACCACTGTGGCGTCGTAGGGCGCCTTGAAATTGTCGAGCATCTTCGACGCGCAACTGGTGCGGATGCCTTTGGTGCAGAACAGGTCCTTGTGGGCCAGCGGCGCGCCAAGCAACGGATTGTTCTCGCCGGCGGCGCGACGTGCGTCAGCCGCTTGGGCCTGGGTGATGGCCAGGTCTTCGGTGAGGGTAATGAAGCTGTTGATCTGCGGGTCGAGCTGCGCGATGCGCGACAGCAGGACACGGGTCAATTCTTCAGAAGAAAACTTTTTTTCGGCGAGTCCGCGGGCGATCTCGGCCAGAGTCATTTGATGCATTGCAGGCTCATTCCCTTACTCGATGACTTTCGGGACCAGATAAAGGCCGTCTTGGACCGCTGGTGCGATGGCTTGGTAAGTGTCGCGATGATTTTGCTCGGTCACCACGTCTTCACGCAGTCGCTGCGACGCTTCCAGCGGATGCGCCAGCGGCTCGATGCCGGTGGTATCGACGGCTTGCATCTGATCAACCAGCGCAAGAATATTATTTAATGCTTCGGTAGTACGCGGGATATCGGCGT
Source organism: Pseudomonas sp. (assembly GCA_036387095.1). Classification (GTDB taxonomy): domain Bacteria; phylum Pseudomonadota; class Gammaproteobacteria; order Pseudomonadales; family Pseudomonadaceae; genus Aquipseudomonas. Next base: position 47,018 of record DASVUK010000173.1, read on the forward strand.
CATTCAGGCCAAGTCGGGCCAGATGAGCGATCTTTTCCACGTCGGAGCGTTCAAGCGCCATGGGGTTCTCCAGTGGAATGCTTACGGAATGGATCCGTGTGTTAGATTGAGGAACACTATCGCATTTCTACGGTCATAAGGCCGCGAACGTCTAGGGTCATGCTCGGAAAAGCCGCCAATTTAACATATTGGCTCCTTGCCCAAAATCCCTGTCGTTGTTAGAGTTTGCCGCACTTTTTTACCCACGCGTTCCCTAGGGTCCCTTTCCCATGTTCAAGAAACTGCGTGGCATGTTTTCCAGCGATCTGTCTATCGACC
>DASVUK010000174.1:0-43702 GCA_036387095.1 Pseudomonas sp.
GTACGCACGGCTGGCGTAGGCTGGCTCACGAAATTCACCTGTACTGGGGCTGCGATTTAAAGAGCGGGAGTATACCCGATTCGGCCGCGCCTCCACCCTTGGGAGCCCTATGGCACGCTGCTTTTGGTGCAACGATGACCCGGTTTACATCGATTATCACGATCAGGAGTGGGGCGTGCCGCTGCGCGACGCGCAGAAGCTCTTCGAGTTGCTTTTGCTCGAAGGGTTCCAGGCCGGTCTGTCATGGATCACCGTTTTGAAAAAACGGGCTCGTTATCGCGAGGTCATGTTCGGCTTTGATGTGCAGCGTATTGCGGATATGACCGATGCAGAAATCGAGGCGCTGATGCTGGAACCGGGCATCATCCGCAACCGGCTGAAGCTCAACGCCGCACGCCGCAACGCCAGAGCCTGGCTGGCTCTGGACAATCCGGTCGGGTTTCTCTGGTCCTTCGTGGGTGGCGTGCAAAAGGTCAATCATTTCAAGGACCGCAGCCAGGTCCCGGCCATCACGCCCGAGGCAGAGGCCATGAGCAAGGCACTGAAGAAAGCCGGGTTTACGTTCGTCGGGCCGACCATCTGTTACGCCTATATGCAGTCCAGCGGCATGGTCATGGATCACACCATTGATTGTGATCGCTACGCGGTTCTGACTCGCTGACGGTTACAATGGCGGCCTTGCGATTTAGGGAGTGATCTGTGGAAAAGTTTAAAGGCGCCCTTATGGTGGGTGCATTGCGACTGTTTGCCCTGTTGCCGTGGCGCGTCGTTCAGTGGGTTGGCACTGGCATTGGCTGGTTGATGTGGAAATTGCCGAACCGCTCACGAGAAGTGGCACGGATCAATCTGGCCAAATGCTTCCCGGAAATGGACGCCGCCGAGCGCGAGCAACTGGTCGGCCGTAGTCTGATGGACATTGGCAAGACCTTGACCGAAAGCGCCTGCGCCTGGATCTGGCCCGCCCAGAAGTCCATCGATCTGGTGCGAGAAGTCGAAGGCCTCGATGTGCTCAAGGAGGCGCTGGCGTCCGGCAAGGGCGTCGTCGGCATCACGAGCCATCTAGGCAATTGGGAAGTGCTCAACCACTTTTATTGCAGCCAGTGCAAACCGATCATTTTCTATCGGCCGCCGAAGCTCAAAGCGGTGGACGATCTGTTGCGCAAACAACGTGTGCAATTGGGCAATCGTGTGGCGGCGTCTACCAAGGAAGGCATTCTTAGTGTCATCAAGGAAGTGCGCAAAGGCGGCTCGGTAGGCATTCCGGCTGACCCGGAGCCTGCGGAATCAGCGGGCATTTTCGTGCCGTTCTTCGCCACCATGGCCCTGACCAGCAAGTTCGTCCCCAACATGCTGGCAGGCGGCAAAGCGGTTGGCGTGTTCCTGCATGCCATGCGGCTGCCGGACGGTTCGGGTTACAGAGTTGTCCTCGAAGCTGCGCCAGAAGCCATGTACAGCACCGACACCGAAACCTCTGCGGCGGCCATGAGCCAAGTGGTCGAAAAATACGTGCGGGCGTATCCGAGCCAATATATGTGGACGATGAAACGCTTCAAAAAGCGTCCGGCCGGGGAAGCTCGCTGGTATTGATTGGATAATCGGATACCGGTAGGAGCCAACTTGTTGGCGAGACAATGGTCCTGTGCAATCAGGAATATTCTTTCGCGAACAAGTTCGCTCTTACCGGGGCCGTGTACGTTCATCACGATGAAACGCTTCAAAAAGCGTCCGGCTGGGGAAGCTCGCTGGTATTGATTGGATAATCGGATACCGGTAGGAGCCAACTTGCTGGCGAGACAGTGGTCCTGTGCAATCAGGAATATCCTCTCGCGAACAAGTTCGCTCCTACCGGGGGCGTGTGCCTTCTCACGATGAAGCGCTTCAAAAAGCGTCCGGCCGGGGAAGCTCGCTGGTATTGATTGGATAATCGGATACCGGTAGGAGCCAACTTGTTGGCGAGACAATGGTCCTGTGCAATCAGGATATTCTTTCGCGAACAAGTTCGCTCCTACTGGGGCCGTGTACGTTCTCACGATGAAACGCTTCAAAAAGCGTCCGGCCGGGGAAGCTCGCTGGTATTGATTGGATAGTTGGATATCGGCAGGAGCCAACTTGTTGGCGAGACAATGGTCATGTGCAATCAGGAATATCCTCTCGCGAACAAGTTCGCTCCTACTGGGGCCGTGTACGTTCATCACGATGAAACGCTTCAAAACCGTCCGGCAGGGGAAGCTCGCGGGTATTGATTGGATAATCGGATACCGGTAGGAGCCAACTTGTTGGCGAGACAATGGTCCTGTGCAATCAGGAATATTCTTTCGCGAACAAGTTCGCTCCTACTGGGGGCGTGTGCCCTCTCAGAAGAAACTCAACCCCACCTGAAACAACCGCTCCACATCGCGGATGTACTTTTTATCCACCAGGAACAGGATCACGTGGTCGCCCGAGGCGATGACCGTAGCGTCGTGGGCGATGAGTACTTCATCGGCGCGGATGATGGCACCGATAGTAGTGCCCGACGGCAGCGCGATGTCCTTGATGGCCTTGCCGATCACCTTGCTGGATTTGGCGTCGCCGTGTGCCACGGCCTCAATGGCTTCGGCGGCACCCCGGCGTAGCGAGTGAACGCTGACGATATCGCCGCGCCGCACGTGGGTCAGCAAGGTGCCGATGGTGGCCAGCTGAGGGCTGACCGCGATATCGATTTCCCCGCCCTGCACCAGATCGACATAAGCCGGATTGTTGATGATGGTCATCACCTTGCGCGCGCCCATCCGCTTGGCCAGCAACGAGGACATGATGTTGGCTTCATCATCGTTGGTCAGCGCCAGGAACAGATCAGTGTTGGCGATGTTTTCTTCCATCAACAAGTCACGGTCCGAGGCGCTGCCTTGCAGGACCACCGTGTTGTTGAGGGTTTCCGAAAGATAGCGGCAGCGCGCCGGGTTCATCTCGATGATCTTGACCTGATAGCGACTCTCGATGGCTTCGGCCAGGCGCTCGCCAATGTGCCCGCCGCCCGCGATGACGATGCGTTTGTAGTTCTCGTCCAGGCGCCGCATTTCCCCCATGACCGCCCGAATGTCGGCCTTGGCAGCAATGAAGAACACCTCGTCGTCGGCTTCGATGACGGTATCGCCCTGGGGCAGAATCGGCCGGTCGCGACGGAAGATCGCCGCTACGCGCATGTCCACGTTGGGCATGTGCTCACGCAATTGCCGCAACTGTTGGCCCACCAATGGGCCGCCGTAATACGCCTTCACGGCGACCAATTGAGCCTTGCCGCCCGCAAAGTCGATCACTTGCAGGGAGCCTGGATACTCGATCAGGCGCTTGATGTAATTGGTGACGACTTGCTCCGGGCTGATCAACACGTCCACGGGAATGGCGTCGTTGTCGAACAGACCGGCGCGGGTCAGGTAAGCCGCTTCCCGCACCCGGGCAATTTTGGTCGGCGTGTGAAACAGCGTGTACGCCACCTGGCAAGCGACCATGTTGGTCTCATCACTGCTGGTGACCGCCACCAGCATGTCGGCATCATCGGCCCCGGCCTGACGCAGCACAGTCGGGAATGAACCTCGGCCCTGCACGGTGCGAATGTCCAGACGGTCGCCCAGATCCCGCAGCCGGTCGCCGTCGGTGTCCACTACCGTAATGTCATTGGCTTCACCGGCCAGATGTTCCGCCAGCGTGCCGCCGACCTGCCCTGCGCCGAGGATGATGATTTTCAATCGGTTGCTCCTTGAAGCTATTACTGGCGCCGATCTTTGCAGGAGCCAACTTGTGGCCAGGCGGCCTGTCTGGTCCAGAGAATTTCGCCAACACGTTGGCTTCCACAGTTCCTCGACAACGGTTGTGTCACGCGGCGATCTTGATCAGTTTGGCGTAATAAAACCCGTCGTGTCCGCCTTCCTGCGCCAATAACTGTCGACCGTGTGGCTGTTTTATACCCGGCGGTTGTTGGCCCAGCTGCCCGGCGATATCCAGCTCTCGCGCGCCGGAATTCCGGGCGAGGAAAGCATCGATGACTTCGGTATTTTCCATCGGCAGCGTCGAACAGGTGGCATACAAAAGTATCCCGCCCACTTGCAGCGTTGGCCAAAGCGCATCGAGCAGTTCGCCTTGCAGCGCGGCGAGGGCCGGAATGTCGTCGGCCTGACGGGTCAGCTTGATGTCCGGATGGCGGCGAATCACGCCAGTGGCCGAGCAAGGTGCGTCGAGCAGGATGCGCTGGAACGGCTTGCCGTCCCACCATTGCGCGGTTTCCCTTGCGTCGGCGGCGATCAGCTCGGCGCTCAGGCCAAGGCGTTCGAGGTTTTCCCGTACGCGGACCAGACGCTTGGCCTCCAGATCCACGGCGACCACGCCCGCCAGTGCAGGCTGGACTTCCAGCAGATGGCAGGTCTTGCCACCGGGTGCGCAGCAGGCATCGAGGACTCGTTGACCGGGCGCCAGCTCAAGCAGATCCGCCGCCAGTTGCGCCGCTTCGTCCTGCACGCTGATCCAGCCTTCGGCAAAACCGGGCAGGCTGCGTACATCGCAAGGCTCGGCGAGCAGAATACCGTCCTGGCTGAAAGTGCACGCGACGCCTTGAATCTGTGCGGCACGCAACAATTCCAGGTATTGATCGCGGCTGTTATGCCGACGATTGACCCGCAGGATCATCGGCGGATGCGCGTTGTTGGCGGCGCAGATGGCTTCCCATTGCTCAGGCCATGCCGCTTTCAGGGCTTTTTGCAGCCAGCGCGGGTGTGACGTGCGCACTACCGGGTCATGTTCCAGCTCGGCCAACATCGCTTCGCTTTCCCGCTGGGCGCGGCGCAATACCGCGTTGAGCAGTGCCTTGGCCCAGGGCTTTTTCAGTTTGTCTGCGCAACCAACGGTTTCACCAATGGCGGCGTGGGCCGGAATACGCGTGTAGAGCAGCTGATACAAGCCCACCAGCAACAGCGCTTCGACGTCGGCATCAGCGGCTTTGAATGGCTTTTGCAGCAACCTGGCGGCCAGCGCCGAGAGACGCGGCTGCCAGCGGGCCGTTCCGAAGGCGAGGTCTTGGGTCAAGCCGCGATCCCGAAGTTCGACCTTGTCCATTTGCGTGGGCAGCGAGCTGTTCAGCGACGCTTTGCCGTTGAGTACAGCAGCCAAGGCCTTGGCGGCGGCGAGACGCGGGTTCATTGACCGAGCACCGTGCCGACGGCGAATTTCTCACGACGACTGTTGAACAGGTCAGTGAAGTTCAGCGGCTTGCCGCCGGGCAATTGCAGGCGGGTCAGGCGCAACGCGCCCTGGCCACACGCGACGATCAGGCCATCCTTGCTGGCGGCAAGGATCTCGCCGGGCGCGCCCTGCCCTTCGGCGATGTGTGCAGCCAGCACCTTCAAGGCTTCGCCGTTCAAGGTGCTGTGGCAGATCGGCCAAGGGTTGAAGGCGCGAACCAGACGTTCAAGCTCAGCGGCCGGACGGGTCCAGTCGATGCGGGCTTCGTCTTTATTCAACTTATGCGCGTAAGTAGCCAGGCTGTCGTTCTGTACTTCACCGACCAGAGTGCCGTCCGCCAGTCCTGCGATGGCTTGCAAGACTGCCGGTGGACCGAGTTCGGCAAGACGATCATGCAGCGTGCCGCCGGTATCTTCAGCCGTGATCGGGGTAACCGTCTTGAGCAGCATCGGGCCGGTATCCAGGCCCAGTTCCATACGCATTACCGTTACGCCGCTCTGGGCATCGCCCGCTTCAACGGCCCGCTGAATTGGCGCGGCACCCCGCCAGCGCGGCAGCAACGACGCATGGCTATTGATGCAGCCCAAACGCGGAATATCCAGCACCACTTGGGGAAGGATCAGGCCATAGGCGACGACGACCAGCAAATCCGGCTTGAGCCCCGCCAGCTCCGCCTGGGCTCCTGCATCACGCAGCGTTGGCGGCTGGAGCACGGGAATATCGTGTTGCAACGCGAGCTGCTTGACCGGGCTCGGCATCAGCTTTTGTCCACGACCTGCCGGACGATCAGGCTGGGTGTAGACCGCGATGATTTGATAAGGGCTGTCGAGCAAAGCCTTGAGGTGTTCGGCGGCGAATTCCGGGGTGCCGGCGAAGACGATGCGCAGTGGCTCAGTCATGGGCTTCTCAATGAGGAATATGACGGTAGGAGCGCGCTTGCCCGCGATAGCATCCTTTCAGCAACTGATAGGTGGCTGACAAACTGCTATCGCGGGCATGCGCGCTACTACGGATGGTGTGCGGCTGCTGAATCAAGCATTCTGCTTGTGCAGTTTTTCCAGCTTCTTTTTGATCCGGTCGCGCTTGAGGTTGGACAGGTAATCGACGAACAGTTTGCCGTTAAGGTGATCGCACTCATGTTGAATGCAGACCGCCAACAGGCCTTCGGCGACTTCCTCGTAAGGCTTGCCGTCACGATCCAGGGCCTTGATGCGGATTTTCTGCGGACGATCAACATTTTCATAGAAGCCTGGCACAGAAAGGCAGCCTTCCTGATACTGGTCCACTTCGTCGGTCAGGGTTTCGATTTCCGGATTAATGAAAACCCGAGGCTCGCTGCGGTCTTCGCTCAAGTCCATGACAACGACGCGCTTATGCACATTGACTTGCGTTGCAGCAAGACCAATGCCTGGCGCTTCATACATGGTTTCAAACATGTCGTCGACCAACTGGCGAATGCCATCGTCGACCACAGCCACAGGTTTGGCGATGGTGCGCAGGCGCGAATCGGGAAATTCGAGGATGTTTAAAATAGCCATATACGTAAGAGCTGCACTTGTAGGGTAAAGTCAAAATCGGCTGCTAGGCTTGGGACGTCGAAGCGGGGCAACCCCTTTTTAAACCGAGCCTGATGGGACTCTATTGTTCACGCAAAGCAACATGATAAAGGGATTCACCGCATGAGGAAATCACTACTCGCCTTGCTGTTGTTGACCTCGACAGGTCTTGCGCAGGCGCAAGTGCAACTCAGGGAAGGCCATCCTGAGCGTTATACCGTTGTCGCCGGTGACACGCTTTGGGATATTTCCGGGAAGTTTCTAAGTCAGCCCTGGAAGTGGCGGGAGATCTGGCGAGCGAACCCGCAGATCCATGATCCCGATCTGATCTACCCCGGCGACTCCCTGTCGCTGGTTTACATCGACGGCCAGCCGCGTGTTGTGCTCAATCGGGGAGAATCGCGCGGCACCATCAAGCTGTCGCCACGTGTGCGCAGCACGCCGATGGTTGAGGCCATTCCGAGCATCCCGCTAGGCGCGATCAATACGTTTTTGCTCAGTAATCGCATTGTGGATGATGCCCGTCAGTTCGATGACGCCCCTTATATCGTGGCCGGCGATAACGAGCGGGTCCTCAGTGGCGTGGGCGACAGGATCTACGCCCGTGGCACGTTCGACCCTGCACACAATTCTTACGGGATCTTTCGCCAGGGCAAGACTTACTCCGATCCAGAGACCGGTGAAGTGTTGGGCATCAACGCCGACGATATGGGTGGCGGCGACATAATCGCCAATGAAGGCGACATCGCCACCGTGGTGCTGCGTCGTTCGAATCAGGAGGTGCGGCTGGGTGACCGGCTGTTCATCAGTGAAGAGCGCGCCATCAACTCCAGCTTTCTGCCAAGCGATCCTGTGAGCAAGATTGACGGCCTGATCATTGATGTCCCGCGTGGTGTCACGCAAATCGGTGTGCTCGACGTAGTCACGCTGGACAAGGGCAAACGCGACGGCCTGCAGGAAGGTAATGTTTTGGCAATATTTAAAACAGGAGAAATGGTTCGGGACCGCATCACCGGTGAACAAGTCAAAATCCCTGACGAACGCTCCGGTTTGCTGATGGTTTTCCGCACTTACGACAAACTTAGCTACGGTCTGGTTTTGCAGGCCAACCGTTCCTTGGCGATCATGGACAAGATTCGGAATCCCTAGCGGTTTGTTGCAGAATTGCTACAGATTCTGGTTTTCGGCGCTGGGTTATCAAATAGTTGTCAACAGAGTTATCCACAGGTTATCTCACCGCCTCAGGTGCGTTACGGATCAAGGAAGATCTTATGCCGCTGTTCGAAAAAGCCGCCCCTTCGCCTGCTGAACTGGAAGCGCGCCTGCGCTTGCATCGCTTGCCGGAGGTGGGGCCCAAGCGTTTTCGCAAGCTCATCGATGCGTTTGGTTCAGGCTCCGCAGCGCTGACAGCTCCGGCCAGTGCGTGGGGAGCGCTGGGGTTGCCAGCGGCTTGCGCGCAGGCTCGGCGGGCCCCGGATATACGTGACGGAGCCAGCGCTGCATTGCACTGGCTGGAGCGTCCCGGCCAGCATTTATTGATGTGGGACGATCCGAATTATCCTGCGCTGCTCGCGGAAATTTCCGATCCTCCGCCGCTTCTTTTCGTTGCCGGTGACGTCAGTATTCTGGATCGTCCGCAGCTTGGCATGGTGGGAAGTCGTCGTGCCTCGCGCCCCGGACTGGACACCGCAGCAGCCTTCGCCCGAAGCCTGGCTGGTGCCGGATTCGTGATCACCAGCGGCTTGGCGCTGGGCATCGACGCTGCTGCGCATCAAGGGGCGCTAGATGTGGGCGGCTCGACAATTGGTGTCCTTGGCACAGGGCTTGAAAAACTTTATCCACAGCGCAATCGGCAGTTGGCGGCGAAGATGGCCGCGCAAGGCAGCGCAGTGGTTTCCGAGTTTCCGCTCGATGCCGGCCCGGTTGCCAGTAACTTCCCGCGACGTAATCGAATCATCAGCGGTTTATCACTCGGCGTGCTGGTGGTGGAGGCCAGTGTCGCCAGCGGTTCGTTGATTACAGCCCGGTTGGCAGCTGAACAGGGACGCGAGGTGTACGCCATTCCTGGATCGATTCATCATCCCGGCGCCCGTGGTTGTCATCAGTTGATTCGTGATGGCGCGGTGCTCGTGGAAACCGTCGAGCACATTCTCGAAGCTCTGCGCGGCTGGCAAGTACAGGCACCATCCGACGCATTGCCGACATCCAGAGCCGTGCCGAGCCATCCGTTGCTGGCCTTGCTCCACGCGGCACCGCAAACCAGTGAAGCACTGGCAATCGCCAGTGGCTGGCCGTTGCCCAAAGTTCTGGCGGCGCTGACCGAACTTGAGCTGGACGGTCTTATCGCCAGTGAGGCGGGACGATGGTTCGGCCGCGCGCCCTGAGGTTAAACTGCGTGCAGTGTTTATCGGAGACGTAACCAATGGTCAGCAGTTGGCGTGTGCAACAAGCCGCTCGAGAGATTCGCGCCGGCGCAGTGATTGCCTATCCAACCGAAGCGGTTTGGGGCTTGGGTTGCGATCCTTGGGACGAGGAGGCGGTGTACCGTTTGTTGGCGATCAAATCCCGGCCTGTGGATAAGGGCCTGATTATGGTCGCTGACAATATTCGTCAGTTTGACTTCCTGTTCGAGGACTTCCCCGAGTTGTGGCTGGACCGCATGGCCAGCACATGGCCGGGGCCCAATACCTGGCTGGTGCCCCATCAAAACCTGTTGCCCGAGTGGATTACCGGGGCTCATGAGACTGTGGCCTTGCGTGTCAGCGACCACCCGACTGTGCGGGAGTTGTGCGCTTTGGTCGGCCCATTGATCTCGACTTCGGCCAACCCCGCCGGACGCCCCGCAGCCCGCACGCGGATTCGTGTCGAGCAATATTTTCGCGGGCAGATCGATGGGGTGCTCGGCGGTAATCTGGGTGGCCGCCGAAATCCCAGCGTGATACGCGATATCGCGACCGGGCAAGTGGTTCGCGCTGGCTAGCAGTTTTGGTGGGAGCAAGCTTGCTCGCGAAGGCAATCCCTTTAACGGGCAAAGCTGCATCGGATGCTTTGGCCTTTTCGCAAGCAAGTTCGCTGGATCAAGGTACCAAAATGGTCGAGCCCATCGTCCGTCGGCCTGACAGCTCGATCTGCGCCTTGGCGGCATCTTTCAATGCAAATTGCTGGATATCGTCCACCTTCACCTTGCCGCTGGCGACCATGTCGAACAGCTCGTCAGCCATGCGCTGCAGGTTTTCCGGGTTGTTGGCGTAGCTGCCCAACGTAGGACGGGTCACGTACAGCGAGCCTTTGCTAGCAAGAATCCCCAGGTTCACCCCGGCAACCGGGCCGGACGCATTGCCGAAGCTGACCAGCAGGCCACGCGGCGCAACGCAGTCAAGCGAGGTCAGCCAGGTGTCCTGACCGACGCCGTCGTAAACCACTGGGCACTTCTTGCCGTCAGTCAGCTCCAGCACCCGCTTGGCGACATCCTCCTTGCTGTAGTCGATGGTCTCCCACGCGCCAAGCGCCTTGGCATGGGCGGCTTTTTCGGCGGAGCTGACAGTGCCAATCAACTTTGCGCCCAGCGCCTTGGCCCACTGGCAGGCCAGCGAACCGACGCCGCCGGCAGCGGCGTGGAACAAAATGATTTCCCCCGCCTTCACTTCATACGTCTGACGCAGCAGGTATTGCGTGGTTAAACCCTTGAGCATCACGGCGGCGGCCTGTTCGAAGCTGATGGCTTCAGGCAGATGCACAAGATTGTCCTGAGGCAAAGTATGCAAATCGCTGTAGCTGCCCAGCGGACCCGTGCCGTAAGCGACGCGATCGCCGACCTTGAAGCGCGTGACATCACTGCCGACTGCATCGACGATACCGGCGCCTTCATTGCCCAAGCCCGACGGAAGCGACGGCACGGGATAAAGGCCACTGCGGAAGTAGGTTTCGATGAAATTCAGGCCAATAGCCTTGTTGCGCACACGTACCTGTTGCGGGCCTGGCTCGGCCGGTTCGAAGTCCACATACTCGAGAACTTCCGGGCCGCCGATAGTGCGGAACTGGATACGCTTTGCCATTTGCTCTCTCCGTCGTGAATCTACACAAAAATGTGAAAGGGGCTATGTGGAAGGGCTTATCGGACTCCTTCACATGATCTTCGTCAACTGCGGCGTCTGGCAGGCCAGTGTTATGCTACGCCCCAATTTGGCTGTGGCCCTTTCAGAACGGGCGCTCAGTTGTACGCACCCCATTTTGAAGGGATCGACATGTCTTCTACCCGCACCGATGCTGTCAAAGCCTATCTGCTTGATTTGCAGGACCGAATTTGTACTGCTTTACAGCTGGAAGACGGAAGCGCGCATTTTGTCGAAGACGCCTGGACGCGACCTGCGGGCGGCGGCGGCCGGACCCGGGTGATCGAGAACGGCGCGGTCATCGAGAAAGGCGGCGTCAACTTCTCCCATGTGTTCGGCAGCGGCCTGCCGCCTTCGGCCAGCGCTCATCGGCCTGAGCTGGCGGGTCGTGGTTTCGAAGCGCTGGGCGTTTCCCTGGTGATCCATCCTCACAACCCGCATGTGCCGACTTCTCACGCCAATGTGCGGTTTTTCATTGCGGAAAAAGAAGGTGAAGAGCCGGTCTGGTGGTTTGGCGGCGGTTTTGACCTGACGCCCTATTACGGCGTTGAAGAAGATTGCGTGCATTGGCACCGGGTCGCCGAAAAGGCCTGCGCGCCGTTCGGGGCCGATGTTTACCCGCGCTACAAGGCGTGGTGCGATACCTACTTTCACATCAAGCATCGCAATGAGCCGCGCGGTATCGGTGGCTTGTTCTTCGACGACCTGAATCAGTGGGATTTCGAGACCAGCTTTGCTTTCATTCGGGCCATTGGCGATGCCTACATCGACGCTTACCTGCCTATCGTGCGTCGTCGCAAAGCGGCTGCGTATACCGTGCAGCAGCGCGAGTTTCAGGAGTTTCGACGTGGCCGTTATGTGGAATTCAACCTGGTTTACGACCGAGGCACACTGTTCGGCCTGCAATCGGGCGGGCGCACTGAGTCGATCCTGATGTCCTTGCCGCCTCAAGTACGCTGGGGTTACGACTGGAAAGCCGCGCCAGGTAGCGAAGAGGCACGCCTGACCGATTACTTCCTGCAGGATCGGGATTGGTTGGCGTTGGGGTAAGGCCCATACCCCTATTGAGTTGCAATGCATTCCCGTCGCTCTGCAATCAGGAACATGATCAATGGACCACTACGTCGTCTTCGGTAACCCGATCGGGCACAGCAAATCCCCGCTGATCCACGGCCTGTTCGCCGAGCAAACCGGTCAGCAGCTGGATTACCGCACGGCGCTGGCGCCGCTGGATGGCTTTACGGCATTCGCCCAGGCGTTCTTCAAGCAAGGCCGTGGCGCCAACGTGACGGTGCCTTTCAAGGAGCAGGCGTTCCGTATGGCCGATCGCCTCACCGAGCGCGGTCAACGTGCGGGCGCGGTCAACACCTTGAGTAAACTGGCCGATGGCACATTACTGGGCGACAACACCGACGGCGCCGGGTTGGTTCGGGATTTGACCGTCAATTGTCGTATCAGCCTCAAGGGCAAGCGCGTGCTGCTATTGGGCGCAGGCGGCGCGGTGCGTGGTGCCTTGGCGCCACTGCTGGCCGAGCGCCCCGCGGTGCTGGTCATCGCCAATCGCACGGTTGAGAAAGCCGAGCAATTGGCGCAACAGTTCGCGGATCTGGGCCCGGTATTCGCCAGTGGTTACGACTGGCTGGAAGAATCCGTGGACGTGATTATTAATGCCACCTCTGCAAGCCTGGCGGGTGAACTGCCACCGATTTCGCCGAGCCTGATTCAGCCGGGCCGAACGTTTTGCTACGACATGATGTACGCCAAGGAGCCGACTGCGTTCTGCCGCTGGGCGTCCATGCATGGCGCGGCGCAATCAGTGGATGGGCTGGGGATGCTGGTCGAACAGGCGGCTGAAGCCTTCCTGTTGTGGCGCGGTGTGCGTCCGGATTCAGCGCCGGTGCTGGCGAAACTGCGTCGTCAGCTAGGCTGATTCCGGGCCTACTCTTCGAACAGAATGGGGCATTTTTCCGCCCCTTCCAGCTTCTGTAGCTCTTCGATGACTTGCGGCCTTGCGCGCCGCAACGTCAAGGTGCGGTCGTGAATGCGTAACCGGCGAGCCTCCTGATGCAGCATTTCGACACCTGAATAATCAATGAAATTGATCTGCTGTGCATCGATGACCACGTGCTTGCCTTCGGTGCGCTGCAAGCGTGTTTGCAGATAATGGCTGGCGCCGAAGAAGATCGAGCCACCGACGCGCATGATGTCTTCTTCGCCATCGCGCCATTGCTGCACACGCGGTTGTGACGTGCGCTTGAGGTAGAAGAACAGCGAGGCCAGTACGCCAGCGTAAATCGCGGTCTGCAACTCCAGCAGCAGCGTCGCCAGACACGTCAGCGCCATGACCAGAAATTCCGCCCGGCTGACCCGGAACAGCGCCCGGATGCCACGCCGATCAATCAGACCCCAGCAAATCAGCAGGATCGACGCCGCCATACTCGGGATCGGAATACGCGCGATCAGCGACGCTCCGGCCACCGCAAACAGTGCGACCCACAACGCAGAAAAAACGCCTGCCAACGGCGATCTGGCACCTGCTTCGAAGCTCAATGCCGCACGGGTAAACGAGCCTGCCGAAAGGTAACCGGAGAACAGCGCGCCCACCATATTCGACAGGCCTTGGGCGCGGACCTCCTGGTTGGCGTCGAGCAACTGCTGCGAGCGCGCCGACAGCGAGCGGGCAATCGACAAACTGTTCACCAGTCCCAGCATGCCGACGGCAACTGCTGTCGGTAGCAGCTTGAGGATCAATTCCAGGTCCAGCGGTAATGGGCTGAATGGCGGCAAATGACCGACGAAAGCGGTAACGGTTTTTACATGGCCGAACATTCCGGGCCAAAGCCAGACCAGCAGGCTGGCCGATACCAGCGTGATCAATAGTGTTGGCCAGCGCGGCACGAGGACTTTAAGGCCGATGCCCAGCGCGAGCGTCAGCACGCCGAGGATCAGTGACGGGCTATCCAGCTCGCCCCGATGTTCGAGTACGCCCATGAGGCTTTTTAGCGCAGTCGTCTGGCTGGGTAAATCAATGCCCATCAGGTTGGGCATCTGCCCCAGAGCGATAACCACCGCAGCGCCCAGGGTAAAACCTAGCACTACGGAATGGGAGACGAAGTTCACCAGCGCGCCAAAGCGCACCATGCCAAGTAGCAGTTGAAACACGCCGGCAATGAACGTCAGCAAAAGAATCAGGGCGATGTAGTCCTGACTGGCCGGCACCGCCAAGGGGCTGATACTGGCGTAAAGCACGATGGAAATTGCAGCGGTCGGCCCGCAGATCAAATGCCAGGACGAGCCCCAGAGACAGGCGATCAGAACCGGAACGATGGCGGCATACAGGCCGTATTCAGGAGGCAGGCCGGCGATCAGGGCGTAAGCGATGGATTGCGGCAACGCGAGAATTGCCCCGCTCAAGCCTACCAACGCATCGCGGCCAACGCTGGCGCGGGTTTGCCGTGGAAGCCAGGCCAGAAAAGGCAGGAATGTGTGGCGGTTGAGCCAACCCATGAAACTCTCTTTGACGGTGTGCTGAGGGCGTAAGGGTGGGGTTTCATGCATTCGGGCGCAAGGCCAAAAGCGGACCGCTGCGCAGTCCATCGTCCGGATGCGGCCCAGACCAAGCGCGCTCTTACAGGATTACGGCTGTAGGAGCGCGCTTGCCCGCGACAAAGGCCGCAGGGCTTTCAGGTTCCTCTAAAGCGTCGCCTTCACTGCTGCCAATGCCTCTTTGTCATCAATGGTTTTCACGCCATCAAGCCATTTGTCCAGCACGGCCGGGTTGGCTTTGATCCAGGTTTTGACCGCGGCGGCATTGGTGACCTTGTTGTTGGTCACGTCGGACATGATGCTGTTTTCCATATCCTGGGTGAACACCAGGTTGGTCAGCAGTTTGCCCACGTTCGGGCAAGCTTGTGCATAGCCTTTACGAGTCAGGGTGTTGACCGTGCCGGTATCGCCGAAATATTTCTCGCCGCCCTTGAGGTAGTGCATGCCTTTGATCTGCACGTTCATCGGGTGCGGGGTCCAGCCCAGGAAGACCACGAATTTCTCACGCTTCACGTTGCGCTGCACCTCGGCCAGCATCGCCTGTTCGCTGGACTCCACCAGCTTCCAGCCACCCAGGTCGAACTCGTTCTTCTTGATGATCTCCTGAATTGACAGGTTGGCCGGCGCGCCGGAACCGATGCCGTAGACCTTCTTGTCGAACTTGTCGGCGAATTTGTGCAGGTCGGCAAAATCATGCACACCGGCATCCCAGACATAGTCCGGAACCGCCAGGGTGAACTCGGTGCCATCAAGGTTTTTCGCCAGTTGGGTGACGTCGCCGGTTGCGATGAACTTGTCGTAGAAACCCTGCTGTGCAGGCATCCAGTTACCCAGGAAGACATCCATCTGCCCATCCTTGAGGCCACCATAGGCAATCGGAACCGCCAGCGTATCGACTTTGGTTTTATAACCCATACCTTCAAGCAGGAAACCGGCGATGGCGTTGGTGGCAGCGATATCGCTCCAGCCAGGATCCGCCATCTTCACAGTGCTGCAACTCTGCTCGGCAGCGAAGGCCGACCAGCTGCTCAAAGCCATGACACCAATCGCAAGTGTTGTGGATAACGTCTTCATTAACTTCCCCTAGGTTCTAGTTTTTTGGCAGGGTCAAGGTTGTGGATAACGTGCCTTGCGCTCCAGATCGTCTAGATCGATATGGTTGCGCATGTACTGCTGACTGGCGTCTACCAGCGGCTGGTGATCCCAACTCTTCAGCTTGCCGAGTGCCAGCGATTCAGCGACAAAGCGCCGCCGGCGTTGGCTGGCGAGCACCTGGTGGTGTATCGCCGGTATATCCCACTTGGCCCGTGCTTCGGCCAGGAAATCGTTGAACAGTTGCTGGTGAGTGGCCGACTGGCTCAACTCTTCCCGCTCTTTGGGATCGTTGTAGATATCGAACAGCAGGCACGGGTCCTGCTCCGAATAGATAAATTTATACGCACCGCGACGAATCATCATCAACGGGCTGTTGGTGCCTTCGGCCATGTATTCGCCAAAGACTTCATCATGGCCACCTTCGCCCAGCAGATGCGGCAGTAGAGAACGGCCATCCAGCGGCAAGCCTTCGTTCAGTTCGCCTTCGGCCATGGCCACGAATGTCGGCAACAAGTCAGCAGTAGAGACCGCAGCGCTCACGCGACCGGGTTTGAATTGGCCGGGCGAGTAAACCAACATGGGCACCCGCGCCGACATCTCGAACCAGTGCATTTTGTACCAAAGGCCTCGCTCTCCCAGCATGTCGCCATGATCGCCGGAGAACACAATGATGGTGTCGTCGGCCAGACCGACTTCTTCCAGGGTTTGCAGCAGCTTGCCGACATTGCTGTCGATGTAGCTGCAGGCACCGAAATAAGCCCGGCGCGCATCGCGGATCTTGTCCTCGGGCAGCGGCTTGTCCCACAGATCATAGACTTTCATCAAGCGCTGGGAATGCGGGTCCTGATCGGCCTGGTCCGGTTGAAATTCGGGCAGTGGGATGTCGTCGTCGCTGTACAGATCCCAGAACGGTTTCGGGATGGTGTAAGGATCGTGGGGATGCGTCATGGATACCGTCAGGCAAAACGGCTGATCGACATCGTTACGCACGTGATCGAACAGATACTGTTGGGCCTTGAAGACCACTTCTTCGTCGAAGTCCAGCTGGTTGGTGCGCACGCACGGCCCGGCTTGCAGCACCGACGCCATGTTGTGATACCAGGTCGGGCGCACGTCCGGCGCATCCCAGTTCACCGACCAGCCGTAGTCAGCCGGATAAATGTCACTGGTCAGACGTTCTTCATAGCCATGTAACTGATCCGGCCCGCAGAAGTGCATCTTGCCGGACAACGCAGTCTTGTAGCCAAGGCGACGCAAGTAATGCGCGTAGGTCGGGATATCGGCCGGAAACTCCGCAGCGTTGTCATAAGCGCCGATCTTGCTCGGAAGTTGACCGCTGACCAGCGTAAAACGCGATGGCGCGCACAGCGGGCTGTTGCAATAAGCAGCATCAAATACCACGCCTTGCGCGGCGAGGCGGCTCAAGTTGGGCATTTTTACAGGAGATGAGGCGTAGAACGGCAACATCGGCGCGGCCATCTGATCGGCCATGATGAAAAGTATGTTTTTGCGCTTCATGTATTTCGCGGCATCCCATAGTGAATATTTATGCGAAAGTGCTGCGCTTGAGGATGAGACCCATGGCGTTTATGGTAAAGCCCATGCAAAACAATACCTAGGATAAGCACAGCTTATGTTTGAAGCCCTCGGTGACATGTCTCTGGATTTGCTGCGCGGGTTCGAAGCGGCGGCTCGTTTGCGCAGCTTTACCGCCGCAGCTATCGAATTGGGCACCACGCAACCGGCGGTCAGCCAACAGATCAAGCGCCTTGAAGAAAAGCTGGGAACCCGGCTTTTCGACCGTATATATCGCGGCATTGAGTTGACTGAAGCGGGCGAAGTACTGTTCAGCCATGTGCAGACCGGGTTGCAGTCCATGGATAGCGGTCTGGTTGCGATTACCCATCAGAGCCAGCACGAAGTCTTGCAGGTCGCGACGGACTTCGCCTTCGCAGCCTATTGGCTGATGCCGCGCCTGCACCGCTTTCACAAGGCCAATCCGGACGTGGACGTCAGCCTGGTCACCAGCGAGCGCAGCCACAGCATGCTGCGGGCCGATATCGACGTAGCGATCCTGTTCGGCGACGGTCGCTTCAAACAGGGGGAAAGTCGCTGGTTGTTCAGCGAAGAAGTTTTTCCGGTTTGTAGCCCGCAACTCCTGGCAGGTCGCGAGCCGCCTTTGCCCACGGACGTCCTGCGCGAATTCCCGCTGCTGCATCTGCGCGGCGAAGGCAGCAATAACTGGTTTGACTGGGCTGGCGTATTTCGCGCCCTGAACATCCCCCAGGCTCCGGCGCCCGGCCAACTGCGTTTTGACAACTACACCTTGCTGATACAGGCCGCCATTGCTGGCCAAGGCGTGGCCATCGGCTGGCGCCATTTGGTGGACGCCCTCATCGACCAGGCCCTGCTCTGCCGTCCCATCGCCGCTTCCGCCATTTCAGGTTTCGGCTACTACGTCGTCCTGCCGCAACGCAAACGCAGGGTGCAGGTTGTGCAACAGTTCGTGGATTGGCTGGCCAGCGAACAGGCACGCAGTGGCGATGGATTGGCGGGAAGGCCGTTGCCGTCGATTGCGGTTTAGGGTGGTTTAACAGAATGGGCAGTATCTATCCCGCCTACGCCACCTCGCGGCGGCTCGGGTGGCGGTGGCCCGGTGGTTATAGTCGGGGATAAGTTCACCCGGACTGTGAAACCCTGACATTGGTATGTGGTTGGTTAAACAAAGAACCCGGATTTCAATCCGGTGGATCTGCAAATAACACCGTTCCTGTAGGAGCCAACTTGTTGGCGAGGCGATATCAGATACACCGCATCGCCAACACGTTGGCTCCTACAGGGTTATTTGGCGCAGCGGCAGCGGCGTCACACCACAAAATTCACCACTTCCCGCTTATGCAGATTCAACGTCAGCTCATCGGCGATACCCGCCGCCACACGCGCCAGTCTTTCCAGCGGTGGCGCGAGGCCGGGTTCGAGGCTGGTGCTGATCTGGCTGAAATGCTCAATGGTCAAACCGGCGACGCCTTGTGGCGCGTTGATCAAGGTCCAATCGAGGGGGCTTTGCAGCAAGGCAGCGGACAACGGCTCTGCCTCGTTCAGATTCGTGAAGTCGTCGATCAGGATCAAACGTTTGATGCCCATACGCTCCATGCAGCTGAGCAATAATTGAGTTGCATCCAGATGCTCTGTCGGCTCCAGATCCACGGCATGGCGCGCTCTATCGCTGTCGCCGGGGAAGACGCGAGCGTCTAGAACGCAGATCACCACGGAACTGCCAGCGATGCTTTCGCAGAGGCGGTCAGCATCGAACAGGCTGCCGACTTTCGTCCTCAACCCCGGACGCGGCGCTAAAGCGTTCAGGTCATCAAGGATGGCGATCACTTCGTGCTGACGGCGGAGCATTTCAGCCATCAACGCGCTGCCCAGACTGCTGATCGCGCCGAGCAGGACTATTTTCATGACGGGGGTTTCTGCATTCTTCATAGGAATTGATCCAGGTCTGTGGATAACTCTCGTAAAGATTCAGACTCGCAGCATCACGTAGTGTTCAGCCAACTTTCATCGGAGAACCAACGCCAATGTCAGACCTTCAGGGCTATCACGCTCACGTTTATTTCGACGCCCAAACCATCGAGCAGGCGCGCGCCTTGTGCGAAACCGCTGCCGAGCAGTTCGGGGTGAAGATGGGGCGCATTCACGAGCGCCTGGTGGGCCCTCATGTGGATTGGAGCTGTCAACTGGCCTTCGATCACGGGCAGTGCGCCGATGTGATGCTATGGCTGTCGCTCAATCGTAATGGGTTGGTGGTGTTGATTCATCCGCTGACTGGCGATGACCTGGCCGACCATACCGAACACGCCATGTGGATGGGTGCGATACGCCCCTTGGATGTGGGGATGTTCAAGGCGTGAAGTGCCAACAGCATCGGTGGGAGCGAATCAATCCGCTCCCACCGTCAAGCTAGCGGTGGATATCAGTTAAGCACGCCATCCAGAATCGCATAGACAATCCCGGTGCCCACGGCGATCAGCACGATATCGGTGCCGGTGCGGCGCCATTCGTAGCCTTCATAACGTGGCAGATGTTGCAGGGAGCGGGCATCAAGGCGCTTGCCGTAGCCACGCGGCAGTGGATGACCTTTGACGATATGGATGTTCGGCGGCAGCGGCTGGCCACGGCCGATTACGTCGCGGTGCTGTTGGATGGTGTGGCGCACGTCATCGAAGTTTTCCGGTGGGCGATTGCCGCCGCGGTTGTCCTGATGGGCTTGCTGCTGCGGACGGTTGTCTTTGCCGCCACCGTTATTTCTGCCATTACCCTGATCATGGCCGCCATTATTCTGCGGGCCCTGGCCTTGTTGCTGGCCTGGACGATTGTCGTCATGGTCACCGCGCTGATCTTGCGGGGCTGCTTGCAACAGCGGACTGGCGCTGATCATCAAGATGCCCAGCCCAGCAATCAAACGGTTCGGCAGTTTCATGTGTTGCTCCTGAGGAATTCAATTCAGCAAAAAGGGGTTCAAGACATCAGCCTGAACCCCTTTGCCTGTTACTTAGTGCGTGTGGTGGCGCATTGATTCCTTTGTATCAGGAACTTTACCTTCAGCGGGTCCGAGCGTTACGCACCCCTTGAGAAAGCGCTGCACACAAGCTCAATACGCCATCCACAGCTTGCTCCGGCGAGGCGGCATTGGCGATTTGATCCACCAGTGCCGAGCCGACCACGACCCCATCAGCCAGCCGCGCGATTGCCGCGGCCTGCTCAGGTGTGCGGATGCCGAAACCGACGCAAATCGGCAGGCTGGTGTGGCGATGCAAACGCTCGATGGCGCCTTCTACGTGTTGCGTTGTGGCCGAACCCGCGCCGGTTACGCCCGCGACGGATACGTAATAGACAAATCCGGAGCTGCGTTCCAGTACACGCGGCAAGCGCGCATCATCAGTGGTTGGCGTGGTCAGGCGAATAAAATCGATGCCGGAGGCCTGGGCCGGAGTGGCCAGTTCCGCGTCGTGCTCAGGTGGCAGGTCAACGATGATCAAGCCGTCGACTCCCGCTTCCTTGGCCGCTGCGACAAAGGCTTGAACTCCAAATCGATGGATAGGGTTGTAATAACCCATCAGGACGATAGGCGTGGCCTGGTCATCGATGCGGAATTCGCGAACCATTTGCAGGGTTTTCGGCAGGGTTTGCCCGGCATCCAGAGCGCGCAATGTGGCGAGCTGGATGGCTACACCGTCGGCCATCGGATCAGTGAAGGGCATGCCCAGCTCGATCACATCGGCCCCCGCTGCAGGCAAGCCCTTGAGAATTTTCAGCGACGTGTCATAGCCAGGATCGCCAGCGGTGACGAAGGTCACCAATGCTGCGCGACCTTCGGTTTTCAGCTGGGCAAAACGTTGTTCGAGACGGCTCATGCCAGGATCTCCTGATTTTTTTCAGCTGCGGCCATATGGTTCATGACGGTTTGCATATCTTTGTCGCCACGGCCTGACAGGCAGACCACCATCAAGTGATCCTTGGGCAGGGCGGCTGCGCGTTTCATGGCCTCAGCCAGGGCGTGAGCGGTCTCCAGCGCCGGGATGATGCCTTCGAGCAGGCAGCAGTGATGGAAGGCTTCAAGGGCTTCTTCGTCAGTGATGCTGACGTATTTGACTCGTTTCACCTCGTGCAGGTAAGCATGCTCCGGACCGATGCCTGGGTAATCCAGACCGGCAGAGATGGAATGTGCATCGGTGATCTGGCCGTCGCCGTCCTGCAACAGGTAGGTGCGATTGCCGTGCAGGACGCCAGGCACACCGCCGTTCAGGCTGGCCGCGTGCTTGTCGGTATCCACGCCATGACCACCAGCTTCTACGCCGATGATTTCCACGCTGGCGTCATCCAGGAACGAATGGAACAAGCCCATGGCGTTGGAACCACCTCCTACGCAAGCAATGAGACTGTCCGGCAGACGGCCTTCCTTCTCCTGCATTTGCACTTTGGTTTCCTTGCCAATGATCGACTGGAAATCGCGAACCATGGCCGGGTACGGGTGCGGGCCGGCAACGGTGCCGATCAGGTAGAAGGTGTCATCAACATTGGTGACCC
Source organism: Pseudomonas sp. (assembly GCA_036387095.1). Classification (GTDB taxonomy): domain Bacteria; phylum Pseudomonadota; class Gammaproteobacteria; order Pseudomonadales; family Pseudomonadaceae; genus Aquipseudomonas. The sequence goes on from DASVUK010000174.1 coordinate 21,614, forward strand.
AATCACGCAGGGCTTCGTTCATGGCGTCTTTCAGGGTGCCGGTGCCGGAAGTGACGGGTACGATTTCAGCGCCCAGCAGCTTCATGCGAAACACGTTGGCTTGCTGGCGCTCAATGTCCGTTGCGCCCATGTAGATGACGCACGGCAGGCCGAAACGCGCCGCTACGGTGGCGGTGGCAACGCCGTGCATGCCCGCGCCTGTTTCCGCGATCAGGCGTTTTTTGCCCATGCGCTGGGCCAGCAGGACCTGGCCGATACAGTTGTTGATCTTGTGAGCGCCGGTGTGATTAAGCTCTTCACGCTTGAAATAGATCTTCGCGCCGCCACAAAACTCGGTCAGACGTTCAGCGAAATACAACGGGTTAGGACGGCCGATGTAATCGCGCTGGAAATACGCCAGCTGCTCCAGGAATTCCGGATCGGCCTTGGCGGCCTCGTACTCGCGGTTCAGATCGAGAACCAGTGGCATCAGGGTTTCTGCAACGTAGCGGCCGCCAAAGGAGCCGAACAGGCCGTTTGCATCAGGGCCGGCGCTGAATTTGGACTGGGTCATGTGACCTCCAGGTCTTTGAGCAAAAAGAGTGAGCCGAATCGGCAATGAACACACTTTAACCAGCGCAGGCGAGGATGAAAACCGATAAGATCGCTGCAACCTGTCAGGAAAACTCACAGATACCATGAGCCGCGACCTTCCTCCGCTTAACGCCTTGCGCGCCTTTGAAGCTACTGCCCGCCTGAACAGCGTCAGTCAGGCCGCCGAGCAGCTGCACGTCACCCATGGAGCCGTCAGCCGCCAATTGAAAGTGCTTGAAGAACACTTGGGCGTGGTGCTTTTCGTCAAGGATGGACGTGGCCTGAAACTCACAGATGCGGGGGGCCGGTTACGCGATGCCAGCAGCGATGCTTTCGACCGTTTGCGAAGTGTCTGCGCCGAGTTGAGTCAGGGCGGAGCTGACGCGCCGTTTGTGCTGGGCTGTTCCGGTAGCTTGCTGGCACGCTGGTTCATACCTCGGCTTGGGCGATTGAACGCCGAACTGCCGGACCTGCGCTTGCACCTGTCTGCCGGTGAAGGCGACCTTGATCCGCGCCGCCCGGGCCTTGATGCGCTGCTGATTTTTGCCGAGCCGCCCTGGCCCGCGGACATGCAGGTCTTTGAGTTGGCCAGAGAGCGTATCGGCCCGGTGATGAGCCCGCGCTTTGCCCATTTTTCCCGTCTGCAAACTGCGCCGGCCAAGGCACTGATGGATGAAACGCTGCTGCAAACCACTTCGCGCCCCCAAGCCTGGCCCAGCTGGGCACGACAAAACGGCATAGAGCCGCAGACGCTGCGCTATGGGCAAGGTTTTGAGCATTTGTATTATTTGCTGGAGGCGGCCGCAGCGGGCCTGGGCATTGCGATAGCACCTGAACCCTTGGTTGCAGATGACCTTGAGGCAGGACGCCTGGTCGCGCCGTGGGGTTTCAGCGAAACCCCCGCGCAACTGGCGTTGTGGGTTCCCAAACGTGCCGTTGACGGGCGCGCTCAATCACTAGCGAAGTGGCTAAAAAATGAGCTGAGGCGTTCGGAGAACCCGCAATAACGGCAAATTAGTTACCGCGCTTGCACAGCAGGTAAGCAGCCAGCAAGCCGACTGCACCAACGGCTACACCCGCGGTAGTCCAAGGGTGCTCTTGAGCGTAGTCACGAGTGGCGACACCGGTTTCGCGAGTCTTGACCTTGACGTCTTCGTACACATCACTGAGCAGGCTGCGCGAATGGCTCAAAGCGCTTTCAGCGTTGGCCTTGAGGCTCTTCAGTGTCTTGCGCGACTCGTCCGACGCATCGGATTTCAAGCTCTCAAGGGATTTGAGCAGACTTTCGATTTCCGCTTCCATGCTTTTCAACGAGGCTTTACTGAGTGAATTACTAGCCATGGTGTTTCTCCTGCAACAAGGTGAGTGGCGTGTGTTGTTTCCGACTACAGGGTTTCCAGAAAGTGCGGTTGCGTTTGCGGAAAATGCTGAACTTTTCCGCGGATTTTCCCCACATAGGTAGGGAGCGTCACTGCGACGCTCGTATTGACCCATTAGGAGAACTGCCATGACTGATCACCACACGTACAAGAAGATCGAGCTGGTTGGCTCATCTACCACCACTATCGAAGACGCGATCAACAACGCTCTGGCCGAGGCAAGCAAAAGCCTTCAGCACCTTGAGTGGTTTGAAGTCCTGGAAACCCGTGGCCATATCGAAGGCGGCAAAGTCGCTCACTATCAGGTCACCATCAAAGTCGGCTTTCGTATCGCCAATAGCTGATCCGCCCTGAACTTTTGCGCTGGCTGAATGCCATAATCTTCGCCCGCTGTCGCGAAATCGTTGGCGTGGCTAATGTGTTCAGGTTCTTCCCAGTGCTTTTGCTGAAGCGACCTGTGTTGGCTGACGAAGGAGTGACACCGATGAAGAAGTTACTGTTGGCGGTAGGTCTGTTGACTATTGCGGGCACCGCGATGGCTGCCGGCAAGCCATGCGATGACGTGAAAGCGGACATCGACGCAAAGATCAAAGCGAATGGCGCTACGTCCTACACGCTTGAAGTCGTCGAAAAAGGCAGCGTGACCGACAAGAAAGTTGTCGGCAGCTGTGATGGCGGCGCCAAGGAAATCGTGTATCAGCGCGGCTGATCTGATTGCGGAACATAAAAAAACCGACTCGTTGAAGTCGGTTTTTTTTGTTATGAGTTTGGGATGCCTTGTAGGCGTGAGCTTGCCCGCGATAGGCTCCGTCAGCCAATGAATGCCTGACCTGGCTATCGCGAGCAAGCTTGCTCCTACACGTCGAATCAACCCCGCGCGGTTTGCGCCAGGATTTCATACGAGCGCAACCGGTCAGCGTGGTCATACATATCGCAGGTGAAGATCAGCTCGTCGGCGTCGGTTTGTTCAAGCAGCACATCAAGTTTGGCGCGGATTTTTTCCGGGCCGCCGACCATTGCCAGACCAAGGAAGTCAGCCACCGCTTCACGCTCATGGGGCAACCAGAGTCCCTCCATGCTCTTGACGGGTGGGCGCTGCATCAGGGACTGACCGCGCATCAATGCCAGGATGCGTTGATACACCGAAGTCGCCAGGTATTCGGCCTGTTCATCGGTGTCCGCCGCAGCCAAAGGAATCCCCAGCATCACGTAAGGTTTGTCGAGCACCGCCGAAGGCTGGAAGTGATTGCGGTAAACGCGAATGGCTTCGTGCATGTAACGCGGCGCAAAGTGGGAGGCGAACGCGTACGGTAAACCTCGCTGACCGGCCAACTGCGCGCTGAACAGGCTTGAACCCAAGAGCCAGATCGGCACATTGGTGCCCGAACCCGGTACCGCGATCACCCGCTGGTCAGGCGTTCGCGGGCCTAAGTAGGCCATCAGTTCAGTTACATCTTCCGGGAAGTCGTCAGCGCTGCCGGAGCGTTCACGGCGCAGGGCGCGAGCGGTCATCTGATCGGAACCGGGCGCGCGGCCCAAGCCCAGATCGATGCGATCCGGATACAGGCTCGCCAGGGTGCCGAACTGCTCGGCGATCACCAGCGGCGCATGGTTGGGCAGCATGATGCCCCCGGCGCCCACGCGAATCGTCGAGGTGCCGCCCGCCAGATAGCCCAGCAGCACGGCGGTGGCTGAACTGGCGATGCCATCCATGTTGTGATGCTCGGCAACCCAGAAGCGGTTGTAACCGAGTTTCTCGACATGCTGGGCCAGATCAAGGGAATTACGCAGGGATTGAGCAGGGCCTTGGTCGTGGCGCACAGGCACCAGGTCCAAAGTCGAGATTTTTACATCGGATAGACGTTTCATAGGCCGCTACATCTCCTCATCAGTGGTTTTGCAGGCTTGGCCCATGAGCACGCGTGAATGACCAAAAACCTACAGTTGTAACTGAAAGTGAGGGCGTATGTTCAGGATTCAATGCCCGAACAAGAAATAACCTACCAATTCAGTTGGTTTTTCCTAGATGTTGAACTTTCTAAAGCGGACTATCCTCAGAACCTTCGTCCATGTGCGAAACCTCGCACGCACCCATGAGGAGACATCATGAGCATCGTCAAGAAAGCATCCGCCCATTGGGAAGGTGATCTGAAAACCGGTATCGGCAGCATTTCGACTGAAACCGGCGTTCTGCGCGAAGCCCCTTATGGCTTCAAGGCCCGTTTCGAAGGCGGCAAAGGCACCAACCCTGAAGAATTGATCGGCGCAGCCCACGCGGGTTGCTTCTCAATGGCGCTGTCGATGATTCTGGGCGGCGAAAACCTGACCGCAGAAAGCATCGACACCACCGCTGACGTCACCCTGGATCAGGTCGAAGGCGGCTTCGCGATCACTGCCGTGCACCTGACGCTCAAGGCCAAAGTGCCCGGCGCGACCCAGGAACAGTTCGACAAGCTGACTGCCATGGCCAAAGAAGGCTGCCCGGTTTCCAAAGTGTTGAACGCGAAAATCACGCTGGACGCTACGCTGGTCAGCTGATCAACGCCGCAACCTTCTAATGGCCCGCCTGGCTTTGCCGGCCGGGTCATTTTTTTAGCCCTCGACATCCAGCATCCAGTGCCGTCGCACCTGTCGGCGCTGCCAGTGGGAATTGTACTGGCGGCTTTCGCGTGTTCGCGCGAACAACTGGCAGCCACCCTCCTCGGCCTCGCCCAACCGGAAAGTTCGCGTGGCGCCGATGGCTTCCTTGTCCGACCCATAGAACGCGATAACCCGGACTTCCAGCCCGGAAAACGTCCAGCCCTCGTCCGGCAAATGGCCCTTCATGGGGATGGCGTGTTGAGTCGCCAGACGCTGGATCAAGGTTCCGAACGTACCGATATGGGTGAAATCCCCGGTGCCCAGCGGCCCTTGGCGAGTCGCGTTATGCAGGATCAGGTCCTGCTCAATTTCGCCTTTGCTCTCTTCGCGGATGTCCGTGACATCGCAACACAGCTGGCCCTGGTTAGTCTCCAGCAGCAGCACAATCTGATTGATGAAGATGGGTTCGGCGCTCATGTTGCTGATCAGGCACAGCGAGCCGATGCCTTTACCGGCACCCCGATTAATGATGATTCGCGGCCGGCGCTGGCGGCGGTAGTTGTTCAGCAGCAACTGCGCATACATCACCCAGACAATCAGCGTGCCAATGCTGATCATGACCGTCAGGGCGTCTTTGTATTGGATAACCCATTGGATAAAAGCGGAATTCATTACTGCTCACTGGTCAGATAGTCGTCCCGCTCTGATAGACCGTGGTGTCATAAGTTCGACTGGCACGACCAACGTAAGCCGAACTTGCGCAGGTTGACGAAGGTCTATGAAAGACTGCAGCGCTGGCGCGGTATTCTGCCTGCTGTCCCGCTGCGGGTCGTATCGAGGGAGTCGAGCATGAAACGTTTTGCATTAGCCGTGATAGGGACATTAATGGCCACCAGTGTGTTGGCTGCACCCAAATCCTGCGAAGAACTCAAGGCCGAGATTGAGGCCAAGATCCAGGCTAATAACGTCAGCTCCTACACTCTGGAAATCGTCGGCAATGACGAAGTTCACGATCAGAACATGGTCGTCGGCACGTGCGAAAACGGCACGAAAAAGATCATCTACCAGAAGAACGATCGCTAGATACAGGTCGCGTCGTCCTGCTCCACAAGCTCTTTGCGCTGGGCGTCAAACAGCCAGGCCGTGATGGAGTTGTGAATCGAGCGCACTTCAATCATGTAGCGCTGACCGGCAGCGAAATGATCGTATTTCAGGTCGATGTAGCAGGTCAGTTCGGTGAAATCATCATTCATCGCACTGAAGCCCCCGTAATTGACCTCGTAGTCGTAGCGAACCTGGAGCTCATGGCTGCCGGGCGAGACCTGAAAGTAGCGCCCGTCGTAGGTAGTTTTGCCATCGACCTTGTCAGCCATCACCATTTTGCCGGTGATAGTGCGCATATCGATCCACGCTTGCTGCGGGTCTACGGTGGGTAACGGACCGGCGCATCCGGTCAATAGCGTCAGGGCAAGGATGATCGAAAAATAACGCATGATGGGTTCCCCATGGACCGATAGCGATGATAGTTGCGCAACTGCGGTGCTGTGCGGCATAACGCCTTATGTTTCGGATAGTAAGGCGATCTATGCCAGGTATTAGCGTTTTTCCGTGGGTGCGTGGGCTGTCTTTACTGGCGTTCATGATGCTTGGCGGTTGTTCCAGCTTCAATTATTACGACCAGTTGGTCAGCGGTCAGTTGCAGCTGTTGCGCGCCCGTCAGCCCGTGGCCGACGTGATCGCGGACCCTAACCGTAGCCCCCGCCTGCGGCAGCTTCTGGTTCATTCACAAGAAGCCCGCACCTTTGCCAGCAGTCACCTACACCTGCCCGATAACCGCAGCTATCGGCTTTATGCCGACCTCGGTCGCCCGTATGTCGTCTGGAACGTGTTTGCCACGGGCGAGTTCTCACTGGCGCCGTTGACTCACTGTTTCCCCATTGCCGGTTGTGTGGCGTATCGCGGCTACTACAGCCAAGGCGGCGCGCGGGGCGCGGCAGCACTGCAGCGGCAGGCGGGGCAGGACGTTTACGTCAGCGGTGTAGAGGCATACTCAACCCTGGGTTGGTTTGACGATCCGATCCTGAGCTCGATGCTGGGTTGGGGCGATGAACGCCTGGCCACCCTGATTTTTCACGAACTTGCGCACCAGCGGTTCTACGTCAAGGATGACAGCGAGTTCAATGAATCTTTCGCCAGTTTCGTCGAACAGGAAGGCACCCGCCAATGGCGCGCTGAACGGGGTCTGCCCCCCGAGAGTCTGTCCCAATCCAGACAGCGCGAGCAGTTCACGCAATTGGTGCTTGTTACTCGGGAACGCTTGAAACAGCTCTACAGCCAGCCCTTGAGCGCCGAACAGATGCGGGAGGGCAAAGCCGCGGAATTCGAAAAGCTGCGCAGGGATTATCGCTCGCTGCGCGACTCACAATGGGCCGGCGACAAGCGCTATGACGCATGGATCAATACGCCGCTGAACAATGCGAAACTGCTGCCCTTCGGCCTGTATGACCAATGGGTGCCGGCATTTGCGGCGTTGTTTAAACAGGTTGATAGGGATTGGGCAGCGTTTTACGCGGCGGTCGAGCAGTTGGGGAAGTTGCCGATAGCCGAACGCAGGGCTGCGCTTCATGGCCTTTTGTAAAGTCCCGAACGAATCCGGTCCCCCGGAATACTGGCATTGCCGATATTCCGGTGGGAGCGAGTTTTCGCGACCGGCTTATTTCAGCCCGGACATCTTCTGGATAGCACCTTTGAGCTCGTCATCCGAGCAGTCGGCGCAGGTGCCTTTTGGCGGCATCGAATTGATACCGGTGATGGCTTTTGCCAGCAACCCATCCAGACCGCCCTGTTCCTTGGCGCGTTTTCCCCAGTCAGCAGCATCACCAATTTTCGGTGCGCCGAGCAGGCCTGTGCTGTGACATGCATTGCAGTGTTTGGCGATAACGTCGTCCGGGGCTTTGGCACCGCCGCCGCCTGCTGATGCGGCGACCTCCATTCCTGCGCACTCCTTGCCCTGAACACAGACCTGGCCCACCGGCTCCAGCCGTTTGGCGATTTCATCATTGGTCGCTGCCTGAGCGTTTAACGCCCAAAAAGCCAACGTGGCAGCAACTGCCAGAATCTTATTAGTTAGGTTCACGCTTACACCCTCATGGTGACTATTCACGCCCGCGGCCACGGTTTAGCAGGCGGGCGCAAGTATAGCGTTTAGCCTGTCAGTCCGAAACACCCTTAGTAGAAGAAGGGTTATTCCCGGTCAATCTAGCGATTCAGGCGTTTTTTGTCGCACCGCCGCCGCTACAGGGCGCCGGGTACTTCCAGGTCAAAAATTGGCTGGGGTAGCTGCGCTGATTAGTCGCGCAGGAACATCAAACGGATTGCGGAAACGATGGGGCTTGGTGCTTTCGAAATAGTAACTGTCGCCCGCTTCGAGAATATACGTGTCCAGGCCCACTACCAGTTCCAGTCGTCCTTCAACGAGGATGCCGGTTTCTTCGCCTTCATGAACCAGCATTTCGATCCCGGTATCGGCGCCCGGCGGATAGATCTCGTTCAGGAACGCGATGGCGCGACTGGGATGAGCTTTGCCCACCAGCTTCATGGTTACCGCACCGTCCGAGATATCGATCAGTTCGCTGGCTTTGTAAACCACTTGGGTCGGATTTTCTTGTTCGAGTTCTTCGGAAAAGAACTCCACCATGGACATCGGAATACCGCCGAGCACCTTGCGCAGTGAACTGATCGAAGGGCTTACACTGTTTTTTTCGATCATGGAAATGGTGCTGTTGGTCACGCCTGCTCGCTTGGCGAGTTCACGCTGGGACAGGCCTTTGAGTTTACGAATGGATTGCAGTCGTTCACCGACGTCCAATGCGGCATTCCTCCTAATTCAGTCAGGTAAGGTCGAGATGAACGCCATGATGGCAACAGCGTTCAGTATTTACAACACTTCGACCGGCAACGGACTGGATGAGAAGACTAGCGGCCAGCAAGGGCCGCGCTTGAATCGGAGGGCGAATGCCTGAAGAACGCTGTCAGGCCCCGTGATAGAGCCTTGGCACCCGGCGCAGGTTGCAGAAGATCCGATACGGGATGGTTCCTGCACGGGCTGCGATATCGCTGGCCAGGACATTTTTGCCCCACAACTCGACACGGCTGCCAAGCCCTGCCTGAGGCAAATGGGTCAGGTCGACGCACAGCATGTCCATGGAGACGCGCCCCAGCAACTGACTCGGCTGGCCATCGATCCAGACCGGCGTGCCGGTAGGCGCTTCGCGTGGATAGCCGTCGGCGTATCCCATTGCCACTACTCCGACGCGACGGGCGCCTTCGGTGACATACGCCGCGCCGTAGCCTACTGGCTCGCCAGCAGGCAGCTCACGCACGCAGATGACTTTGGATTCCAGGGTCATGACCGGCTGCAACTGATCAGCCAGTGCTTGAGGCCGGTCAAAAGGTGTTGCGCCGTACAGCATGATGCCGGGACGGATCCAGTCGCTGGGAATCTGCGGCCAGCCAAGCACTGCGGGTGAATTACGCAGGCTGATCTCAGCGGCAAGACCCTGGCGCGCGGATTCGAAAACCGCCAGTTGCTCTTCACTGCACGGGTTATCCAGCTCGTCGGCGCGGGCAAAGTGGCTCATCAGAACGATTTTTGCCACTTTGCCACTGGCCAGCAGACGCTGATAAGCGGCGCGGAAATCTTTCGGGTGCAGGCCAACGCGGTGCATGCCGGTGTCCAGCTTGAGCCAGACCATGATCGGCTTGCGCACTGGCGCTTGTTCAATAGCTTCCAGCTGCCATAAGGAATGCACCACACACCACAAATCATGCTCGACGATCAGCGGCAGTTCATCGGCCTCGAAGAACCCTTCCAGCAAAAGGATCGGAGCGCGAATGCCTGCTTCACGCAGCTCCAGTGCTTCCTCGATACAGGCCACGGCGAAACCGTTGGCATCGGCCTCCAACGCCTGCGCCACCTGTACGGCGCCATGACCATAGGCATCGGCCTTGATCACCGCCAGCGCTTTCGCGCCAGTGGTGTCGCGGGCAAGGCGGTAGTTATGACGCAGGGCTTGAAGATCGATTAAGGCGCGAGCTGGACGCATGGTGAATAGTTCATACCTGAAAGGGGATGCTGAAGAACCGGCTTTTGGCCGGGAGGATGGGGACTGTGCTGGCAACTACGGCAATGCTGCCACCACCGACAACTCCACTAGAATTTCCGGCTCGCACAGCTTGGCTTCTACCGTAGCCCGGGCTGGTGCGACGCCTTTTGGCAGCCAGTTGTCCCAGACGCTGTTCATGCCAGCAAAATGGGCGTCGATGTCTTTCAAGTAGATCGTTACCGACAGGATGCGACTTTTGTCGGTGCCGGCCAGATCAAGCAAGCGTTCGATGCTGCCCAACGTCTCGCGAGTTTGCTGCTCGATTCCCGCAGACATGTCATCGCCCACTTGGCCGGACAGATACACGGTGCCGTTGTGGACAACGACCTGGCTCATGCGCTCGTTAGTGAGCTGGCGCTGGATTGACATGTTTTGGAATCTCCTTGGTGCTGCCATAGCGAGAAATGTCCAGGCCTTCGGCACTGATCTGCGGCGTTTTTCGCGAGATCAGATCAGCCAGCAAACGACCTGAACCGCAGGCCATTGTCCAGCCCAGTGTGCCGTGGCCGGTATTGAGGAACAGGTTGCTGAACGGTGTGGCGCCAACAATCGGCGTACCGTCCGGAGTGGTCGGACGCAGGCCCGTCCAGAAACTGGCCTGGGTCAAATCACCGCCCTGAGGATAGAGGTCGCCGACGATCATCTCCAGCGTTTCGCGCCGACGAGGATTGAGCGACAGATCGAAACCGGCGATTTCCGCCATACCGCCAACGCGAATACGGTTGTCGAAGCGAGTAATCGCAACCTTGTAGGATTCGTCGAGGATGGTCGAGGTCGGAGCCATGGCCGGGTTGGTGATCGGCACGGTCAGCGAATAACCCTTGAGCGGATACACCGGCGCCTTGATCCCCAGCGGCTTGAGCAGCTGCGGGGAGTAACTGCCTAATGCCAGCACGTAGCGGTCAGCGGTTTCCAGCTTGCCGTCGATCCATACGCCATTGACGCGGTTGCCCGCAAAATCAATGCGTTCTATGGACTGGTTGTAGCGGAACTCGACACCAAGGTTTGCGGCCATCTCGGCCAGACGCGTGGTGAACAGCTGACAATCGCCGGTCTGGTCGTTAGGCAGGCGCAAGGCGCCAGCGAGAATGTTGGTCACGCTGGCCAAGGCGGGTTCGACACGGGCAATGCCGGCGCGGTCGAGCAGCTCGTAAGGCACACCGGACTGTTCAAGTACGGCAATATCCTTGGCGGCGTTGTCCAGTTGCGCTTGGGTGCGAAACAGTTGAGTCGTACCGAGCGTGCGACCTTCGTAAGCAATGCCGGTTTCGGCGCGCAGCTCGTCGAGGCAGTCACGGCTGTATTCGGACAGCCGAACCATGCGTTCTTTGTTCACGGCATAACGGCTGGCCGTGCAGTTGCGCAGCATTTGCGCCATCCACAGGTATTGATCGATATCGGCAGTGGCCTTGATCGCCAGAGGGGCGTGGCGCTCCAGTAACCATTTCATGGCTTTGAGCGGAACGCCGGGAGCCGCCCAAGGCGACGCATAACCAGGGGAAACCTGACCGGCGTTGGCGAAACTGGTTTCCATGGCCGCAGCAGGCTGACGGTCGACAACGGTGACCTCAAAGCCTGCACGTGCCAGATAATAGGCACTTGTCGTACCGATCACACCACTACCAAGGACCAGAACGCGCATGTTGATGACCTCATCGCGGATATCCGCTGACGTTTTGAAGTTTTAAGCAAGGATGTGCGCAGTATATGCAGCATCTGGCAGTGCTTTTCACCATATAAACGCCTATATTCGGCGGAAATTCTCGGTAAAGAACGCTTTGGTAGAGGGGGGTTTCCTTGCGCACGGAACATCAGTCAAAACGCGAGCTGGACAAGATTGATCGCAACATTCTGCGCATCCTCCAGGCTGACGGTCGCATCTCGTTCACTGAGCTGGGCGAACGCGTCGGTTTGTCCACCACGCCTTGTACAGAGCGGGTCCGCAGGCTGGAGCGCGAAGGCATCATCATGGGCTATAACGCCCGGCTCAATCCTCAAGCGTTGAAAGCCAGCCTGCTGGTGTTCGTGGAGATCAGCCTGGATTACAAATCCGGAGATACCTTCGAGGAATTCCGTCGCGCCGTGTTGAAACTGCCCCATGTCCTGGAGTGCCACCTGGTGTCGGGGGATTTCGATTACCTGGTCAAGGCGCGGATTTCCGAGATGGCGTCTTATCGCAAGTTGCTGGGCGACATCCTGCTCAAGCTGCCCCATGTGCGGGAGTCCAAGAGCTATATCGTGATGGAAGAGGTGAAAGAGAGTTTGAATCTGCCGATTGCAGAGTAAGAACTGATTGTAGGGGCCAACTTGTTGGCGAGGCGTTGTTTTCAGGCGTATTGCTTCGCCAACAAGCTGGCCCCTACAGAGCGACATCAACTTATACCAACACCTGCCGCGTCGAAGCCATGTAGTCGAACACTTGCTTCTCGGCTCGGGGATGGATCATCTCCACAGGGCGTCGGCCGTTGGGGCACGGCAGTTTTGGGGTTGTGCCGAACAAGCGACAGATCAACGGGCGTTCGTCGTAGACGGTGCAACCGTTCGGGCCAAGGTGTACGCAGTTGAGTTCATCCATGGCCGCTTCCTGCTCGGCCGCCGTTTTGCGCGGCAAGCGGGCCATTTCTTCGGGTGAGGTTGTCACGGGCCCACAGCAGTCATGGCAGCCAGGAACGCACTCGAACGAAGGGATCTGCTGGCGCAACGAGCGAATTTTCTGACTGTTGCAACTCATTGGATCAATTACCCCCGTGTGAAAGGGCGCGATTCTGCCTCACTTGCCCCGCCCAAGACAGCGCCGTCGGACCGAACCTTGCCCGCGGCGGAACCGGCGGCTTATCCTCCGTGAAGTTTTTCAGACACCGCCAACGGAACCCACCCCATGGACGCTCGCGCCCGATCCATTGCCGCAACCAGTGAACACGCCGCTTCTTATTACGCCGCCAGCAGCCATCCGCAACCGGATCATCCGCCGCTGCAAGGCGAGTTGCAGGCTGATGTGTGCGTAGTGGGCGGCGGGTTTTCCGGGCTAAATACCGCTATCGAATTGGCCGAGCGTGGCTTGAGCGTCGTACTGCTGGAAGCGCGCAAGATTGGCTGGGGTGCCAGCGGGCGTAACGGCGGCCAACTGATTCGTGGCGTCGGACATGGTCTTGAACAGTTCGCGGATGTCATGGGTAACGATGGCGTACGCCAGATGAAGCTGATGGGCTTCGAGGCCGTGGAGCTTGTCCGCCAGCGCGTGGAGCGTTACGCCATCGATTGCGATTTGACCTGGGGTTATTGCGACCTGGCCAACAAGCCCCGCGATCTGGCGGGTCTTGCTGAAGATGCCGAAGAACTACGCAGCCTCGGCTATCGCCATCACCTGCAATTGCTGCAAGCCACCGAAATGCGCAGCGTGGTGGGTTCCGATCGTTATGTCGGCGGGATGATCGACATGGGTTCCGGACACCTGCATCCGTTGAATCTGGCGCTGGGCGAAGCGGCAGCGGCGCAGTCTTTGGGTGTTCGATTGTTTGAACATTCGGCGGTGACACGCATCGATTACGGCCCACAGGTCAAGGTGCAGACCACCCAAGGCGTGGTGCGCGCCAAGACGTTGGTGCTGGCCTGCAATGCTTATCTGAGCGATCTCAACCCGCAATTGAGCGGCAAGATTCTGCCCGCCGGCAGCTACATCATTGCCACCGAGCCCTTGAGCGAAGCCCAGGCCCATGAGTTACTGCCGCAGAACATGGCCGTCTGCGACCAGCGTGTCACGGTGGATTATTTCCGGCTATCGGCGGATCGGCGCTTGCTGTTCGGCGGTGCCTGTCATTATTCCGGGCGCGATCCCCAAGACATCGCGGCTTATATGCAGCCCAAGATGCTGCAAGTTTTCCCGCAGCTCGCCGGCGTGAAAATCGATTATCAGTGGGGCGGGATGATCGGCATTGGCGCCAACCGTCTGCCGCAGATCGGCAAACTTGCGGATCAGCCCAACGTGTATTACGCACAGGCGTATGCCGGCCATGGCCTGAATGCCACGCATCTGGCTGGCAAATTGTTGGCCGAAGCCATCGCCGGACAGCACAGCGACGGCTTCGAACTCTTCGCCAAAGTCCCGCACATGACATTCCCCGGCGGCAAACATTTGCGCTCGCCGTTGTTGGCGCTGGGGATGTTGTGGCATCGGATGAAAGAGATGCTCTAAATCCCTCAGTCCCGCCAAAACGCCTTCGTCCCTTCAACTCTGGCCTGCTGCGGGCTGATGCCGATATCCCGCAGTTGGTCCTTCGTCAGACTCAACAGCGCTTTGCGTGACGTCCAGCGATGGCCATACAGAGCCCAGCGACTTAGCTTCGGCATGTTGGCTGTCTTGACGACCACCGCGTGTCCTTCGCTCAGTTCCTGGCTGTAAAGCGTCAACCGCACATCGCTGAACCCGTTCATTCGCTACATCCTCATCACGTTGTGTGTGAGCCCATGATGGCGGTTGCGAAAGAACCATTACAGATTCAAACAAATTTATTAATTTGCATACAGATGATGTCGAAATGAGTCTGAATGCTGTAATTTCGTCCTATCTGTATGGTTTCAATGTTTGGAATTTCCGGAGGACGCCATGACACTCTACGTCAACCTCGCCGAACTGCTCGGCTCGCGCATCGAAAACGGTTTCTATCGCCCCGGCGACCGGCTGCCTTCGGTGCGCGCCTTGAGTGTTGAACATGGCGTCAGCCTGAGCACGGTGCAGCAAGCGTACCGGGTGCTTGAAGATAACGGCCTGGCTTCGCCAAAACCCAAGTCAGGTTATTTCGTGCCAGCCAGCCGCACTGTTCCGGCGTTGCCGGTGATCGGTCGACCGGCGCAACGGCCGGTGGATATCTCCCAGTGGGATCAGGTGCTGGATCTGATTCGGGTCACGCCCAATACCAATGTCGTTCAACTGGGGCGGGGTATGCCTGACGTCACTAGCCCAACACTGCGTCCGTTACTGCGCGCATTGGCAAGGCTCAGTCGGGATCAGGACATGCCCGGTCTGTATTACGACAACATCTACGGAACCCAGGCGCTTCGCGAGCAAGTGGCGCGCCTGCTGCTGGATTCGGGCTGTAACCTCACCGCCAATGACCTGGTGATTACCACCGGTTGCCACGAAGCCCTGTCGTCCAGCATCCGCGCTATCTGTAATCCCGGCGACATCGTGGCGGTGGACTCGCCGAGCTTTTTCGGTGCCATGCAGACCCTCAAGGGGCTGGGCATGAAGGCGCTGGAAATCCCCACCGATCCCATTACCGGGATCAGCCTCGATGCGTTGGAACTGGCATTGGAGCAATGGCCGATCAAGGCCATACAGTTGACCCCCAACTGCAACAATCCGCTGGGCTACGTGATGCCCGAAGCCCGCAAGCGGGCGCTGCTGACCCTGGCGCAACGCTTTGACGTGGCGATCATCGAAGACGATGTGTATGGCGATCTTTCCTACGCCTATCCGCGATCCCGCACCATCAAGTCCTTCGACGAAGATGGCCGGGTGCTGTTGTGCAGTTCGTTTTCCAAAACGCTGGCGCCAGGGCTGCGCATCGGTTGGGTCGCGCCGGGACGCTACCTTGAGCGGGTGCTGCACATGAAATACATCAGCACCGGTTCCACCGCACCGCAGCCGCAGCTGGCGATTGCCGAGTTTCTCCAGGGTGGCCACTACGAGCCGCATTTGCGACGCATGCGCAGCCAATACCAGCGCAGCCGCGATTTGATGATCGACTGGGTGACGCGTTACTTCCCGGCGGGAACGCGGGTCAGTCGACCCCAAGGCAGCTTCATGCTGTGGGTCGAACTGGCCGAAGACTTCGACACCCAGCGCCTGAATCGGGCGCTGCTGCCCCAAGGCGTACAGATTGCAGTCGGGAGTATTTTTTCGGCCTCGGGCAAGTACCGCAGTTGCCTGCGCATGAACTTTGCCGCCAAGCCCACCGCAGATGTGGAGCAGGCCGTGCGCACGGTTGGCGAGACTATTTCATTGCTGATTGCCCAAGGCTGACGCGGGCTGCGTAACTTTTATCGACTTTGCGGGGTCATATCGCCATACCGAAGTGTGTGGGTGGTTAATGTTGAAGAAAAACTGGGCGTTGCCCTTTTGTCTGCTGCTTGCGTCGTGCGTCAGTGGTTGTGCCCATGTCAGCCTTCCCAGAGAGCCGAGTCAGGCGTTGCCGCCTACCGACTCGTCGTTCGGCCGTTCGATTCAGTCCATGGCCATGCCCCATGAGGGCCGGTCGGGTTTTCGCCTGTTGCCCAACAGCACCGAAGCCTTCATGGCCCGTGCCGAGCTGATTCGCAATGCCCGCACCAGCCTGGACTTGCAGTACTACATCGTCCACGACGGGCTGAGTACCCGCGCACTGATCGACGAGCTGCTCAAAGCGGCAGATCGTGGCGTGCGAGTGCGAATCCTGCTGGATGACACCACCAGCGATGGACTCGACCAGGCTATCGCGACCTTGGCCGCCCACCCGAACATCCAGATCCGTCTGTTCAATCCGCAGGAATTGGGGCGTGAAACCGGCGTAACCCGCAGCGTGGGCCGCTTGTTGGACCTGTCCCGGCAACAGCGCCGCATGCACAACAAGCTGTTTCTCGCTGACAGCAGCGTAGCGATTGTCGGCGGGCGCAATCTGGGCGACGAGTATTTTGATGCCGAGGAAAATCTCAATTTCACCGATATCGACATGCTCAGCGTCGGTCCGGTGGCGCAGCAGCTCGGGCATAGCTTCGATCAATACTGGAACAGCGCCCTGAGCAAGCCCATCGCTGAGTTCATGTATTTCTTGCCCACAGTTCGCGACCTGGCCAGGGCGCGCGTGGAACTTGAGGTCTCCCTGGAGAAGTCACATCAGCAACATCGGGCCTTGTACGATCGATTGATGGCCTACAAGACCCAGCCCCGGATGAAGATCTGGCTCAACGAGTTGATATGGGCTCACAACCAGGCGTTGTGGGATGCGCCAACTAAAGTGCTGGCCCGGGGCGAACCGGACCCTCATCTGCTGCTAACCACGCAGTTGGCACCTGAACTGCGCAACGTTCACCAGGAACTGATGCTTGTTTCTGCGTATTTCGTTCCTGGTGAGGATGGGCTGGAATACCTCACCGGTCGCGCCGACGCGGGTGTGGCGGTCAGTTTGCTCACCAATTCCCTTGAGGCTACAGACGTTCCGGCGGTTCACGGCGGTTATGCGCCCTACCGCAAGGCGCTGCTTGAGCACGGGATCAAGCTGTTCGAGCTGCGCCGCCAGCCCGGCGATACCGGAAACAGCGGCGGCAGCGGGCCGCATCTGTTGTTCAAGCCTGGCCCGCTTGTTGGTGGGGGTTCGGATTCCAGCCTGCACAGCAAGGCGATGATTTTTGACCGCCAGAAATCCTTTGTCGGTTCGTTCAACTTCGACCCACGCTCAGTGCTGTGGAATACGGAAGTTGGCGTGCTGGTCGATAGCCCGCAGTTGACCGAATACGTGCGCGAACTGGCCCTGCAAGGTATGGCGCCGGCCTTGAGTTACGAGGCCCGGCTTGAGGATGGCCATGTCGTTTGGGTCACCGAAGACAACGGCAAGATCCATACCCTGCACAAAGAACCCGGCGATGCCTGGCGTCGGTTCAACGCCTGGTTCAGCAGTGCGGTCGGCCTGGAAAAGATGCTCTAGGCCGCGACGGGTTGCACGCCGAATGCGCCGCGCCGCGCCGACAGGACAACCAGTCCCAACGCGCCGGCTGCCATCAGCAGCGGCAGCGCTTGCCCGCTCACCCATTGGCTGCCCGCTCCGGCCGCCAATGGTCCGATCAGGCAGCCAACCCCCCACAGTTGCGCGACATGAGCATTGGCCCGGACCAGCGAGTCGTCACGGAAACGCTCGCCGATCAGGATCAGCGACAAGGTGAACAAACCGCCCGCGCTGGCACCGAACAGTACCCACAGCGGCCAGATCAGCACCGTATTGACCATCAAAGGCACCAGCAGGCTGGAAGCCATCAGTGCCAGAGCGCAGCTGGAAAACAGCGTGCGTCGGGAAATCCGGTCCGCCAGAGCGCCAATTGGCAGTTGCAGCAAGGCGTCGCCGACCACCACGGTGCTGACCATGGCCAAGGCAATTTCCGGGGTGAATCCCTGGCGCAGGCAATAGATCGGCAGCAGCGTCAGGATCAATGCTTCGAACGCCGCGAACAGCGCCACGGCCCAGGCAATGGCGGGCATTGAGCGGCAGAACGCGAACAGGTCGACGAAGGTCACGCTACAGGCTTCCGCCGTGGGCGCCCCGCTTCGTCCCAGCAACAGGAGCGGCGAGCTGACCAACAACCCAACGCCAACCCAGAAGCCGTAATCGTCTTGCGTACCCAGCGCGCCTAGCAATAGCGGTCCGGCGAGCTGGCATAGGGCGTAGGTACTGCCATACAGCGCCACCAGTCGGCCGCGCAACCGCTCGACCACCAGTTGATTGATCCAGCTTTCACCAAGAATAAACACGATGGTCAGGATCACGCCCAGCATCAGGCGCAGTACCAGCCAGATCGAGTAATACGGCAGCAGCGCGAGCAAACCCACCGACAGCGCGCCAGCCCATAAACACAGCCGCATCAGCGCGGCCGTACCCAATCGAGCGGCAAGGCGACTGGCCAGGCTCGCCCCCAGCAATACACCAATGGCCGGCATTGCCGCCATGACGCCAATAGCGAATGAGCCATAGCCCCAACCCTCGAGGCGCAACGACACCAGCGGCATGCTGACACCCAACGCAAGCCCGACACTCAGTACCGAGGCCAGGACGGCAAAGTAAGTCCCCCAACGCATTCCCATGCTCCTGTGGCTCAAAGGGCTGAAACGACACAGCCGGGTTCCTGTGGGGAGCCCGGCTGTTTTCTATCGCAAATTATTGGCTGGATTATCCGCCCCATATCCCTGGTGGAGGCGAGCTTGCTCGCCAAACCCTCGGTGCATCCAGCAAGACCAGCTGGCAGCAGGAGCAGTAGTGCTTACAGCTTGATCCAGGTCGCCTTCAGCTCGGTGTACTTATCGAAGGCATGCAGCGACTTGTCGCGGCCGTTGCCCGATTGCTTGAAGCCACCGAACGGCGCAGTCATATCGCCGCCATCATACTGGTTGACCCACACGCTACCGGCACGCAACGCCTTGGCGGTCAGGTGTGCCTTGGAGAGATCAGCGGTCCAGACCGCAGCAGCGAGGCCGTAAGGCGTGTCGTTGGCGATCTGGATGGCTTGCTCGGCGGTATCGAAGGTCAGCACCGACAGAACCGGACCGAAAATCTCTTCCTGCGCGATTTTCATCGCATTGGTCACGCCGTCGAAAATGGTCGGCTCGACATAGGTGCCGCCGGTTTCCTGAAGGATGCGTTTACCGCCCGCGACCAGTTTGGCTCCGTCGCTATGGCCAGACTCGATGTACGACAGCACAGTGTTCATCTGCTGCGTATCCACCAGAGCGCCCACCGTAGTCGCCGGATCCAGCGGATTGCCAGGCTTCCAGGCCTTGAGTGCCTCGATCACCATCGGCAGGAAGCTGTCCTTGATGGAGCGCTCCACCAACAGGCGTGAACCTGCGGTGCAGACTTCGCCCTGGTTGAAGGCGATGGCGCTGGCTGCGGATTCGGCTGCGGCCTGCAGGTCCGGCGCATCAGCGAACACGATGTTCGGGCTTTTGCCGCCGGCTTCGAGCCAGACGCGCTTCATGTTCGATTCGCCCGAATACACCAGCAGTTGCTTGGCGATTTTGGTTGAGCCGGTGAACACCACGGTGTCCACGTCCATGTGCAAGGCCAGCGCCTTGCCCACGGTATGCCCGTAACCCGGCAGCACGTTGAGCACGCCCGCTGGAATACCGGCTTCAATCGCCAGTTGAGCGATGCGAATGGCCGTCAGCGGGGATTTCTCCGATGGCTTGAGTATCACCGAGTTGCCGCTGGACAAGGCCGGGCCGAGTTTCCAGCAAGCCATCAGCAGCGGGAAGTTCCACGGCACAATGGCCGCGACAACACCAATAGGCTCACGTGTCACCAGACCAAGCTGGTTATGCGGGGTGGCGGCAACTTCGTCGTACAGCTTGTCAATCGCCTCGCCGCTCCAGCTCAGGGCTTGGGCAGCGCCGGGAATATCGATATTGAATGAGTCGCTGATCGGCTTGCCCATGTCCAGGGTTTCAAGCAGTGCGAGTTCTTCGACGTGTTGATTGAGCAGCGCAGCAAAACGGATCATCGTGGCTTTGCGCTTGACCGGCGCAAGATGCGACCAGACGCCGGAGTTGAAGGCGCTGCGGGCGCTGTCTACGGCACGCTGGGCGTCGGTAGCGTCACAGCTGGCGACCTTGGCCAGCAGCCGGCCATCAACCGGGCTCAGGCATTCGAAGGTATCGCCGGACGCCGTGTTGGTGTACTCGCCGTTGATGAAGGCTCGGCCTTCGATCTTCAGGTCCTGGGCGCGTTTTTCCCAGTCAGCATGGGTCAGAGTGGTCATACGAATGTCCTCCGCTTGATTAAGTGAGGCGTGCTGGCATCGGCAGACAGTGCTCGAAACGCACGCTTTGAAAATACGGTGAGGTCAGGCAATGGCATGGGTCACCCTAAACCAGTGACTTGGCGATTTCCAATATATTTGACATAAGTGCTCTGAACGGCCCGGCGTTGTTCGTTTTATTCAACATGGCACAGGCCGGCGGGCACTATTGCTCCACGGGTTCGTCCAAACCTTCAATGTATTCAACGCGAGCGTGAAAATGACCATCGAAAGCATCGTGGACTTCAGCGAGGCCGGCACCACTGCCGAACACTATCGCCCCGCTCCAGAGAAGATCTTCAAGGGCGACCCCGAGCAGACGCTTTACAACCATTACAACAGCCCGTGCGGACAAATGAGCGCAGGTGTCTGGGAGGGTCAGGTCGGGCAATGGCGGGTCAATTATACGGAGCATGAATACTGCGAAATCGTGCAGGGCGTTTCGGTGCTCAGGGACGAAGCCGGCGCCTCAAAAACCTTGCGCGCAGGTGATCGGTTTGTGATTCCTGCAGGGTTCAAGGGCACATGGGAAGTGCTGGAGCCGTGTCGGAAAATCTATGTTGTATTTGAGCCAAGCATATAGCCGGCTATCTCGGAGCGCCGTCTGTCGGAGTGGAGAATGTGGCATTCCATCCACTTCACTCACGACATTCGGAGTAAACATATGACAAACGAAGCCGCCATGGCGTTGATTAAGCACCTGATTGGAACCCGCTACTACCCTGCGCACAAAGGGTTCATACGCGAACTGGTCGACCGAACCGATGTGCTGGGCCCGGAAGATCTCGCCATTACGCCTTCGGCTGACCCTTATTCCCCGGAGTTCAGCTACGAGCATGAGCGCATCATTATCGACACGGATGAGCACGGGATAATCACCGACTTTCTGTTTGGTTGAGTTTCGTCAGTGTGCGTTGACAACCGGACGTGTAAACATCCCGCAAGATTCCAAGGTCGATTTCTGCGGTAGGTAGTACACAAATATCGCCAAACCCAGTGCCATGACGCAGATAGTTAAGCCGTCCAGCAAGGACATCACACTTCATAAAGGACTATGAAAATGACAAACGAAGAATTTCTTCAGGCCACCAGCCACCTGATCGGCACCCGTTATGTAGCCGCCGTTAAAACCTACATCACTGAGCTGACAGGCCGCACGCGTGTAAGCGGCCCCAATGAAATCACCACCAAGGAATTTGATCTGAGCCGGGTTACGGTGGTAACTGATGGCGCTGGCATCATCACTCAATTCCATTTTGGCTAAGCGTAATTGCTGGCAGCGCTATGCCTGAATCAGGCTGGCGGAATTTATTCCCTGACCGCTCGATGCATCAGTGCATCGAGCGGTTTTTTGTGTTGTATCGAAAAACGTTCAGGCACAAAAAAGCCCGCATCGCTGCGGGCTTTTCCGTAAGAAGAAAAATCAATTACTTGATTTTGGCTTCTTTGTAGATCACGTGCTTGCGAACCCGCGGATCGAATTTTTTGATTTCGATTTTATCCGGAGTGGTGCGCTTGTTCTTATCGGTGGTGTAGAAATGGCCTGTACCAGCGCTCGACACCAAACGGATCAATTCACGCATGACTTTCTCCCTTAAATTTTGCCGTCGCGACGGAGTTCAGCAAGCACGACAGTGATGCCACGCTTGTCGATGATACGCATGCCTTTAGCAGATACGCGCAGACGAACAAAACGTTTCTCTTCTTCAACCCAGAAGCGGTGATGCTGCAGGTTTGGCAGGAAACGACGACGGGTTTTGTTGTTTGCGTGGGAAATGTTATTCCCAGTCACCGGACCCTTACCGGTAACTTGACATACTCTCGACATGCCTCAGCCCTCTAAAACCACATGCCCA
>DASVUK010000175.1:0-14327 GCA_036387095.1 Pseudomonas sp.
TACCGCCCCGCGCCGCTGCTCAAGGAAATGGTCGCGGCGGGGTACTTGGGCCGCAAGACCGGTCGTGGGTTTTTTGTTTATAACTGAGTGAGCGTGGATGTGGGACAGCGTGTTTCTGGTAGGGCCGGGTTTAGCCGGGAAAGCGTCGGTCGTCACACCGCTAAATTGATGGCGGTCAAACCGGCCTCTTCCCGGCTGAAGCCGGTCCCACTAAAAGCATCGCATGCATCCAGTGGCGATGGCTTCGCCGCCGACTTGTGGGACCGGCTTCAGCCGGGAAGGCGTTGTTGGTCACACCGCTGGATCGAGGGTGTTCAAACCGGCCTTTTCCCGGCTGAAGCCGGTCCCATTAAAAGCATCGCATGCATCCAGTGACACTGGCTTCGCCGCCGACTTGTGGGACCGGCTTTAGCCGGGAAGGCGTTGGTGGTCACACCGCTGGATTGAGGGCGTTCAAACTGGCCTCTTCCCGGCTGAAGCCGGTCCCACTAAAAGCATCGCATGCATCCAGTGACGCTGGCTTCGCCGCTGGTTTGTGGGACCGGCTTTAGCCGGGAAAGCGTCAGTCATCACACTGCAAATTTTGCGGTGACAACACCGGCCTCTTCCCGGCTGAAGCCGGTCCCACTAGGGCGTCGCATGCGGTCAATGGGAAAACAGCGAGTTCCCGACCTTGCCCGCCATCTTTTCCGGCTTGATCAGGAACCTCGCCAGCGCCGGCAGCAGCCACAGGGCACCGAACATGTTCCACAGCAGCATGAAGGTCAGCATCAGGCCCATGTCGGCCTGGAACTTGATCGCCGAGAAGATCCAGGTGCACACGCCAATCGCCAGGCACAGGCCGGTGAACAGCACCGCTTTCCCCGTGGACTTCAGCGTCTGGTAATACGCTTCCTGCAACGGCAGCCCCGCCCGCAGGAAACTCTCCAGTCGACTGTAGATGTAAATCCCGTAATCGACCCCGATCCCCACGCCCAGTGCCACCACCGGCAGCGTGGCGACTTTTACGCCGATGCCCATGAATGCCATCAGCGCGTTGCCCAGCACCGACGTCAGCACCAGCGGCAACACGATGCACAGCGTCGCGGCCCATGAGCGGAAGGTGATCATGCACATCACCGCCACGCACACGTACACCAGAATCAGAATGGTCAACTCGGCCTGTTTGATGACTTCGTTGGTCGCCGCCTCGATCCCGGCGTTGCCGGCCGCCAGCAGAAACTCCAGGCCATCCTTGTTGTTCTGCTGAGCAAACGCCTGGACTGCATGCACGGCGCGGTCCAGGGTTTCGGCTTTGTGGTCATTGAGGAAAATCAGCAACGGCGCGAGAGAACAGGTGTTGTTGTACAAACCATCGGCGCGGGAAATCGAGCTGTTGAGCACGTCCTTGTTGCGCGACAGCGACTCCCATTTCAGGTTGCCCTCGTTCATCCCCTTGATGACCTGTTTGGACACGGTCACCAGCGAGATCGCCGATTGCACCCCCGGCGTGTTCTCCATCTTCCACGACAGCTCGTTGATCGCCGACAGCGTCTGATACGCCGAGCAGCCTTCGGGCGGCGTCTTGACCATTACCACCAGCACGTCGGAGCTGGTCGAGTAATTGTTGATGATGAAGCGGTTGTCCTGGTTGTAACGCGAGTCCGGCCGCAGTTCCGGCGCGCCCTGGTCGAGGTCGCCTATCTTCAGGTTGTGGCCATACCAAAGGCCACCCACCAGCGCGATCAACGCCAATGTCACCGACACACGGGCAACCTTCGGCGCGGCGAAGTTCGACAGCAGGCGCCAGAAAGGATGCTCGCGCACGGCGTCCTCTTTACTGCGCACCACGGCTTTTTTGCTGATGCCGGCGTAGGAAATCGCCACAGGAAGAAGAATCAGGTTGGTGAACACGATCACCGCCACACCGATGGAGGCGCCGATCGCCAGTTCGCGGATCACGCCGATGTCGATGATCAACAGCGTAATGAAGCCCACGGCGTCCGCAAGAATCGCGATCATCCCCGGCAGGAACAACTGGCGGAAGGTGCGCCGTGCCGCCGTGAGCGCACTGTCGGCGTCGCTGGATTGTAGAGCGATGCCGTTGATCTTTTGCACGCCGTGGGAAATACCGATGGCGAAGATCAGAAACGGTACCAGCATCGAGTAAGGATCCAGCCCGAAACCCACCACATGCATCAGGCCCAGTTGCCAGATCACGGCGATCAGCGTGGTGCTCAACACCGCGATGGTGCTGCGGGCGCAGCGGGTGAACCACATCAGCAGGACCAGGGTGATCAGGAACGCAATGCCGAAGAACATCACCACCATGATCAAGCCATCGATCAGGTCGCCGACCTTCTTGGCGAAACCGACGATGTGAATCTCGACGTTGGGGTTCTGCGCTTCGTATTTGTCGCGGATCTTCTCTTCAAGCTGGTGGGAGAACTGCCGGTAATCCAGCGGCAGCAGTTTGCTCTGGTCGTTGGGGTCCGGGTAGAACTCCTGCAGCGGCACATCGACGATGCTCGACTTGAAGTTGTTGGACACCAGACGCCCGACCTGCCCGGATTTGAGGACGTTATTGCGCAGTGTGTCGAGGCTCTGCTGTGAGCCGTCGTAGCTCTGCGGAATCACCTCGCCGCCGGCGAAGCCCTCCTCCGTCACCTCGGTCCAGCGCACGCTGGGGCTCCACAACGACTTGAGCCCCGAGCGGTCGACGCCGGAGATGTAAAAGACCTCGTCATTTATCTGCCGCAGGGTCTCCATGTATTCCCTGGAGAAGATATCGCCCTGCTTGGCCTCAACCGAAATGCGCACGGTGTTGCCCAGGTTCGCCAGGTCGTTGCGGTGCTCCATCATGTTCTGAACGAACGGATGCCCCAGGGGAATCATTTTTTCGAAGCTGGTGGACGGGCGCACCAGCGTCGCCTGCCAGAACAAGAAAATACTGACCAGCAGGCAGATGCCGATCACCGTCTTGCGGTTGTTGAAAATCAACTGCTCGAGGCGCGTCGGCTTGTCGTGATGCTGTTGAAGATTGCTCATGGAAACGTGTCCTCGCCTGCTTGTTCTTATTGTTGAGCGCTGTCAGCGCCCGTCGGCGAGGTGACGCGAACGCCGCCCTGTCCCACCAGAACCAGATTGCCTTTGTCGTCTTCAGCGACCCCGGACAGCGAAAGCCGGTCGGGGCGGTTGGCAACCGTGAAGCTTTCGCCATCGTCCGTGCTGCGCATCACGCTGCCGCCGTTGCCAACCAGCACGATGGAGTTATCGGGCATCAGCGAGGCGTTGGCGATGCTGAATTCCAGCGGGCCGCGCTCGCCCTGCAGCGCGACGGGTTCCCACGTGGTACCGAAATCGGTGGAACGAAACAGGTTGCCCCGCAAGCCGTAGGCCAGAAGCGTATTGGCCTCGGCGGTGCCAACCGCACCGAACAACGAGCCTTGGTAAGGGCCTTCAAGTTTCTCCCACGTCTGGCCGTCGTCCGGGGAGCGAAACATGCTGCCTTGCTCACCGACGATGAACAGGCCGGCGTCTTTCACGTAGGTGATGCCGTTGAGATGGAACTGGTCTTCGTTGTCCAGCCGGTCGCCAATGTCTTCCCAGTGCTGGCCACCGTCGATGGTTTCCAGCACCGCGCCATAGGCGCCCACGGCAATCCCGATGCTGAGGTCTTTGAACCAGACATCCAGCAACGGGGCTTCGCGTTTGAGGTCTTCGAACTGTTTGGTCCAGGTGGCGCCGGCATCGCTGCTGGCGAGAATCTGCGCATCGTGCCCCACCGCCCAACCGTGTTGCTCATCGACGAAATAAACGGCCGTGAGCATTTGGCGCGTCGGCACTTTGGCCTGGGTCCACGTACTGCCCTGATCGTCGGAATAAAGAATGTGGCCGCGATCCCCCACCGCGACCATGCGTTTACCGGCATGGGTCACGTCCAGCAGCAAGCTGCGTGAGGCTTTTGCGGATTCGAGTGCGTAGACGGCGGAATCGCCAGCGTTCGCAGACGGGGCGGCGGGCATGTTGTCGGTAGCCAGCGCGACGCCGCTAAAAGTTGGGGAAATAAGCAGCGCCAGAGCAGCGAAGGAAGGCAGGCCTTTGAAAAGCGTCCGGGCGCTCAAATGGCCCTGAATGACCGCAAACCGAGTGCGCCGAATAACGGGCTCACGCATCTAGCTTCCCCTTCCTTTATTTTTATTAGGTGCTTCAAAAGGCCGTTTTAACCGCGCAGGCGCTCTAGCCTGCAGGCGACGTGGCCCTACCGAAGCGACCCCATCCTAGTCAGCTTTGGAAACGTATGACAATCGACATGACGTTATCTTTTGTTAAGCAACGGGGCGCTGATTGGCGCGTTATCACTGGGAGTGATTGGGCAGGCCTTCGTGTAAAGCAAGGCTGAGCCATGAACGCCAATCAGGCGCCAGCCGTGCCGGGAGGTGCGCCTTCGACACGGGTGGCGGCATCGGTCAGAAAGCGTAAGCGAGCGCCAAAGTCGACATCGTCGTTCGGGCGGACTGGCTGCCCGCGTCGCCGGCGATGCGGAAGCGATCGCCGCTGTCTTTATCGCTGAGCAAGGTGCTGCCCTTGGCCTCGGCGTACACCTGATGGTCCACACCCGCCTTCAATGTCAGCTGCGGATTGATCCGATAGCTCAGCGCCACCGCGAGGCTGTGCATGCGGCCATTGTCGCCATAGTCACCGTCATAGGTAACGCCGGTGAGGTGATGTCGATCGTGATCCCGCGCCCGGACCCACTGGCTGTACTTGAACTTGCCTTCCAGCGTCCAGTTGCGGAAATGGTAGAGGCCGACCAGCCCCACGTAGGGGGTGTCGTAGGTCTGCTGATAGGAAATGCCTTTCTCTCCATCCGGGAACTCACCCGCCTCATCGCGGAACCCCTGGGCGGACGAATAGGTATAACGACCACCTCTCGCCTGCCAACCGAACTGGCTTCGCTGATAGCCGAGCATCGCGCCCACCGCCAGATCGTCACGCTTGAACGCCCAAGCGGTGGCGGCAAAATCGCCTTGCCACGCTTTGGTGACCTGGGTATCCGGGTGATCGGAATAGTGGCTCCAGCTCGCGCGGTCCTGGTCGGCCCAATCGTAATCCTTCATGTGGCCATCGCCTCTCGCCACGCGCGTCCAGCCGTTCAGGTCGAGGGACAGCCAGTCCAGCGGCTGGTATTTCAGGCCCAGATGCAGCGTCGGCACTTGCTTCATGCTCCAGTTCAACTGGCTGATCTTCTGCCCGCTTTCGACGTCGTACACTTTCTCCCGCGCCTGACCGCTCAGCAGTCCGACACCCACGCTCACCCCAACCGCCCCCAATCGGAACTGCTCCTCGCGGGTCGCCTGCGCCTCGGCCAACGCCTCGGCGGCAAACGCAGCCAGCCCTAGCCACAACAGCGTCTTCCTACCCTTCATCACCCACTCCGCACTCTTCTTGTTGAGAATTTTGTCCGGCGCCGCAGGCCGCCGAATAAGGAGCGAAAGGATGAAGCGCCGCGAAGGAAATCTCTGCCGGGCGGTTCTGAAGGAATTGAGTGAAAGCTAAACGTTGAGCCTGGGAAATTGCCTACAAGCGAGCTGGAGTGGTGACGTTCGAGGTTACTTTCGGGCATTTCTATTCAGAACTTGCCACTTACCCACACGGTTAAAGGCTCAGGTCCTTCACGATGGCTTCGTCGACGATTCTTGAGATGCCATCCAGTGCCGTGCGTAAAAGCTCAGGCTCCGTGCGGTAACGTTTAGGTTCATAGCCGAAGGTGTTGCCGCCGTTGAAGGCTGAGATGTATTCGGTTCGCTGCCAGAGCAATTGGTCGCCACGCTTCATGCTGGCGGTAACAGTGATTGTCGGATAAACGACGCTGCTAAACCCCATCGCGGTGCTCGCCTTATTTTGCGCATGGCGACCGGTCATTTGGCTATCGGTAAAACCAACTCCTTCTGCCCCTTCACCGTCACGTCATAAACCTTTTCGCTACATACCGAGAACTTCTGCAAATCAAACTCCACCAGATAGGTCTTGTTCGCTTTCGGCAGAAAGCTGCGCGACAACGGCCCGCACTTTTCCAGGCTGTACGAGGTCCCGCGGTCATTACGCCAGTTCGCAACGCCCTCCACCACCGTCAACTGATCCGCCGGCACCAACGTCTCCCGGATCGGCCGGGCACGATAGAGCCCATGGGCCAGGCCCTTGTATAACCCTCGGAAAAGCGCCGGCGCCTGTTGCTCCAGAGAATCGTTGTAAACAACCCCTACGCTGCTCAAATTCCCCACGGGCCCAGCGCTGAAGCTCACCTGAGATTCGGTGCTGAGCATTCTGAAAATAATTTTCGCATGGTGGTCGTCTGCCGTCAGTGCGACCGGCTTGGGTTTGGCCGGCGGCGGGCCTTTATGAGAAGAACAACCCGCACCAAAAACAGCCACCAGGCACAACGGAAAAACCCAAGCATAGGAACGACCCATAGATAAATTCAAACCCTGTTAAACGCCATGATGGTTAAGTGCGACTGAACAAAGGGGACCATCCCCTATTTGCCAACCTAATACCGGCGCGAGAATGCACCGGATCTCAACCAAAGTAAAAACCTGTTGGTTAAGACTTTGGAAATAATGAAAGTACTGCTTTAAGACTATGAGCTCCATCATCAATGGCTGATGATGCCTCATATATTGCGTCGGACGTTCTCATAAGCGAATTCTCTCCACGCGCTGAGGACAGCGCTGACTCAACGCGAGCTTGGGTAAACGAGTGAAGACCTTCGAGATCAAAGTCTCTCGCTTTCTCTAGGCTGTCTTACAACGCAAAATACTTTCCATCTAATTGTGCAGCTAAAGTATCTAGCCCAGAGACCTGATCGGTTGTGAGTCTAGTACCAGAAAGTAGCTACCTAGGAGACCCGACAACAATAGGTACCTCTACTGGAGAAGCCTGAAAAGCAGGTCCGCAGGCCACTTCTACAGCAATTCTGCGCCGTGCCTTAGTCCCTGACTTAAGCTTTCCTACGAACCCTTCCTCAACCAGCTCTGAACGCATAAACATTATCTAGGCTTGACCAGTGATTTTAACTAGTTTGACACATTCCCCCGTCGACTCGATTGAGTTTTGACATATCACCTAGGGGTCCTCCCCTTTGATGGCGTAAAATCATTTAACATTTTCATCCGGGAATCATAGGTTTCTTGGAGTCGGCTACCGGTTCTTGAGCCGTCCGCGATACCCCACGCAAATGCATTGGCAACTCTCACAGGGTTTGTTGGAATAATACCTTGACCGCCTATGACAGGCTGCCCGTAATCATCGAGCTCTTTACTACCTTTAAATTGCATCCAGCTTAGTGATCGATGATTTCTAATTGCGACTTCCCCGTAATACATACCGACTTTTACGGCCAAAGACTTTTCCTCATCGATCAAGTCCCAAGCGACAGGGCTCGCTTGAGCGACTTTTGAAAATTTTACCGCATCTGAACTTGATTTTGTTTTTCTAAGCTTGGTGGCGAACCACTCACCAAGTGCACCCAAAGACTCCGGAGAGAAGTCTGCCCTCCAACTATCAAATCCGGGAGTCAGCCAAACACTTTGAATTAGCTCATCCAAACAATAGGGCAGATTTAGTATGAAACCCTCATAAAAATCACCTAGTTCTTTTTTAGTCATTGATGCAAAAGCCGTGGTGACCGGGGTATAAGCTGTTGTGAATTTCATATTTCATGCACCACTACTTTAATGCCTGCATCGAAAGTGCCTCGAGTAATGCGGGCGCCGCGCCCACACGACCCCGTAACGGGGTTCGTGAAAAATTCCAGGCTACCTCATTCACCAAACCTCAACTCCGCAACTCGAATAAAGGGAACCGCCCACTTGCCTCACTTCATCAGCGAAAACTTCGAACATTACCTGCACCATAACTTACAACCATACTCAAAAAGACAAAGCCACCCCTTACCTCCCTAAATATATTAATAGCCCACAATACGAATTAATGTCGGACCAATATCAAAACCGTATCGGCCTTGCAGGCTTTTTTGCAAATCTTCAACATACGCCTTTGCTCCCGCCACCGCTTTTTCAACTGGAATCAGTTCATCAAACTCGTTAAGGAGCCAACAGGAACTCACGTGATAATATCTCGAATCTGCGGCCGGGGACAGCGACAGCAAAGGTTCTTCCTCCTCATCCATCGAGACAAAATAGAAACTTTCTCCTTCTAGGAGCAGAGCGGTTTTTAACCACCTACGGATCTCAATAGCCAGCTCTACCAACAAGCAGTTCTCGAGAAACACAAAGCACGTACCATCATGAGAAAACGCAACGCTTCCCTCTGTACGAGCGACCAAATCAACATCATTCATATTCGAGGGAACTGATTTCACACTGAAGCTTATATCCACTTTCTACCTCTCGTGAACCGGAAATGCATTAATAACTTTCCCATCCATTCCAACAATCACCCGGACTGCTTTTTGGCCTTTAACTCCGATTTCCCTTCCAAGATCGGCGACTACCCTAAACGTACCCGGTATATTCGCATTCGGCAAGAAAACTGCATTGGGGGAACGAAGAGCTTCCTGAATAATTGCTTGTGTTTCGCCGACGTCGCTCGTGTTAAACCGAGCCTTGGACTGCGACCCACCGCCTAATAGATGCTTATCTTTAGGCATGAAGTCTTCGATTGTGTCCGCAGCACGGTATGCGGCTTTAGAGGCATCCGGCAGAACGCTTCCGAATCCAGGAGCGTCGAGAGAGGTTCCCGAAGACTTGCCAGCACCATTACCACTGGAAATTCGCCCCCAACCTTCTGTCAACATCGTATTACCGAGACTTATCAGCAAATCTGCCTTTTCACTGATGCTCAATACTCGTCCAGCAGCATTATCCATCCACGACATCTGCTTATTCCATTGATCGAGATAAGCTTTCTGATCAACGGATAATGTGCCTTGCTTTATGTTTGCAGCTAGGATCAGCTGTTCGTCTGTGACGAATGTAGAACCCCACTTATCTTTTCCTTGTGACGGAATTGCAACTCTGCTCGGGTCGCCCGTAAGCAGACCAACCATGTCGTAAGAAATCGAGTTCCTGAAAAAACTCAAAAGCTCTTTTGCTACAGGATCATCCATGGAAATAGTGTTAGCTTTAATATCATCACGACAGCCAGATGTTTGACACGATGCGAGCAAGGCAGATCGGTCTGCAGATACTTGCTCATATTGCGCTACCAATGCGCGAATTTTTGCTTCGCTGCAGCTATTACTTGCTCTGCAACCACTTAGATCATTAAGTAGCTTTTCCGCCGTAGGGTGATCAAGACTATTGTACTTAGTCGCCTGCGAAGCCACCCAGCCTGCAACGGCCTGATCCTTATCGGACCCGCCTGCCGCAGCTGCAACGGTCAGTCCTATCAACTGGGAAGTCATCGCTAATAGCTGGTCGTGCATACCATCGTTTAAGATCTTATCGCCAACAGAGCTGACGAACGCCTCATTGGCGCCCGCAGCCAGCGCACCGGTTCTGAAGTCGCCCCCGGCTAGTTCAGCTATCAACCCACCGACCAGAGCATGTGCCCCGAGCTTGGCTGGCAAACCGGAAAATTCGAGTTGGGTACCCAGTCGGTTGTAAATCCCTGCGGACATGACATCGGCGGCAGAGCTTATTGCCGTATGTGCGAGGTTGTCTTTTAAGCTCCCCCCTTGGATAGCCGTGCTTGCAACGGCCGTAAATCCATTCTCCGCAAAGGTGTACCCCGCAAATTTGGTCAATCCATCAACAGTTCCTAATTCAAAACCGTGTGTCGCTTTAGCGGCGTCGTCTGGCGATACGCCATAGGCCTTGTCCAAAACGCCTGCTGCAAACCCAGCCGCCAATCCGCTGATTAGATAGCCTTTGATGCTGTCCGCCGATGTGACGTCCTTCACGACCGCGCCCAAGTTACCCTTGTTATTGATCGTGCTTACCGCCGCTTGAGATACCGCTGCGGAGAAACTCGCGATAGCGGCAGCGTTGGCTGCGGTTGCGATGGTCGCGGCTGTAGCTGCAGAGTATCCCGCCGCGAGTGCAGCGCCTTGAGCTGCGGCGCCGGCAGATGCACCAATAGTTGCAGCCGTCCCCGTGCCAGCCGTCAAAACAGTCACAATAATAATGATCGCCAGCATCGCGCCCTGGCCCAGGCTCGAGCTGCTGTACTTATAGGCGTCGTGGGTTTCCTTGATCAGCTTCCAGTCAACATCCCCCCGCTTCTCCGCATCCTTCAACCAAGCCAAATCAGGATCAGCCTTAACCATTGCATCAATCGCCTGGCTAACCGTCTGCTGATTAACCTGCTTAACCTCGATGTGCAGGCCATCCACCGCATTGATTGCCATAGCGCCTTTGGCAATCAGCTCGCTCTGGCGCAACGTCTCATCGGTCTTGCCCTTGCCGGACATGGAGTTCCAGGCGAGGCTGGTATTGCTCTTCTCATGACTCTCCTGATGCAGGTCTTTAACGCCCTCGAAGTTGATCGCCCCGCCGCTGTTAATGGTCAAGTCTTTACCGCTATTAAGCTTCGCCACCTGATACTGCTGATCACCGCCGCTGACGAGCACCAGGTTGCCGCCAGAAGTGATTTCACTGCTGACGTTGGTGACTTGCGTCACTTCGTCGTGCTTGGTTTTCTTGGCGCCGAAGGAGCCTTTTTTCTTCATGTCGTACAGCGAGTAATCGTTGTCCTGCGCAGCCAGGACGTCGAGTTTGTTGCCGGCCGCCAGGTAGGCTTCGTCGTTGGCGGCGATGCGGCTGGAGGTCACGGTAAGGTTCTGCCCGGCACTCACTGCAACACTGCCACCCGCCGTGATCTCCGTCTGGACCTGGCTGACGTGATCTTCCTGCTTTTCGACCTTCTTGCTCTTGCTGTACGAATGCTCTTCGTCAGCCGCCGAGCTGATGGAGACGTCTTCGGTCGCGGCCATCGCGATGTCGCGTTTGGCGTCGATCTGGCTGGCGATGGCGTTGATGTCTCGTCCGGCTTGTACCGAGAGGTCGCGACCTGCGCTGACGGTCGAGCCGATTTGGGTGATGTCGCTGCTGGTGTGTTTGCTGTTCAGCACGAGGCTGTCAGTCAATTGGGTTGAGGCGGTGTTGACGTCTCGGCCAGCGTTCAGCGTCATGTCGCGACCGGCTTGCAAGGTGCTGCCGATGTTGTTGATGTCACGCCCGGCGGAAACGCTCAGGTCATTGGCCGCTTCGATGCGGGCGGCGTTGTCGGCAAAGTCCTGGTGCAATTGGCCCCGCACGTCGCTGTCCAGCGAAGTGACGCTACGCTCATTGGTGACATCGCCGCCGATGGCGGTCACGGTGACGTCGCGACCGGCGATGATGCCGCCCGCCTTGTTGGTGACGTCGTTGCCCGCGAGCAGGTCCAGACGGTTGCCGGCGGAAATCAGGCCGCTGTTGACGAGGTCATTGCCAGCGGTGGCGGACAGGTTGTTGGTCGCTTTGAGGGTGCCGACGTTGTCCAGGTTCTGACCGGCGATGAGGGTTACGTCTTTACCGGCGATCAAGGCGCCGTTCGGGGCGAGTCGGCCGTCGGCCTGGGCCAGGTAGAGGACTGGCACCAGCACATTTTCGCCATTCACTTCGCGCTCTTCGAGCCAGACGATGTCGTGAGTGAGCGCGGCCACTTGCTGGGACGTCAGCGAGACGCCAACGGACAGGTTGAGCTGGTCCTTGCTGGCGATGGCGTTGTTCATCAGGTACTTGAACTGATCCTCGTTGGAGGTCTGTCCATCGATGAAGGCCTGGCCGGTGCGCGAGGTAACGGCTTGCTGCACCAGACGCTGTTCGTAGAAGCCGTCGCCCAAACGCTTGGCGCTTTCGTCAGGGTTGTAACCCAGGCCCGCGAGCAGGTAATCCGAGCTCATGAATTGCTTGAGGTTGGTAAGCACCGGGTTGGTTTCGATGAGGTATTTGCCGGTGTTCGGGGTGGCTGCAGTGGAGGGCAGGCCCTGAACCTTGGCGACGGTTTGAGCGGTCGCGGACTGACCTGGGCTGATGCCGGCGGGGTTTGCGCCACCGATGCCGCTGATGCCGCTGATGCCGCTGATGCCGCTGATGCCGGGAATGCCTGTCGCGCCCTGAGTTCCCGCGAGGCCGGTAACGCCTGCTGCGCCGGTGACGCCGGTGACGCCGGTAATACCGCGGACACCCGCTACACCTTTAACGCCTGTGACACTTTCGATACCTGCGATTTGGTCTACGGCTGCAATGCCTCCTGCGCCCGTCTGGTGGCTCGGAACCGAGAACCCGCCGTTGCCGGCATCGCCCGGTGTGGAGACGTTGAAAGCCGATGCATCGGCGTTGATGGCCGACGGGTTTCGAGTTGAATCGCCGAGCTGCCGGCCGGTGCTGAGTGCCTGATTCGCGGAGGCGATTTGCAGGCTGCTGCCCTGTCCAACGGGAAGGGCCTTGTCGCGTTGAGCGGTCGAAACACTGGCGCCGGTCATGGTCCAGCTTTGCGGTGCGGCGGTGGGTGCAGTGACAGCGGCGCTACTGCCGCCCTGCCCGCTCAGGCGGAACAGGCCGTTCTGCCCGGTGGGGAGGCTGAATCCCGGGAGTGCGGTGGGGTCGACCTGCTTTTGCGCGAGGTCGGGTGGCAGTTGCGCGTTCAAGCGAACAACAACGGTCTGACCGGTGCCGTTGGCGTGGGTGTCTGCGACTTTGCTGGTGCCGCCGGCTGAGGCGTAGTCTTCGTGAATGGCGCTGTTTTGCAGGTCTTTGGTGGCGGTGATCGCCACATTTCCGCCCGCCTGAATGACTGCGCTGCGGCCGGCGTTGCCGGTGCCGTCTGTCGCGACTTCGACGTCGCTGACCAGCGTCATGTCCGTAAGTGCGGTGGGCAGTTGCAGAAGGTTTGCGGGGTCATATTGGGAGACCGGCTTGGAGCCGAATCCATAACCGGTCAGCGTGTTGGTGACCGCAGCGCCGGTTATCGCATCCTTGATCAACGTAGTTTCTACGATGCCACCGTCATGCCCCGGCTCACGGCCGGTTTTATAAGAGACGATCGCAAGGCGCAGCTCACCCGACGGGGCCACGTAATAGATTTTTGGAAAATCGGGATTATCACGTTGGTTGTAGGCATCAATCGTAGGTAAGAAGCGTCTGACCGTCCCATCTGTAGAGCCGCCATGAAAGAACGTCCGCGTCCGCTCAACCGTCCCGCTCACTGCGCCGATGTTCTTGACGTTATCCGCTTGAATCGAAATATTGCCGACCGCGCTGACAGTGCTTTTGCTGTTGAGAAAGCTGCCGCCGGTAAAGTTGAAATCACCACCGGCCGTCATCAGGGCGGAAGCGCTGGTGTCGTTATCCTGACCGGCGTCGAAGGTTTCGCGCGCGATGTAATTGACCGAGTAGTGGTCACCGCTGCAATCAACGCACTGCACCGCAATAAACCCGCTCACCAAGGTGCGGCCAACCGCAAAATTTTGCGCGCCGCCCGCTCCCTCGGTGCGGTTCTCGAATGCCGTGGCACTGATGGTGAAGGTGCGACCGCTCTCCAT
Organism: Pseudomonas sp.; assembly: GCA_036387095.1. Lineage (GTDB taxonomy): Bacteria > Pseudomonadota > Gammaproteobacteria > Pseudomonadales > Pseudomonadaceae > Aquipseudomonas. Next base: position 13,529 of record DASVUK010000175.1, read on the forward strand.
CGAGCCGGAGACGTTGGAGACTTGATCGGCACGCGCAGTGCCATACCCGCCGATGGTGAGGTCACGCAGGCTGTAAAAGTCGCCCTTGTTATTGGTCAGGGTACCGGTGTTCAGCCGCATGTCCGCGCCGCTGAAGATCAACCCTTGGTTATTGGTAAGCGAAGGGGTGGTGATCGAGAGGGACTGGCCCGCGCCCAATGTGCCGGAGTTGGTGACGCTGCCTGCATTGATAAAAAGATCAGCACTGGAGGTCAGGCGACCAGCGTTGGTGATGGCCCCACCCACCGTGATATCCGTCCGCCCACCCCCCGCAATCGAGGTCGGCGCATTCAAATCAAGCTGATTGGCCCGCAGCCCCAACGTCCCCAAGCTAGTGAGTCGGCCATTGCCCGAATAGCCGCCCGACAACGTGACATTCATCGCCCCGTCACTGGCGATCAATCCGTCGTTGATCCAGTTCCCGCCGGTCCCGACAAACGCCGTCGACGCCAACAACTGCCCCGCCGAGGTCTGGGTGAAGTTGTTGACGTTGACGTTCAGCGTGCCGGCCTGAAGGACGCTGTTGTTGGTCCAGGTGTCAGCGTTGAGGGTCAGCACGCCGCGCGTGACCAAACTGCCGCCGGCGTTCATGACGTTGTCGGTGGACACACCGAAATTGCCGCTGCCGACGTGCAGAATGCTGCCGCCGCCGTTGAGCAGGCTGCCAACGCCCAACGCCAGGTCGGTGTTGGCGGTTTCCAGGGCGCCGTTGCGGTTGTCGAACAGGCCGCTGATTTGCAGGTTGGTCAGGCCGCTGGTG
>DASVUK010000176.1:0-5342 GCA_036387095.1 Pseudomonas sp.
GGCCGGTTCCCTCGGACGCCGGTTTCTGACCCCCGTACGGTCCGCCACCCATTTCGTGTCAGAACGGCTGGGTGGACGGCTCCTTAACTGTCCGAGGAATAAGGAAAATGCCCTGTCCCCCTTTTAAGCTCGTGCGCCACCTTGGCCATTTGATTCAAGCTTCAAACTATCTCGGAGGATTCCGCGATGTTTGATCTCTCGCTTCTAATAGGTCTCCCCAAGCCCAACAGCATCGATACTTCATCGCTTACCCCTGAAGATGCCGCGATTAAACTAAGGCAGGCTGCCACTCTTCGGCTTAACGGAGCTCAGAGTATTCTGCTTCATTTTCCGCAAGACGTTGAGTTGGCGGTAGAGCTGCTGGATGATGCGGCAGTGCTATTCGACAAGGCGTTTCGATATCTGTCAGGTATCCCTGCTCAGCGCGTTCATCAACAGGCTGGTGAGTACGTCTCTGTCCCTTCCGCTGAAGGCTGTCCCGGTCTCCGAACACCATGGGGAAATGAATTCCGCCCGATGATTGAGGACGGCGTTCGGTGTGCTGAGACCTGGCTCGATGGTTCATCCTTGCCGCTGTGGTGGGCGCTGGCGCAAAACCGAAAGCATCATCGCCCAGGTGATCCCCAAGAAGCATTTGAAGCAGGTTTTTTGCTGCGGTTGCAGCAGACGCTGATGATGCAGCGTGAAGCCGTCACCTCCCAATCAACCAGCTTTGATGCCTGAGTCTGTAATTGACTTGTGAGACTCTGCTTTTGCCGCCAAACCCTCCGATCCAGCGATCTTTGATCGCGCCGATCGGGGGGGGCACTCGCTTTTTCTCGAAGCCACTTCGTTCCACCCTCCCATTTCAAATTCGATTAGCGCCACGCCTTCTTTTACCCATCAGTAATTGCCCGCGATCTCTATCGAGCGCAGCGCGGTTTCAGTGTCAGAGCGGATCTTTTCGTGGGGCAGGAATGTCGGTGTGGCGACACCGGCGACACCGGCGACAACACACGTAGAACGTGACTTGGAGCATGGCGACAAAAGTGGCGACAGTCGCCACTTTTTGAAGGCTTTGATTATTACGCTTGACCGCTATTTCGAGTGAGTATAAAAATTGGCGCATGGATAGCTGTCGTTGACAGCACCAGCCCAGGTAGTCAGAACCTTTAAGGCTACGCCACTTGCGTGGTGGTTCTTCCCCAAGTGCGATTAGCGTCCGGCGGCTCGCACGGTCACTCCCCAAGAGTGATGGATGCCTACTCGACTTATCTGCCCATTGGGGCAGACGATGGACCTTCTCGCTGCACTGCAGCAACCTCACCTCTTGGCACACGTCGCTGCGCCAATCCACGCCCGTCTCTTTCTCCTGGAAAGAGACGGGCGTTCGTACCACTGCTGCAAGCCACGTCGTACAAGGCATTGCCGCAACTCTCCTCGTGACAATCGGCCTGACAAATCCGATTCGTCGCCATCCGCAACGACACAGGCACCGGCGCCGCAGCCCATGGAAACGCTGCACCTGACTGACAGTCAGGCATGCGCCAGGTGTCGATGTTGTTGCCTTCTCCCACCCAGGATCTCCAGGTGCCGAACTCGTCAGTCGGCGCAGCCTCCACCCCGCCCGCATTTTCTGATGCGTCTAAGGAGGCCAGATTCATGGGGCTATGCCCTCGCTCCCGGTCGTAAGGAGCCGTTCGTTCCGCGTCAGTGAACACCTCACAGGCCGCAGGGGCCTTGATCCCTGATAACACTCAACAGCCGTGGCGGGACTACGTGAGGACAACCAGCAATAGACGAGGAGAGGGCCCATGCAGCAGTTAGATCCGAAGCTTGAACTACCACGACCACCTCGACCACTGATTGAGTCGAATCCCGTGGCCCAGCCTTATCCGGCGCAGGCACTGGGTGGGATTCTTGGGCCTGCGGTGGAGCGCATGGCCGAGGTCATCGGCGTGCCCCAAGCACTGGCCGCGCAATCGGTGTTGGCTGCCTCGGCGCTGGCCACTCAAGGTCATGCGGGCTTACAGCTCGATGGGAGAAATTATCCGCTGTCGCTGTACCTGATCACGGTGGCCGCGTCAGGGGATCGTAAAACGGCGGCGGATCGATGTGCATTGCTGCCAGCACGGCAATGGGAGCGTGAGCAGTGGCAGCGCTACCGCGAAAAGCTTGCACGGTACCGTGCCGCACAGCGGCAGGCGCAGCGTATTAAGCCTGGCGATCCTGAGTCCTCGAACGGAATGTCACTCGAAGCGGAGCCCTCAGCCCCTCGGCTGATCACCACAGACCCGACGATCGAGGCCCTGATCAAGGGGCTCTGCCATGACTTGCCGAGCATGGGGCTGTTCTGTGACGAGGGCGGACAATTCCTTGGCAGCAGCACCATGAGTCGGGACAACCGTTTGAAAGCGGTCACGACCTTGTCGTCACTCTGGGACGGCAGTCCGATTGATCGCGCGCGCTCCATGGTGGGTGAAAGCCTGCGAGCCTATGATTGGCGCTTGAGCCTGCACCTCATGCTGCAACCGTACTTGGCCATGCAGTTACTCAGTGACCCGTTGCTGCAGGGGCAAGGCATCCTCGGTCGTTGCTTGATGACCTGGCCCACCAGCCTGGCCGGACAACGGAGTTATCAGGCTGTCGACTTGTCCAAAGACGCCGCCCTGAAGCGCTATCACCGCCGCCTTTCGGCGCTGTTTTATTAGCCCTGGTCGCTTTCCGCTGATGGTGCCTTGCAGCTATCACCGCTTAGCCTCAGTCCGTTGGCCCGCTGTCGCTGGATTGATCTACATGATGCTATCGAAGCCCAGTTGGGTGAATGTGGTGAGCTGGCCAGCGTACGGCCTAGCGGATCGAAGGCCGCCGATAACCTGTTGCGCATCGCCGGCATTATTGCAGTTGTGGAGGAGAGCAGCGTCGTGGAAGTCGACCATATCCAACGGGCCTCCGCTTTAGTCGGCTACTACCTCACCGAGATCCAGCGCCTGACTGAGCAGGAGCCAGTGTGTCGAGTAAAAGAGGAAGCAGATCGGCTGCTGCGCTGGCTACAGGTCAAGGATTGGCAGCGTTTCAGTATTCGTGAATTGAATCGCAACGGTCCCCGCTTTGCCCGTAAAAGCAGTCGCCATGCCACCAAGCTTCTGGTCGAGTTGCTTGATCATCATTGGCTGATTACCGACGGCCATACCTTCGAGGTGCGCCATGTTTAATCTTGATGAAGCGCTGCGCAACCATCTGGCTCAGCGTCAAAAGGAGCCCAAAGCGCGATTTGTCGCCGCTACTGTCGCCGCGCTCAAAACCAGGCAGAACAAGGGTTGTCGCCGCTGTCGCCAGTGTCGCCACCACCCATAAAACTATCACCTCGACGACAGCCATTATCCAATGGTTGAAAGAGGAGGAGGCGGATCTCTACGTCGCCGACAACACGCTGTGTTTTCGTCCGACCGATTGGGCTCAGTTAACCATCGCGAGTGCAAACTGGCGAGCCCTTTTGCGTGAGCTCGCGGCAGTCGATCAGGAGCAGAAAATGGCTCGCGTCGGTAAGCGAGCATGCCTTTTCTCATCACCGACAAAAAGCAGGTCCGCGTCTGGTGTTCAATGCCAACGGCCAACTCGGCGGCTCGGCATCGGTGCTGTTGGGGCTGGCAATCGGCGATGACTCGGTGCCCGGCATCGGGCAGCAGAAGCTATCCAGCACACCCATAAGAGCGCACCACTCCCGCAGGTCGTTTTGTCGCCCACTGACCCGCAACCTGAAAGGCGAAGAAATTCTTTGGATGGATTATAAAAATGCTATTGCGATGCATCCGGTCGTGACCAGCAACCCGAAAGAGCGTCGTACAGAGGGTCTGGCTTCGTCCAATATTAAGGACAAGCGTATCTCTTATGGCTGCATCCACATGCCGGCCGGTTCTACCGAAACTTCATCAGTCCGGCGTTTAGCGCAACGAGTGGCATTGTGTACGCCCTATACGTCTGCGCTTTTGCCGAACATGCGCGGGTCGTAAATGAAGTCGTAGACCTCGATGATTTTTATCAGGCTTAACGCCGGGTGGTGTGGATTTATCACGATGTTGCGTTCCAGAGCCAGAACAGCTGACGGCACGATCAACCCCAGGTGGGTGTTCGCTTTCAACCAGGCGGTACCGAAATCCATGCTTGGGCGATCCACCGGGAGGCTTGCCCAACCATCCGGCAGGGTTGCTGGATCGACTTCCAGGAACAGCGACTGATCGCTGGGCAGCTCGAAGCAGGTGATCTTCATCGGGAACGTCGGCTCACCGTCCGCGTGCACGAACGTTTCCAGGCAGCAGATGGCGGGCGTCAGCCCCATGTATACAGCCGGAACATCCTGATCGTTCCATCGCCCCCCTTCGATGGCCGCTCCCATTCCCGAAAGATCGTTGGCGCGTTTGGCCTTGGCAATTCTCCAGGCCCGCATCAGACAACACCACCCCATTCCAGAGTTTGAAGCACACGCCGAACCTGCTTGGCGCCAATCTCGGTTTCACAGAGCATGATGGGTATGCCCCCGCCGAGCGCTTTGTTGGGCCTCGACATCCAGCTTGCAGCGGCTTCCCTGTCCTCGAAGACTGCTTCGGCCAGGTGGCAGACAGCAGCAATCCGATCCAGGCGTTCGGAGGCGACAGGATCGAGGTTTTTATTCTCTCGTTTACGCCGCTCAAGCGTGGAGATCGATGCGTTGAGCAGTGTTTCCAGACTGTGTTCTTGCAGGCCAAAGGTCACGCGGACAGCCTGGAACAGGTTCGCAGAAAACCCCTCCTTGATCTGAAGCAGCCGCTCCGAATCCTTGAGCGCACCTCGATTGGAGCTGAAATCCCAAAATATCGCGATGCCTGACTGACGCGTTTCATCCTGCTTTTTTGTTAGGCGCTGAGCCGTGGTGGCATTGTTCATAGCAATACCTTCAATTGAAGTTAATTTATCATCAATTGAAGTATACGCCTGTTATGGGTGAGTGCTACTGCCCATTTCGAACGCTTGGGCGGCGCTTTATTAATAATAAAGGGCCTTATTAGGCCTTTTATTACATCTAAAAGCTTATAATGGTTTAGATATAGTCCTTTAAGTGATTAGTTCCATTGGAGGCCAGACTCATGTCTCTCATGCATCTCCTTTACTCGCCAGCAGAAATCGCCCGCGATATTGGCAAGAACGCCCAGGCCTTGCGCCTCTCGAAGAACCTTTCGCGAAAGACCCTGGCGCAGCTGTCCGGGGTTTCCGAGTCATCGATCAAGCGCTTTGAATTGACCGGGTCCATCACGCTGGAATCGGTGATTCTGCTGGCAACGGCGCTGGATGATCTGGCGCCGGTCTCCAACCTCTTCAAGCTGACG
>DASVUK010000177.1:0-17276 GCA_036387095.1 Pseudomonas sp.
CGGGCCAAACACTACTTTGTCACCCACTTTCACGGCCAGCGCACGCACTTCACCGTTGTCCAGCACGCGGCCGGTACCCACAGCGAGGATCTCGCCACGGTTTGGCTTTTCAGCAGCCGAACCCGGCAGAACAATACCGCCCGCAGTTTTCGATTCTTCTTCGCTGCGACGGATTACGACGCGGTCATGCAGAGGACGAAGCTTCATTGTCGATCTCCTAATTATGGTTTTTAACGGCTGGTGACGACACCAGCGGGTTAGAACATCCGGCGTTGCCGGTTACGGTTCGACTAGCGAACCGCAGAATACGGTCTGGCCATTGAGCCAGAAACCTTGCGGTGACCCATACATAAGGGCGGGCAAGGTGATTACAAGGCTTGGGGGATAATTTTTTTGCTTGAGGCCGTGACTGGCTCAAACCAATATGGCACCCGCAGGCGCCACATTCATTGACGTACAGGCGTTTTTTTATTTGTCGCGATGTTCAAACTCACCTTCGATGACATCTGGCTCCCGGGTCGGCGGGTGAATGGCACCGGAGCGGGTCGGACCGTTACTGGTTGGCATGTCATCGCTGAAGGCGCGTTGACGAATGGCCTGCTCTTCGGCTCGTTGGCGCACTTTATTGACCAGCACTCGACGAGTGACCGGCAGCAGACAGATCACACCCAGGATGTCGCTGATGAAGCCGGGCAGCAGCAGCAGACCACCACCCACGGCGATCATCAGACCTTCCATCATTTGCTGGGCAGGCAACTCACCTCGGGAAAGGCTTTCACGCGCTCGCAACGCTGTGGCGAAGCCCGCCACACGAATGATGAAGATACCGAGCATGGACGTCGCCACGACCAGCAAAAACGTCGGCAGGAAGCCAATGGACATGGCTACACGAACCAGAACAAACAGCTCTAGCACTGGAAATAGTAGAAAGAGCAGCAAAAAAACACGCATCAAATAACTTCCTCAACGCAAGAATGCCTTGCAGTAAACCTTAAGTGACGTCGCAAATACGTGAATTCAAGCGCCTTGCGCGTCACGGACCGGCCATTTTTCAGCGTGAGCCAGCTGAACCAAGGCTTCACGCACTTGTGTCGGCGTATTACAGGGCTCGGCAAAGGGCAACCAGTATAAGCCCTGACCGATACGCAAGTGCATGCCTTCGCTGTCGATACCGGCAAGTTGAGCCGGCTCGGTCTCGGGCAACCCGGTGAGTTCCACGTAGTGGGCGATAGCCTTGGCGTGATCTTCGTTCATATGTTCGACCATGCTGGTTTCCGCCGCCCCCGCAAAAGGGTTGGGAAGTGCCACGTTATCGAGCCAGTGAATGGCACCGAACCCACCAATGAAGCGATAACGCACCGGAACCAGCACCCAGAAGTCAAAATCATGCGCGGTGTGGTAGCTGCGTGCTTCGGGGAAATACCGGTAATAACGCTGGGCGGCGGCCTCGACAGCTGCGGGCTCAGTGAGCTTTTCAGCTTCGGCCATCACCGTAACGCGCCCGGTCGCTTGAACGTCTACCGCTTCGCGTTCGCCCACCAATAGCGAACATTTGGGGTCGAGCCCAAGATTATGGGTGTGCTGGGCAATTCGACTGATCAGGATCAAAGGCCTGCCCTGTCCATCCAGGCAATAAGGAACGGAGGAGCCGAACGGAAAGCCAGGCATGGATTTGGAATGAGTGGACAAGACGCCTCTGTATTCCTTGAGCAGCAGTTCTCGTGCATGCTGGGTGGCCTTGATGCTCATTTTTTGACTCCCGTTAACAATTCAGTCAGTGAAGACGATCATTCAGCACACTACCCGGCCCTGCATAAACGCCTGCAGGGATAACAATGACCTGCTAATTGGGCACGCGCATGCAATTGAAAGACAAGTTAATAATTATCACCGGCGGATGCCAGGGTCTGGGCCGCGCCATGGCCGAATATCTGGCAGCCAAAGGCGCAAAGCTGGCGCTGGTGGATCTGAACCCGCAAAAGCTTGATCAAGCAGTTGCCGCCTGCGAGGCGCTGGGTGCCGAGGCCCGTCCTTATCTGTGCAACGTGGCCGACGAAGAACAGGTCGTGAACATGGTCGCCAAAGTTGCTGAGGATTTCGGTGCGATTCACGGCTTGATCAACAACGCCGGGATTCTACGTGACGGCCTGCTGCTCAAAGTCAAAGACGGGGAAATGACCAAGATGAGCCTGGCGCAATGGCAGGCGGTGATTGATGTGAACCTGACCGGCGTTTTCCTGTGCACCCGTGAGGTTGCGGCGAAGATGGTAGAGCTGAAAAATCAGGGCGCGATCATCAATATTTCTTCGATTTCGAGGGCAGGGAACGTCGGCCAGACCAATTACACGGCGGCCAAGGCTGGTGTTGCAGCGGCAACGGTTACCTGGGCCAAAGAGCTTGCACGCTACGGCATCCGCGTTGCGGGAATTGCCCCAGGCTTTATCGAAACGGAGATGACCGGCAGCATGAAGCCTGAGGCTCTGGAGAAAATGACGTCCGCAATCCCGCTCAAGCGCATGGGCAAACCGGAAGAGATCGCCCATTCGGCGGCGTACATTCTGGAAAATGATTACTACAGCGGTCGGATCCTGGAGCTCGATGGCGGGCTGCGGATCTGAGGCAGTCGATCAAACGAGGGAATCAAGGCGCCTGCACGGACGTCTTCCCGGATAAGTCCGGCCACACGAGTGCGTAAACAGCCAACTCCCCTCCGGCATTGGTCGGAGGGGAGTTCACGTCAGCTGTCTTACCAGGTCACACCGAATCCGGCGGTGTAACGGGTCTTGTCCAGATCGCCATCGCTTGAGCCGCTGATCACGTCTTTCTCGGCTTTAACATTCAACGATGCCCAATCGGTCACTTTGTAGCGCAGGCCTACTTCCGCTTCCAGGCTGTAATCGGCAACACCGCTTAAAGGCTTGCCCAATTCACCATTGGTGAAGAACTCGACTTTTTTGCCAATCAGGAAGCGGTTGTAATCCCAAGTACCGGCCACCGAGTAGAAATTGTCTTTCTCGCCGTTGGAGTATTCGAAGTCAGTACGGTTGAGCAACGCACCCAGCTTGAACGCACCCAACTCATCATCCCAGAACTGGTAGCCAGGACCGGTACCCACGGTGCGCTGACGGGACAAATCTTCGATCTTGTCGCGCTTGTAATTCACGCGGCCATCCCAGAACCATTTTTCGGTCAGGAAACGGTCGATGGAGTATTCGGCGCTCCAGTTATCGGTGGTAACCAGTTCATCCGTGCTTTCGCGGTTGTATTCGCCTTTGGCGTTGTGACGCCACTGGCCATGACGAGCAGTGGTCTTGAAGGCCACGTTGTAGTCATCGGTATCGTTTTCGGCCCGCTGGAAGTCCAGGGCGGCGTCGATATTGCCCTTCCAGACCAAATCGGTAACGATCGGCTTGGGTTTCATGATTTGCTGAATGCTGGCCAGCTCGACTGTTTTCGGGGCTTCGCCGTTGAGCAGCGTCACCTTGCCATCGTCGGATGCTTGCAGCGACTTGGCGACTTCGCCTTGATACTGGTCTTGCTTGACCAGCAGCTTCTGATCGCTTTCGAGGGTCTTGACCTGCTTCCAATCCAGCGGGATCGCGCCTGCGTAGGTCGTTTCGATCAGCAGTTTTCCACCGTCGAAGACCTTGATGGTCCCGGTCAGCTTGTCGCCGTTCTTCAACCAGACGGTATCGGCGAACAATGGAGTTGAAGCAAAGGTAACAGCGAGGCACAGCAAGGTTCTGTTCAGCATAAGCAACGACTAGGCTCAGTTAGCGGAAAATCGGGCATCGTCCAGTGGACGACGTCAAGGCAATCGAAGACCGCCGCGGGCATAGCAGTGACAGACCATCGGAATATTCCGAAGTTCAACAATGCGGGTTATACACCAAACCAACAGGAATAAACGCATGGCCGGCACTGCGCCACTAAAAGATGATTCTTCAGGCCTTTCTGCGGCAGATGTGCGACGAACGGCGCTCTACACGACCCTGAACCAAGTGCCGACAGGAAAAGTTGTCAGTTATGGACAACTGGCCGAACTGGCAGGTCTTGGACGCGCCGCGCGCTGGGTGGGACGGACATTGAGTCAGTTGCCGCAAGGCAGTTCGCTGCCATGGCATCGGGTGATCGCTGCCGGAGGGCGAATCAGCCTGCCAGTGGGCAGCGTGTCAGGGGACGAACAGCGCGCCCGTCTGCGCGCCGAAGGCATTACCGTTCAGAACAATCGGGTAGATATGCGGCGTCATGGCTGGCGTCCGATAGAGCACAGCGGTTAGAGTGCGCCCTTTGTTTTCGTAACCTGAGGCAGATTCCAGCCCATGCCCCGTAAAACCTGGCGCGCCGCGCTCGCCGCATATGCCAGCCCCTCGACATTAGTACTGCTGTTGCTCGGATTCGCTGCGGGCATGCCTTACATGCTGGTCTTCTCTACCTTATCGGTCTGGTTGCGTGAAGCGGGCGTCGCTCGCGAAACCATCGGTTACGCCAGCCTCATCGGCCTGGCCTATGCCTTCAAGTGGGTATGGTCGCCGCTGCTCGATCAATGGCGCCTGCCGCTTTTGGGCAAGCTGGGACGACGTCGGTCGTGGCTGGTGCTGTCGCAGTCGCTGGTGATACTCGGCTTGATCGGCATGGGGTTCTGTGATCCGCAGCAGCATCTTTCCTGGCTGATCGCGATTGCCGTGGTGGTGGCCTTTTCCTCCGCGACTCAGGACATCGCCATCGATGCCTATCGCCTGGAAATCGCCAACGACACCCAGCAAGCCGCGCTGGCGGCCAGCTATATGTCCGGCTATCGGGTCGCCGCTTTGCTGGCAACCGCAGGCGCGCTGTATTTCGCCGAGGGCTTTGGCTCCACTGGCTTCGCCTACAAGCATTCGGCCTGGACCGGCACTTACGTGCTGTTTGGCTTGTTGATGCTGCCGGCACTGATCACCACGTTTGTGATGCGCGAGCCGCCTGTGCCGCTGCGCACGCAACTCTCGGCAGCCCGCTACGGCTTCACCCACCAACTGGCATCGGTGTTTGTGCTGATCATCCTGCTGGTTTCGGTTCCGGCGATGTTCACCCAGCTCTACAACACCGACTTCGCCAGCGTGCTGTTCAATGGCACCAGCTGGATGGATCTGCTGCTGGAGGACCGGGCATTCCTGCGCTCGATCCTCTATATCATCCTGACGGCGGCCTGCCTTTCGTCATTCGGCCGACGCGGACTGGCGCCGGTTCTTACACCAATCAACGATTTCATCCTGCGGTATCGCTGGCAGGCATTCCTGCTGCTGGGCTTGATCGCCACCTATCGGATGTCAGACACCGTGATGGGTGTAATGGCCAACGTGTTCTACATCGATCAGGGCTTTACCAAAGACCAGATCGCCAGCGTCAGCAAGATTTTCGGCCTGATCATGACCTTGCTCGGCGCAGGGTTTGGCGGGCTATTGATCGTGCGCTTCGGCATTTTGCCGATCCTGTTCGTTGGCGGCCTGACCTCGGCGGCGACCAACCTGCTGTTCCTGATGCTCGCCGACATGGGCCCGAATCTGCAGATGCTGATCTTGACCATCTCGCTGGACAACTTCAGCTCCGGGTTGGCGACCTCAGCATTCGTGGCTTATTTGTCGAGCCTGACCAACCTTAAATTCTCGGCAACACAGTACGCGCTGCTCAGCTCTATCATGCTGCTGCTGCCACGTTTGATCGGGGGATATTCCGGGGTCATGGTGGAGAAGTTCGGCTATCACAACTTCTTCCTGATCACGACGCTGCTGGGTGTACCAACGCTGCTGATGATCATCCTGCAGTGGAGCAAGGAATTGCGTCAGACCCGAGTGGCCGAAGCACTGGAAGCGGAAAAGCCGGCCAGCGAATAAACCTGGTCGGCCCGGATGAGCAAAGGTGGGAGCTTGCCCCCACCATTACTGCGAACTGCCATGCAAGCTTTGTCCAATACGTTGCGTCTACTGGGGGTTTTCCTGCACTACTCGAATCACCCGCTGCGGGAACGGGATGTCGATATTGGCAGCACGTAGACGGTCACGGGCTTCAGCATTGAAGCGATTCGACACTTCACCGAAGTCACCGGTCTTGGTCCAGACCCGCAGCGACACAGTAATCGAACTGTCGCCCAGTGCGGCCACCACGGCTTGCGGCGCCGGGTCCTGCAGCACACGCGGGTCGTCTGCCATCTCCAACAGCACGTGCATGGCCTGCTTCAGATCAGCCTCGTAATCCACTCCCACATCGAAGGTGATCTTGCGGGTCGGCTGGCGATTGGTGTTGGTGATGATGCCGTTGGACAAATTGCCATTGGGCAGGATCACGGTCTTGTTGTCGCCAGTGCGCAGAACGGTATGGAAAATCTGAATGGTGTCCACTGTGCCGGACACACCTTGCGCTTCAATCCAGTCACCGATCCGGAACGGACGAAACAACAGAATCAACACGCCGCCAGCGAAATTGGCCAGGCTGCCCTGCAAGGCCAGACCGATCGCCAGACCCGCAGCACCAATAGCGGCCACGAACGAGGTGGTTTCCACACCAATCATCGACGCAACGCTGACGATCAGCAGAATCTTCAGAATGATATTGGCCAGGCTGCTGATGAAACCCTGCAACGCCAGATCGGCGTGTCGCAGGGCCAGCAATGCACCTACCTTCACAGTCAGCCGATTGATCAGCCACCAACCGATGGTCAGCGTGACCAAGGCCAGCAGCACGCGGCTGCCGTACTCCATGATCATCGGAATCCACGCCTGGGACGCTTTGACCAAATGGTCGACTTCTGAATTCAAATCCATCAATTACTCCTTACTTATCGCGAAACCGACAGCCGAGCGCCGGGTATGCAGCCCGAACGCTTCAACCATCACTCAGGCCTCGGACGCCTGAACAGAACACAGGTTCCCCGGCATCCAAGGCCTGACTATCAATCGCGGAAGTTGTTGAACTGCAGCGGCATGCCAAATTCGTGGCCGCGCAGGACTGCCATGGCGTCCTGCAAATCATCACGCTTCTTGCCGGTGACGCGCACTTGCTCGCCTTGAATGGCAGCCTGAACCTTGAGTTTGGCTTCCTTGATATGCGCGACGATTTTCTTCGCCAGCTCTTTATCAATGCCTTCCTTGAGGACGGCCTCCTGCTTCATCAATTTACCGGACGCAAACGCGTCTTTGACTTCAAGGCACTTGACGTCGATCTTGCGCTTGACCAGGCATAGCTTGAGGATTTCGATCATGGCTTCAAGCTGGAACTCCGCCTCTGCGGTCAGATTGATCGTCAGGTCCTTTTCCTTGAATTCGAATTCACCTTTGCCTTTCAAGTCGTAGCGACGGTCCAGCTCCTTGATGGCATTGTCGACGGCATTAGTGACTTCGTGTTTATCCAGTTCGGACACTACGTCGAACGAGGGCATGTAATTTCTCCAGATAAGGGCGCGGCTCAAGCGTTTGGATCGTTTGAGCACGCCTGACTTGACGTTATGAAAGCGGGCTCATTATAACGGGACTTTCCCGCGTTCACTGCGAGCCTTCCATGTCGACTACCGTTTTTCCCTTGTTGCTCAGCTTCATTTGCTTTTCAGTGATCGGCTGATGCCCGTTACCTGGCATGTTCTGGGCGCTGGCAGCCTGGGCAGTTTATGGGCCGCGCGCTTGGCCAGAGCCGGATTACCGGTGAACCTTATTCTGCGCAACGCCCAGCGGCTGGCGGATTATCAGGCCAATGGCGCGGTCATTACGCTGGTCGAGCACGGTGTCGAGCAGCCGGTCGCCATCAACGCGCAGACGGTTCAGAGCACGGAGCCGATCGAGCGGTTGCTGGTCGCCTGCAAGGCCTATGACGCCGAACAGGCCGTGGCGAGCCTGTTGCCCCGGCTCAGCCCCAATGCCGAGCTGATCCTGCTGCAAAACGGGCTGGGCAGTCAGGACGCCGTGGCCGCACTGGCGCCGATGGCCCGCTGTATCTTTGCCTCCAGCACCGAAGGTGCCTTCCGCGAGCAAGACTGGCGAGTGGTGTTCGCCGGACACGGTTTTACCTGGCTGGGCGACCCGCGCAACGTGGCGCCGCCAACATGGTTGCCCGACCTGCGCTCCAGCGGCATTCCCCATGAATGGACCCCAGACATCCTTACCCGTCTGTGGCGCAAGCTGGCGCTCAACTGCGCGATCAACCCGCTGACCGTCTTGCATGAATGTCGCAATGGCGCTTTGCAACAACACCCTTGCGAAGTCGCCACGCTGTGCAGCGAACTGAGCGAGCTGCTCGCAACGTGCGGTCAGCCGGATGCAGCGCTAGCGCTGCACAGCGAGGTCGAGCGCGTCATCAAGGCCACGGCGGCAAATTATTCATCGATGTATCAGGACGTCGCTCACGCACGACGCACCGAGATCAGCTATCTGCTCGGTTACGCCTGCGCGGCGGCCGAACGTCATCGCTGCGCCGTACCGCATTTGACTCAGTTGCAGGAGCGGCTGGTCGAGCATCTGGCCGCGCGGCGTTTGCGTACCGACTAGCAGGGTTTGCAATGGCTGAGCGCCGCGCTACCCTGCCCTTTCCTCATTAGCCTGTGACTCAGCTCATGCCATTGCGCCAGCGCCTGGAAAATCTACCGGTAGGTCAAAAGATCCTGGCAGCCTTGTTGGTCCTGCTGACCACTGTGTTGCTGGTCGCCAACCTGACGTTCATCAGCGCGGCCTATTACATTTCCCAAGAGGCCATGGCGCCGCAAGCGTTGCAGACCATCGGCCGACTGATCAGCAATCCGAACCTGGCAAGCCAGGCGCTCGGTTCGCCTGGCAACGCGCAGGCCCTGCTTCGGGAGCTGAAGAATTACGGCCCGCTGCGCGCAGCGGCGCTTTACGACAACAGCGGTGAGCGCCTCGGGCAATTACAGCAGGGCGACAGTCTCAAGCTGCCCGAACGATTCAATCATGTGGAAACCTGGCGATTGACCGAGTTTCGCAGCACGCAGGTCATCCCCGTGCCCAAGATCGGCCAGGCACCCGGCCATCTGCTGTTGGTCGCGAGCAGCGAACTGCCCGCTGCGTTCTACACCGGCACATTGACCGCCAGCGTCGGTATTCTGGTGTTCAGCATCCTGCTTTGGCTGGTCATCGCCCGGCAGATTCGTCGCCTGATCACCGAGCCGATTTACCAGCTGGAAGAGTTGTCCCGTCAGGTGACACGAGAGGAAAACTACGCACTGCGGGCCGAGCCAGGCAACAAGGACGAAATCGGGAGCCTGGCCGAAGCCTTCAACACGATGCTGTCGCGCATCGAAGCTCGTGAACAACAGCTCAAACGGGCCCGTGACGACTCTCAGGAAGCCTACGACCAGGCACAAGGGCTGGCTGAAGAAACGCGCCACACAAACCGCAAACTGGAACTCGAAGTTCAGGTGCGCAGCAAGATCGAAAAAAAGCTCACCGGATTTCAGAACTACCTCAACAGCATCATCGATTCCATGCCCTCGGCGCTTATCGCCCTGGACGAGCAGCTTTACGTGACTCAGTGGAATCAGGAGGCCAGCGCACTGTCCGGCACGCCATTGGACGAGGCGCTCAATCAACCGATCTTCCTCGCGTTCCCCCCCATGAAAGCGTTTCTGCCCCAGCTCAAGCTGACGGTTGAGCGCCATAGCGTTACCAAGATCGAGCGGGTGACGTGGATCAAGGATGAAGAGCGGCGGCACTACGCGCTGACTTTTTACCCGCTGACCGGTGGTGCCGGACGCGGCGTGGTAATCCGGATCGATGACATCACCCAGCGCCTGTCGCTAGAAGAAATGATGGTGCAGTCCGAGAAGATGCTGTCGGTCGGCGGCCTTGCTGCGGGCATGGCTCATGAGATCAATAACCCACTGGGCGCGATCCTGCATAACGTGCAGAACATCCGTCGGCGGCTTTCCCCCGACCTGCCCAAAAACGTGGAGCAAGCCGAAGTCGAAGGCATTGAGCTGGACAAGGTCAATCGCTATCTGGAAAGCCGCGAAGTACCGCAGTTACTGGACGGTATTCAGCAGGCCGGTGGCCGGGCGGCGAAAATCGTTAGCCATATGCTCAGCTTCAGCAGGCTTAGCAACCGCCAGATGACGCCTTGCGAATTACCGGCGTTGATCGATCAGGCGGTAGAAATCGCCAGCAACGATTTTGATCTGACCATCGGCTTCGACTTCAAGGGCCAGGCGATCATTCGCCAGTTCGACCCACAGCTTGGCCCGGTGCCCGCTATCCCCAATGAGCTGGAACAAGTCCTGCTCAACCTGCTGAAGAACGCCGCGCAAGCCATTCATCAACGACCGGACGACGCCGAACCTGGACGGATCGTCCTGCGCACGAAGCTCAACCCACCCTGGGCGGAAATCCAGGTGGAAGACAACGGCATCGGGATGTCCGAGAACGTGCGCAAGCGCACCTTCGAGCCGTTCTTTACCACCAAGGAAATCGGTCAGGGGACCGGGCTGGGGCTGTCCGTGTCTTATTTCATCATTACCAATAACCATAAAGGCCAGATGGAGGTGCAATCCTCGGTCGGCCACGGCACGTGTTTTACCTTGCGGCTGCCCTTGGTGGGCAGTCAGGTCAACGTGCCGGAAGCGGTGATCTCGCCGCTCTGAAGGAGTAAGAGAAATGGGCTTTCGTTTATCGAAGATTTACACACGCACCGGCGACACCGGCGAAACAGGGCTGGGCGACGGGCGACGCGTACCGAAGGACCATCCTCGAGTGGAGGCCATCGGCGAGGTCGATACGCTTAACAGTCAGTTGGGCTTGTTGCTCGCGGGGCTGATGGAGGCAGCGGTGGCGCAACCTGCCTTGAATGACGTAATCGAGGTGCTTGCCCCTTGCCAGCATCGGCTGTTCGACCTCGGCGGTGAACTGGCCATGCCGGCTTATCAAGCGCTGACTCAGGCCGAAATAGACCGCCTGGAAGCAACTATCGATCTCTGGAATGAAGAACTGGGCCCGCTGGAAAACTTCATCCTGCCCGGCGGTTCGGTGCTGATCGCCCAAGCCCACGTCTGCCGCAGCCTGGCCCGTAGCGCGGAGCGTCGCTGTCAGCATCTCAATGCGGTAGAACCGTTGGCGGGAGTTGGACTGGCGTATATCAATCGCCTGTCAGACGTGCTGTTTGTCGCCGCGCGGCTGATTGCCAAAAGGCAGGGGATTGCAGAGATATTGTGGGAAGCGGCGAAGAAGCCCGACCGGATATGAGTTCCC
Organism: Pseudomonas sp.; assembly: GCA_036387095.1. Taxonomy (GTDB): domain Bacteria; phylum Pseudomonadota; class Gammaproteobacteria; order Pseudomonadales; family Pseudomonadaceae; genus Aquipseudomonas. The sequence continues at coordinate 11,220 of DASVUK010000177.1, forward strand.
CCTGTAGGAGCCAACTTGTTGGCGAGGGACTGTGTCTGACACGCCGAGTCATGACCCTCGCCAACAAGTTGGCTCCTACAAGTTCAGCGGCTACTCAGCGGGCCAGAACGCCCGAATCCCCGCCACACCTTGCGCGCCACTTTCCCATGCGCGCTGCCGCTCGTTGGGGCCGACGCCGCCCAGCAGGTAAACCGGCTTGCTGAAGCCTGCGATCAACTGGCTTGCCTGCTCCCAGCCCAAGGGTTCGGCATCCGGGTGCGTCTGGGTCGGCTGAACGGGTGACAAGGTCACAAAGTCCACGCCCATCTGCTCGGCAAGGCTCAGTTCTTCAGCGTTATGGCAGGATGCTGCCAGCCAGCGATCCTTGGGGAACGGACGACCGCGACTGGCCAGTTTGCGCAGCTGCGCCGACGTCAGGTGCCAGCCGGCAGCCGGAAAGTCGCCCAGCCACTCCAGTGGGCCTTTGAGCATCAGCTGCGCTTTACCGGCGCACAACCCCACCGCGTCTACCGCCAGATCACGGTATTGCGGGTTGTAGCCATTGGGGGCGCGCAACTGCACCAGCTTGATGCCACCAGCAAGGGCCTTGCGCAGGCCGCGCAGCAGTTCCGGGCCTTCCAGTTCACCCGGTGTAATCAAGTACTCGGCTGGCAACCTGGCGGCAGCGACAATCGGCTGATTGGCTGCCGGAAACTCATAACCGGCCAATTCGCGATTCGATACCCACGCCAACGGCTGGCCTTCCACGCCATGGGGCTCGCCGGTATAGGAGGAGACCTCCCAGACATCCAGCAAAATCTGCTTATCCGGGTAATCGTGCTGGATTTTGATCAACGGCCGCGCCTGGGTAACGACAATATTCAACTCCTCCAGCAGCTCGCGGGCCAGTGCCGCTTCTACCGCTTCACCCGGCTCGACCTTGCCGCCGGGGAATTCCCACAGGCCGCCTTGATGCTGGGAATCTGCACGGCGTGCAATCAGGATCTTGCCGTCGGCCCCACGAATCACAGCCGCTGCCACATGGACTCGTTTCACGATGCGACTTCCTCCAGAGCGGCCTGCTGCCAACGCTGGAAAATCGGCCATTGATAGATCGTGTCGACGTACGCCTGAGCCTCTGGCGGCAGTTGCACCTGATAAGTACGCAGACGGACCACCACCGGGGCAAAGAACGCATCCGCAGCGCTGGCCTTGCCGAACAGGAACGGGCCACTCTCCACTGCGACCGCGCGACACTCGGCCCACAACGCGAACATGCGTTCGATATCGGCCTGGGCCTCAACTGGAATCACTTCCAGAGCTTCATCGTGACGCAGATCCATTGGCATGGTAGAGCGCAATGCCATGAAGCCGCTGTGCATCTGCGCACAGGCCGAGCGAGCCTGGGCGCGAGCGGCGGTGTCGGAAGGCCATAGCCCGGCATCAGGAAATTGTTCGGCGAGGTATTCGATGATCGCCAGGGAATCAACGATCGAACCATGCCCGGTCTTCAGAATTGGCACTTTGCCAGTTGGCGAGTGCTCAAGAATGAGTTGCCGGGTGTTCGGCTGATTGAGCGCAATGACCTGCTCCGAGTGTGCCGCGCCGGTCATGTACAGCGCCAGAGCCGGCCGCATGGACCAGGAGGAATAACGTTTGTCGCCGATGATCAGGTGCAGGGTCATGTTCGGAGTTCTCCATAAAGGGAGCGATCTGATCAGGTGCTTGTGAACCCACCCGCTGTCGCACTGCATACGCAGAACTGTGGGAACGGATTTATCCGGGAAAGCGACATTCCTGACGATGAAAACTCATTGAATGAAACGCCGTCTTCGCGAACCAATTCGCTCCCACAATTGCTTGCACAGACACAGCTTCAGATCAGGTGCGGTATTCCGCGTTGATCTTCACGTATTCGTGGGACAGGTCAGTGGTCCAGATGGTTTCGCTGCACTGGCCGCGGCCCAACTCGATACGAATGGTGATTTCAGCTTCGGCCATTACCGCCGAGCCTTGCTCTTCAGTGTAGGTAGTCGCGCGGCAGCCTTTGCTGGCAATGCACACCGAACCCAGGAACACGTCGATCTTGCTCACGTCCAGATCCGGCACGCCCGCACGGCCAACCGCAGCCAGAATACGCCCCCAGTTTGGGTCGGAGGCAAACAGCGCCGTCTTGATCAGCGGCGAATGGGCCACCGCGTAACCCACATCCAGGCATTCCTGATGATTGCCGCCGCCATTGACTTCAACCGTTACGAACTTGGTCGCGCCCTCGCCGTCACGGACGATGGCCTGGGCAACCTCCATGCACACTTCAAACACCGCTTTTTTCAGTGCATCAAACAATGCGCCCTTGGCTTCGGTGACTTGCGGCAGATCAGCCTGCCCCGTGGCGATCAGCATGCAGCAGTCGTTGGTTGAGGTGTCGCCATCAATGGTGATGCGGTTGAATGACTTGTTGGCGCCATCGCGGATCAGATCCTGCAAAACGCTTTGGGAAACCTTCGCGTCGGTAGCGATATAACCCAGCATGGTCGCCATGTTCGGACGAATCATGCCCGCGCCCTTGCTGATGCCCGTCACAGTGACGGTCACGCCATCGATCTGGAACTGCCGACTCGCACCTTTGGGCAGCGTGTCGGTGGTCATGATCCCGGTCGCCGCAGCGGCCCAGTTATCCACAGACAGATCATCAAGCGCAGCTTGCAGCGCGCCCTCGATCTTTTCCACAGGCAACGGCTCGCCGATGACCCCGGTGGAGAAAGGCAGCACAGCGCTGGCGTCAACACCAGTCAGTTCGGCAAGTTTGGCGCAGGTGCGTGCAGCATTGACCAGGCCTGGCTCGCCGGTGCCGGCATTGGCGTTGCCGGTGTTGGTCAGCAAATAGCGCACAGTGCCTTGCGCGCGCTGCTTGGCGAGGATCACAGGAGCGGCGCAAAACGCATTGAGGGTAAAGACCCCGGCAACGCTGGAGCCTTCGGCACAGCGCATGACTACGACATCCTTGCGGCCTGGACGCTTGATGCCGGCAGAGGAAATACCCAGTTCAAAACCGGGAACCGGGTGCAATGTCGGCAAAGGACCAAGACCAACAGCCATGAGGTGCGCTCCTTGAAAGTTTTTTGCGCCGCCCGCATCGGTACGGCAAACGATTGAAAAACGCCGCGACGGCTGAGCCGGTCGCGGCGTAGGTACTTACTCTTCAAACCAGCTACGTTGTCAGGTCAGTTGATCTGACCGTGGCAATGCTTGTACTTCTTGCCCGACCCGCACCAGCACAACTCGTTACGACCCTGCTTTTGATCGTTACGAACCGGCGCTGTGGCAACAGCCACTTCGGCACCTTCTTCAACCAGGGCTTCCGGTTGATCCAGACCCGGGGCTTCGGCGTGCTCGAACTGCATGCGTTGCGCCAGCTCTTCGGCGTCGCGACGCAGACGGGCTTCTTCCTCTTCCGGATCTTCGCGGCGAACCTGCACGTGAGACAACACACGGATAGTGTCGCGCTTGATGGAATCCAGCAGTTCCTGGAACAGGGTAAACGACTCGCGCTTGTATTCCTGTTTCGGGTTCTTCTGAGCATAACCGCGCAAGTGAATGCCATGACGCAAGTGGTCCATGGTCGACAGGTGGTCTTTCCACAAGTCATCAATGACGCGCAGCAGGATTTGCTTCTCGAAGGAGCGCAGCGCTTCGGCACTGGCTTGCTCTTCCTTCTCGTTGTACGCAGCGAGCAACTCAGTCAGCAGTTTTTCGCGCAGCGTTTCTTCATGCAGGTGATCGTCTTCGTCCAGCCACTGCTGAATCGGCAGTTTCACGCCAAAATCAGTGTCCAGTGCAGCTTCCAGACCGGCGACATCCCACTGTTCTGGCAGGGATTGGGGCGGAATGTGCTGACTGATCAGGCCATTGAGCACGTCCTGACGGAAGTCTGCGATGGTGTCACCAATGTTCGTCGCAGCCAGCAGGCTGTTACGCATGTGGTAGATCACCTTACGCTGCTCGTTGGACACGTCGTCAAACTCAAGCAGTTGCTTGCGGATATCGAAGTTACGGCCTTCAACCTTGCGCTGCGCCTTTTCGATAGCGTTGGTCACCATGCGGTGCTCGATCGCTTCGCCGGACTGCATGCCCAGCGCCTTCATGAAGTTCTTCACCCGGTCAGAGGCAAAGATGCGCATCAGGCTGTCTTCCAGAGACAGGTAGAAACGGCTGGAACCGGTGTCACCCTGACGACCGGCGCGACCACGCAGCTGGTTGTCGATACGGCGCGATTCGTGACGCTCGGAGGCAATCACGTGCAGGCCGCCCGCTTCGATCACTTGCTGATGGCGTTTCTGCCAGTCGGCCTTGATCTGCGCGATCTGCTCGGGACTCGGATCGTCCAGTGCCGCGACTTCCACTTCCCAGTTGCCGCCCAGCAGGATGTCGGTACCACGACCGGCCATGTTGGTGGCGATGGTCAGTGCGCCGGGGCGACCGGCCTGAGCGATGATCTCGGCTTCTTTTTCGTGGAACTTGGCGTTCAGAACCTTGTGCTCGATACCTTCCTTGTTGAGAAGGCTCGACATGTGTTCGGACGTTTCGATGGTCGCCGTACCCACCAGCACCGGACGGTTCTCGGCCAGACAGGCTTTGATGTCAGTGACGATAGCCGCGTATTTCTCTTCTGCGGTCAGGTAGACAAGGTCGTTGAAGTCCTTGCGGGCCAGCGGCTTGTTCGGCGGGATGACCACGACGGACAAGGTGTAGATCTGGTGGAACTCAAACGCTTCGGTGTCGGCTGTACCGGTCATGCCGGACAGTTTGTCGTACAGACGGAAGTAGTTCTGGAATGTGGTCGAAGCCAGCGTCTGGCTTTCGGCCTGGATGTTCAGGTTTTCCTTGGCTTCGATGGCCTGGTGCAGGCCTTCGGACAAACGACGACCGGGCATGGTACGACCGGTGTGTTCATCGACCAGCAGAATCTGACCGTCCTGGACGATGTACTCGACATTGCGGTGGAACAGCTTGTGCGCACGAAGGCCGGCGTAAACGTGAGTCAGCAGACCCAGGTTGTGCGCCGAGTACAGGCTTTCGCCCACGGCCAGCAGGCCGACTTCGGTGAGCATTTCTTCGATGAACTGGTGACCGGCTTCATTGAGCTCGACCTGACGGGTCTTCTCGTCAATGACGTAGTGACCGGCTTTGGTGACTTCGCCTTCCACTTCCTCGATGTGCTGCTCAAGCTTGGGGATCAGGCGATTGATTTCGGTGTACAGCTTGGAGCTGTCTTCGGCCTGCCCGGAGATGATCAACGGGGTACGGGCTTCGTCGATGAGGATCGAGTCCACTTCGTCGATCACGGCGAAATTGAGCTCGCGCTGGAACTTGTCTTCCATGCTGAAAGCCATGTTGTCGCGCAGGTAATCGAAACCGAATTCGTTGTTGGTGCCGTAAGTGATATCAGCGGCGTAAGCAGCGCGTTTCTCTTCCGGCGGCTGGAAAGGCGTGACGATGCCAACGCTCAGACCAAGGAATTCGTACAGCGGACGCATCCAGTTGGCATCTCGACGCGCCAGATAGTCGTTCACGGTAACCACATGCACGCCCTTGCCGGACAGTGCGTTGAGGTATACCGCCAGCGTACCCACAAGAGTCTTGCCTTCACCGGTGCGCATTTCGGCAATCATGCCTTCGTGCAAGGTCATGCCGCCGATGAGCTGGACGTCGAAGTGGCGCATGCCCATGACGCGCTTACCGGCTTCACGAGCAACCGCGAAAGCTTCAGGAAGGAGCTTATCGAGGGTCTCGCCTTTGGCTAAGCGGGCCTTGAACTCTTCGGTCTTGGCACGCAATTGCTCGTCCGAAAGGGCCACCATTTGCTCTTCAAAGGCATTGACGAATTGAACCGTCTTGAGCATGCGCTTCACTTCACGCTCGTTCTTGCTTCCAAAGAGTTTTTTTAACAAAGGCGCAAACATATCGACAGGATCTTCCACACATAGGGATGGAGGGCGGCCCCGTGAGTCGCCCGTGCAGCCCTTATGGCCGCATGCGAACGAGCATTCTACCCGGAAACGGTGGTGAGGAAAGTGG
>DASVUK010000178.1:0-38161 GCA_036387095.1 Pseudomonas sp.
TATTGAGGGTGCAACGACCCACCGCTGGGATTAACAACGAGTTGCCGCCTGCGTCCGCCAGCAGGGGATGAATAAGCAACAGGCAGCCCAATGCAAGGGTGCGGCCGGTGCGGTTCATGGGAATCGACTTACCTCTGAAAAAGGTGCGGGCGTACCCGTCCAGCTAAACGTGCTGGCTGCGCATTATGAAATAAGCGGGGCCAACCTTACAAAGTCTTTACTGATTTTCTGCTGCACGGGGCTTGAAAAGCCCGGTTTTGCGGGTTGTGGCCCCCCTGTAGGCGCCAACTTGTTCGCGATGCGGCATACCTGACGCACCGTCTCGCCAACAAGTTGGCTTCTACAGAGGCTGCACAGACCTTTATTTCAACGCCGCGAAAGCCTTCTCGGCTGCATCAAGGGTCAGTTTCAGTTCTTCATCGCCGTGGGCAATGGAGGTGAAGCCGGCCTCGAATGCGCTCGGTGCCAGGTACACGCCGCGGTCGAGCATCAGGTGGAAGAAGCGTTTGAAGCGATCGGCATCGCTGGTCATCACATCCTTGAAGGTGACGATCTCTTTCGCATCGCTGAAGTACAGGCCAAACATGCCGCCCGCCTGAGTGGTCACGAACGGGATACCCGCAGCGTCGGCGCGTTGTTGCAGGCCTTCGAGCAGGCGGCGGGTAAAGTCGCTCAGTTCGTCGTGGAAACCCGGGCGGCTGATCAGACGCAGGGTCGTCAGGCCGGCGGCCATGGCCAGTGGATTGCCAGACAACGTGCCCGCCTGGTAAACCGGGCCCAGTGGGGCGATGTGCGACATGATTTCGCGTTTGCCGCCGAAGCAGCCCACCGGCATGCCGCCGCCGATGATTTTGCCGAACGTGCTCAGATCAGGCGTTACGTTGTAGTACGCCTGTGCGCCGCCGAGGGCAACGCGGAAACCGGTCATCACTTCGTCGAAGATCAGCACCACGCCGTGCTCGTCGCACAGGTCGCGCAAGCCTTGCAGGTAGCCTGGCGCGGGCGGTACGCAATTCATGTTGCCGGCGACCGGCTCGACGATGATGCAAGCGACTTCCGGGCCCACTTCGGCCAACATTTCCCTTACAGCTTCAAGATCGTTGAACGGCACGGTCAGGGTGTGTTTGGCGAATGCCGCTGGCACGCCAGGCGAGCTTGGTACGCCCAGGGTCAATGCGCCGGAGCCGGCCTTGACCAACAGACTGTCGGAGTGACCGTGGTAACAGCCTTCGAATTTGATGATGCTGTCGCGGCCGGTGTAGCCACGGGCCAGGCGAATCGCGCTCATGGTCGCTTCCGTGCCGGAGCTGACCATGCGCACCATTTCCATGGAAGGCACGATGGAGCAGACCAGATCCGCCATTTCGGTTTCCATGGCGGTCGGCGCGCCATACGACAGGCCGTGTTGCAGCTGGTTGCGCACCGCGTCGAGGACTTCCGGATGACTGTGGCCCAAAATCATCGGGCCCCACGATCCTACGTAGTCCACGTAGCGCTTGTCGTCTTCGTCCGTCACATAGGCGCCGGCCGCATGCTTGAAGAACAGCGGCGTGCCGCCCACGCTCTTGAAAGCGCGAACCGGCGAGTTTACGCCTCCGGGAATATGGACTTGAGCGTTGGCGAACAATGTTTCAGAGCGGGACATGATCGAGTCTCTACGTTTAAACGAAATAGGGTTCGGGGCCTGCGTCAGGCTTTTTTCAGCAGTTCATTGAAGGCGCGAGCGCGACGCGTCACTTCCTGAGTGTTGTCGGCGCCAAACAGGCCATGCACGACCGCCAGGAGATCGGCCCCGTGCGCTACCAGTTGCGGAGCATTCTCCAGCGTAACGCCGCCAATCACTGCAATGGGTAGATGAAAGCGGGCGCGGGCCTGTTCCAGTATCTCCAGCGCGATAGCCGGCGCATCGGGCTTGGTGTGAGAGGTAAAAAAGCGCCCGAACGCGATGTAGCTGGCACCGTCAGCCTTGGCCTGTCCGGCCAGTTCCAGGCTACCGTGACAGGTAGCGCCGACGATGGCTTTGCGGCCCAGGATCGTGCGTGCCAGCGTCAATGAGCCGTCTGTTTGGCCCAGGTGTACGCCAACCCCGAGGCGCGAGGCCAGTTCGGCGTCGTCGTTGATGATCAGCTGGGTCTTGTATTGCTCGCACAGCGTGAGCAGAGCAGAGGCTTCGCGCAGACGGCGCGACTCATCATTACCCTTGTCTCGGTACTGCAACAGGGTGACGCCGCCATCAAGGGCCGCTTCAACGTAAGACAAAAATTTGCCTGCCAACAGCTGGCTGTCGGTAATGGCATAAAGGCCACGTAGTTTCATCAATGGAGCCTCATGGCGTGGCGTTACGAGCAAAAGTCCAGCGGCAGGCGGCGGGGAACGAATTGTCCTTTGCCCAATTGTTCAGCGTCGCGCAAGGTGCGCCAAGTGTAGTCCAACGCTGATTTCACCGCGCTGATCAACGCTTCGCCATGGGCGAGCCGGCCAGCCAGAGCACTGGCCAGGGTGCAGCCGGAGCCGTGATAGCTACCGGGCAGGCGCTGGCAAGTGAAGGTTCTGGTTTGGCCGTTGCGCATATAAAGACGGTTGTGGACTTGCTGCTCATCGCCATGACCACCGGTAATCAGCAGATGTTCGACATACGGCAAAAGCCTGGCCGCACATTCATCTGCCGTGCCGTCCGGTAATTCCGCGAGAATGCGGGCTTCCGGCAGATTTGGCGTCGCAATGGTGGCCAGCGGCAACAGGCGTTCACGCATGGCGTAGCCGACTTCATCCTTGCCCAGCCGCCCGCCACCGCCCGCGCGCAACACCGGGTCGCAGACCAACGGCAAATGCGGGTGTGCCTGAAGCAGTTCAACGACTGTTTCGACCATTTCCAGGGAGCCGAGCATGCCAAGCTTGACGGCCGCGACGGTGGAATCGTTGAGCACGGCATTGGCTTGCGCCAGCACCCACTCGCGATCCAGTACGCGGAAATCGCTGACGTTAACGGTGTCTTGAACGGTCAGTGCGGTCACTGCCGGAGCGGCATGGCAACCCTGGGCGAGCAAGGCTTCGATATCTGCCTGCAAACCGGCGCCGCCACTAGGGTCGTGGCCGGAGAGACAGAGGACAACAGGGCGGGAGCTATAGATATTCATGGAGCGCGAGCTTACCACTAAACGATTTGCGCAGCCCCCGCTGACCTTGGAATTTTCCGGCGCCCCCACTTGGTATTTGCGCAGCGACGTGAGGGAGATTGAACGAGGAATTTTTCATGACTCGGCTGAAAGTGCCGAGATAGAGCCTTCGCTGAATTTTTTAAACGATTAGTGTCGCAGTGCCATTGGCAGCTATGCTGTCAGCACTTTGTTCACTCGGCGAATATTGCATGACCCTCGGTCGTTATCGAGTCAGCAAGCTACCCGTAAACACAGTCACATTAGAACGATGGCTTCAAGGACGATCGGGACGTTTTCCAATAATTCGAATCCGTAAGTACCGAGGCTCCAGTGGAAGGAGTGTCGGCGCGATCTGACCTGTTTGCCGGGGCTGTATGCGCTATTTGCTGTTGATGCTGGTCACCTTGCTGCCTCTATTGGCTGAAGCCGTCGAGTTCGACGAAACCACTCGCACCCTTGCGCTGGGCAAGACGGCCCAAGTGTTCGAAGACGTCGGCGGTCGCGCCACGATCGAAGCCGTCAGCTCGGCCGCCATGGCGTCCGGTTTCAGGCCCCTGAATGCCAATGCTCTGAATGCCGGATATTCGCGGTCGGCTTTCTGGCTCAAGGTTGACCTGCAATATCGGCCTCATCGTTTCGATGTGCACAGGGACTGGCTGTTGGAGCTGGCTTTTCCGCCCCTGGATTACGTCGACTTGTATATCAGCGATGAATCCGGTCGCCCACACCGGGTGGCGAGTACGGGTGACAGGCTGCCGTTCGCCAGTCGACAGCTTAAGCAAAACAATTACCTCTTCGAGCTTGAGATAGCGCCGGAGCAGAGCAGGACGGTTTACCTTCGAGTGGCCAGTTTGGGATCGATTCAAGTGCCATTGAGTCTTTGGTCCACACGCGCTTATCTGGAAGAACAACCCGCACGCCTGTATTTTCTCGGGCTGCTGTATGGCGTGTTGCTGGTCATGTTGATCTACAACCTGTGCATTTATATCGGTGTGCGCGACGCCAGTTATCTTTATTACATCCTCTACATCGCCCCGTTCGGCCTCTACCAATTGGCGGTGCATGGCACCGGTGTCGAATTTTTCTGGCCCGACAGCACCTGGTGGGCCAACGCAGCTCCACCTTTTTTGATCGGCATATCCATGCTGTTCGCCTGCCAGTTCTCGCGCTCATTCCTGCAGACCGCAGCCATCGCACGCTGGCTGGATCGCACCCTGGCCGTGTTGATGGGCTTTGCCGGTCTGGTGGCGGTTCTGGCTCTGAACCCCGATTACAGCCTGGCCCTGCGCCTTGCAAATGTGCTCGTGCTGGCGTGTACGCTGATGATTTTCGTGGCCGGGTTCATGGCCATCGCCCGGGGCGTGTGTGTGGCGCGTTATTTTGTCATTGCGTGGTCGGCGTTTTTGATCGGTAGCGCCTTGCATACCTGCATGCTGATGGGCTACCTGCCCAACACCTTTTTTACGATGAACGCCAACCAGATCGGCTCGGCGGTCGAAGTTGCATTGCTGTCGATGGCATTGACCGCTCGCATCAACCATACCCGCGATGAACATGCGCGGGTTTTGGTTGAAACCGGTGAAAAGCTCGAACGCCTGAATGAACAACTGGCTGCCAGCAATCGACTCAAGGACGAATTTCTGTCCACGCTGACACATGAGCTGCGCACGCCCATGAATGGCGTTATCGGCTCCCTTGAGCTGATGCAAACCGTGAAGATGGACTCGGAGCTTGAGTCCTATCAGCAAACCGCGGCCTGTTCAGCGCAAAACATGATGAGCATGGTCAACGGGATCCTGACGCTGACCGAACTGCGCGCCGGCAGGATTGGTGTTGCCGACGAAGCGTTCAATCTGCGCCGCTTGCTGCAGTCCGTGGCTGACACCTATGCCCGGTCTGCACAGCACAAAGGCCTGACGCTTACGCTTGAATTGAATGAGCCGTTGCCGGACAGCGTGCAAGGCGACCCCAACAGGTTGCGCCAGTGCATCGAGTGCTTGCTGGATAACGCCATCAAGTTCACCAGGACCGGTTTTGTCCAGCTACGAGTGCGTTGCGTGCCCTTTGGGGCCGGCATCCTGCTCACCGCCATCGAAGTCGTCGACAGCGGCATTGGTTTCACGCGCCTGAACGAATCTGCCCCGTACCAACGTTTTTTCCAGATCGACGGTTCCATGACTCGCGAGCATGGAGGCTTGGGCATCGGCTTGGCCATCTGCGCCCAATTGATCGAGCTTCAGGGGGGTCAGCTCAGTCATCGATCAGAGCCGGGGCAAGGCAGTTGCTTCACGTTAAGCGTGCCGTTGCGGGTTGTTTCCCCACAGCCAGAGCTGGTCACGCGCGAAGCCGGGAAGAGTGTGTAGCGGACGTTCCTGCAGGCAAAAACGCCGATATTTAGTCATGTACGTCGCTTTTTAATGACGCACCTGCGTGTTTCACTGCCCTTTATGCATGCGCCCAAACGTGCCCGCAGACAGGAGCTCCGTCATGAACCTGCATCAGTTCGCCGAAACTCACGAAGTCACCAACCAGCCGCCCTCCCTGGATGGCGCCAACCTTTATCGCATCGACCTGCCGTTGCAGGATTGGTCTGAGCGATACGGTGCAGGTTGGGCCGAGACGCGGATCGATGCTTATGGCGCGCTGGCGGGTGGCCCATTGATGGAGGCCGGGTTTCTCGCCAACCAGAACAAGCCCGTGTTTGTCAGTCATGACCGCTATGGGCATCGCATTGATCTGGTGGAGTTTCATCCGGCCTATCACCAACTGATGCGTACAGCAGTGGAACATGGCATTACGTCCCTGCCATGGACCCATCCCCAGCCTGGCGCTCACGTAGCACGAGCGGCCATGAGCTATCTGCACAGCCAGGCCGAGGCGGGCAGCGGGTGCCCACTGACCATGACCTTCGCCAGTGTTCCGGCGCTGCGTTTGCAGCCTGATCTGGCGCAAAGCTGGCTGCCGAAGATCCTCGCCACCCAATACGACCCACGCAATGTCGGCATGGCACACAAGGCCGGTGTGACCATCGGCATGGCGATGACCGAAAAGCAGGGCGGCACCGATGTGCGCGCCAACACTACCCGGGCTTATCCCATTGGATCCGCAGGACCGGGGCAACCTTATGAGCTGGTCGGGCACAAATGGTTTTGCTCGGCCCCCATGTGCGATGCCTTCTTGACTCTGGCCCAGACTGACAAGGGGTTGACCTGTTTTCTGCTGCCGCGTCATCGGCCGGATGACACGCGCAATGAGTTCTACATACAGCGCTTGAAGAACAAACTGGGCAATTGGTCCAACGCCTCAAGTGAAGTCGAATTCCGTGGAGCTTTTGCCTGGATGGTCGGCGAGGAGGGGCGCGGCGTACCGACCATCATCGAAATGGTCGCCATGACTCGTTTCGACTGTATGGTCGGTTCCAGCGCCTTGATGCGCCAGGCGTTGACTCAGGCCAGCCATCATTGCGCGCATCGCAGCGTGGGGGGACGGTTGCTCAGCGAGCAGCCCTTGATGCAGAACGTACTGGCCGACCTTGCTCTGGAAAGCGAAGCGGCATTGGCGCTAACCCTGCGCATGGGGCGCGCGTTGGACAATTTGCAGGACCCTCACGAGGCTCGCTTCGCTCGGCTGGTGACGGCAGTAGGCAAATACTGGATCTGCAAGCGCGCCCCAGCCATGATCAATGAGGCAGCCGAATGCATGGGTGGCGCCGGTTATGTCGAGGAAAGCATCTTGCCGCGCCTTTACCGTGAAGCGCCGGTCAATTCGACGTGGGAAGGCTCGGGGAACGTGCAATGCCTGGATGTGCTCCGTGCCCTGTCCAAAGAATCTGGCGTACTCGATGCCTTATTCTCGGAGTTGGGCGATGGGCATGGCGATCAGGATCTGGCCATGCACATCGACCGGCTCAAGATGGCTTTCAGGGATACCAGCGATATCCAGTACCGCGCCCGGCAGCTGACCGAAGACATCGCCTTGGCGTTGCAAGCCAAGTTGCTGTTGGAGGCGGGCAATTCGGTAGTCAGCGATGCGTTTATCGCCAGTCGCCTGGCGTCGCGCAGCGGCGTGTATGGCGCGTTACCCAGAGGGATAGACGTCGAGGCGCTGGTGGCCAGGTCTTCGCCCGCATTACCGTAAAGGCCAACGTGTTGATAAGACATCAGCCCTGCGTGTTCAGGACGATCGCCTCGCGAACACGTTCTTGGCTATACCTTGGGGCCGGACTCATCCGAGAGCACGTCAGGGCAAGCGCCGTGGATTTCATTGCCTGCCCCGTCCCTTCGCAAATGAATTCGCTCCGTTGCTCCTTTGATTTGAGGCAAGATAGAGGCCTGCAAGATCAGAAGGATACGAATCGTGACCCAAGCGTTTATTGTCGTTGAAACTGCCGAGCAAGCCGTGGATCGGCTCGCTGAACTGCATAAAATCGCCACCGATGCGCTGAGCCAGGCCCTCAAGCGCTATCTGAAAGATCGTGTCGAGCCGGATGCCGAGCAGCGTGCACTGTTCCGTTATCCAGAGATTCGCCTGACTTACCTATGTCAAGGCGAAGTGCCGCTTACGACGCGGGCCTACGCCAAGGTCCAGTTGCCGGGTACTTACAGTGTCACCGTCACCCACCCGGCAGCGTTTCGCAAATACTTGCTGGAACAGCTCGTCCCGCTGATGAACGATTTCACCATCACGGTGCAAGTGGGCGTCAGCGAGCAGAACATTCCTTACCCTTACGTGGTTGAGCAGGGCGACGAGCTGGCCGGTTCCGGGGTGACAGCCGCTGCGCTGGCGCGGGTGTTCCCCAGCACTGACTTGTCAGCCGCGACCGATGGCATCGCAGACGGTTTGTACGACTGGGCCAACACGGACCCCTTGCCGCTGGCCTTGTTCGATGCTGCGCGGGTCGACTTTTCCCTGCGTCGCCTGGTGCATTACACCGGCAGCGACTGGCGTCATGTCCAGCCGTGGATTCTGCTGACCAACTATCACCGCTACGTTGACCAGTTCATCGTCCATGGGCTGGAAAAACTCCGCGAAGACCCGCGTTTCGTGCGCATGGTCTTGCCGGGCAACGTGATCGTCGAGAAAAGCATGGATCACGGCGAGGCCCAGGCCATCGTCGCCAGCGTGGTCTGGCACCGCTATCAGATGCCGGCCTATCACTTGATCGCCGAAGACGGTCACGGGGTTACGCTGGTGAACATTGGCGTCGGCCCGTCCAACGCCAAAAACATTACCGATCACCTTGCCGTGCTGCGTCCGCATTGCTGGCTGATGATTGGCCACTGCGGCGGCCTGCGCCAGTCCCAGACGATCGGCGATTACGTGCTGGCCCACGCCTACATGCGTCGCGACGGGATTCTGGATCGCGTCTTGCCGCCGCATATCCCGATTCCCGCCCTGGCCGAAGTGCAAATGGCCTTGCAGGAGTCCGCGGCGCAAATCACCGGTGAGCGCGGCGATGATCTGAAAAAGCGACTGCGTACCGGCACCGTCCTGACTTACGACGACCGTAATTGGGAATTGCGCTGGGCTCAGGAGCGTCCGTTGATCAACCTGTCCCGTGCTGTCGCCGTGGATATGGAAAGTGGCACCATCGCCGCTCAGGGTTATCGCCTGCGGGTGCCTTATGGCACGTTGCTGTGTGTGTCGGACAAGCCGTTGCACAGCGAAATCAAGTTGCCAGGTTCGGCCAACGCGTTCTACGAGCGGGCTGTCAGTCAGCATTTGAAAATCGGCATTGCTGCGCTGGACCTGCTGCGTACCGAACTGAACTCACTGCACTCGCGCAAACTGCGCAGCTTCGATGAGCCGCCGTTCCGCTAATAGTTTGGTATTTGCACGAGGGGCCACTAAAGTGGCCCTTTCTGTTTTCCGAATCCTGAACTGCCATGTCTCGCATTCAACGCCCCGCTCCTCGTCGCCCAGCGACCTCCGGCGCCGCCAACGGTCGCCGTATCGCCAAGGCGCCGCCCGCCGAACCCAAGCTGATTCTGTTCAATAAACCCTTCGACGTGCTGACCCAGTTCAGCGATGGCCAAGGGCGGGCAACGCTCAAAGACTTCATCGAAATCCCCGGCATTTACCCCGCTGGCCGACTTGACCGTGACAGCGAAGGCCTGTTGTTGCTGACCAATGACGGTCAGCTCCAGGCGCGCATCGCTGACCCTAAACACAAATTGGCGAAAACCTATTGGGTCCAAGTGGAGGGCGAACCCACCGACGAGCAATTGCAGCAGTTGCGTGACGGTGTACAGCTCAACGACGGCCCCACCTTGCCTGCCCAGGCGCGACAGCTGCAAGAGCCGGAGCTATGGCCACGCAACCCGCCCGTGCGCTTTCGCAAAAGCCTGCCAACCAGCTGGCTTGAATTGGTCATCAAGGAAGGCCGCAATCGGCAGGTACGCCGCATGACAGCGGCCGTAGGCTTGCCGACGCTGAGGCTGGTGCGGGTCAGGATCGGTGACTGGACGATAGAAGGGCTGGATCAGGGGCAGTGGCGGGAAGTGCCGGCGAAATTGTGAACCCCACAAACAGCTGTAGCAGTGAGCTTGCTCGCGATTCGGTTGCGCATGCGAAATATGTATCGATACTCTGATCCAATCGCGAGCAAGCTCGCTCCTACAAATCGGCTCGTGACGTCGTTCAGCTTTCTATATAAGCAATCACAACGCTTTTGATCACGAACGCCATGATCCCCAGCCCCAGGACGAAGAAGAGGATGAAGGTACCGAATTTGCCAGCATTGGATTTCTTCGCCAGGTCCCAGACGATGAAACCCATGAACCCGATCAGGATCGTGACCAGAATCGTCATCATCCACTCTTCGAAAACCGCAGGATCCATCTTTTATCTCCAGCACCAGGTAAGTGGGCGGCGATTATACGGGAACAACTCTGCAGCCCGGTGCTGCGCCGATCAGTTGCGCAGGTGAATCAAGGGTAGCTCCGTACTGGCCAGCACTTGATTGAGCACAAAGCTCGACCTGACGCTGGTCACGCCTTCAATGCGCGTAAGGTGGCCCAGCAGCAGTTTCTGGTAGTGATCCATGTCAGGCACCACGACTTTGAGCTGATAATCGGCGTCCATACCGGTGACAAGGCTGCATTCAAGTACCTGAGGCAGGTTGCGAATGTGCATTTCAAAGTTCTCAAAGCGTTCTGGCGTATGCCGATCCATGCCGATCAAGACATAGGCCGTCAGGTTCAGGCCAAGCTTTTTGCGATCCAGCAAGGCGACTTGCCTGACGATATAACCATCGTCTTCAAGCTGCTTGACCCGGCGCGAGCAAGGCGAAGGCGACAAACCAATGCGTTCAGCCAGTTCCTGATTGGAGATGCGAGCGTCGCGCTGCAATTCAGCCAAAATGCTCAGGTCATACCTATCGAGTTTGCTCACTAAGATCACCTATGTTGGTTAAATTGCGCTGAAGTATTCATCTGAAGATAAAAATTGCGCAAGTGATGTTTTATCGAGCAACTTTCGCAATCCCCTGCCGGGGCCTCAGGCCTATTCTTTTAAACAGAATCACTGCCCGGACATAGCGTCCAGCGCGGCTCGCCGAATCAGGCCAGCTGCGGCCTCCAGCCCCAAAGGGCTGACCAGGCCCCCGGGCTGCATACTGTCCAGAAGACGGCATGAGGTGAGCCGACGCCACAAGCGTTGAGCCAGGACGAAATTTCCCAAGGGGACCGCGAGGTCCCCTTTTTCTTGTGTGCAGATTATGTCCGACAGTGATGGCGTACTGATAGAGTGCGCCGAACGACGCGCTCATATCGCAGTCTTATCCACGTATACCCGCGTCCCAGTGAGGAAAACATGAAATCAGGCATCTGGCGTTTGGCAGGTGTAAGCCTGTTGTGTTTGAGCATCAGTGCTCAAGCATTGGCGGAGGATCAGGGGCAGGGGCCGCGTGATCAGAATCGCGGCAACTCCGACGTCAACGGTGGTGGGCAGGGGCGCGAGCAACAGAACAATGCAGGCCAGCAGTACCAGCAGCAACGGCAACAACAGCAGCAGATTCAGCAGCAACAGAATCAGCAGCGTGGCGTCGAGCGCCAGCAACAGCAGCAGATTCAACAGCAACAAGGCCAGCAGCGTCAGGTCGAACGTCAGCAGCAACAGCAAATTCAGCAGCAACAGGTTCAGCAACGTCAGCAGGAGCAACAGAACCAGCGCCTGCAAAATCAGCAGCAGCAAAACCAGCAACGCCAGATTCAGGAACAACAGAATCAGCAGCGACAGGTTGAGCGTCAACAATTAGAGCAGCGCCAGAATAATCTGCCGATCCAGAGCGGCCCCGGCGAATCACGGCAGACTCAGCCAGCGCGTCAGGGGTATTACCAGGACAACGGCAACAACCGCAATCGTCAGGCCGGTGGTAATTACCGACCCAATGATCATTGGGAAGGCCGACCCGACGGGCACGGCAACGGCTGGGGCCCGGGCCCGCAGTATCGTCCGGGTCACGTGATTGATCGCGTGCCCCAGGATTTTTCACGCGTGCCGTATCGAGGCCAGGATTACTTCTATTCGAGTGGCTATTGGTATCGTCCGGATGGCCCGCGCTACGTGGTAGTGACGCCGCCCTATGGCGCTCGCGTGCGCAGCCTGCCGTCGTACTCCCAGGAAATCGTGATCGGTAGCTCGTTGTTTTTCCTGGCCGCCGGAACGTACTACATGTATCAAAACGATACTCAGGAATACATTGTGACCACGCCGCCGCAGCCGGTGCAGCCAGGCTACGGCCAGCCCGTGGCGCAACCCATTCCCCAAGGCAGTCCCTACGATCCGG
Organism: Pseudomonas sp.; assembly: GCA_036387095.1. Classification (GTDB taxonomy): domain Bacteria; phylum Pseudomonadota; class Gammaproteobacteria; order Pseudomonadales; family Pseudomonadaceae; genus Aquipseudomonas. Next base: position 11,947 of record DASVUK010000178.1, read on the forward strand.
TTGCCTACCCGAATAATGGCCAGAGTCCCGAGCAGATCGAACAGGACCGCTACGATTGTTATCGCTGGTCCGTTGATCAAAGCAGCTTCGATCCGGCCAATCCGGGCTATCAGCCTGCACCGGCGATGATCCAGGTCTATCGTCGCTCGATGGTGGCATGCCTGATGGGGCGGGGCTACACCATCAACTGAAGTCGGGCGGGTCAGGCCGGTGTTGGCTGCACGACTTCCTGCGGGTCGGCGTGCACCAGCACTTCAGCCTTGGGGTATTGCCGGTGAATCGCATCGGCGGCCAGATCGGAAATGGTATGGGCCGCCGACAGGCTCAAAGTACCTGGCAATTCCAGATGCACCTGCACGAACCAGTGATTACCCGAAATGCGTGTGCGCAAGTCGTGTGCGCCCAACACGCCCGGTACGCCGCACGCCAGTTCGAGCATGTGGGCACTGACGTCGACCGGCAATTCCTGATCCATGAGCACCGCGACGGTTTCCCGGGCGATCTGGAAAGCGCTCCAAAGGATATACACCGCAATCCCCAGGCCGAAATACGCGTCCAGCTGTGCCCAGCCAAACCATGCCAGCACCAGCGCGATCAGAATGCTCGTATTGAGCAGCAAATCTGAGCGGTAATGCAGCGAGTCGGCGCGAATCGCCGCTGAACCGGTTTCCTTGACGACTTTGTGTTGCAGCATCAACAGCGCGACGGTCAGCGCCAGGGACAACAGCATCACGGCAATGCCCAGGCCCGGCGCTCCAAGTGCCTGAGGATGCTGAATGCGTTCAACGGCTTGAAAAGCAATCAGGCACGCACTTACGGCAATGAACAACGCCTGAGCCATACCCGACAATGCCTCGGCCTTGCCATGACCGTAGCGGTGGTCGTCATCGGCCGGACGCAAAGCGTAATGCACCGCGAGCAGATTCAAAAACGAGGCGGCCCCATCAAGCAATGAGTCGGTGAGTCCGGCCAGCAGACTCACCGAGCCGCTGAGCCACCAGGCCACTGCCTTGGTAATAATCAGGATACTGGCAACCGCCAGCGAGGCACGGGTAGCCAGCCGCATCAGTCGGGCGTGTTCGACGCTGGTGTTCATCGCGCTTCCTTCAAATCAAATTCAGGCCGAAGGTTGCAGGCCAAGTGTCGCCAGTTGCTGAACGCTGCCGCGATGCTGGATCAGGCGCGGGTCGTTCAACGGCAGGGTGCGACCCAGTTCGGTTTCCAGTATGGCCTGCAACTTGGTGTTATCGATGCTGCCGTCAGCGTTGATAGCGGGCTGCAGTTTCTGCGGATCAATTTGCGCCTGTTCGCCTGGGGCGAAGTAAATCGCGCCAGTGGCGAAGTCGACTGCGAAGGCGATCAGGCCAGGGATGACATAAAACAGCAGGCCCACCGCATCAAGCACCGCAATCGCCGGATCGACCTTGCCATCGATCTGACCACGCCGGTCAGGATAGAAAATGCTGCCGCACGCGGTGATTTGAGTGAGCAGAGCCGCGACCACAACGCCGCCGATTAAACGAGAAGGAATGCGCATGAAGTTCTCCATGAAGTGAAGTGGCAACTATACAAGGCAAAGGCCACAGGGCTATGACTATTGCTTCATCCGCCAGTTCTCGCAGCCCGGTTGTAGATCCCGTCTTGCCCGTCATCGGGCAAGCGCAATGTGTGCATCCAAAGGCCTTCCCGGATCAATCCGGTCCCATAGTTATAGGCAAGCCTCGCAGGTGCCAACGTGTTGGCGAGCATCATGACGGATACTTCGAAGGCTTAAAAATAGCATCGCCAACCCGTTGGCTCCTGCGTGGGGCGTCTGTCTTTTCGAGATTCATGGCGCAGCCCGTATAATCGGCGGCCTGTTCTGGAGCCCCTCATGATTGCCCTGCCCATCGATGCCGTTTTGCCCGACCTGCGCCAAGCGCTAAGCCAGCGCCACGAAGCGGTGCTCGAAGCGCCGCCGGGTGCCGGTAAGACCACACGTGTGCCATTGGCGCTGCTCGAAGAAACCTGGCTCGCCGGGCAAACCATTCTTATGCTTGAGCCTCGACGCCTTGCGGCACGGGCGGCGGCAGAGCGTCTGGCGAGCGAACTGGGTGAAAACGTCGGGGAAACCGTCGGCTACCGCATCCGTCTGGAAAGCCGGATCGGCCCCAAGACGCGTATCGAAGTGGTCACCGAAGGTATTCTCACCCGCCGCTTGCAGGACGATCCCGCACTGGAAGGCGTGGGCTTGCTGATCTTTGATGAGTTCCATGAACGCAGTCTTGATGCAGATCTGGCCCTGGCCTTGAGCCTTAGCGGTCGCGAGTTGTTCCGTGACGATCAACCCCTGAAAATTCTGCTGATGTCTGCAACCCTGGAAGGCGAGCGCCTTTCCAGCCTGCTCAACGACGCGCCCGTGGTGCGCAGCGATGGGCGCATGTTTCCCGTTGCGATGCGCTGGAGTCGGCCATTTGTGCCGGGGGAGTTCATTGAGCCACGAGTGGTGCAGACGGTTCTGGATGCGCTCAACGACGAAACCGGCAGCCTCTTGGTGTTCCTGCCGGGTCAGGCCGAGATTCGCCGGGTCAATCAGCAACTGGCCGAAGCATTGGGCACCCGCGCCGATATCCTTTTGTGCCCGCTGCATGGCGAACTGGACCTCAATGCCCAGCGCGCCGCCATCGAACCTGCGCCCAAAGGCGCTCGGAAAGTGGTGCTGGCGACTAACATTGCCGAAACCAGCCTGACAATCGAGGGCGTGCGCGTGGTGATCGACGCCGGTTTGGCGAGGGTGCCGCGTTTCGATCCTGGCAGTGGCATGACCCGACTGGACACGCAGCGCATTTCCCGAGCCAGCGCGACGCAGCGGGCCGGTCGAGCGGGGCGTCTGGAGTCTGGTGTGTGTTATCGACTGTGGTCCCAAGCGCAGCATGAACAGCTTGCCGCCTATGGATCGGCAGAAATTCTTCAAGCCGATCTCGCCGGATTGGCGTTGCAGTTGGCGCGCTGGGGGGTGACACCGACGCAATTGGTCTGGCTCGATGTGCCACCCGCAGCAGCTTATGGACAGGCGCAAGATTTGCTCGTTCGCCTTGGCGCCCTGACTGCGAGCGCGTGGCAGGAGCGAAAGCTTACGCCCCACGGACAAGCCATGGCGGAACTGCCCGCGCATCCGCGTATCGCGCACTTGCTGCTGCGTGGCCAATCACTGGGGCTGGGCACGCTGGCGTGTGACGTTGCGGCCTTGTTGGGCGAGCGGGACATTCTGCGCGGTGCCGGCGCGGATTTGCACAGCCGTTTGCACTTGCTGGCCGGCAGCGAGCGGGCGCGAGGTACGCAAGGTGGTGTGCAGCGGGCCAGACAGCTGGCGCGGCAATATCGTGGCTACTTGCGCGGCCCGTCGGCGACACCGGTCAAAGATCCGGATCACCCACGCTGGCTCGGGGCGTTGCTGGCGTTGGCATATCCGGATCGAGTGGCCCAGCAGCGGCGGGCAGGCGGTGCCGAATATCGACTGGCCAACGGGCGGGCCGCGTTGTTTGCTGAAGCCGATGCGCTGATGAAGCAGCCTTGGCTGGTAGTCGCCGATCTGGGGAGCCGGCAGGGCCAGCGTGAAGAACGGATTTATCTCGCGGCAGAGTTCGATCCCGCGTTGTTTGATTCGGTCCTGGCCGAACAGGTGGTGCAGCTTGACCAACTGGATTGGGACGAACGCGAAGGCGTGTTTCGCGCCGAACGCCAGCGCAAAGTGGGCGAACTGATCCTCAGTCGCGAGCCGTTGACTGGCCTGGATGAATCAGCCAAAGGCCAGGCATTGCTGGCGCTGGTGCGTCGCAAAGGTCTGGAACTGCTGCCCTGGACGCCGGAGCTACGCCAATGGCAGGCCCGGGTCGCGCTGCTGCGGCAACTGGATAGGGAGCGTCAGGATGTCAGCGACTGGCCGGATGTCAGTAACCAAGGCCTGCTGGATAGCCTGGATAACTGGCTGTTGCCGTACCTTGGAAAAGTGTCGCGGCTCAGTCATTTCAGCAACCTTGATCTGTCATCGATCCTGCATAACCTCCTGCCCTGGCCGCTGCCTCAACGGTTGGACGAGCTGGCGCCGCATCACTTGAGCGTGCCGTCCGGTTCGTCGGTACGACTCGACTATAGCGAGCACCCGCCGATTCTTGCAGTGCGCCTGCAAGAACTGTTCGGCCTGGCCGACACCCCGCGCATCGCCAATGGTCGGCAAATCGTCAAACTGCACCTGCTGTCGCCCGCGCGCCGGCCGGTGCAAGTCACTCAGGACCTGGGCAACTTCTGGCGCAGCACCTACGCCGAAGTGAAGAAGGATCTGAAAGGCCGTTACCCCAAGCTATTCCGTAAGTTGGATCCTTGGGTTGAATCACTTAACAATGACGGATTGACAAAGAGTGTTGACACGACATCGCGTAACAAGGAAGCTTGACAGATTGAGTTGTGTTTTTGATTAGGATCATATGCCGTCGTACGAAAATTCGGATCATGCAGGTAGGCTAGTAATCATCCCAGTCCTGCGTGAGGCATTCGCCGAGATATTCATTAGCAGGGAGCCCCGAGGGGCTATCAAGACCCAACTGGCTCATGCAAGTCCTCCAGTTGAGCTCTTTCAGGTCAACGAGATTGGTGACGATGGCGGTGGGCGTGATGTCTTCAACTTCCCGTTCCTGTTCCGCCACGATGGTCGCCCGTGGGTCGAGGCAAACTCCTATTTTCTCAGTCTCGTCCAGCATAGGCACCTCAACACCCGGCCTACAGACGACGTGAGAAGGCGAGCCAGTCGCCTGCTTGAATACCTGATGTTCTGTGAGTCCAACGGCATTGACTGGCTCGACTTCTCGGGCAAGCGACCAAGCCACCGGCCAACCTACCGGTACTATCGCCATCTCTTAAATAAGGGAGGAAAAGCTGCTGCCGTCATCAACCAGCACACAGGCGCTGTGTATAACTTTTATAAGTTTGTAGCTCAAGAATGGCATGAACTCGATATCACGCGGGTAGATACGGTCAAGCACATCAAAGTGTTGCTGGCGACTGCATCTGGAACTCGAATGATGACAGTGCAGAAGCGCGGCCAGACACGTCCGACGCCGAGAGAGAGCCCGGTTCCTATAGGCTTTGTGCGTGATGAGGGTGAGGATCTTCGACCCCTCACCAATCCTCAACTTTCTGAGCTCTTACAAGTGCTTGAGACTGAAAACTGGTCTATGCAGGAACGCTTGATTCTCTTGACTGCTCTCATGACCGGGGCTCGTAAGCAGACAGTTTTGACCTTGCGAAGGAAGCACCTTCGACACTTCACTGAGGATCGCCTTCAGCGGGACGGAACCTATCTGATCCATGCCGGCCCCGGAACAGGTATTGATACCAAGTTCGATAAGCCACAGGTGCTCCGGTTCCCTAAGCAGCTCGCTGATGACCTGATGGTCTGGGCTCGTAGTCCTGTGGTCGCAAGAAGGCAGTCGATGTTTCGGCAGAATATTGAGAGGGAGTTTCCAGGAGCGAAAATCGATGATGATGACGCCTACATCTTCCTTTCCGACCAAGGGAATTGTTACTACATGGCACAGGAAGACCCTCGCTATCCTGTCGTCAAATCTAGGCCTACCGGACAGGTTACCGAGACTCTCAAGCGCAAGCTCTTAAAGGCAACCTCGGACAAATTCCCTAGCTCCTTCACCTACCACTGGCTCAGGGCAACGTTCGCATTCCAGCTATACCAGCATCTACTCCCCTACCTAAAGAGCGGAGCTATGCAACCTGGGGAGGAGATTTCCCTCGTTCAGGATCGCCTACACCATGCAGATAGAGTTACGACCGAAAACTATCTGAAGCTGTTCAGCATGCACTCGGACAAACTGGTCGCGCAGGAGAGCTATGAAAACCGCTTGTTCATGTTTTCGAGCTATGACGACTTGATTTTGGAAGCTGAGAATGTCTGATACGCAACAACTGGTGATGCGCAAAACAACTCCATTTGAAATATCAGAGCTTGGTGGAGGACAAGAAATCCTACATCCAGAGAAGGTGACGATCAAACTGGATACTCGTGTTCGAGCTAGCCCTTTCGATCTCGGAGCGCTCGCATATACCGTCCGAGAGTCACGAGGATATGACGGTATCGCTGTCTTGGAGTCGTCGCTAGTAGAGGGGCGCAGGGAGATCCTGCGAATCGTGCTAGACCACCTTTTCGTATCGGGCAACAGGGATACTAGCGCCCAGACGTACCTACGGAACCTTGAAACTGTTATGAGTTGGTGTGATAGGAGTGGTCATGTCAATGTGCTGCTCACACCTGGCGCCAGCCGGATTGCCTACAGAGAGTACACCGAGAATCTTCGCCATAAGATGCTGGTAGAGGACTCGCTGGAGCCGCTTACGTGTACTCAACGTCAGCGTGCTTTTCGAAGTCTGATTGAGCTGGTACATCGAGATGACGCTGCCTACGTGCTACGCGGGGTTCTCCCCATCAGGGTCAATAGGGAGCCGCGCACTCCACCGAGAGAAGCTGACGTCAGATCTTATCTAGATACCTGTATTCGAATTGCGACCCAGTTCAGCGCTTTCCTTTTAGAGGGACAGCCTTACCCTCTGGTTGTGCAGTTAAGCAGTTATCAAGCTTCAATTTTCCCATTCCATGGCGCTGTAGCAACACCCTACTCAGTCACTGGCAAATACAGCATCTTGAGCCCAGACGGTACTAAGGTAGTCACTGCCGAAGAGTATTTAGCATCGAACTCATGGTGCAAGCCGTCTGAGGCGGTCAGGCAGGTAGCTGAGACTCACCGAGTTATCAATCTTGCGAATACAGATCTCAGGCACGATCAGCGCATGTGGGCCGCCTCAATGGCTATGGGCGCTTACGCATGCATATTCAGCTTGATTACAGGCGCAGGTGCTAGCGAGTTCGTAGAGTTTGAGTACGACGAAGCTGTAGAAATCGAGGAGTCTTTGGTCAAGAAAGAGCTGACGACCATCAAGTTCAGGGCCCGAGGCCTGACTACTCGTTACCCCATCGGTAGAGGAAGAGGGCGTCAGCTATTGCGTAGCTACTTCAAGCTTCGTGCCTGGGTACTGAATGGCGCGCACTGCGATTACCTTTTTTTCACGATGAAGAAGAACGGGAAATACTCTGGTGAATATGACCAGCTGCCGGCCAGCTTTTCGACGAGATTCTTCGGGCGCATCCGGGGGACTTTTCTTCCTCCTGACGCCAAGAACATCCCGCCTGGCGCCGTGAGGAAATTCAAAAGCCTGATCCTTCATGAGCTTCGGGTATCGCCCTCACTTGTCGCAGACGTCCTCAATCACGCCCAGAGCATGAATGCTTCCAGTTACTCCGAGATATCCGTCGACAGGCAAGAGGATGAGTTTTCGACCTACTGGCAGGCAGTTCGAAAGGCTGCTGACGTGGTGCGTGATCGCTCAGCTTCCGCCAGCACTTCGACTGTTGTCGGGCATTGTGGCGAGGCAGATACGCCAGTGAGGATTATCGAAAGCGTCCCGATTGAGCCAAATTGCACGTCTCAGTATGGATGCCTCTATTGCGCCAACTACGTGTGCCACGCTGATGACGATGACGTGCATAAGCTGCTGAGCCTCAATTACGTGATCAATTCGGTGAGGGACACTGCTCAGGATGTCAGTCACGCTGAACGGCTGTTCCGCGACCTTTCGATCCGAATAAATGTGATCATCGAAGCCGTCTCCGCCAGATCGGCAGAGACGGCTTTAGTGGTAGCAGAGGTTAAGCAGCGAGTGGAACAACTGGGTGTCTTGACTCCTTTTTGGGAGAAGCGTTTGCAGCGTTATGAAAAGCTAGGGGTTGTGTTTTGAAGTCTGACTTTTTCTCATCATTGTCCGAAATTAGTGAGTCTGCGCCTTCCAAGGTACTGGGATCCTACGGAGATGGTTACGGCCCACCACCGGATGACTTTGTGGTTTGTAAAGACATAAACGGTGAACCTACGGCTGTGTACGGGAAACTTCAGTGGGATCTGAACCCCTACCGGTTGAAAGCGAACAAGGTTGCGATTTTCAGGTTCGACCTCTTTTTTCAAAGTGAAGGGCCTGAGCAAACCGGGTTGATCAACCAGGTCAAATACATCCTGTTTTGCCTCATGACTTTTATCGGCGCAGGTCATGTTGGACGGCTTAGCCCTGGGTCTGTGGGGCAGTACTTAGTCGTGCTACGTTCGCTTGCTCGTTTTTGCCTAAGTCAAAAATCGAACGAGATGGTCGGGGTTCTCTCTCTTCAGCAGCTATTCACCACCCCGGTCTACCTTGCGGCCTTCCTGCGGGATAATAAGCACCTTGGAACGACCCAGCGGAAGCTTCTGCGAGCCCTAATCAACCACCTCGTAACGCTGGGGGAAGATCGCCTCGGCTACCGGGTACAAGGAGTGTTCGATCTGGATTACGGGAAAACCGATGCGGTAAACCAGCATCCGGTCATACCAACCCGCATCTATCTTGAACACATCAACCTGCTTGGTGACAATGTCCAGCAACTGCACGGTGGTTGTGATGCTTATGAAGCATTCCTGGCATCCTTCGTAAGACCAAGCTATGGAATGTCACAATCTCATCAACTGAGAGTTCTGCGCGTTCCAGCCTCGGATGTTCAGCCTACTTTGGCTCAAGCCATAAGAGATCATGGTCTCGAATCAGTATTTTCGGGAGACTTTTCCTGCAAGGGGCGAGGGGTCTTGTCCTCCGCCATCTTGAAAATGCAGTGGGTCGTCAAAAATACCATTCATGCATACACCGGCATGAGAGATCAGGAGGTTATGCGTCTTCCCTATGAGTGCCTTTCGCAAGATGAGGTGGCAGGAGACACTGTAGATGACCAAGGTGTACTTAGAGATAAGGCTAGGATGGTTGACCTCATATCCACGACTACGAAATTCACGGGCTATCGGAAGAGTGAGGCCTGGTTGGCCACCGAGGAGGTCATTAAGGCTGTCAGGGTTGCGCAGGCGATATGTCGAGGCATATCTGCGATTTATGGGGTTGCCCCGGAGAAGATGCCCCTTTTTCTGAATCCCGCGATCATCAGTCGATCCTATACTGAGGTTGGAGTTTCGCTGTGGAACGAAGAGTCGAAGCCGAGTGGCTTACTGACATCTATTATCATAGAAAAAGCAGACATTGAGGAGCTTGCTGCTACTGACCCACGGAGAGATTTTGTCACTGATAAAAAATTTCAGATTGGCCAGCCGTGGCCGCTCAGCAGTCACCAGTTCCGGCGATCTTTGGCATTTTACGGGAGTAGCAGTGGATTCATTTCTCTTCCAAGCCTGAAAAAACAGTTCAAACACCTCACAAGCCAAATGTCGCGGTACTACGCGAACAATTTCGAGAAGCTCAAGACGATTTTTGGCTTCTATGACGTCGAGCAAGATAAGTTCATCCTGCCAAAGAATCATATCGCTTTCGAGTTCCAAATGGGACTACCTATGAGCGTCGCCTATGACCTGGTGACCGAGTTGCTCGGCGCTGACAACCCTCTTTTTGGAGGCGTCGGGGGTTATGCTGACAAGCAGAAAAAGCGTCTCGATAGTGGGGAAGTCAACATTGCTGATGTGCGAGCTGAGACCGTCAAGCAGGTTGAGAAGGGGCATATCTGGTATCGCCAGACACTTCTTGGTGGATGCACCAAGGCTGGGCAATGTGACGAATATCTGCTTGGGGATTTCACCGCATGCCTATCGTGTGAGGGGGCAATCATTAAGCCAGATCAAGTGTCCATCGCCATAACCGATACGGAAGCAGAACTCGAAGGTTATCAGGTGGGCACTGGAGAATATGAGGTAACCAAGGCGGAGCATGATCGCTTGGTGAAATTTAGCGAGCGGCTGCTGCCGCTTGTGGAGATTGCATGAGCAAAGAATTAAGTAACAACGCCAAGAACGGATTGGGGGCCTGCATTGAAGCATTTGAGCGTCTTAAGGCTGGGGCTCCCAACGTGCCCGGCCACGTAGGTATCGTGGCGGCTAAGGTCACATCTGGCATTGTCAGTGTCGAGGCAGGATTTGATCGAGGCTACCTGAAAAAGTCACGAGCCTCTCATCTCCCTTTGATAGCGCAAATTGAGGCTTTTCGAGTTCGCCCTGAGTCGACAGGATCGTCCAAGGCGAATGAAGTTAAGCGAGCCAAAAGTAAGGCGGAGAGAGCTAAGAGTGAGCTTGAACAAACCCGCAGACAACTCTATGAGGTGCTGACTCAAAACCTACAGCTAGTTGAGCGCGTACGGGATTTAGAGGGAATGCTGGCCCAACGGGGAGGAAATGGGAAGATTCAGAACATCTGATAGAGGGTTTTCTAGTGAAAGACCTGTCAATCCCTCCAGCTGTTTCTCTCTGTAAGTCGCAGTGATTGACTGTCAATCTCGGCCAGAAAATGGTGATTCATTGTCAATGTTTTTGCCTTGGATTGACTGTCAATCATCTTGGCGGGGATAAGCCGAACACCACTTCAAACAGCGGGTTTCAACGTGTCAATGTATGTGACCGCTATATGGTACCGGGCATTATTGGCCCGACGACCCATTGATTGCCGAGCCAACGGCGCGCATCAAGCCGAGAAAACCCTGAGTCATTCGTCTACCCGTTTCAACGTCATGCCTTTGCTGCCGCTGATCACCACCGCCTAGCGAAAGACTGAACGCGCGGCTGTGGATGATTTCGAAAAATCAGCACATCAACCAGGCATTAACGAGGGGTACGACTAATGCGACCGCAAACGTCATTTATATTTGATCTGGATGGCACGCTGACGGACAGCGTCTACCAGAACGTAGCCGCCTGGAAAGTTGCCCTCGATGGAGAGGATATTCCACTGACCATGTGGAGAATCCACAGGAAGATCGGCATGAGCGGCGGGCTCATGCTCAAGACGTTGTCCCGCGAGACCGGTTTGAATATCAGTGAAGAACAAGCCAAAAGGCTCAGCGCAAAGCATGCCCAGGTGTATGAAGAGCTGCAGGGCCAGATTATCGCCTTGCCCGGAGCCGTTGAGCTGCTGGAAACACTGACCAGGGAAAAGCTCAAATGGTGTATCGCCACCAGCGGAGAAATGGCGACGGCGCAGATCAATCTCAAGGCATTGGGGCTAAAGGCTGGTGACATTAATCTGATCACTCGCGATGACGTCAGTTACGGCAAGCCGGACCCGGACCTGTTTTTGGCGGGCGCGCGCAAGTTGCATGCGCCCATTGATGAATGCCTGGTCATTGGGGATGCCATCTGGGACATGCTTGCCGCCAGGCGTTGTAAAGCCACGGGCATCGGATTGTTATCCGGCGGCTACGATATTGGTGAGCTTGAAAGGGCGGGAGCATTGAGGGTTTACGAGGATCCGCTGGATTTGCTGAATCATCTGGATGAAGTGGCTTCCCGGCCGTGAGGGTAATTGCCAAGGACAGCGGAATGAAGCCTTAGGGGCAGTTCACGTCCCGTGATGGCACGGATTCAGCGACTGGGCGCGACCGGCAACAAGAAACGCCCGATCACTGGCAAATGATCCGAGATCAACAGCGTGTCTTCCCGGCGCACCCGTGCATCGACGCGCTTGAGATGAGGGCTGTAGAACAGGTAGTCCACTGTCCGGTCAGGGCCGTTGACTCGCGGATCATTAGGGAAGTGGGTCAGCCATTTGTTGCGTTCAATGCCGCTGACTTCCGCGTTGTCCGGGATCATCGGGTATTTGTCCCAAAGCACATGCAGTGGGCTGTCCGGCTGGTAGCGGGTTCGCTGCTCCGTAGCCAGACGCTGAAATTGTCCGAGGGGCAACAGGTTGAAATCCCCGCCAATTAGCCAGGGCGTACCGACGGCCTCGAACTTATCCAGCAGTGCAACGGTGGCCTGAACCTGGCGCTGTTGCGTATCCGTGCCAGGCATCAAACGATCAAGATGGGTGTTGACCACTGCCAGTTGACCGCCATCGCGCAATGGCAGGTAGCTGACCAGTAAGGCGCGCTTGGGTTGAAATTGACGGGCGATGAAATGGCTGTCCTGGACGGGCAGCTGGATGCGTTCGGCGCGGTTGATTTGATAGCGACTCAATGTCGCCAGCTTGGTCCCGACGCTACCAAAGATATGGGGCAGCGGGACAAAGTCGGCCTTCCAGTCAAATGCTTGAGAGCTGCAGGGATACAGATCCGCAACCCGCTCTTGCAGCAGCGCGAGCTGATCGTCGTAATCGGTGTTCTTTGCGCCATCGCTCACTTCCTGAAGCAGCACGATATCCGGCTGCTCGTCGCGTATGACTCGGGCGACCTCGTCCAGGTTGTAGGCCAGATCCTCAGGCGTCGGGCGCTCATCCTCGCCGCTGCCATCATCCAGGTCATACCAGAACACGTAGCGTTTGCCTGCCAGGTATTGAATGTTCCAGGTCATGACCTTCAAGGCCTGTCCTGGCACCAGCGTGGGCGCCTGGACTCTCGCGTTACAAGCCACTGGCAGATGCTCGTGATCGGCGGGATGCCAGGTGAGGTTGTAGACAAGCCCGAAAAACAGACCTGTCACAAGCACGATGATGAGCAGCGTGCGGGTTTTCACGCCGGCTGCCCCGGCTCGTTGATCAACATGAACAGGCGGAACATCACCACGCTGGTGAACAGTTGGAGAAAGCTGCTGATGCTGTCGATAGCCAGGGAAACCGGCGCACTTTGCGGCTCAGGCAGCAGGAACATGCCGACGCCTTCGAGGATCGACAAAGGCAGATAGACGCACAGGACGCAGGCCAGGATCCGGACGAAATGACCTTTGGTCATCAACAGGCTTTCACGCATGGCCGCCAGAGGCGTCAGGCCGCGCAACACCAGCAGGTATTCGGAAAACACCAGTTTGATCATGATGTAAACGCCCGGAACGATGAACATCGACAGGCCGAACATGATCAACAGCGTGCTCAATGCCGACAGCACGGCAAAGGTGGGCCACAGGCGCAAGGCCATGGCCAGCAGGTCCCGCTTGCGAGGTTCTTCGCCACGGCTGCGGGCGTCGAGAAACAGAATCAGCGCCCCGGTGTACAAGGGATAGAACAGCAGTCCGACCAGCAGTTCGTAGGCGGGGGAAGCCTGCGCCGCCAGCGCATTGCCCAGCGCCTGCTTGCCCAAGGCTTCGAGTACCACCAGCGGCAGGCAGAGCAGCAGGATGCTCGCCAGGTTGCGCCGGAAAAAATACAGCGAGTCTTGCAGAACGGTCAGCGGGTTCATGAAGTCGGGTCGCAGAAAAAAGCAGGTCGTCACTTTAGCCCATGCATCCGGATGAACCAAGGGCGAGCCAGAGCGCTGCGCCGCTTCTTAACATTTGCGTGCAGCTATTGAAAGGTTGCGGATCAGCCCCATTACCTTGCCTGCGTCTGGTCATTTGATGAGACGAGGATACTTAACGGCAATCTAACGAGGTCGCCATGAACAGCGAAGAGCAAACCCTGATCGATGGCCTTTTCTCGAAATTGAAAAGTGCCGAAACCGCTTCAGCCCCACGTGACGCCCAGGCTGAGGCAAGGATCAAGGAGCATCTCACCCAGCAGCCTGCCGCCCCTTATTACATGGCGCAGGCCATTCTGGTGCAGGAAGCAGCGGTCAATCAGCTGAACGCGCAGGTCAAGGAGCGCGACGAGCAGATCCAGCAATTGCAGGCCCAATTGCAGCAGGCCAAGACACAGTCTTCAGCCTCTGCGGCGCCGAGCAGCGGGGGCTTTTTGTCGAGCATCTTCGGCGGTGGCAATTCCCAGCAGCCGCAGCAACGTCCGGGCAATGTCGCATCTTCGGGCGGCTGGCGCGATGGTCCTTCCAGCCCACCGCCCTACAATCCTCAACAAGCTAGCCCGCAGCAAGGCAACTACGCCGCGCCGCAGCAACAGGCACCGGCTGCGCCAATGGGCAGTGGCTTTCTTGGCGGTGCGCTGAAGACCGCCGCCGGCGTGGCAGGCGGCGTGATGTTGGCGCAAGGCATCAGCAGCATGTTCGGCCATAACAGCCAGCCTGAAGAAATTGTCGAAGTGATCAAGGAAGAGCCCGCCCAGGCCGCCGATCATGGCAATAACGACAATGGCAATGGCTGGGGCAACGAAGAGCAGCGTGTCAGCGACAACGACGTCAACGGCAATCAGGACAGCTTCGCCGACAATGGCTATGACGATGGTGGGGACGACATGTTTGGTGATGACGATTCGTTTGTCTGATTGGCGAGCTGACTGACCGATCCATTCCGGGAATTGTCATCCGCTGCACTGACGCCTTCCCGGATAGATCCGGTCCCACGGGTGTTCATCCGTTACCTCAAAGCCTTGGCGAAACTGGCATACTGGGCGCCGACTCACTTTCGGGTCGGCGTCGCCAGTTGACGCGTTCGTTGCGTCATGAGGATTTCCGGTGAAAAAGATCGCGGTGTTCGCCGATGTACAGAACCTCTACTACACCGTTCGTCAGGTCCATGGCTGTCATTTCAGCTATGCCGCGCTGTGGGCTGATATAAGCCAGCGCGGCGAGATCGTGCAGGCTTATGCCTATGCGATCGACCGCGGCGACAGCAAGCAGCAGCAGTTTCAGCAGATCCTGCGTAACCTCGGATTCACGGTCAAACTCAAGCCTTATATCCAGCGCAGCGACGGTTCTGCCAAGGGCGACTGGGACGTCGGGATCACCATCGACATCATGGATGTCGCGCCGCAGGTCGATGAAGTGGTGCTGGCTTCCGGCGATGGCGATTTCGACCTGCTGCTCGAACACATCATCAACAAGCATGGCGTCGAAGCGGTGGCATATGGTGTGCCGGGCTTGACCGCCAACTCACTGATCCGTGCCGCCACGCGCTATGTGCCGATAGAAGGTTCGTTCCTTTTACGCAACTGAAGTACGCCACTGAGCATGTTTATTTTTCAAAGGATCCCGGCACGTGTTGGAACGCATCGCAGTTATCGACTTTGAAACCACCGGCATTTCCCCTGGCCACGGCTGCCGGGCGACCGAAATTGCCGTAGTGATCATGGAGCAGGGCCGTATCGTCGAGCGTTATCAGAGTTTGATGAATGCCGGCGTGCGAATTCCTTCCTTCATCGAGTCGTTGACCGGCATCAGCAACAGCATGATTCGCACCGCGCCGTCTGCTGAGCGAGTCATGAGCGACGTGGCGGATTTCGTCGGCCTCACGCCGCTGGTGGCGCACAACGCGTCCTTTGACCAGAAGTTCTGGGATTACGAACTGTCCCGCATCCAGCGCAATCGAGAACAAAGCTTTGCCTGTTCGATGCTGCTGGCGCGACGCCTGATGCCAGGAGCGCCGAACCACAAGCTGGGAACGCTCACCCGCTACGCCCGTTTGCCCAATACCGGCATAGCTCACCGGGCCATGGCCGATGCGGAAATGGCCGCCAATCTCACGGCCCACCTCACCCGCGAGTTACGCCACACCCACGGCATTGCCGGAATCTCCCATCAATTGCTCTGCACACTGCAAAAGGTCCCCGCTGCAAAAATCAGCGAAGCGCTTAAACGTCAGCGCGGATTTTGACCACGGTCTTTTCGGACCTGGACTGAACATCCAGATGATTGACGGGTAACGGCCGATCCACGGCGGTGGAAAGAATAATCGACGTTTTGCTGAAACCGAACTGCGCAACGCGATTGATCAGGCTTTCCAGTTCGGGCATCGAGCCCACCGCCGCCTGCATGATCACGCACGGATCGCCGGTTACGCGGTGACAATTAATCAGCTCGGGGATCTTCCAGAGTTCGTCGTAGGTCTGCTGATTACCGTGATTGGCCAGGCGCAACTCGATCACGCATTGAATCGGCAAACCAACCTTGGCCATGTCCACTTTGGCCTGATAACCGGTGATCACGCCGCTGGCTTCCAGCTTGGCGACCCGCTCGGCAACGGCCGGGGCTGAGAGGTTCACCATGCGCGCCAATTGCGCGAATGATGCCCGGCCGTTCTCCAGCAGAGCATCGAGCAAAATCCGATCGTACTTGTCCAGTGTCATGACGTTCTCCTTCCATCCGTTTTCCTTACTTTCGATAGAAAAGCTCTTGAAAGCAAGAACCGGGTTTTCCAAGGTAAACACCTCGTTTAAAAAAGGTTTACTGCTTATTTTCCAGCAATGGCCTTCATACAATAGCCGACTCATAACAATTAACTTTTCGAGCCTGACATGCCGAGTTCTCGTCGTTTTCCGTTGTTGCTGGTAGGTGCCTTCGTAGCGTTGTATCTGGTCTGGGGTTCGACCTATCTGGTCATCCGCATTGGGGTGGCGTCCTGGCCGCCCTTGATGATGGCCGGAATTCGGTTCCTGATCGCCGGTTGCCTGCTGTATGGCTTCCTGCGTTTTCGCGGTGCGCCAGCACCGACCTTTGCACAATGGAAAGCCTCGGCCGCGATCGGATTTCTGCTGCTGGCTTGTGGCAATGGCGGCGTGACGCTGGCTGAGCATGCGGGTGTTGCATCGGGCATTGCTGCCCTGGCCATTGCGACCATGCCGTTGTTTACCCTGCTGTTCGGCTTGTTCTGGGGCAATCGCACCACGCGGCTGGAATGGGCAGGCATCTTTCTGGGGCTGATGGGCATCGGGCTGCTCAACCTGGGCTCGAACCTGCAAGCCAGCCCTTATGGCGCGGCTCTGGTGATTTTTGCCGCTGCGGCCTGGGCGTTTGGTTCGGTATGGAGCAAACATCTGCCGTTGCCCGAAGGTCCCATGGCCAGTGGCTCGGAGATGATAACGGCGGGCGTCATGCTGTTGATCGGCAGCGCCTTGAGCGGCGAGCATCTGGATACAATGCCCACCGCCGCAGGCTGGGGCGCGTTGGCGTATCTGATTGTGTTCGGCTCCATCGTGGCGTTCAGTGCCTACATGTATTTGCTGAAAAACGTGCGTCCGGCAGCGGCCACCAGCTATGCCTATGTCAATCCGGCGGTCGCCGTGCTGCTCGGGATTTTGTTCGCCGGCGAGACCATCGGGCCGGAAGAATGCGTTGCGATGGCGGTGATTATCAGTGCTGTGGTGCTAATTGGCCTGCCGCAATGGCGAAAGCCACAGCAGGAACAGGCCGGATCGGTGAGGACAGGGTAAACTCCGCGTCTTGCGCTGAACTCTATTTACGGTACCCCAATGACATTCGCCACTCTTGGCCTGATCGAACCCCTGCTGCGCGCCCTTGAAACGCTCGGTTACCAGACCCCAACGCCGGTGCAGACACAGGCGATTCCACCGGTTCTGGCCGGGCGTGACTTGATGGCCGCAGCCCAGACCGGCACGGGAAAGACCGCCGGTTTTGCCTTGCCGCTGTTGCAACGATTGACTCTGGAAGGCCCGAAAGTCGGCCCCAACTCAATCCGCGCCCTGGTCCTGGTGCCCACCCGCGAGCTGGCCGAACAGGTTCACGAGAGCATTCGTCAGTACGCCGAACACTTGCCGTTGAGCACTTACGCGGTTTACGGCGGCGTGAGCATCAACCCGCAAATGATGAAGTTGCGCAAGGGTGTGGACATCCTTGTCGCCACGCCGGGTCGCTTGCTGGATCTGCATCGTCAGAACGCGTTGAAATTCTCCCAGCTGCAAACCCTGATTCTCGACGAAGCCGATCGCATGCTGGATCTGGGTTTCTCTGAAGAGCTGCGCAGTATTTATGCCGCCCTGCCAAAGCGCCGCCAGACCTTGCTGTTCTCGGCGACGTTCTCCGACGCTATCCGTCAGTTGGCGGGGCAGATGCTCGACGATCCGCTAACTATCGAAGTCAGCCCGCGCAATGTGGCAGCCAGCTCCGTCAAGCAATGGGTTGTGACCGTCGACAAAAAACGCAAGCCGGAACTGTTTATTCATCTGTTGAAAAAACTGCGCTGGTCTCAAGTGTTGGTGTTTGCCAAGACTCGGGTTGGCGTCGATCAACTGGTTGATCGTCTGCAAGGCCTGGGCATCAATGCCGATGGCATTCACGGCGACAAACCCCAAGCCACCCGGCAACGTGCGCTGGATCGTTTCAAGGCCAGTGAAGTCCAGATTCTGGTAGCCACTGATGTCGCTGCGCGCGGGCTGGATATTGATGATCTGCCAACGGTGGTCAACTTCGATCTGCCTATCGTGGCCGAGGATTACATCCACCGCATCGGTCGCACGGGTCGTGCGGGTTTGACCGGCGAAGCGATTTCCCTGGTGTGTGCTGATGAGGTCGAGCTGCTATCGGCCATCGAAACCCTGACACGTCAGACATTGCGTCGCGAAGAAGAGCCGGACTTCACACCGGAACATCGGGTGCCCACTACCGATGCCACCGGCCAGATTCTGAAGAAACCCAAGAAACCCAAGAAGCCGAAAATTTCCGGCGGTGGTAAGCGCAATCTGGGTAAGTGGGTTGACAGCGGTGATGCTGCACCCGAGCCGGTGGCGGTCAAACCGGTGCGTAAAGTCCCCGTGTTCAATACAGGACCGCGCAAGAAGAAGCCTTGATCAGCGGTGCAGTTGACCCCGCGATAAGAGGGAGTGGATTTATCCGGGAAGGCGATGGCGCGAAGCCCCGGAATCAGGGGGGGGGTGCGCCGGGCTTTTCGCGAATGAATTCGTTCCTGCCAAGTCCGGCAGCGTCGCGCGATCAGGGTCAAGACGGTATTAACGCAATTTGCCTTTGAGCCACTCCACCATCCCCAGTCCCGCTGTGCGCCCGCTGGCGAAACAGGCGGTCAGCAGATAGCCGCCGGTGGGCGCTTCCCAGTCGAGCATCTCACCTGCGCAGAACACGCCGGGCAACGCGTTGAGCATCAAGCGCTCATCCATGGACTCGAAAGTCACGCCGCCTGCGGTGCTAATGGCTTCGTCCAGCGGCCGCGCCTTGATCAATTTCAGGGGCAGGGCTTTGAGCGTCTTGCTCAATTGCGCCGGATCATCGAATGCTTCCCTGGAAGCCAGCTCCCTTAATAACGCCGCTTTGACACCGTCGATTCCCAGCTGGCTGTGCAGATGCTTGGACATCGAGCGGGAGCCACGAGGCTTGGCGAGAGATTTTTCAACGCTCGACACCGTTTTGTTCGGCAGCAGGTCGATGTAGACCGTTGCGGCTCCCCGTTGGTTGATCAGCTCGCGAATCTGCGCCGACAGGGCATAGACCAGGCTGCCTTCAACGCCGGTATCAGTCAGCACGCATTCACCCAAGCGCGCTGCCTGGCCGGGTAGCCCCATGGCGATGTTCTTCAATGGCGCGCCGGCAAATCTGTCGCGCAGCAGCTGGCTCCAACCGGTGGTTTCAAAGCCGCAGTTGGCCGCTTGCAATGGCGCGACGCCCACTCCCCGCTGCTCCAGCCAGGGCACCCAGGCACCATCGGAACCCAGCCGCGCCCAGCTCGCACCGCCCAGGGCCAGCAGCACGGCGTCGGGATGAACCGTGATTTCCCCAGGATTGCCGCCCATGCGCAGTTGACCCTGCGCATCCCAGCCCAGCCAACGATGCCGGGTATGAATGGCAACGCCGGCTTCGCGCAGGCGCTTGAGCCAGACGCGCAATAAAGGCGCGGCTTTCATGTCGGTAGGGAAGACCCGGCCTGAGCTGCCGATAAAGGTTTCGATACCCAGCCCATGAATCCACTCGCACAGCGGGTCCGCGCCAAAACTGCGCAGCATCGGCGCAATATGCGGCGCTCGCTCGGCGTAACGGGACAGGAACGCCGGGTAAGGTTCCGAATGAGTAATATTCATCCCGCCCACGCCGGCCAGCAGAAACTTGCGGCCTACGGAGGGCATGGCGTCATAGAGATCGACTTTTATTCCGGCCTGACTCAACACCTCGGCCGCCATCAAACCGGCAGGACCGCCGCCGATAATGGCGACTGAGAAATCGGATGTGCGTTCGGGGCTGGTCATGACGGAGTAGGCATCTATCGCAAGTGAGGGGAGCATTCTACCTGCATGGTGCAGATGCGATGCGGCACTAGGCCTATGGGAATCAAATTATTCGCGAGGCGCCATTTGGGATGTTGCAGACCGATGCTGGGCCAACTTGTTAGCGCCTACACGTATGTCCTGGTGCCCAATCCATGCGAAACCCAAACCTTCTGCGCGCTGTGATGCAGGATCCCGTGCCGTCGCGCCAGCGCCTGGCGGTCTTTGCTGTATCCGCCGCCAATCACGCCCATCACCGGAATGTCGCGACCCAGGCAATGGCGCAGCACCGCTTCATCCCGCGCCGCCACGCCTGCATCGGTGAGTTTCAGGTAGCCCAGCGCGTCGTCTTGATGGACATCGACACCTGCGTCGTACAGCACCAGATCCGGTTGATAGATGGGCAGCAGGTAATTGAGCAAATCATCGACGACTTTCAGGTATTCCTCATCGCCCATGCCCATGGCCAGCGGGATGTCCCAATCGCTATGGGCCTTGCGCGCAGGGAAATTCTTTTCACAGTGCAGCGACACGGTGATGGCATCTTCGGTGTCCGCCAGAATTCGCGCCGTGCCGTCGCCCTGATGCACGTCGCAATCGAAAATCAGTACCTTGCCCACGCGGCCGCTTTGCAGCAGGTATTGGCTGATCACGGCCAGGTCATTGAAGATGCAAAATCCAGCGGGATAGTCGTAATGCGCATGATGGGTGCCGCCCGCCAGATGGCAGGCCAGGCCATGCTCAAGGGCTTTTTCTGCGGTCAGCAGCGAACCGCCCACGGCGCGCACGGTGCGGCGGGCGAGGGCTTCGCTCCACGGCAAGCCAAGGCGGCGCTGATCCTCCCGGGAAAGATCGCCCTCCATATAGCGGCGGATGTAGGACGAGTCGTGGGCCAGCGCCAGAATATCGTTCGGACACAGCTGCGGACGCAGTAATTGCGCGTCGGTAGTCAGGCCGGTTTGGATCAGGTGATCGCGCAGCAGGCGAAACTTGTCCATGGGGAAGCGATGATCAGCCGGGAAGTCCGGGCTGTAATCGTCGTGATAGATGAGCGGCAGGGACATTTTGCGTCCGTTGAAGGGTCGAAGCCGGATAGTGCCAGTATTGCCCGCATCCGCCCAGCGTTCGGGCATCCGGGTTGGCCGATCTAGAGGCCGGTTATAGGAGCAAACCGATGGAGCCGATTCTCAAGCTTGAGAGCGCACGATTGTTGATGCGCCAGTGGCGAGATGAAGATTTGCCTGCATTTGCCGCCATGTGCGCCGATCCGCAGGTCATGCGCTACTTTCCCGCGCCCCTGAGCCGGCTCGAAAGCGCTGCGCTGATCGGACGCGTGCGCGGCCACTTTGCCGAGTTGGGTTTCGGGTTGTGGGCGCTGGAGCGCAAGGACAGTGGCCAGTTCATTGGCTTCACCGGGCTTTGCGTGGTGGGCTTCGATGCGCCATTCACTCCGGCGGTGGAGATCGGCTGGCGGCTGGCCCGGCAACACTGGGGTTTGGGCTATGCCAGCGAAGCGGCCTGGACTGCTCTGGGTTGCGGTTTCGAGCGATTAGGGCTGGATCAGATCGTGTCGTTTACCGCCGTCAGTAATGAACCGTCGCAGAAAGTCATGCAAGCCATCGGCATGAACAGTAACCCTGCCGAGAACTTCGAACACCCCGAACTTCCCGCCGAGCATCCGCTCAGGCCTCACGTGCTGTATCGGATCAATCGTCAACAATGGCTGAAAACCCTGCAAGCTTGATCAGGAGGGCGTTGTTAAATTCTGTATCATTTCAACTTTATCGCGCTCCAAGGGCGATCAGGTTTTGTGTGAGGAATGATGTATGAGCCGAGTTTTGGACGATCTGGTTGAGCTGCTGACGCTGGAACCGATTGAGGAAAACCTGTTTCGCGGCCGCAGCCAGGATCTTGGCTTTCGTCAGTTGTTCGGGGGGCAGGTGCTGGGGCAATCACTTTCCGCCGCCAGCCAGACTGTTGAGGAAGAGCGTCATGTGCATTCGCTGCACGGCTACTTCCTGCGCCCCGGCGATGCCGGGTTGCCGGTGGTCTATCAGGTGGATCGAGTGCGCGACGGCGGCAGCTTCAGCACGCGTCGGGTTACGGCCATTCAGAAAGGTCAGCCGATCTTCACCTGCAGCGCCTCCTTCCAGTACGACGAAAAAGGTTTCGAGCATCAAACGTCGATGCCTGACGTGGTCGGTCCGGAAAGTCTGCCTTCGGAACTGGAGCTGTTGCAGCAACGGGCGCATCTGATACCCGAACAGATGCGCGAGAAAATGCTGTGCCCAAAGCCCATTGAATTTCGGCCCGTCACGGCTTCCGATCCTTACAATCCACAGCCTACGGAACCTGTGAAATATGTGTGGTTCCGCGCTGATGGCACGCTGCCCGAGATTCCGGCTCTGCACAAATACCTGATGGCCTACGCGTCGGACTTCAATCTGCTGACCACGTCCCTCCTGCCTCACGGCAAGACGGTCTGGCAGAAGGACATGCAGGTCGCCAGCCTCGATCATTCCCTGTGGTTCCATGGTGACCTGCGTGCCGATGACTGGCTGCTGTATGCGATGGACAGCCCTTGGGCGGGCAACTCCAGAGGGTTTTCACGGGGCAGTGTCTATAATCGCGCAGGCCAACTGGTGGCCTCGGTCAGTCAGGAAGGCTTGATTCGCCATCGTAAGGATTGGGCATGAACCTGGCCGGTATTCATCACTGGGTGTTCGACATGGACGGCACTCTGACTATTGCTGTGCATGATTTCCCGGCGATCAAGCGCGCGCTGGATATCCCGCAGGATCACGACATTCTCGGGCATCTGGCCGCATTGCCCGCCGATGTGGCCGCCGCCAAGCATGCGTGGCTGCTTGAGCATGAGCGGGAACTGGCCCTGGCCTCACAAGCGGCGCCCGGCGCGGTGGAACTGGTGCGTGAATTGGCCGGCCGGGGTTATCGCCTGGGTATTCTGACCCGTAACGCTCGGGAACTGGCCCACGTTACCTTGCAGACCATCGGCCTGGCGGACTGCTTTGCGCTGGACGATATTCTCGGCCGCGACGAGGCGGCCCACAAACCGGATCCGGCAGGCCTGTTGCATCTGGCCCAAGCCTGGCAGGTCGAGCCGTCACAGATGGTGATGGTGGGGGATTATCGTTTTGACCTGGACTGCGGACGTGCAGCCGGCGCACGGACGATTCTGGTCAACCTCCCGGAAAATCCATGGCCGGAACTGACAGATTGGCATGCGCAGGATTGCGTTGAATTACGGGGAATGCTGGGCTAAGACGCGGCAAACAATCGCACAAGCCAACGTGTGGGCGAGGCATAGGTCCTGAGTATTCAAGCACATTGCTTCGCGAACACGTTCGCTGCGGCGGCTCTGCTTTTTACAGCGGCTTGAACAGCACTGCCTGGCCTTCAGGCGAGGTGAAGATGCCGTCGCCGTTGTGACCCACGTTCGGGACGATGACTAGCCGTTGGTTCAGACCTTCCGGATGGCGCTTCTGCAGATAATTGAAGTAATTCTGCCCACGTACCAAGCGGAATGCGCCCTGAGCTTCGGCGCCGCAGGTCTTGTCCAGTGCCGGGTGGTTGGCGTCGGTGTCCAGTTGCCCCAGCAGGTAGGTAACGTCACGTTTGACGTAACCTTTTTCAATTTCTGCCGCATTGACCTTGCCCGCGTAGGCTGGCATGCGGTTCAGACCGTACTTCCATTCGTCAAAGCCTGGGCATTGAGCGGCCGTTACAGGCACGGGCCTCTCGGCATCGAAATAAGCGTAACTGGACGGGTTGGCGATGACATAACGCAACTTGATACCTTCTTTCCTGAGCAGCACATCTTCCTTGCCGCCGAGCATCACGTAGCGCTGCACTACCTGCGCGCCGGCGGAATGGCCAGCGATCACGATTTCTTTCAGGTTCGGGTACAGCTTGCTGTCGCTGAGACGGCGAAGGATATGGTCGATGACCACAAACGAGCTGACCGGCTTGGGTCCGACGGCGGTGTCGCCTGCCATCCAGTCATCGCCGTGCCAGCGCAGGATATTGTCCGCGAGATGGTGGGCGACCACGTCTTTCTCATCGAGAAATTGCGGGGCAATCAATAACGTCTTGCTGCGCTGCCTGGACTGATTGGCGGCACGTTCGATGCTGCGCAGGTACGTCTGGGCATTACGCAAGCGGCCGTGCAAAACAATCACGGCGCGCTCGAACTGCGGCTTGGGGTGCACCCATTCCTGGCTTAGCCCAAGCGTAGCTTGCACGCCGTTGATGGTCAGTCGATCCGGACTGATTGATTTGACCGCCTGATCCTCGGCATGAGCTGAAAAGCTCAGAAAGGTGCTTAGCGACAGGACCAGGAGCGGTTTTATCATGTGATCAGAGGCTCTTTGCTGCGAACGTGTCGCACTGATTGATTTGGCCTTGGGCAAAGCCGGTTTTGAACCAGCGCACCCGTTGAGCAGAAGTCCCATGCGTGAACGAATCGGGTACTACGCGACCTTGGCTCTGCTGCTGCAAACGATCGTCGCCAATGGCGTTGGCCGCGTTCAGCGCTTCTTCAATATCACCCGGTTCAAGCCAGTTCAAACGCTTTTGCGCGTTGAAGGCCCAAACACCAGCAAGACAATCGGCCTGAAGCTCCTGGCGAACCAGCAACCCCGTACTGCCTTCCATTTTCTGGCCTCGCTGACGGGCTGCCTGAACCTTATCTGAAACACCCAGTAACGTCTGCACATGATGGCCTACTTCGTGTGCAATCACATAGGCTTGTGCGAAATCACCCGCGGCCTTGAAGCGCTGTGACATCTCCCGGAAGAAGTCCATGTCCAGATAGACCTGTCGGTCCGCCGGACAATAGAACGGGCCGCTGGCCGATGACGCAAAACCGCACGCCGACTGAACCTGGCCACGAAACAGCACCAGTTTCGGGTCTTGGTATTGACGGCCATTGAGCTGGAAGACGGCACGCCAGGTGTCTTCGGTGTCGCCCAGGATCGAACGCACGAATTCGGCCTGTTGGTCGTTGGCCGGTGGGGCCTGCGTGGTTTGTGGGGTGACAGCCGCTGGCTGCTCGCTCATCTGGCCGGTGATCTGCCCGAGAATCTGCATTGGGTCCTGGCCGGTCAACAGGCCGATGGCGACGATGATGATGATCCCACCGATGCCCAATCCCTTACCGCCCAGACGCATCCCACCGCCGCCGCTACCACTGTCCCGCGCATCTACAACGTTGTCGCTGCGGCGACCTTTTTTCCATAGCATGTGGGAATCCTCTACTTATCCTTTAAGGAGTTTCGCTGCTTGGCCACTGCTTCGCCAGTCCGATTATCCGGACAGGCGAAAGGGGACGTGTCAGGCAGCTAACCTTCGACGGATCAGTAGAGAGGTGATGGCAGGTATTAGTTCGCCATTATTCGTATCGGAATCAATTGCGAACTGCGCCGTGCTCGCTCTTCACCGACGGGATGAACGCCTGCATCGCCGAGGACTGGATGCGATGACGTCGGGTGATCAAACCATAAGGTGGCAGGCGTGCCGCAGTGGTTAACTTTTTCCGGACACCTCAAGCGATGCTTTCCACCCTGAGTGAGCATTTTGAGAATTTTCAGACACGTCCGACAGACCAGATTTTATCCGTCCGGTAGCTTTTGCCATCCCGAACCCCAGTCGGGTTCTTATGGTGAAAAGGACGACACATGTTTGCAGCGGCACGTCTGGGTGACTTGCACCTCTGCCCGATTCCGGGCCACGGTACGACCCCCATCGTCACGGCTTCGGCTACTTCGTTGGTCAATGGCAAAGGCCGCGCCCGAGTCGGCGATGTCTGCGGCTGCGGCGCGGCACTCACGGTCGGCATACCCTCGATTCTGATTGATGGGCGGCCCATGGCCTATCTGGGCAGCACGACCAGCCACGGCGGCACCCTGATCTCCGGTAGCCCGGATACTTTTGGTGGTCTGCAAGGCGGCAAGTTCTCTCATCGCGTCATCATCGACTTCGCCAAACTCAACGCCGTAGGCCCCGACGGCATGATTTACGAGCGCCGCATGGCCACACTGCTGGCCGATCCAAGGCTTACGGCAATAGCCAAGGCTGCCGGTGCGATTGTTGACCCGCAACTGCCTGCCCCCAAACCTGTTCCAACTAAACCGCCTTGCGATCATCCTGACCAACTGGAAGAACCGGCCCGTTATATCGCCGAAGAAATGAATCGCAACCTGCATCACCCCACCGTTGCGAAGATCAAATCATTGCTCAGCTACGACATTGAGGAAGAAAGACGCAAATGGCTGGAACAACCCTTCTATACAAAGATGGGCGGACAACCCAACTTTCACGG
>DASVUK010000179.1:0-11343 GCA_036387095.1 Pseudomonas sp.
GGAGCCAGCTGGGACATTTCGGAGAGATCAAGATGCATTGACTGGATTCCCTGGCTGCTCATCACGGCTGGAGAGCAGGGCAAAAGAGCTCAGGCTGACCTGATGCTCCTGAGTGAAATAATCGCGTCGTTCGAGGCGTTCACGAGCGAAGCGTTTGTCCCGCGACAGGCGCGAGAACCAATACAGCAATTCGTCGGTGGCACCGTCCGGTTCCTGCTCCAGCAACCAGACCATCAGGTCCGGCAGCGGCAGGGCGTCTTCGCAGCGCTCCAGCATTTCCTTGACGGTGCGCGGCGCCTGCGGTGGCTCGCCTTTACGCTTGGCATTGGCCTTGGGGAATTTGGCGGGTTTGGGCTCAAAGCACGCCAATGCATAAACGTAAGCTTCGACCTGACTCGCGCTGCCCAGAAAAGTGCTTTGCGGACGGGTGAACATGGGCATTGCCGCTTGCGGTACAGCGTCCAGGCCTTTGCGACGGATTGCCGACAGCGCCAGAGCGGCTCCGCGGGTCACGGCGTTATGGCGACGGGCCTCTTCGCGCAACGGCAGCAGCAGTTCCCGGGCATGGCGCAACGTCAATTGAGCGCTGGTCTGCATTTCCAGGATGCGCGCATGGGTGCGCAGCAACATGTCGTCGTCCACCAGATGGCCGAGGCGCTGCTGTTCAGTGAGCATGCGCAACAGCACGTTTTCCACCTTGCGCACGCCTTGCTCGAACGCGCCATCGGCGTTCACCAGCTGGATCATCGGCTCAATGTATTCGTCCCAGGTTGCCAGCACTTCGGCATAACGCTGGCGCAGCGGAATCTGGCGGTCGCTGGTCTTGGCGCGATCGGCCACCGCGACCAGCGCCTGTTCGTCATTGGCCAGTTTCTTCAGGACGTCCCGCACGCGCATGTCCAGTAGACGCAGCTGCCGGGCGAGGTCGTCGGCGTCGCGGACATCGAATGCATCCTGGATATAACCGGCAAGACGCTCCAGATGACGCAAATAGGCTTCGATTTCCAGGCACAGGCCCAACCGGTGCTCGCGGCGCAGATAAGACAAAAAGTCATGAATCTGCGCGTTGAGTTCGAAACGGTTCGGGCTTTTCGCCACAGGGACCAGAATATCCAGCCGAATCCACACATCCAGCAGGTTGGTGATGTCCTGTGGTGTGCTGTCCATTTGTTGTGCGGCCAGCTGCAGGCGTAATTCGCTCAGGCTCAACGTGCCTTGGTCGAAGTGTTCGCACAGAGGCTCAAGTAGCGCCCAGTGTTCGGCAAGGGCGCGCAAGACGCGCTTAGGTTCGATCATTGGTTGGCCGGTGGTTGGCAAATAAAAGCAGCGATTGTACTGCATCGGGTGCTCAACATTTCACCTCCAGACGATCAACTGCGGCGGGAATCGGCGAAGGGCGGTAGAATCGCCTCCCTAACTTATCCACAGGTGGCTGACCTTTGCTAAACGAGTCCCGCCGCCGCGCTTATATGACCGCCATGCAGGTGGTCAATTGGCTGCCGCGCACTGAACTGCCCTTTGCTGCACCGTCGCGTCCCGAGTTGCTGGAGCCGCTGCCGCCGCTTGAAGAGATTCCGGCGCTGATCGCACAGACGCCCGAGCGCGCTGCCGTTGCCGAACCGCCTGTGGCGCCGGCGCGTCCAGTTGAGCGTCCGAAAATCGCAGTGCCGCGTCCGTCGCTGGCCAGTACCCGTGCGCCCGCCGCTGTTGTAGAAGCCGCGCCTGCACCGGTAAAGGTTGCAGTCGTGCCGCCGCCGCGCTTTGCCCTGCAACTGTTGCGTGCCGGGCGTTGCCTGCTGCTGGTGGAGTTGCCCACAGGCCAGGCGTTCCAGAGTCGTGATCCTTCTTACTTGTTACTCAAAGACATGTTGCGCGCCGCAGGTTTGCCGGACAGTCCGCAGATCATCGGCGAGCCGGTACGCTGGCCGCTGCTGGTCAGGGGCAATCTGGACCAAGGGCCTGAAGCAGCTCGTGATTTCGTTCAGGGGTTTGTGTCTGCACGCCTGGAAGACGAACCTTGCGCTTGCTTGTGGCTGATCGGTCTGCCGTCGGTGCGATTTGCCGGGGAAGCCGATGCTGAATCCTTTAACAAAGAGCTTCAGGTCGATGGCCTGGGTTCTGCCTGGGCTTTGCCGGGTCTGGAATTACTGATGGACGAGCCTCAACGCAAGGCGGATGTCTGGCAAGCCATGCGTCGGCTAATGGCGCGCTGGAAATCGATAGATGAGTGACGCAGTAACGTTCCGCCCGATGACCGAGGCGGACATCGACGCCGTACTGAAGATTGAATACGCCGCCTTCAGCCATCCCTGGACGCGGGGCATTTTCCTGGATGGCCTCAAGTCTTATGAAATCTGGCTGATGTTCGAAGGCGCCCAGCAAGTGGGCCATGGTGTGGTGCAGGTGATCATTGATGAGGCACACCTGCTCAACATTACCGTCAAGCCGGAAAGCCAGGGCCGTGGTCTGGGATTGCGGTTGCTTGAGCACTTGATGTCCCGCGCTTATGCGCTCAATGCCCGGGAATGTTTCCTGGAACTTCGCGACAGCAATCGCGCCGCCTATCGTTTATATGAGCGCTTTGGTTTTAACGAAATTGGTCGCCGCCGGGATTACTACCCGGCAGTTGGCGGGCGTGAAGATGCCTTAGTGATGGCCTGTACGTTATTCGAGTAAGCCTGTTTTAGTAGCTTTTCGCGAGCAAGCTCGCTCCTACAGACACAGGATCTGCACATGGCTGTGGGACTTTAGGGTTGATGCTGGTCTTTTCGCGAGCAAGGGCTCTACCACAGGGTTTGCCAATAATCTGTGGGAGCGGGCTTGCTCGCGAATGGCAGAGACCTAGTTCTTCTCAGGCTTGCCATCCAGCGGGTCTAGACGACCCAGCTCTGCTTCATCCAGGCCATCGCCGCCGCCGATATCGTCCTCATCGACGACGCTCAGCTCAAAGTCTGCCGGGTTGTCTTCGCCTTCTTCGTGGGCAGAGCGGGCGCCGTCTTCGCGGATCAGCATTTCCGGATCCAGATCGTCATCAGTTGGGTGGTGATCGGGGGTCGATGCCCCTGTCATGCCGGCTTCACGCACGCGTTTTTCCGGAATCTCGTGCGCCAGCTCGTCTTCTGGCATGAGGTCGCCGATGCGCGCGCTCGGTTCTTCCTCGTCAAAATCCAGCTCTTCCATTGAGCCCATACGGTCTTCGTTGTCATCGATAGGCTCGGGCTGGGTGGCA
The DNA here is from genome assembly GCA_036387095.1 of Pseudomonas sp. Lineage (GTDB taxonomy): Bacteria > Pseudomonadota > Gammaproteobacteria > Pseudomonadales > Pseudomonadaceae > Aquipseudomonas. Next base: position 3,230 of record DASVUK010000179.1, read on the forward strand.
TCGAACGGACGGCGTGAATCATTCATGGCGAATCCTCGTTATTTGGGGCCTTAATGGATGGACCGGCCGCAACTCTGAAGATTCCTTTTTGTTCCCCTGATCGAGTAGTGGCAAATAGGCGTGACCTGGGCCGTCGAGCCCTAGTCAAACGCTGTGCACATCTTCGAGGCATCAACGTATGAACGAGCTACAAGATCTGATCGACAACAACGAACGTTGGGCTGATGCGATCACCAAGGAAGATCCCGAGTTTTTCGCCAAGCTGGCGCGTCAGCAAACCCCGGAATATCTTTGGATCGGTTGCTCGGATGCACGCGTCCCTGCCAACGAGATCGTGGGTATGTTGCCGGGTGATTTGTTTGTACACCGCAACGTGGCCAACGTCGTGCTGCACACCGATCTTAACTGCCTGTCCGTGATCCAGTACGCGGTGGATGTGCTCAAGGTCAAATACATCCTTGTCACCGGCCACTATGGTTGCGGCGGCGTGCGCGCGTCGATGCAGGACCGCCAGCTGGGTCTGATCGATGGCTGGCTGCGTTCTATCCGTGATCTGTATTACGAGAACCGGGAAGCCCTGGCGAAGCTGCCAACAGAAGAAGAGCGGGTCGACCGCCTCTGCGAGCTCAACGTTATCCAGCAGGTGGCGAACGTCGGGCATACCAGCATTGTGCAAAATGCCTGGCATCGCGGGCAGAGCCTGTCGATACACGGCTGCATCTATGGCATCAAGGACGGTCGTTTCAAGAGCTTGAACGCGACCATCAGCGGCTTTGAGCAATTGCCACCTCAGTATCGATTGCGTCCGCAGTAAGGCCGAGCGGCGGCGCCCCGATCGGGAAGGAGCCGTGGGAGCACGTTTGCTCCCACGCAGGTGTTGAAGTCCAAGTCTGTTGTGCTGGTTCAAGCATTTACAGGTAGGGATGACTCGCTGGCGCAGTCAGTGGTTTCTGCAATTGCAGCAATGAGCGCGCGACCTCGTTCGTGCTGCACTTCGCAGCGGCTTGCTCAGCGCTAAGGTCACGTTCGGCGGTATAGAACAACTCGCAGGTTTTTACCTTGTCGGTCACCTGCCATTTCTGTGTACAGGCGCTCAGTGTCGCCGTCGGGTCCGCGCCTGGCGTCTGACCCATCGCGGCTTGCCAGCAGGCTGCGCTTAGATCCTGACCCATGACCGCAAGCCCCGCCGCATCGGCCGTCGCCTCATCGCCCCCATAGTTGGCCTTGTTATCCGCGTACCAGATATAGCTTGGATGGTTCGAGCCCAGCACCGCGACTTTCTGTCCGGCGCTCGGGCTGATAGTGGCCAGCCCTAGCACTGGCACACTGACGCCATATTGCTGGCTGATCCACTTCCTCACGGGCGCGCCGAAGGCCACCATGGGCAAGGCGTTACCCGTCGCACTCTGGCTGAGTTCTTTGATCATGGTGGTCTGGTAATCCTGGAAGTAGCTGTACACCTCTTCCAGAGAACCGCCTGCGTTGGCGGGTGCGGCAATCGGCGCGATATCGATGATCGTCTGGTAGCCCGGCGTCTGGGCTGCAGGAACACCATTGAGGGTCAGCAGCGTGGCCCAGCGATCTGTAGTGGCGGAAACCAGATAATCCTGAGCCAGCGTCAGCGAGGTGTCCGGCGGGAAGTGCAACAGTTCGACACTCTTGCGGTTTTCCAGGGCCATGCCCAGCGGCAGGAACAGGTACCAGTTGTATTGCCATTTCTTGTCGAGATTGAGTTTTTTAGCGCCGCTCAACGCCCGTTCGCCTGCGTCGAGCAGTGCATTCAGCGGTTTGCCATAACTATCGGGTACACCGCTGATATCGGCGTACAACACGTCGTTATCGCTTTTCACACTGACCACACCCGTGTAGCCGTCGCGCTGGACACTTTGTGTCAGGTAGTGCTCCGCTGTCTGTTCCAGCGTCCAGTCGCGGAAACAGATCACACTGCAATTATTGGGAAAAGCAAAGAGGTGCGAAACGCGTTCCCGGCTTCCCAATTCGATATGCGCATCGGCCCGGGCAAGGGTGCTCAACGAAAGAGCGGCGAGGGTGGCAGTCCATACAACGGCTTTGAGCATGCTCATGTCCTTAGTGGCAATGTGTCCCAACTTCTGGGGCTGCTTCAATACTGAAACACATTGCCGTGATCAAGGAAGGGGGGCTGCAATAAAGTTGCCGCTTCCTCAAAGAACAAAGCGCTGAACCATTGCCTTCAGGTCGGTTGCCAACATTGAGAGGGCGTTGCTGGCCATCGTGGTTTGCTGGGCGCCGCTCGCCGATTGAGTCGACAATTCGCGAATGCTGCTCAGGTTGCGATCCACTTCACCAGCAACTTGCGCCTGCTGCTCGGCAGCGCTGGCAATGAGCAGGTTGCGGTCGTTGATGGCTGAGGTCGAGCTGATGATGACGGTCAATGCCTCCCCTGTTGCCGCTGCTTGTTCAAGGGTCAGGTTTGCCTGATTGGCGGTCAGCCGCAACGCGTTGGCGGTTTCCTGAGTGCTTTGCTGAACACCGTTGATCAAACCTTCAATTTCCGTGGTCGACGCACTGGTGCGTTGCGCCAGCGAGCGCACCTCGTCGGCAACCACCGCAAAACCGCGCCCGGCTTCACCGGCTCGGGCCGCTTCGATAGCCGCGTTCAGTGCCAGCAAGTTGGTTTGATTGGCAATGGCGCGGATCACGTCGAGAATCTTGCTGATGCTCAAGGTGCGCTCGGCCAACCCTTCGGCCTGCTGCGAGGTTTCAAGCACATTGCCGGTCAGTTGTTTGATCGAGATGATGGTGTCCGAAAGGCGCAACTGGCCTTTGGCGGCTGCATCGCTTGAAGCGCGGGATTCGGTTGCAGTATTGCTGGCATTGCCCGCCACCTCGACAGCTGCCTGGCTCATCTGGTTGACGGCCACGGCGGCCTGCTCTATTTCCGAGTTTTGCATTCGCAAGTTTTCCGCACTTGCTTCGGAGACTGTGCTCATTTCCTGCACAGACTGGGAAAGCTGCGTTGCCGCCGCATAAATCTGCTCGATAGTGCCATGCAGATTGCTGCGCATGCGGGCGAGCATCGTCAGCAACTGAGCGGTCTCGTCTTTGCCCTCGGGAATGGTTTGCGGGCTCAGATCGCCATTGGCGATGGTGCTGGCGATGTGCAGCGCATGGCGCACCGGGCGAATGATGCTGACGCTCAGACGCCAGGCCAGCAGCAGCGTCAGCGCCAAGGCGATACCGATGGCGCTCAGGGCGATGATGCGGGTCCGTTCAAAACTATTGCTGGCTTTTTCGACTGCTGCGGCAGCGCTTTGCTTGTTGAGTTCACGCAACAGCTGGACTTGCATGTCCATCAGATCGCCCTGCATCGACAGCAGGGTATTGGACAACATCCGGGCATCGTCGAGCTTGCGCTGTTCAATAAAGGCTATTTCGTCATACAGGCCGGGAATGAAGGCTTTATAAGCATCCTGCAGGGCAATGAGTGAATCGCGCTCGGTGCTGTCCTTGACGTGGGCAAGGTACTCGGAGAACCCTTTTTCCACTTCGTTCTTGAGCTGTTCGACATTGATTTTGCTAGTGACCACTGCGCCCGGATCGTCAGCGTTGGCAATCAATCGCGAGGTTTCGCCCCGCAGTTTGCCCAGATTGATGGCGATAGCGTCGGCCATCGCTATGCTGGGCAGCGAACCGCTCTCCACCGCTTCACCTTGATTGCGGATGGCCTGCATTTGCAGCAGGCAAAATACCCCCAAGGCCACCATCAACAGCGCCGTGATGCAAAAGCACAACACCAGGCGCTGGGTGATTTTGAAGCGGCGCAATAAAGACGTCGAAGACCGCTGACGCAAAATTCGAGGCAGTAATTTTTTCACGGAGGACCAAGCCCAATTCAACGGAAATACCGGAGAGTCGGTTATAGGTCAGTTATGTGATGTCTTTATGACATCGTTTAAATTGAAGGCATACGCGGCGGGCCTTTACGGCGGGCTTTTTGGCCCCTATTCAATTCGGGTCGGACGCGCCTGGGGCGCCAGGTCCCGGAATGGGGCAAAGGTTTCGGTCATTTGTATAACCGGCGGCGGTCGTGCAAATACGCAGAGCATCGGGTGGATTAGTGTGCTCAGCGGGTCAGGATATGGTTCAGTTCGCCTGCAATCAGGTGGGCGCCGTTGGCATTCAGGTGATTGAAGTCTTTGTAATAAGAGCTCAAGTCACCCACCAGGCATAACTGATTTTTACAGAACTCGTTATCTAGCGTGACCAATTGAATTCTGTTCTGCGCGCTGTCCAGTTCAAACAGGCTGCGAGTAAAACGCTGCAGATTTTCGTGTTTTGAAAACGATACGGAAAGCTCGCTAACGACTCGCAGTTTCTCCTCCTCGGTCTCGGAGGCTTCCCGCGCCAGGCGGTAGTAAAGGTTTTTAGGGTTGATCAGTTGTTGCGGCACCTGGGCCACGATGAAGACTTCCGCACCGGCCTGCCGGTAGGCTTCAATCGTGTTGTCCAGGGCTTGTTTGAATACCGCGCGCGACGCTTCGCGACTCTTTTCCTGGCTTTGCGCCGAAATGAGAAAGTACTCGGTCATTTTTTTCTTGTCATAGTCGCCATCGGTGTACAGCGTCCAACGGGAAATCAGCACAACTTTTCTGATGTTGTGTTGTTTCACGTATTCAAGTTCACGCGCCGCCAGTTTGCTGCAAACCCCTTGCTCGTAATTGCCATTGGCAACATCGACGTCAAGCAATGGAGGACAGCCGCCCAGGCCAATATGCACGATGGTTTTTCCTCCCTCGCGGGCCAGGGCATCAAATGTCGGCAATAGCGCTTCAGCATGGCTGTCGCCGAAAACTGCCGCATCCGGGGTGATGTTCGGGTTAGCCGCACCGAACAGGCAGAAATCGATATTCCAGCCTTTGCCGTCATAGTTCTGGTCGCAACGGTTACGCACATCCGGATCGGTGAAGGCTTGCAAAACGGCAGGATCGACATTGAAGCGCTGACTAAAGCCGTTATTGACGTAGCCAGCCATACCCACGGCAATGAAGAGCACCGAGGCGAATGCGCCGTAACTGAAAATCTGTTGTCGATTGACCCGGTTCTTCTGGCGGAACCCTTGTTCGATAAAGCGCCAACTCAGGTACGCCATGATCAACGACAACACGGCAAGGCCCAACATCAATGTCAGGCCGGGCTCAATCAGGCTGCTCTGGCGGGCGAATGCAAAAATCGGTTGGTGCCATAGATACGCGCTGTAGCTGATCATCCCGATCATCACCAGCACCCGGCTGCCAAGCACACGGCCCACCCAGGTTTTCGGATTGGCGAAAACAATGATCAAGGCCGCACCGAGGGTAGGCACCAAAGCGTGCAGACCGGGGAACGGTGTGCTGTTATCGAAGACGACAACGGCATAAGCAATGAGCAGGACGCCTGTTACTGTGGCTCCTTGGTTAAGCATGCCTGCGTGATCGGCCTGGCGCGGTCGCCAGGAAAAATAAAAGGCAATAAACGAACCCACCAGTAATTCCCAGGCCCGAGCGTGCAGTAAGTAAAACGTCGCAGTGGAGTCGTTAACCGCACCCAATTGGGAAAACGTCAGGCTTGCCAGAGCGCCGACCAGCAGTATGGCCAGAATCCATTTTCGCCCCAGCCCCCAGAACGCCATCAACAACAATGGGAAAAACAGGTAGTACTGTTCTTCAACCGCCAGCGTCCAGGTATGCAACAAAGGTTTGAGTTCGGCAGTGGCATCGAAATAGCCGCTCTCTTTCCAGAACAGAATATTCGAAGAGAAGGTCGGAACCGCCACCAGACTTTTTGAAAAGTATTTGAAATCGGGGGGATCAAGTATCAACCACGCCATCGGCAAACAGATCAGCATCATGACAAACAGCGCTGGCAATATTCGTCGTGCTCGTCGTTCATAGAAGTTAACCAGCGAGAATTTACCCGCCAGCATTTCCGCCAGGATGATCGACGTGATCAAGTAACCGGAGATGACAAAAAAAACATCGACCCCGACAAATCCTCCCGAAAACCACTGCAATCCAGCGTGGAACAAAATGACAGGAATAACTGCGACCGCACGCAAACCGTCTATTTCCGGGCGATAGCTCAGTGCTGGGTTATGAAGAGTGCCCATTGGATTCGACTCTGGCGGATGAGGTTATCGGGGTTAAACAGTGCAAGACGTGTGCATGGGACGCGCACGCGCAAGGCGCAGTGGTCGGTAATTGCTACCGCCAACGCGAGGCGCAGAGACTTAATGTTTTGGGTGGTGGCAAACGACGATATTGCCCGAGGGTGAAGCGCAGACGCCGTGATTTTTACCACCAGCACTTGATGGCTGTCTAGTGGCGCCTATCGATCAATAGGGCGTGATGGCTGAGGTGAGCGTTTAGCCAGGCAGTTAAAAAACCAGTTTGTAGCCGATAAACGCCAGCATCACTGCCAGGCAGGGCCGCAATACTTCGTCGGAAACTTTGCCGGACAAATGGCTGCCAATGAAAATCCCGGGCAGCGAACCCAGCAGCAGATAACCCAGGATGCTCCAATCCATATTACCCATGCTGGCGTGACCCAGGCCTGCGACCAGCGTCAGCGGCACGGCGTGAGCGATTTCCGTCCCGACAAGACGTCGGGTTGGCAGGAAGGGATAGAGAATGAACAGCGCCACGGTTCCCAGGGCGCCGGCTCCGATCGAGGTCAACGCGACCATGGTGCCGAGGACCAACCCGGTCAGCACCGTCAACGCGTTCAGGCTCGGGCCGCTGGGGTTGTAATTGCCCCCCGCACGAGCGTGGGCGAAGGCCAGCAGTCGTTTCTTGAAGAAGACGGCCAGGGCCGTCAGTAGCAGGACGACACCCAGCGCCTGTTTGATCACCGCATTCATGGCGTCGGGGGACGCGTGCAACGTGCTCAGGAACCACAGCGTCAGCAATACTGCCGGCACACTGCCTAATGTCAGCCAGCCGGTGATGGACCAATCAATGTTCTGGTTTTTGCGATGAACCCACACGCCACCGGATTTGGTGATCGCCGCATAAAGCAGATCGGTTCCCACGGCCGTCGCGGGGTTGATGCCAAACCACAGCAGAATCGGGGTCATCAGCGAGCCGCCACCCACACCGGTCATGCCGACAATGAATCCAACTACCAAACCTGCAACCACCAACCCCAAACCGCCAAAATCCATTACTGCTTCCCACAAATAAAAGGGCAACTACGAGAAAAAACTGGCGGCAGCATAGCGATCTTTCATATAACTGCTTATATCAATGCGATCTATCTTTATGCTTTTTTGGAGCAGCCCATGAAACTCGATAACATCCCCTTCGCAACAACTGATTGGTCGCTGATCGAACCCGTCGAGCATAAAGGCGAGCAGGGTGCGGCTTACTGGCGCACCTGCCAATTCGGCACGATTCGCGTGCGAATGGTGGACTACACGGCGGGCTATCTGGCTGACCACTGGTGTTCAAAAGGGCATGTCTTGCTGTGCCTGGAAGGCGAATTGCAGACCGAGCTTGAGGATGGTCGGGAATTTACCCTCAAGCCCGGCATGAGCTACCAAGTGGCGGACAACGCCGAAGCCCATCGTTCTTCCACGCTGCAGGGTGCGAAGCTGTTTATTGTGGATTGATGAGTTCCATCCAGTTGGATCAACGATTCGAAATTCGCAGACGCAAGCTGCCGGGATTGTCTCGGAAACTTCACTCAAGAAAAAGAGGTATGTCTTGCAGGTTTGGCGGTGAAAGCCTGCAAAATCTTGGCTCACCTGCCCGAACGAACGGTTTGAAATTTTCAGACACGTCCGACAGACCAGATTTTATCCGTCCGGTAGCTTTTGCCATCCCGAACCCAAGTCGGGTTCTTATGGTGAAAAGGACGACACATGTTTGCAGCGGCACGTCTGGGTGACTTGCACCTCTGCCCGATTCCGGGCCACGGTACGACCCCCATCGTCACGGCTTCGGCTACTTCGTTGGCGAAGAAATGAATCGCAACCTGCATCACCCCACCGTTGCGAAGATCAAATCATTGCTCAGCTACGACATTGAGGAAGAAAGACGCAAATGGCTGGAACAACCCTTCTATACAAAGATGGGCGGACAACCCAACTTTCACGG